>CANLQE010000011.1 GCA_947493215.1 uncultured Sphingomonadaceae bacterium | reverse complement strand
ATTCCAATTCAAGCGGAGCTTGATCATGGGCATGTACTCCCTGTTCCACGGGGTTGGGTCTCAGCTATCTTCCGGCTATATTGATCATAAGTGTAACAAGTGCGCAGTTTGAGGTCCCAGTGATCGACGACGGTACCGCGCACAAGGATGTTACTGGGACCCGTCGTTGGTCCATAGTCATAGGTAGTGCGCACTTCATCTGCGTTTCCGCCTGCGCAGCCAGAACCCACGCCTGATGTTGTCTTGCAATATTCTTCTGCAGCCAGCACCCAGATAGGCGGTTGCATAGCAACATAGGTCGAGCCGCTTTTGATCATCGCATTGCGCTGGATATAGTTATAGCGGGTTTGCGGACGTACGCCGTTGACGGCCGGCCCTGTTTTACTCGAAACACCACCATGAGTGGCGCTATAGGTAAAGTTGGTCGTGTTCCCGTTAGCATCCGTTTGGGTGAGCGGCTTGTCGCAAAGATTTGGCTGGGCGCAGGTATTAGAGGTT
>CANLQE010000010.1 GCA_947493215.1 uncultured Sphingomonadaceae bacterium | reverse complement strand
GAACCGGCGCTCACCTTCCCGGAAGGAGTTGTATCGCGCAGGTGTACTCCACCAGCCCTTGGCGGCCCACCAATTCCATTTTGGCCATTCACTACCTTGCCATTCGCGATCGCCAATTTTTGCGGAAACATGAATATTAAGCGGCGTTGTTTGTTTTTCCGTCACCAAATATCCTTCGAATGAACCCCTCGCATCCTCTGGGTAGTCAATACACATGAATAGATAGCGGTCGGACCGCTTGATACGGATCGAATGACCTTGATTAGAAGCGATGGTTTTCGCATCATCCCATTCATCGTCGGCGCATTTGCCATCAAGGAGAATCTCGGACCCCATTGGCGGCGTGATTTCGCTTTGGGCTTGAGCGGGGGCCAGTAAGAATGGGATTGAGGTCAAAATTGAAATCTTCATTGGTGTTCTCCATTAATGGGCCTGGATCAGGCGCAGGCATATGCCAAGGACTACCGACATCTATATTGTTACAGATAACTGCGGAAGCTCACATTTTATATG
>CANLQE010000009.1 GCA_947493215.1 uncultured Sphingomonadaceae bacterium | reverse complement strand
GGCGCGGAGGGCGATGCGTTCGGTCAGAGTATAGCATTCTCAGGCGACACCATTGTGATAGGTGCTCCGCACGATGACGACAAGGGCGAGGGCTCGGGCTCGGTCTACGTGTTCACCCGGACCGGGACAATCTGGAATCAACAGGCAAAACTCACCGCAAGTGATGGTTCAGAAGGCGATCTTTTCGGAATAAGCGTTGCTCTCAACGATGATACCATATTGGTTGGAGCAGATTTGAACGACGAAAGAGCCAGCAATGCCGGCGCTGCATACATATACATACGATCTGGAAATAACTGGATCCAACAAGCCAAACTTACAGCAGAGGACGGCGCAGAAACAGATATTTTCGGAGTTCGGGTCGCTCTGTCTGGGGATACTGCACTTGTTTCGGCGCGCCGGGATGACGATGAGGTAATGGGCGTGGATGCCGGTTCGGTATACGTATTCCACCGCACTGGAACGACGTGGCGACAACAGGCGAAACTCACTGCTGCTGATGGTGCTGCGGATGATAGATTTGGTCGTGATGTGGCCCTTGTCGGTGATACCGCACTGATCAGTGCCATGCATCAAGATGATAGCGGTGATAACTCCGGTGCAGCCTATGTTTTTGAGCGCTCTGGGGCCAACTGGTACCCTCGGACCAAGTTAACTGCGACGGATGGGGCAAGTGGTGATTTATTCGGTTGGAGTGTTGCAATGTCGCAAGGTAAAGCATTGATTGCGGCCACCCAAAACGATGACAATGGCAATGAATCGGGATCGGCCTACCTGTTTCATATTGGCTGCGACTAAGTCTGCGCTGTCCTAACCCTTGAGATAAAGATTGTTGAACATTATGACGGAAGCTCAAACGAAAAAGTCTCGAGTAAGGCTTATTATTCTAGCGTATCCGTTAGGGTTGATATTGATCAGCGCTGTTGTGAATTTTTTCCTTTTCGACGTGCATCCACCCATCGTTGCTCTACCGTCATCCGAAACTACTTTTGTATTAGCGATAGCGTCAATATTGCTGGTGTTGAATCATACATGGCTCATGACATCAACCGAACTAACACGGTTGCAGTATGGATTGCACGCTACACCTGAAGAATGGGAAAGCAGCGGTTCCAACAAAAAGAGCATAGTCCCGGAAGGATGGGAAGAACTGGAACGTCGACACAATGCGCATCGTAACGCCACAGAAAATACGACCCATTTTGTGCTGTTAGCTGTGACGATGGCAGTGATTTCGCCCAATTTGATTGCAATGCAGATTTGGACCCTTGCTTTTGCGGTTTCCCGAATTGGGCATTCCTACAGCTATATTAAGGGCAGAGATGGCCTGCGCGGACTGTTTATGAGCATTAGTTTAACAGCGACATATGGGCTCGCGAGCTATGTTGTTATTAGCTTGGTTCTATCGTGGTGAACTATGGCTGCCATTAGATTTCGGTTCTGT
>CANLQE010000008.1 GCA_947493215.1 uncultured Sphingomonadaceae bacterium | reverse complement strand
TTCCGGTTCGGTTATTGGTGTCGGCGTTACTTCAATCGACCGGGTTGCTTGGCTCCTTTTGCGATATTGCCGCCAATCGTAGATCAGGGCGGCGGCGATGATGAAAAGTTCCGCACTCCATGCAACCGGATGGACCGCAAAAGCTTCGAGACTATAGTCGTTGAGATTAAGCCCCGTCAGATAGCTTAAAGGTATCGCGGTTGCTGCGGCAAAGGGCCAGATGGCCCGGCCACTGACAGCAAAGGGCAGGATCCAGAGAATATACCAGCTGTTCACCGCCGGCGCGACCAAAAGAATGACCCCGAAAATCGCGGCAACCGACATCGCATTGATGCTGCGTGTCCGGGCATGGATGATCATAATTACCATGATACCCACAATCGCAGCCAATATTCGCGCCACTGTGGGCGAAAATAGGGAAGAAAAGCCTGCAAACCCGATGGGATTATAATACCATTGTGTCGCAAAAGTTTCAGTCGAGTCAAAGCCTATACCCTGCCCTTGCAGAGCAAATGGTAGGTAGAGCATTCCGACCGTGCCGATAGCTGTTGCGACAGGCCGCCAACCCAAACGGGCCAATAGTGGCCAAGCCGCCAGCGCTACGATTTTTGTGCCGGCGGCCATACCGAAAAACAAGGCTGTCGCTAAAGGATAGCGCTTGGCAGTCATTAATCCGGCCAAGAGAAAGGCAGCCATAATAGCATCGGGATGGATATGAATGATGATTTCGGTCACCGCCAGCGGCGACCAAGCATAAAGCGCTGCGTTGCGCGGGCCGGTTGATTTGATAAGCAAGGCCACAAGCGCCAGATTGATCAAAGCAAAGAATATGCGCAGCGCTAACGGATCCGTGCCCCCTAGTGCATAAGCTACTGCGAATATAATCTGTAGAACGGGGCCATATATGGTCGGCAGGTCCGGGTTGTTGACGCTGTCCAACACAGCCTGCAACGGCGCGCCGATGGAAGTATCTGTAAAATATTTAGCTGGAGCAATCCCGTATGCAGTTCCGCTCGTTATGGTTTTATAACCATCCCAGATGAAGCGGAAATAGTCATCTTCAAAAGCGGCAAAACCAAATAGCGCTATGACATGAAGCAGCACCGCGACCGCAAACACAGTGCCTGCGGTCAAGGGCGGCCTTTTCCATAGCAATGCAAATGTCCCGCCAGTGCCTAACATCAAAATAGCGACATAGACTATGACGGATGGTTCAATCAGACGGGAGACGAAAACAAGAGCAGCCACACTGAGCAAGCTAAGCGTGGCTGCATAATATCCACGACGGAGAATAGGGCGCGTCATGACGCGTTTGGGTTTCTAGGATCAGATGCCGTAGCGATCTGACAGATAGTAGAGGACAAAATCCCGTTCTTTGCTCTTGAGTTTGAAATCTCCGTCCCGCACGCGCTGCTTAACTTTCCGTGCCGTTGCGCCATCCGTAAAACCCTTTGGGTATTCGCATTTCTTGCAAATAATCCGCTTCTTAAACAAACGGAAACCCCGGCTATAGGCTTCTTTTGCAGGATCACGGGGCTGCGAA
>CANLQE010000007.1 GCA_947493215.1 uncultured Sphingomonadaceae bacterium | reverse complement strand
TGGTCGTGTTCCCGTTAGCATCCGTTTGGGTGAGCGGCTTGTCGCAAAGATTTGGCTGGGCGCAGGTATTAGAGGTTTGTGTCGGCAGATAGGGTATCAAAAATGTCTGCGTGTACACATGATCAGGAAGCGAAGAACCGGGCTTGGGTCTTTCCGTCACTCGCCCAACGTTCATCAAGCCATCAAACATGTCATATTTGGTGCTGTTACCCTCAGGGTGTGAAATTTGGACAGGTTGCAGCCCGTTAAACTGGAAACCATAGTTACCAGCAGGGCTTTGCACCGAGGTAACAAGACCTTTGAAAAAATGGACTGTCGTTTTCGCGCCGTTGGGATCTATCATTTCTGTTGCAGAGACAAAGTCCTGCTGAAAAGGGTCAGATACGCCGTCATCCCCTGCGGTCGGGTCGGGCGGTATATAGGTAAAAGTCCACGTCTGACCATCAGCCGTTACTTGTTTGCGGACCTGATTGCCCTTTGTCATCCAGCCCGCAAGTGCAGCTATTTCTGCAGCGGTGGGGCCATAGGTATTGGTGTAAGGGCAGATCGAGGAACCCGGATAGCTTTTGCAATTGACGGTTTGTCCGGTTGAAGAATTGACGGACGTTGTCGAAGTCACCAGACGTCCGGCCGCATCGATTGTACCTGCGGACGTAAAAGTGCCTTTTTGTACGGCAGATGCGCAACTGGATATGGTCGATTCTGTATAGGCGAGATTATAACCGCATACTTTGCTCAACAGGCCAGCAGATGTGAGCTCGTAAATCATCATATAGCCTTTGTTGCTGATGATCTTTGTGAGCCGGTCCTGCGCATCATAGGTGAAGTCAAAGCGGTGTCCGTCAGGATGTTGTGTATAAAGCGGAAAATGTCTCTTATCAAAAAACGGGGTCGTCGGCGTGCTGGCAAAGGTCTGCATCGCGTAAACCGTTCCGGACTTATGTGTCAGATGATAGTGCGCGCCAACTTTCTTAAAGCGATATTCTGCCGCTGCGCTGGAATCCGGTTGCCATGGATTTGCCGCTCCAGGTCCCACATAGCGGAACTTTATAGTGAGCTCGCCAACACTGACAGCCGCATATTGCGTGTTGCCGGAAACTGTAAAATAGACCGATGTGCCATAGCTTGATCTGTCGCCATAGGTGTATGAGAATGGCCCCAGCTCAAACAGCTTGTGGCGATGCTCATAGCGCCCCGTCTGCAAATTCACGCCCGTTGGAGACATAGTATATTGGGGAAGAAAATCAGCGCGATAATCTTGCTGCGCTTGTGCTTGCGCTGACGTGGAGAAGAATAAGCTCGCAGTAGAGATTATCGCTGCAATGGCTAGAGGCTTAAAGATCACGCGAGCTTCTCCGATGGTTGCTAAGGCGGTCGATAGCCTGACTAAAAAACTCATTGCTCAGGCTCTCCCCCGCCGCCACCGCCGCCGCCAGGACAGCTGGAGCTCGTTACCCAGTTAAGAGTTAGCGTTGCTGATGCAGTAGCGTTATGAATGTCACGGATCGTGTACCCGACTTGATAGTTGCCAGGGCTGGTGGTGCCGCTCACCATGACGTTGTTACCGGAAATGTATGGACTGAGCGCCCCTGAGACACTCACCAGTGTGAGCGTATCTCCGTCAGCATCTGTGTCATTGTTCATGACTGCATAGCCATTGGGCGCGCAAGAAACGAGGCCGCTATCGTTATTGGCCACTGGCGGCGTATTGGGCACTTCATCATCTGAGATAGAGCCGGCACCCTGGCCATCGGATAAGGTCGCGCCGCCGGAAGCCCCCGTCAGGTTAAGATAGAACAGCTCCGTCTGTTCATAGAGATTGTTGTTGATGGTCGGAATGACAATGGTCTTGCTGGTTTGCGGCCCGGTGAAGGTCAGCAAACCCGAATTACCTGTATAATCTGATCCGCTGAGCGCAGACCCATTGGCGGTCGCCCAGTTGACCGAATAGTTGTTCGTGGTTGCCGCATTCTTGGTCACGGTGAAGGTCAATGATCCACCCTCAATCGCGCTGGCATTAGAAACTGCGAATGAAGGAGGGGTTTCACCGCCCCCTGACCCGGGAGAACCGGTTGCGCCGCCATCGGTACCGGAGCCAATGGAGCCGGTTACGTCATAGTCGGTCCGATTGCCCGCCGCATCATAGTCTATATCGGTCACAACGCCATTATTGACACTGCCTGTCTGAGAGGTCCGAATGAGCCGGCCCAGTTCATCATATTTATAAGTGACCGTCTCACTAGC
>CANLQE010000006.1 GCA_947493215.1 uncultured Sphingomonadaceae bacterium | reverse complement strand
GTGGAACAGGGAGTACATGCCCATGATCAAGCTCCGCTTGAATTGGAATGGCCAGGCTGTGCGTTCCGCTGTTGCTGTGGCATCCCTTGTTGGCCTTAGCGCACCCTTGGTGGCGACATCGGCTTATGCACAAAGCTCACCGTCTGCCCATACCAGCGCCACCCGCTATGATACGCTGGGCCGGGTCACGGGTACTATTACCGCCGATCCAGACGGTGCTGCAGTCGCCACACGGACTTTTTTGGCAGCACGTACCACCTACGATATTCGAGGTAACGTAACTGAGGTTGAAACCGGCGAACTGGCCTCTTGGCAATCGGAGACTATCGCGCCATCTGCATGGGCAGGGTTTACCATCCATCGCACAGTCCACAGCACCTATGACAATATGGACCGCAAGCTCAAGACTTGGGTCGTAGGCAGCGACAATGTCACCGTTACTATGACCCAAATGAGCTATGACGCATTGGGCCGCGTGACCTGTACCGCGCAGCGCATGAACCCGGCACAGTTTAACAGCTTGCCGGCCTCTGCATGCACCCATGATACCGAAGGGCCCGACGGCAAGGACCGCATCACTAAAACTGTTTACGAAGCTTCGGGCCGGGTCGCGCAGATACGCAAAGCGGTCGGTACACCGCTAGAACAGGCTGAGGTGACGTACAAATATACGGGCAACGGCAAACACCAATTTGTGATCGATGCAAACGGCAACAAAGCGCAAATGATCTATGACGGTCATGACCGGCAGACGCATTGGTATTTTCCCAGCAAAGCGCAGCCGAGCAACTATAACGATGCAACACAGGCAACAGCTTACTCCACAGCCGGTGCGATTAACACGGCGGATCGAGAGGCTTATATCTACGATAAAAACGGTAATCGCATCTGGCATTACAAACGCGATAATCGACGTATCCGTAACAATTATGATGCTCTCAATCGACCGTTTCTCAAGCGTCATTGGAGCTTGGCGACAGGCTACACCAATTATGTCTACTACGGTTATGACAATCGTGGCCTGCAAACTTATGCCCGCTTTGCCTCTACATCAGGTCAAGGCATAACGACTGCTTATGACAATATCGGCCGTGTCACCTCCACCACCAACAATATGGGTGGCACCGCACGCACATTATCCTACCAATATGACGAAAACAGCAACCGCACCCGCATAACCCACCCCGATGGGCAATATTTTACTTACAGCTATGATGGGCTGCGCCAGCAGCTTGACCTTCGTGAAAACGGTGCGACGCGAATTGGTGCCAGCAGATACTATAGAAGCACTGGTCAATATGCATATAATTTACGGCAATCCGGACTCTATGACTATTTCAACTATGATGCCGCCGGGCGTGTCAGCATGCTTCGCTTTTTCAAACCTGTGGGCGGCGAACATGTAAGGTTCGGCTTCGCCTACACACCTGCCAACCAGATCAAATCACGCACAACCTCCAACAATCTCTACGCCAACACCGCTCACTATGACGTAAACCGCAACTATAATGTCAACGGCCTCAACCAATATACGCAGGCGGGGCCAGCGGCATTTACCTATGATGCCAATGGCAATCTCACCAGCGATGGCGCGGTGACCTTTACCTATGACACAGAAAACCGCCTGATCAGTGCCAGCGGTGCTAAGAATGCGACGCTGACCTATGATCCGCTGGGCCGGCTCCATGAGGTCAATGGCGGCAGCGCGGCGACCACCACAAGGTTCCTCTATGATGGCGATGCGCTGGTCGCGGAATATACCAGTACCGGCGTGCTGAAAGCCCGCTATGTGCATGGCAATGGTGTCGATCAACCGCTCGTCTGGTATGACGGCAGCACGGTGAGCAGTACTACCCGCCGCCATCTGTTCGCCAACTGGCAGGGCAGTATCTCCGCCATCACCGACAGCGCCGGTAATATCGTACAGGTCAACGCCTATGATGCCTATGGCATTCCCAATGACACCAATGTCGGACGGTTCCAATATACCGGCCAGATACTCATCCCGGAACTGGGCCTCTACCACTATAAGGCACGGGCTTATTCGCCCTATCTGGGAAGGTTCCTGCAGACCGATCCGATTGGATATGAGGATCAGTACAATTTATACGCTTATGTGGCTAATGACCCGGTGGCGAATGTGGATCCTACAGGAAAGGTGATTGCCAACGTCATTGGAGGGTTAGGTGGGGTGGTAATTGAAGTTGGTTTCCAAATGGTGGTTGATGGAAAGAGTTTGTCCGAAGTAGATATCGTAGACGTCGGTATTGCTGCCGCAGCGGGTGCGTCAGGTGTCGGCGCTGTGAATGTTTTGGATAAAGCTCGAAAAATTGATAAAGCCATATCTACAGGTAGAAAGATACGAAGGTCCGCAAAACGCGCTCGTGGTACACAAAGACGGCAACGAGTAACAAGGCAGGCGAGGAATAGAAGTAAGGCCATCAAGCAGACAACAAAAAAAGCTGCAGGTGCAGCGGGTGCTGTTGGGGTTGTCAAAGCCGCTCAAAAAGCGACTCCAGAGGTAACCATTAAAAAAGATGAATGCAGACGTGAAAACTGCGATCGCTAAGAGCTAGGAAATACCATTGAGATACTTATCGATAGTAATTTTTGTCATTCTATTGGCTTACTTAGGCTATATTAGCGTGATATTAAAAGGAGCCGTAGCGGAATACGACCGGTTAGCGATCTGTCTCTTGGTTCTCGCTGGCAGTTTTTTGGTTTTCCGTACAATCAGCAACTGGAAATCAAAATGATCTCGCTGATGAATTGAAAGAGTCACGGTGACAGAATTACGGTGACAGTCTATTAAACACACGCAATTAGCTTTCACTAACCAATTTCGCAGGCAATAGCGTCGATCAGCCTTCGCCCTAGCTTGGAATTACGGTGACGAATTACGGTGACAGTTTACTAAATAGCATATGAATAATTTATGGCCCGTCTCCCCCGTCTTGTTGTCCCCGGATTGCCGCATCATGCGACCCAGCGAGGCAACCGGCGTGGCACTACGTTTTTTGAAGACGAAGACTATGCACTCTATAAATATATGCTGGCGGAAGCCGCCGAAAAGGCGGGATCGGAAATCTGGTGCTATTGCCTGATGCCAAACCATGTGCACATCATCATAGTGCCGTCTCACGAGGATGGCTTGCGCATGACTTTTGCTGACGCGCATCGACGCTATACTGGTTACATCAACGCACGCATGCGAACCACAGGCCATTTGTGGCAAGGGCGCTTTGGGTCAGTAGTTATGGATGAAGCGCATCTTGCAAATGCGGTGCGCTATGTCTCCTTCAATCCGGTGCGTGCACGGCTGGCGAAAAACGCAGAGGATTGGGAATGGTCAAGCGCGCGTGCACATTTGAAGGGCAAGGATGACGGGCTGGTAAAGATTGCCCCTGTGTTAAAACGCTATGGCAATTTCCGGGAGTTTTTGGGCAAGGAAGAGCCGCCAGACAATATCTATCGTACACTCAGACAATCCGAAACAACCGGACGCCCTTTGGGAAGCGATGATTGGCTTGCTGAGTTGGAGCAGCAGACCGGGCGAGTTTTGAAGGCACAGAAGCGAGGCCCCAAAAAAGTAAGGCTCTGATAGTTTAGATGTACTTGGTAAATTGTTACCATACCATCAATTCAACCGGATCACCGGCAATTTAACACTACCCGCAGGATCCGGATCCATGCCAGATAGTCTCTGACCAATGGCTGCATTGCGCACAAAAAACTTCACTTGGGGCGAAGCGCTGCCTCCCAAAATCTCGCTTGATTTTACCTTGCCATCAGGGGCCGTCTGGACTGATAATTCGATAGTCCCTCTTGCCCGCGGCAGACGCTTCCGCAGACCTGCAACCCATGTTTCAAACACGCTTTGTTTTTCCGCCTTGGCGGCCTCGCCAAAACCAAAAGCGCCGGAAATACGTCCAGCCAACGATATTTCGCGTTCGGCTTTCGGCAAAGCCCTATCCGATTCCGGTTTTCGATTGGGGGCCGCGCCGGCAAAAGGGTCATAAATACCGCCGTCCTGGTCACCTCCAGATGCCTCGCCTTGACCTGTTCCTGAATTGGTTCGCGGTTCCGATACGATGTTATTGGAAACAAGTCGTGGCACCCTGATACGAGCGCGCGACCATTCTGGTGGTAGCGGCGTTTCCACGCTCGCCTCCAATTCGGAAGGGGCGGTTGCGCGCAATTCCCTCGGGGCCTCTCTCTCGCCGGACGCTAGATTTTTTGAAGGCTCTTCTTCGACTGTTTCACCCAGATTCAGAAAAGTCATACTGGTAATCTCACCACTGGTTTGAACTGGTTCTTGCTCAAAGGCTTTGTCGAACGTGGCGGTGATCAAAAAATAGAGGATGAGACCGTTTAAACTAATGGAAAAAATCCCGCTGGATATTTTTTGCAGTCGATCACGATAAGGCAGGTTCTCCGACAAGGATGGAAATGAAACGGATCCATTGGGCAATCCAAAAGACCGTTCTACTTGCCATTGATCAATTGTTTGAAAAGCCATTTTGATCTTTCATGATCACCATTTTGATAGATGCTATGCCGGTTATACGGCCTTGGCAAGCAAACGCCCGAGAAGCATCCAAAATGGACCAAACCTTTTCCTAATTTATTGCTTAAGATGGTCGCTTTGCTAGCCTTGGCCGCTTGCAGGGGGCTATTTTGCCGAGTCTTTCGGATTATCTTTTAGATGGAGATTTTCTCGCGCCAGGAGAGCTGGAGCGATCGCATCAAATCGCCAGCGAAACGAACATGCGTCTGCCCTGGGTATTATCCCAAATGGGCCTAGTGAGTGATACCAATCTGCTTGAAGCGATGCATAAAACTAGCGGTCTTGAAAAAGCCTCTGTTGAGCTTCTCGAAAACCAGCCTGCCGACATAGAAGGGTTAAATCCCCTTTTCCTCAAAAAGCATAAAATCGTTCCGCTTGAGCATGGTGACGGCAGGATCGCACTGCTCACTTGCGATCCGGAAAATCAGACTGCCAACGAAGCGATAGCGTTCGCCAGCGGATGTCTGGTTGAACCAAAGCTTGCACGAATTGATGATATTGAAGACCGGCTCGCTCAATATTTTGGATTAACCGATCACGAAGACTTGACCGTTCCATTGGGCGTAGATCTCGACGAAGAATTGGAGCGCCTGCGCGATGGGATAAGCGAAGCGCCCGTAATCCGTCAGGTGCATGAGATATTGACCAACGCCGTGAAGCGCAAAGCATCCGATGTTCACCTGGAACCCATGGCAAGACATTTGTCGGTGCGTTACCGGATCGATGGCCGCCTCAATGAAGTTGAGCGTCATCCGACTGGTCTGGCAGACCCGATCGCGTCGCGGATCAAGGTTATGGCGGGCCTTGATATTTCGGAAAGCCGGCTTCCGCAGGATGGTCGTATCAAGCTGACTGTGCGCGGCGAAGAAGTGGATATTCGTGTATCTACTTCGCCGATTGCAAATGGCGAGAGCATTGTGATGCGGCTTTTGGGCCGCGCCAGCTTGCCGCTGGAGCTGGATAGTCTGGGATTACCCAAAATCGCCCTCCAAAAGCTGGGCAAAGCCTTGGATAGACCTCATGGGATTATCTTGCTGACTGGACCCACCGGCAGCGGGAAAACGACGACGCTCTACTCCGCGATGAACGCTCTACGCGGCCCTGAAGTCAAGATACTGACAGTGGAGGACCCCGTCGAAGTCATGCTGGATGGGATTAATCAGGTTCAGGTTCATCCGGAAATTGGCTTAAGCTATGCGAGCAGTTTGCGCGCCTTTTTGCGGCAAGACCCGGATATCATCATGATCGGTGAAATCCGCGATGGCGAGACAGCGGAAATAGCCCACCGTGCGGCGCTCACCGGTCATCTGGTGCTATCAACCCTCCACACCAACAGTGCATTGGGAGCTTATACAAGGCTCAATGATATCGGCGTGGAGCGTTTTTTGGTCGCCTCCACGGTCATCGCAACCATTGCCCAGCGTCTGGTGCGCAGCCTTTGCGATCATTGCAAAACAACTAGAGACATAGGGCCCGATGAGATTGCTCTGTTCGAAGCCCATGAGGTGCAAGCTCCAAAAAAACTGTATCAAGCCAATGGCTGCGGCAACTGCCATCAAACCGGTTATGCGGGTCGCCGTCCCCTTATTGAGATTGTCGAGGTTGATGAAGACCTGCGTGCTCATATTCGAGAAGGCAATGCAGAAAGTTACAAGCTCAATCCATCAGAGACATTGCTTGGTCATGGACTAGCCCTGGTCAGCCAAGGTGCAACAAGCCTGGATGAAGTCCAGCGGGTGGTTAGCTTCACATGACTGAATATCGCTGCCTCGCCATCGATTCCTCTGGCCAGAAGAAATGGCAGCAGTTTGAGGCTGCCAGTGAGCAAGCCTGCGTCCAGATGATGTTGGGCAGCGGTTTTACGCCGCTACAAATTAATAGCGGCTCCATGAGCTTGTCGGAACGCCTTAATCAACCGGTACATTTTTCCATTGGCGTCGGGCTTAGCGAGCAAGCCCTCATGCTCAACCAATTGGCTTTGCTGGTCCGCTCTGGATTGCCAGTTGACCGATCAATCGACCTTCTCCGCGACCAAGCCCCGAATGTCCGCCAGAAACAATTGCTCACCGATATTTTGTCACAGGTAAAAGAGGGTAAGGGGCTTGCAGGAGCTCTTGAGGCTGCCAAAATTTTTCCGACATATGTGATCGGTGTTATCCGCTCCTCGGAAAAAAGCGGCAAGCTTGGCGCGGCCTTAACCTCTGTTGCACAGCGTATGACAAAGGCGACGGAAACGCGGCGTCAACTAGCAACTGCTCTCACTTATCCAGTGGCAGTATTGATCGCGACCATGGCAGCGCTGCTCATCGTGCTCACCAGCGTCGTGCCTCAATTTGAACCGATTTTTGAGGGCAATGAGGATAAGTTACCGGCGCTGACAAATTTTGTGCTGTCGCTGTCCAGTTTTGTCCGCAGCTATGGCCTGATGATCTTGGCCGCTGGGTTGATCTTCTTCCTTACAATATGGCTGCTGTTTAAATCTGCGGCGGGACAAAAAATACTTTCATCTGCAGCCCCCTATCTTCCGGGCATGAAGTTGCGAGACCAATATCTGGCTGCGCAGTTTACAGGCCTTTTGGCCACTCTAATCGGCAATGGTTTGACCGTGGTTCGCGCGTTACCGCTCGCACGCGAAACCCTCTCCAGCCGACGTTGGCAAATCGAGCTCGCGAAGGTGGAAACTCAAATCCGCGAGGGCAGCCGCCTGTCATTTGGCTTGGAAGCTACCGCGGTTTTCCCGCGTACTGCCAGCCGGCTGATCGAAGTTGGCGAGCGCACAGGCAAGCTTGGCGAAACCTGCGGACATGCTTCGGAAATTATGGGCGAGGCAGCGGCGGCACGGATTGAACGGATTGTGTCGCTGGTCAATCCCATAGCGATTATCTTGCTGGGCGGATTGGTCGCAATGCTGGTCGCTGGGGTCATGCTGGGCATATTTGCATTAGGAGATTTTGCAGGGTGATGAATATCGAACGCAATAACAGGGCTGAGTTCAAGCGCCGCAATGGCCGGCCAAGGCAAAACGGTTTTACGCTGATGGAAATGCTTGTCGTATTGGTTGTGATCGGCTTGATCGCTGCCGTGGCCATTCCGCAAATCACCAATTTGCTGGGCAGCGCTAAATCGAAAGCGGCCAAAATTCAATTGGACACTCTTTCGGCCAGCCTACGTTACTTTGAACTAGATACCGGCGCGTTCCCGACCAGCGAGCAGGGCATTGAGGTTCTATGGGCTATGACGGACCCTGATCCTGCATGGAACGGCCCCTATATTCGCCAAGAACGGCAGCTGAAAGATCCATGGGGCTTTGACTTTATCTACCGGTCACCGGTTGAAGGAAAACCCTTTGAGTTGATAACCCTTGGTGCCGATAACAAGGAAGGAGGCACTGGCGATAATGCTGACCATGCCGCAATTCCTTAAGGACCACCAACCTACCGAAATGGCTGACAATGAGCGAGGGTTTACCTTGGTCGAGCTTCTGGTTGTTCTGGCAATCATGTCCCTTGCCGCCGTGCTGTTCATCGGTGCCAGCGGCAGCAGCAATGGTGCGACCGCAAGAGGCGATCTGGCAAAGCTGGAAAGCGCGATAGCTTCTGCGCGCCAGCAGGCAATCACATCCGCCACGACGCGAAATGTGAGTCTTGCCGACTACGCTCTCGATCTGCGCCCATCTGTTGGAAACGCTTCCAAAGACTTGATCTTCTATGCTGATGGATCAAGCAATGGCGGCGAAATATTGCGTGACGAGAAACAGCTATTCACGGTCCGATGGATAGATGGACGGATTTCCAAATGAGGCTCCCCTATTCTGAAACCGGCTTTACGCTGATCGAGGTCCTGGTTGCATTGATCGTAACTTCCTTCCTTGTCACAATCCTCATGGACGGCGCGGTGACTGCAAAGACCCGGCAGACAAATCAGATCTTGCAGAGCCAGGCATTAACAATAGCAAAGTCGCATATTGATAGTTTGCGTGACATTTCAGGGCCGGCATCTAGCCTTAATGGTACTCAGGATAGTGTGCGTTGGTCATTACAAGAAACAGAAATTGCCCGTGATCCGAGAGAAGCTTTCGTGCTTGTCGAAGCCACCATAACGGCAGGAAGCAAAGACAGGCCCGCGCTTGTTACGCTGCAAAAACGCTATCTCAAATCGTTGGTCACGCAATGAACGAAAAGGGCTTCACTCTTGTCGAAATTCTTGTCGCACTGGTTGCGGGCGGGCTACTACTTGGATCGATTAGCTGGGTCATTGCAGGGCTAAGCGATGATTTGAAAGCAACCGAGCAATGGGATCAAGACCTTCAAATATCGACCACCGCCAGTTTGTTGGATGATATTCTCACGGATGCGCGGTTTTCAGATGCATCATCCAGACCGCTATCACGCTCGCGCCGGAAGCTTGCATTCCAAATGCAGGCGCCGCTCTCAATTGGCAGACAAGGATATGTGGAGGCACAGCTCGTCGTAGAGCGCGGCGAAAAGGGAGATAATCTCAAGCTGTTGTTGCCGGGGCAAGAATTACCCGAGACCATCCTTTTGTCCGACATGAAAGACATAGAATTGCGTTATGACGTCAACGCCAACGAGGATGGCAGCCCTACATTTCTAAAAAAAATCGAAATCGCAATTAGTGATCAATCTGGATCAGAGCCCCAAACCTTATCCATTCGTCCGCGTGTTAATGCCGTCGGCGCATGCATCTTTGACCTTGTCTCACAGCGTTGCCGAACATGAAGGACAAGGGGATCAAGACCGCTGAGGCTATCCATGACTTTTGGACCTGGTGGAGCGATGAGTTGCGCGAAATGCTTCCTAAAGGCTTTAGAGGAGAGGCAACCGAACGAAACAGGTTTGACCTGTTCATGGCGAAAGACGAGACAACAATC
The DNA here is from genome assembly GCA_947493215.1 of uncultured Sphingomonadaceae bacterium. Lineage (GTDB taxonomy): Bacteria > Pseudomonadota > Alphaproteobacteria > Sphingomonadales > Sphingomonadaceae > Parasphingorhabdus. Next base: position 5,202 of record CANLQE010000006.1, on the reverse strand, counting down.
GAAACGGTAAATGATGGCGCAGGTCAAAAAATGCAGGAAGCTTATGCATTGGAAAATCTGCCTGCCGAAAGCTGGGAGCAAATCACAGAATTTTCGGACGTCCGCAAAGCACGGTTGTTCTTAGGCGAATCTGACTTTCTGGCGCTACCGGTCAAGCTCCCTCGCGCCAGTTCGGCGCAGCTTCGCTCCGCCCTAGAGTTGCAATTGCCAAGCCTGGTGCCTTTGGATCCCGATTTAATCGGTTGGGACTATGTCGAGCTTAGCCGCAATGATACGCATATTGAACTGGCGCTCATCATGGCGAAATGCGCGCGTCTAGATGCTCTTGAAAGCCTATTTGCACAGCATGATCTCATGCCGCCTGCCTTTTGCGTTCAGCTTGACGATAAGACGATAACCTTGCGCAAGCCGCTGGAAATAGCGCGGAAACCTCTGGAAGAGCGCAAGATACAATTTGCAATCGCAATGGCGGTGATGCTGGCCATGATCCCGGTACTGACCATCGGCGGCGCAAAATTGATGCACTCGATAGAAAGTGATCGCGCTGAAAGACTGGAAGAAGAACTGGCTCCTCGCTTGGCTGCTGAAAAAGTTATTGCAAAGGAAGAAATGGTCCGCCGCGCCGCCTCTCCCCTGCTCAACATGCCAAGCGCCAGCAACAGACTGGAGGGCCTTGCGCAAAATCTTCCGGAGTCAGATTGGACGGTTTCTGCGGCACAAAAACCGGACGGTAGCTTTGAATTTGTGGCCGATATGCTGAACCAAGAAGAAGCTGAATTAGCCCTTAAACAGACGCCAGTCCTGTCTCGGCTTGAGATGACGGAAGAGCTTGAGAGCAAAAGTCCGCGCGCTCGTATTCGCTACAGGACATCGCGATGACAGCCATGATAGCTCAATTTTCGCCGCTCACCCGGAAGATATTGGCGCTTAGCTTATTAATTCTCGCGCTGCTGCTGGTCTGGACCATAGTCCTGTTACCCGTTGCCACGCAAATGGAGAGCAGCCTGACTGAATTGGACGATGCCCGTTTTCAACGTGTACGGCTCGAAAAATTGCAAGCACGGCCAGCACCGGAGAAGGCAGAAGCCTTATCGGCGGACATTGTCTTTGGTTCAAAATCTCGGGAAGAGGCTGCTTTAGGGCTTGGCGCCTATATTTCAGGCCTCGCCGCTCAAAATGGCTTGCAGGTCGCCAATATCACCGCCCGCCCGGGCGAAGAGACAGATAAATTGCTAGCGTTTGATCTGGCGCTGATCGGTGAAGAAGTTTCCGTAGCACGCTTCATCAATCAAGCAGAACGCGGCGCGCCTATGATCAGGTTTCGCAGCTGGCAGATTGAAGCGGGCAACGCCGATGATCCCAATGTCCAATTTTCAGGGCAGGCCGTGGGTGCCTGGATCAAATCATGATGGCACAGATAAAAATGGAATGGATCTGGCTTGCCTTGACGGCAGGATTGATGATCGCATTGCCATGGTGGTTACTTACCGGAGAGCAGGACAACATATCTGAGCCGCAACCTCTGTTGATCACCAAGGTACAAACCCAAGAAATCCCCACCGTCGATATCTTGCTGAAAAAACCCATATTCAATTCAGAGCGCACGCCTTTGGCCTTGCTCGATGAGATGACCGCCGAGGAGCCGGAAGCTCAGATCGCTGCACTGGTCACCCCGGTACCGAAGCTGGTTGGTCTGGTTTCCAAACGGCGCGGCAAAGCGGTTGCTATTGTGAAAACCAATGACGGTGAAACCAAAGCCTTGAGTACAGGACAAACCAGTGATGGCTGGCGGCTGGTCACCGTAGGTAAAAATGAAGCCACTTTTGCCAACGCAAATGAGCAACGAACCATTGGCCTTGATTATGGCAACAAAGCCATTGGCGGACCATCTGGCACGCCTGTTCCCACAGCAGACACACAAGAAAATCCGGGACAATCGGAAGATATAATATCAGATGGAGAGCCGAATTGAGTTTTTTCAAATATGATGGTGATCGATCAAAGATCATCTTCGGGGCATATGGTTTAAGGCTGGGCGCTGCCTTGCTTTGCGCTGTTGTAGCGGTTGGCCCAACAGTCGCGCAAACACCTAAAAGCACGCGCATTCAATATGACGAAGCCAATGGCTATTCCCTCGCCTTTGTCGAAGCGGACGTGAAGCGCGTGGTCGACGCTGTCATGGGCTCGATGCTGGGTGCAAATTACTCGGTTGATGCCGACGTAACCGGTAACATTACTCTGCGTACTGTCAAACCCGTCACGGAAGCATCTTTAATCCCACTTTTGGAAGAAGCACTTACGAGCGTCGATGCGGTGATCATTAAACGCGGCGATAGCTACCGGATCATCAACCGCGCAAAAGCCCGCAGCGTAGCGCCCATAGACACATCACGCATTGCATCAGCGGGCAACCTTCCTATTGACAGTTCGGGTGACCAGCCAAGACGCTTTGCGCCATCGGAACCCGGCTTTGCGACCGAAGTGGTTACCTTACAATATGGCAGCGCCGATGAAATCGCCAAGCTCATTGAGGGGTTTTTAGGCGGTAAGATTGTTCAGCCGTCCAATGATGGGCGCAATCAGATTCTGATCAGCGGCAGTGCCGATGAACGTGATGCGGCTAAAAAACTCGTCGCGCGCTTCGATGTCGATACATTGGCAGAGATGAATTTTGAAATCTATCGGCTCGAAAATGTCGATGCTGATACTATTGTTGCTGAACTCGACAAGATTTTCGAACCACCCTTCGACATTATCGGTTCGCGCATAAGACTTATTCCGTTACCGCGCCTGCGTTCTGTATTGGGCATTGCTGGAAGCAGCGCCGACCTCACCCGTATCGAGCCGTGGATCAGGCGGCTTGATGCCGGCGGGTCGGGAAAAAGGAAACTCTATAGCTACGCAGTCCAGAATAGTCGAGCTGCAGATATCGCATCTTCTTTGCAATTGGTGCTGGGAAGTGGCGGAGGAAGTTCTGGGCCAAGCCGCTCAGAATCAACGGTCAATGTAGGAGGGTCTGGCGCGACCCAAGGCGACGATGAAGGGGGCCAAAGCTCGTCGATCAATGTCAGTTCAACGTCGGCTTCTGTGGGATCTGCTGGTGGTTTGCGCATTGTTCCTAACGCGCAGAATAACAGCCTGCTCATCTTCGCAAATGGCGAAGAATATGGATTCATCCGTGATGCACTGGAAAAGCTTGATCAACCGGTGGCTCAGGTCCTTATCGAAGCAACGCTAGCGGAGGTCACGCTGACGGACGATCTCAGTTTTGGGGTAGATTTTTCGGTATTGCGGTCTGGTTCAAATGGCACGAACACGATCACCAGCACGGGCACGGGGGGCGGCACACCGGCTCCCATTTTTCCTGGCTTCTCCGTTTCAGTAGTCGGTTCAACCGCCTCAGCTATACTTAACACCTTGCAATCGAAAACTGACGTCCGGGTCATTTCTGCACCTAAGATAATGACACTGAACAACGAACCGGCAACGCTGCAGGTTGGTGATCAAGTTCCTATTGTCACCCAGCAATCACAAGGCGTGGGATCGCCCGGTGCGCCGCTCATCAATAATATTGAACTGCGTGATACCGGGGTTATTTTGCAGGTCACGCCAAGGGTCAATGATAGTGGCACCATCATCTTGGATATTTCTCAAGAGGTCAGTGACGTTGCGGAAACAACGACATCGGGCATCAATTCTCCGACCATCCAGCAACGGCGTCTCTCAAGTACCGTGGCTACGCGTTCAGGACAGATGATCGCTTTGGGTGGGTTGATCCGCAATCGCCAAACTCGGACGAAATCAGGGATTCCATTCCTCAGTCAGATTCCAATCCTTGGCGGCCTGTTCGGACGCAAGATTGACAAAGGAGCCCGTACCGAGTTGATCATATTGATCACGCCAACGGTCATTCGTTCACCAGAGGAGACGAAAGATATCGTCGATGCGCTCATCGACGGTCTCGATCTTACGCGGTCTTTGGTTGACGAAGCAGTTGCCGGAGAAGTTGGTGCGCGACTTCCCAGACCATAGGCACACAGCACAGTCGCAACGACATCTGTATATAGGCCCGGGCGAGCGGGGTTATATATTAATCACCGCCGTTTGGATGCTGTTGCTCGGCGCATCTATTGTCGCGGTAATCATGATTCACAATCTGCGAGCGTCGGAGGAACTGTCGTTCGAAAGAGAGCAGACACAAATCAAATATGCTCAGGAAAGCGCAGTCGAAACCGTGGTCGCGGACATATTATTCAACGGCCCACGCAGCGAACTGGCGCGCCTGCCGGCCGAGACGAGCTATACCATCAACGGCATTGTGATGCAGGTGCGGGTCACCAGCGAAAGCGGGAAAATTGATGTCAATCAGGCCGATCCCGCTTTGATGGAACGGGCACTGAGAGGACTTGGCATATCCGGTTCCCAGCGTCAGGCGTTTTTGAGCATCGTTGCCGGAGAACGAAGGGCCAGCCGATTGTTTCAGTCTCCTACCGATGTGGGAGCCGCGATGCAGCAGGCCGGTATAGCGGTCGGCAGCGGCTTCTGCTCCGGCAACTATTTCACGACCTTTTCGGGGCTTGGCCAACCAGCGCCGGGTCAGATGCGACCGGAGCTTGCCAAGGCGCTAGGGCAACCAAGCCTGCCAACCGGGCCCCGCGCGAGCCCGGGAACCGCTTTGCGGGTTTCGATAAAGGCTGACGGGGCATCACCGTTGATCGCTGTTATTCGGACGAGCGGGCTGATTGGTCGATCTTATAGCGTGCTAGATTGGTCGAACCGACGAGGGTGTGAAAAGTGAAGGGCTACAGAATATTTTACATAGACATTAACGCGATTATCTATCTATTCCACAATTTTATGGCACTATTTAGAGTTACTGTTCTATTACTTTGCATTTTCATCCGAAACGGATGCATCTGCTCATTGACGGTCCGATATGAGAGTGACAGTTCTGTAAAGTCTAACAGGGGGCTTTATGGATCTTGCGGCTTTTACCGTTCTTTGGAACGGGAATTTTCAACGTTCTCAAAACAGTATTGGCGAAACACCGCCCACTCTTCAAAAATTACTCTACTTACCCTTGGCGGCATCGCTTGCTCTTGGAACGGCGATTAGTCCTGTTTCCGCTAGTGAGACGGTCACTTATAAATATGATGAACTGGGCCGGCTCATTCGGACCTCTCAGACAGGCAGTGTCAATAA
>CANLQE010000005.1 GCA_947493215.1 uncultured Sphingomonadaceae bacterium | reverse complement strand
TCTTGCAAATAATCCGCTTCTTAAACAAACGGAAACCCCGGCTATAGGCTTCTTTTGCAGGATCACGGGGCTGCGAACATCAATATTGGGTATATTCCCGGTTTTCGATCATACGGCCCCAAATTGAATCATAGGGATGCACATACAGGGTGGGCTCCGCACTATTATTGAACAGTAGCCGATGGTCATTGTGCCATTGGAAAATACCGCCCTCGAGATTATAGGCCGCTCTTGCGCCAGAAGACATCAATAGGTCCTGCACCCGGTTTGCAAAACTGGAAGATCGTTGTCCAACCGAGCAATAGAATATAACGGTCTTTCCAGCGGTAACATTTGAAAAATTCTCAATGAAATCGTCGGCTGTCATATCGGGATCGACACGAACCGCACCTTTCAAGTGGCTAACATTATATTCTGACGGCTCTCGCACATCGAACAGGATGATTTCTTGCTGAGGTAGGATGGATAAATCGTCGCCATCAATATGGCTTACTTCGACAAATTCACGCTCAATAACCTGATGAGCCATGGCAAGGTCCGAATTATCGCTGTTGCTCAGCATATAGCCCATCGCTATGATCGGACTGCAAAGCCCCAATCCGATCGTAACTTTTACCATCCGCTTCACTGGGCGTTCCTAAGCTTTGGGACCAAAAGGGCGCAACATGTATTCGCGCAACGACGTAACCGGTGGATAACCGTCTATTCCGGTTTTGGGAAACTCTCCGTTTTCCGGCATATATTGTGTACCGAATATGCGATCAAAAAAGGAAAAAAACGACGCATAATTCTTGCCAATATGACGCACCTCTATCGTATGATGTTGATGATGATAGACATTGTCAGCAACGATATGACGAAATGGGAGAGGAAATGAAAGTGCTGGCGCATCGGAATGCATGTAATAATTAGAAATGATATAGAAGGTCGTCACTAGCATGACATGCTGCTGCGGCGCATCTACTAACAGAACCAGTGGCGTGGTGATCAGCAATATATACATAATATCTTGCCCGAAATGCGAATAGCTGCGCGCCGCATTCAAATCTTCTATTTGATGATGAATGGCATGAAAGCGCCATAAAAAATCGTAATAATGCAGCGCCCGATGCAACCAATATTCCATCAGACCCAGAACAAGGAGGTACAGAACAGGAAATATCACAAGCACGGGTGCTAGGTCATCTGATGCAAATAACGGTTTCACGTTCCAAAATCGCAGCAAGTGAAACTCCGCCGCTTGAACCAACATAGAAATGCAAAGCGCGGTCAAACTGTAAACCAAACCGTCACGATATCTTGTGCGAAACTCAGAAAAACGTAATTGCCGCCACTCGATGAATATAAAGAGGCCTGCTACCGTTAAAAAAGTGAAAATGCCATTCGCCAAGGCCGAAATTAAGTCCGCGGCCACCAGAACTATTTCGGTGCTTTGCAGAAAAAGCCACAATCGATGTTGCATCCATCCGGCTACGTAGAGAAGCAGTTCCGCAGCAATTAGCAGGACTGCAAATATCCCTATAAAGCGCCAATAGCTATGTCGCTTTGACTGCTCGCTAGCAACATTGAGGCTGTCTATTTCCATTCCGCCTTCACTCTGCGCCACAATTGAGGCTGTACTATATGCTATTCGGCTAAGAGCTCAAGCAAGTTACAAGTATCGCAACTTTTACTAACTGGTCTAATATAGTCCGTTGTTCCCAATCAACTTGGGACTTCATGCCTGCTTTTTGCGCCCAAAGCAGGCACTAGCGATATGTCCGGATTACCGCCATTTGCATCCCTATTGCGGCGTTAGGCGGGCGCCCAAACTCCGGCGCCCGCGAGGAAATCAGTTGACGAACACCAGGGTGCGGATTCCGCTGCTCCCTGGCTTTGTCGTAATCCCGTTGCGCGTGCTGCCCTGCAGTTTCACGTTGCCTGCCTCCATGCGCAGGGTCACGTTGCCGCCGCCAAAGTCGATCTTGCCCGCATGGACCGCGGCTCGGCAGATCACCGTGTGGAAGGCATATCGGTCGACCCCGCTGAAGCGGCGCGGCGTCAGGCGGTTCGGTGCAGGCGGGCAATAAAACTTGAAATTATGCCCGGTCTTGTGGCGATCAGCGAGCCCGGTCGCGGTAAACTTGGTGTCCCAGTCGACGTGATGGGCATCGCTGTCCGGGGCCTCGCCCGGGCCGCGCGTGCCTCCTGCTGCCGCGACCTTCGCCGCGCCATCCGACCGGTTCGCGCTGCCGATATCGGGCACGCCGGCCGTATCGCGCACAGTCGACTTTACCTTAGCTTTGACGGCGTCTTTCAGACCGTCGAGAGGCCCGTCCAACGCGTAAGCCTGTGTGGGAGCCGCCAACGCAAGAGATACAACGGTGATCGACAGGATCGTTGCTGGCCGAATGTCGTGATTGAAGAGCGTCTTCGTCATAACGTGTTCCTTTTCCAATGTTTTTCGAAGCGGCCAAAGATCGGATCGCCATCGCTGTGGGCGCCACCCGGCCTGAACAGCGATGACTCTATCGGTTGGCGGCCAAAGGCTGAACCCGCACCGCTGCACTCACGCTATGCAAAAATACCTTGATAGAACTCACTTTGACGTGTGCTGTAAATGTCGCAGCGGTTTTGAGTGTAGCAGGCGCGCTCACCTCTTTCGGTGAAATTTGTGACCCGGTGATCGCAACGGCGGGTCGCTTATGTCTCCGCTACCAACAAACTCAAATGGCCAAAAAACTGGCCGCTGCGAGATATAATAGATGTTTCGCTTCGATAAGAAATTATTGCACCCTCTCTGGTGCGTGATTTGCTAAGTCCGTTTGGCGATCAACATTGATATCGGAACTTTCTGCGTGCAACATCCAGTAACCACAACACCCCTGACCCATCTTCAGCGTCTCGAGTCCGAAGCCATTCACATCATGCGCGAGGTCGCGGCGGAGGCGGAAAATCCAGTCATGCTCTATTCTGTTGGCAAGGATAGCGCGGTGATGTTGCACCTTGCAAAAAAGGCGTTTTACCCCTCACCTCCGCCTTTTCCGTTGCTGCATGTGGATACAACCTGGAAATTCCAGGAAATGTATAAGATGCGGGCAAAAGCGGCCAAAGATGCAGGTATGGAATTGCTTATCCATCAAAACCCGGAAGCAAAAGAACGCGGCATTAACCCATTTGATCATGGCAGTCTCCATACTGATATGTGGAAGACACAAGGGCTCAAGCAAGCCTTGGACGAACATGGCTTTGATGCCGCTTTTGGTGGTGCAAGACGGGATGAAGAAAAAAGCCGCGCGAAAGAAAGGATATTCTCTTTCCGGTCTGCCAATCATCGCTGGGACCCCAAAAACCAACGTCCCGAGCTTTGGAAACTTTACAATATGCAGAAGTCAAAAGGTGAGAGCATTCGTGTTTTCCCGCTCAGCAACTGGACCGAGCTTGATATCTGGCAATATATTCATCTTGAGAATATTGAGATTGTGCCGCTCTATTTATCGGCACCGCGCCCGACAGTTGAACGGGACGGAATACTGTTGATGGTCGATGATGACCGTTTCCAGTTTGAGGAGGGTGAAGAACCAGTAGAGCGCTCGATTCGGTTTCGGACGCTTGGTTGCTATCCTCTAACTGGCGCGGTTGAAAGCACCGCGACCACGCTGCCCCAGATCATTCAGGAAATGTTGCTGACCACCACTTCGGAACGACAGGGGCGCGCTATTGATCATGATCAAGCTGCATCAATGGAGAAGAAGAAACAGGAGGGTTATTTCTGATGACCCATTCTGAAGATATCAACCCTGATACAATTTACAAAACCGATGCCCTTATTGCCGAGGACATCGACGCTTATCTTGAGACGCATCAGCATAAGACGATGCTGCGCTTTATAACCTGCGGTTCTGTTGATGATGGGAAATCGACGCTCATCGGGCGATTGTTGTACGATTCAAAAATGATCTTTGAAGACCAGCTCGCGTCTCTGGAAGCCGATAGCAAAAAAGTCGGCACACAAGGCCAGGAAATTGATTTTGCACTGCTGGTTGACGGATTGGCTGCCGAGCGGGAACAGGGTATTACAATCGACGTCGCCTATCGGTTCTTCGCAACAGAGAAACGCAAGTTTATTGTCGCTGATACACCAGGTCATGAGCAATATACTCGCAACATGGTCACCGGCGCATCGACAGCAGATCTCGCGATTATTTTGATCGACGCAAGGCAGGGAATTTTAACCCAAACACGTCGCCACAGCTATTTGGCGCATCTGATCGGTATCAAGCATCTGGTCGTTGCGGTGAATAAAATGGATCTCGTCGACTATGATGAAGCGGTCTATGACCAGATCATCGCCGATTATACCGCCTTTGCTGAAGAGATCGGTATAAAAGCCTTCACGCCGATGCCGATCTCTGGATTGGCCGGCGACAATATCACCAGCAAATCCGCCCACACGCCATGGTATGATGGGCCTGTCCTCGTCGAACATCTGGAAAATGTTGAGGTTATGGCGACCGCCAATCAAGCCAATCCGCTGCGAATGACGGTGCAATGGGTCAATCGGCCCAATCTCGATTTTCGCGGTTTCAGCGGGCAAATTGCTAGCGGGATTGTCAAACCGGGAGATCATATCCGCGTCTTGCCTTCTGGCAAAACATCCACGGTCAAACGCATTGTGACAATGGACGGTGATCTTGATCAAGCGGTGGCTGGTCAATCGGTTACGCTAATGCTGACCGAAGAAATTGATTGCTCCCGCGGGGATGTCATCGCGGCAGCCGATATTCCGCCGCAGGTTGCGGATCAGTTTGAAAGCACAATTGTTTGGATGGACGAGGCAGAATTATTGCCCGGCCGCAGTTATTGGATGAAAATCGGCGCGCAGTTTGTCAGTACGACTGTCCAATCACCCAAATATCAGGTCAACGTCAACAATATGGAACAATTGGCGGCCAAGACGCTGGACCTAAACGGTATTGGTGTGGCTGAAATTTCCACAGACCGGCCGATCATATTCGAACCCTATGAGGAAAACCGCGATCTTGGCGGCTTCATTCTTATCGACAAGATTACCAATGCGACGGTTGCCGCTGGTATGCTGCATTTCTGTTTGCGGAGATCGCAAAACGTGCATTGGCAAGACGTCGACATCGACCGCGCCGCTCATGCGCTGCAAAAGCGTCAAGAACCGCGTGTGGTTTGGTTCACAGGACTATCGGGTTCGGGAAAATCAACCATTGCGAATATGGTTGAAAAACGGCTTCATGCGCTTGGCAAGCACAGTTTTCTGCTGGACGGTGACAATGTTCGACATGGGTTGAACAAAGATCTCGGTTTCACCGATGCTGATCGCGTGGAAAACATCCGCCGCATAGCCGAGGTAGCCAAATTAATGGCCGACGCTGGTCTGATTGTTCTGACAGCCTTTATTTCTCCATTCAGGGCGGAACGACAACTGGTCCGGTCGATGTTACCTGACGATGAGTTTATTGAGATATTCGTTGATACACCGTTGTCCGTGGCCGAAGAACGGGACGTGAAGGGCCTTTACAAGAAAGCACGCGCTGGAGAGCTCAAGAATTTCACCGGCATCGATAGCGACTATGAAGTCCCTGACAATCCAGAACTGCGGATCGACACGACGAAAATGAGCCCCGAAGAAGCGGCTGAAATTATCGTCGACAAAATTGTTGGCAGTTGGTCTTATACGATATGACGGATGCTGAATTGGCGGCAAAATTGGCGGCAGATGCAGGTGCATTGCTTTTAGACCTGCGCAACAATTCTGATTTGACCGGCAAAGAGCTTGGTGACGCGGGCGATTGCAAGGCGAATGAGTTGCTGGTGGCCGCTCTGCGCAAATTGCGCCCCGATGACGGCCTGCTGTCTGAAGAGAGCAAGGATACCAGTGAACGATTGGATAAAGACCGCGTTTGGATAATCGATCCAGTCGACGGCACACGTGAATATGGCGAGGGTCGCGAAGATTGGGCGGTGCACGTTGCATTGGCGATCGAAGGCAAAGCGTCCGTCGGCGCAGTGTCCTTACCCGCGCTAGGCCTTACGTTGCGAAGTGATTTACCGATTGCTTTACCCACACGCAGAGACAAACCGCGTATGGTCGTCAGTCGTTCCCGACCGGCCAAGGAAGCCGTGGCAATTGCAGCCATATTGGATGCGGACCTCATCCCGATGGGATCAGCTGGCGCGAAGGCAATGGCTATTGTCCGAGGGGAAGCGGATATTTATCTACATTCCGGCGGACAATATGAATGGGATAATTGTGCACCTGCAGCAGTTGCGCAGGCACATGATCTGCATTGTTCCCGGATCGATGCAAGCCCGCTGCTATATAATCAGAAAGACACATATTTGCCGGACCTGCTGATTTGCCATAAGCAAGATGCAAGCCGGATATTGGAATTGGTCAAAGCGCTTTAAAGCCTTGGCAAGGCCGACAATAAGTCGGTCATCTTCCGCATTCCATTGCGTTTGAAATTGGCTTGTGGGTGACGCAGCAGCAAACGCCATGCAGCGCGTGATTATCATTGTAAAAGATAGAATGGGCTGGATATCCGCTAGAGTAAGTTACTATGCTTGACCGTAAATCTTGATCGGGCCAGAGAGAGAAGCACATCTGTTACCGTCACTAAATTGATATCATTAGACCAGAGGACAAATATGAAAATTGCAATGATCGGTTCCGGTTATGTAGGACTAGTTTCTGGCGCATGCTTCGCGGACTTTGGGCATAAAGTCATCTGTGTCGACAAGGACCCCAGCAAGATTGAACAACTTGATAAGAATATCATGCCCATTTTTGAACCCGGTCTTGCGCGACTGGTGGAACGCAATGTCGATGGCGGGCGCCTATCCTTTTCCGGAGATTTGAAAGAATCGGTGAAAGATTGCGATGCTGTATTTATTGCCGTCGGCACGCCTTCGCGACGTGGAGATGGGCATGCTGATCTCAGCTATGTCTACGCCGCGACAGAAGAGATTGCCGACGCGATCACCAAGCCAACGGTGGTCATCACCAAATCTACGGTGCCAGTAGGCACGGGTGATGAAGTAGAGTTAATATTGTCAAAAACGCTCGATGCTGACCAATTTGCCGTCATATCCAACCCCGAATTCCTGCGCGAAGGCGCCGCCATAAACGATTTTAAGCGGCCGGATCGTATTGTCATCGGCGCTGAAAACGAATGGGCGAAAGACGTGATGAGCGAGATTTATCGGCCATTATTTCTCAATGAATCACCCATTATCTTCACCGGACGCCGGACGGCGGAATTGATAAAATATGCCGCTAACGCGTTTCTTGCGACCAAGATCACATTCATCAACGAGATTGCTGATCTATGTGAAAAAGTGGGAGCGGACGTCCAGGAAGTGTCTCGAGGCATCGGATTGGATAATCGGATCGGCTCCAAATTTCTTCATGCCGGCCCCGGCTATGGTGGCAGCTGTTTTCCAAAAGACACATTAGCCCTGCTCAAAACTGCTCAGGATAATGAGAGTCCGGTACGGATTGTCGAAGCCGTGGTACAAGTTAATGACCAACGCAAACGAGCCATGGGAAGAAAGGTCATACACGCAATAGGCGGGGAGGCGCGCGGCAAGAAGGTCGCTCTGCTTGGTCTCACTTTCAAACCCAATACTGACGATATGCGCGACGCGCCATCTATTGCCATTGTTCAAACATTGATCGATGCTGGCGCTATAGTCAGCGCCTATGACCCGGAAGGTATGGAAATAGCAGCAGAACTTTTGCCTGATGTGACAATGACTGACAGCAGCTACGATGCTGCTGCGGACGCCGATGCCGTTGTCATCGTAACGGAATGGGACGCGTTTCGCGCACTTGATCTCGAAAAACTGTCCTCTGCCATGGCAGGCAAAGTTCTTGTCGACTTACGGAATATATATCATCCTGCAGATGTCGCTAAAAGCGGTCTAGAATATACAAGTATTGGCCGCGGCTAACGATCAATGGGGGGCACATGAAACTCAGCCGAAAAAAACTTCCCAAACCTTGGGGGCAGTTGATTCTACCCAAAATATTTGGCGGAAAGCAAAAGGAAAAAATCGGAGAAATCTGGTTTTCTCCCCCCAAAGGCGTCACACCCGGCCTATTGATCAAATATTTATTCACCAGTGAAAAGCTCTCCATTCAAGTTCATCCCAATGATCGTCAGGCACGCCGTAAAGGGCTACCGAGTGGGAAAGAAGAATGTTGGTATATATTGGATGCCGAACCGGATGCTGTCCTGGGCATTGGGCTAACCAAAGAGGTCAGTGCAACCAAGCTACACGCTGCAGTGGCCTGTGGCCAAATCGAACAACTTATTGACTGGAAACCCGCCAAGCAGGGCGATTTATTTTACATTCCCGCCGGGACTATACACGCGATAGGACCCGGAATAACGCTCATCGAAGTACAGCAAAATTCTGATGTTACGTATCGGCTCTTCGACTATGGCCGGCCACGCGAATTGCACTTAGACGATGCTCTATCGGTAGCAACTCCTGCCCCCTATGACTTGAAAAACTATAGTGAAACTGTGCATGATCAATCTATGCAGTTGATTGACGGCCCTCATTTCAGGCTATTTCAGATAGTGGGGGATGATCATAACATATTAAGGAATGCTGTAGCAGGAGAGTGGCAGATCGTTCCGCTGGAAGGACAAATCACTGCCAGAGGCAAAAAAATCGGCCCGGGAGAATGCGGATTGTGCACAAAGGCTTCCGAAATTGATTTGTCCCGAAATAGCAAAGCCCTGATCGCATGTAGCATGAAGTGAAGTCGACAATATGAACAAGAATGACCACATCACGCCTGTGATCCTGTCGGGTGGCTCTGGAACCCGCTTGTGGCCGGTATCAACGGATGAGCGGCCCAAGCAGTTCCTGAATCTCACCGGCCCGCTCAGCATGTTCCAAATGACGTTGGAAAGATGTTTGGATGCCGATCTGTTTGAACTGCCAATCGTTGTCGGTGGTGCCAAACACGCCGATCTCGCCGAACAGCAAATGGAAGAAATAGGAGCACGCGCGACAGCTCATATATTGGAGCCATGTGCCAGAAACACAGCGCCAGCAATCGCATTGGCCGCGCTTGCCTGCGAAAACCAGCAAAGCCCAATGCTTGTCATGCCTAGCGATCATGTCATCAAAAACGTTCCGACATTTCTAAACGCTGTCCGGCAGTCATTACCCCTGGCGAAGGCGCGGTGGATGGTGACTTTTGGCATTGCACCTGATGGTCCTGAAACCGGATATGGCTATATTAAACAAGGCGAAGCTATTTTCGGCAGCAACAATAGCTTTGCAGCACAAAATTTTGTCGAAAAGCCCAATCACGACAATGCCGAAAAAATGCTCAGCAATGGAGGGTATCACTGGAATGCTGGCATCTTCCTGTTCCGAGCCGACACCTATTTGCAGGCCTTGGGCAAATATGCGCCAGAAATGCTAGAAGCAGCGCAAAATGCAATGGACAAGGCGGGCAGAGATGGGAACCAAATAGCCCCGGATGAAGCAAGCTTTGCGCAGGCACCGTCCGATTCCATTGACTATGCCATTATGGAAAAGGCCGAGAAGGTAGCCGTTACGCCAGTTAATCCTGGTTGGTCAGACGTCGGTAGCTGGGATTCTCTTTTTGAAATCAGCACCTCAGATGACCACTCCAATGTCATCTCCGGCGACGTTCTGGCGATTGATTCAAAAGACAATCTGATCCACGCAGCCGGCGTTGAAGTGACGGCACTGGGTGTCCAGGATTTGATCATCGTCGCGAGCGGAAACAAGGTCATGGTCATGCCGCGAGGCCAGTCGCAAAATGTCAAAAAAATCCTGATGCAGCGACAAAAAAACGATTAAGCTGCGGTTTTTGGTTGAGGTTTTGCGGCATAAGAAGCCTCAGCTTTTCGGGACCTGCCTGTCATCCACCCCGGCCAGTATCGCGCGATCAGCATCAAAATTGTCGGAGCCGCCATAGTGTTCCACATATCGTGATAAGCTTCTGCTTTAAAATATAACACCGAGGATTCGGTATCGCCAACGCCTTGATAATCAAAATATTCGTTGGCGCTCGCGACAACAAGTACCGCAATCCATGGCCAGGGGCTGCCGAGCGCCCGGCGAAAGAACAACGAAAGGAAAAGCTGGATAGCGAGCGCGCAATATATATGCAGTGCATCGCGATCGAGTCCGGTTGCGCTTTCCAGCCACACTTTTATCTCTAGCCAATCCATAAAAGCCCATTGGCGAAGCTATCCATAACCGTCAATGAACAACTATCCGGTTTTAATTGCAATGAGCATTATCGATACACCTGAGGGGCCTCCTCCGCGCGCTATGGCATTCGATATATTATGGCTTAGGATAGGTATCCTGCTCAAGGGCTTCGTAGAGCTTAGCCAAGCTTGAAAACCGCGACTGATCGATGTCATTCTCGACTGAAACGCTTCCAGCCTCAGAAAGCATCAGCTAGGATTTTCAGTTTCTCGATTTGATCAAGTCTTGCCATTTATCCTGCTGAGAAACCTTTTATTTGAGCGGCTTCTGCCAAACGACCGTCAGATATTTGTTACAAAAGCCGTCGACCAGCGTGGACCGGATACGGCTATAAACAGCCTTCGGGTGGGACAAATAATAGCCGATCAGGTTTTTACGCATATCATCGAGGCGTGCTTCGTTGCCGCTGACGATCTTGAACGGACTAAAGGGTTGCACTTGGTCCATCGCATCAATTTCCTTCAATCCCAGTTCCATGCCGAGTTTCCGAAAAGACGCTTTGGTAAAATCATGAAGGTGATAGGGATTAACATCGACAGACGGCGTTACCGGAACCGAAGCAATCAGCTTTCCGCCCGGCCGCAGAAGGTTCGCGAAATTAGCCAACAACGCCGCCGGATCAGGGACGTGTTCGACCGTTTCCAAAGAAACAATAGTGTCAAAACCCTTATCATCCCGCAATTCGCAGCCGTCACCCTGCTTAAAAGAAACAGTCTCTGATGCGTAGGATTCCGAAGCGTAATTGGCTGCCTTGGGATCAATATCGACGCCCAGCACTTCCAATGGCTTATTTTCTGCCTGAGCCAAAATGGCAGTGCCGTAACCGACACCGCAAGCACAATCGAGCACACGGCCGCCGGTTATATAGCCGGAGGCGAAATGATAGCGGTCCATATGCAATTCGAGCGTTTCCCGGCCGGTTGCATCGTCATCGGTAAGCGTGCCGGGGACGAGTCTCTCTAAAGAGATAGAGGACGGTGATTCTTTCATGGTTTCGGTCATAGCTACTCCGGCATTTTCTATATGTAGCAACCGTTTACATGATCAAAAGTTAATACTCCGTAAACTATATTTAAGGCCCTTCGAAACCAAAAATTAACCATTAGGGCCATAGATGCAAAGCCATGGAAAACACCGCGATAATTGCGCCCAAGCGCTTAAATATGGCATTGCAAAGCCTGAGCTCCGGCCGCGCTTATTTGATTCTGTGCGCCGCATATTTTGCAATCATGATCGGTTATTATCTGTTTGATCCGTTTGGATTTGAACATCCCGGCCGCGATACATGGCACCATCTTGCCGTTCTTAGAGAATTAATGGCCTCTCCATTTGATCCTTCAAACCCTCATCTGGCAACAAATGAACCGTCGCGATATTATACGCCGCTGAATATCTTGGCCGCCCTAATCGGGAACGTGTTCGATATCGTTCCTTCGGCGCTTTTCAGTTTCATGGGAGCGGGAATATGTGTCGCATTTTGTGCAGCGACCTGGTTATTTGCCAAACGCTATTACAAAGCGACTTGGGCACCGGCTATTCTTCTCACCATCCTGCTATTCGCTTGGGGCGCTCAGCGCGGCCACGCTGGCTTTCATAATTTTGCTACCTTCATTAGCAGCGGCGGTTATCCTGCTACCCAGGCGCTGGTTATGGGCATGTTGAGTTGGTTTCTCTGCCTCTTTGCGCTCGAGGAACCAAAATTTTTCCGCCTGAACCTAACGCTTCTGGCGATCTTAACCGCAACAATTGTCATTACACACCAGTTCAGCGCCTTCATCATGCTCACAGGTACTGGCAGCTTCATATTGTTCCATAAATCAGCTGCGATTGGCCGGAAGATGACCCTGTTAATTGCGCTTTTCGTTGGTGGATTGCTCTCGCTAATATGGCCTTATTTCAACCCGCTAGATGTTGTTATGTCAGCATCCGATCCGCGTTGGGAATCCGATGCCAAAGAGATGACGACCATATCTTACCTCATCCTGATGGCGGCTCCGACAATATTGGGTATTCTGGGCTTCCGCGATGCCAAACTCGGCCAGATTCGCTGGGATATTCTAGCGCCTGTAATATTTTTTACGATCGCCTACCTGCTGCTGGTCGCTCTCGATATGTCTATCGCGCACCGCTTTCCGCCAGCAATTATACTATATCTTCAACTCGCACTGACATGGGCCGTTTTATCGTCAAACTTCTTCAAAAAAACCAGCCCGGCGATGCGCGGCATACTTACAATATCCGGACTTATCTTCATTGGGTTTAGCATGTATATCGCATCGGTCCCGCGTCAGATGGAGTTTGAAACCCGCGCATCACATGGCCGGATGCTTCCTTCGGTCGATCAGATGCAGGCCCATTTACCCGCAGGATCAATCTCGTTTGCGACCAAAAATATCGTCTATCCGTTGCAATCTACAGGCCACCGCGTCGTTTCCATTCCGCGCCCCGAACCCGTAGCGCCGAGTCTGTTTGAACGACAGGCCGCGACCGACAAGTTTTTTGCAGCAGGCACCACTCAGTCCGAACGTCGCGCGCTTATCGGCCAATGGAATGCCACTCATATCGCCTTTGCTCCGCCTGACATGGCCCGCGCGATCGCAAAAGAGCTGCGCAAATTTGGCCCGTCGCGAAAGTTCACGCGGAATATGGAAATTATCACCATCGCGGCCATGGAAGATGAAAGATGACCCGGCTCCTCTGGATTGTCTTGATCTTATATCCAATCGCTGTCGGTGCTGGACAAATTTTGTTCAAACTGGCCTCGCAGCGTCTGCGACCAGACCAACCGATTTGGGTGCAGGCAATGGAACCCATGTTGATTGGTGCGGTCACTCTCTATGGCGCACTGGCCGTCGTATGGATCCTAATTGTCCGGGAATTGCCGCTTAGCGCCGCCTATCCGTTTGTCGCCTTATCGTTCGTTTTCACACCGCTATTCGCCTGGCTGTTGCTCGGTGAAAAGCTCAACCCTGCTTACATGATCGGCATTGCCTTCATCTGCGCGGGTGTCATCATTACGCAAAGGGCCGTTCATGCTATATGATCCCATAAATCTTCAAAAAGGCGTTTGGATCGTCATTCCCGCCTATAATGAGGGCGGAATGATCGCAGATGTTGTCGCCGAAGTGAGCACAATGTTTCCCAATATTGTTGTCATCGACGATGCGTCATCGGACGAAACGTCTACTGTCGCGCGGAAAGCCGGTGCAACCGTTCTCAGACATCCGTTCAATTTGGGTCAGGGTGCAGCTCTACAAACAGGTATTGTGTTTGCCCTGTCACAAGGCGCAGACCATATCGTGACCTTCGACGCAGATGGCCAGCATCATATTGAAGACGTTCCTGTAATGCTCGAACAACTGGCGCAGAGCGGAGCCGACTTGGCCCTCGGCAGTCGTTTTCTTGGCACCACGGTCGGGATGAGCCAATCACGCGGCCTGTTGTTGAAAGCAGCGACCTTGTTCACCCAGATTACAACCGGCTTGAAACTGACCGATTGCCACAATGGTTTGCGTGTTTTTACCGCCAAGGCAGCAGGTCAACTTAACCTTCGCCAGAACCGAATGGCTCATGCTTCGGAAATACTGGCTGGCATTCGCAAAAACCGGTTTGATTTCGTCGAAGTACCGGTCACCATTACCTATTCGGATTATTCAAAGGAAAAAGGCCAGACGTTCACCGACGCTTTTGTCATTTTCCGTGACCTTATTGCAGCGAGGCTTCTATCATGATCGCCCAAATTATTCTGACATTAGGCCTATCGGTCTGCCTATTCTACATCATCAGCCTCGGGAAATCCTTGCCGTTGGTCCGGATTGGCTTGTTCCTTGTCGTTTTAACCGGTTATCTGTTTATCTGGTTTCCTGAAATGACGAACATTTTTGCCGGCTTGGTTGGAATTGGCCGAGGTGCCGATCTTGTGATCTATTTGTGGATTTTACTGAGTCTGTTCTTGATCTTGAAATTACACATCAAGCTGCGCGAACAGTCCGAAGCGCTGACCACATTGGCTCGCCACCTTGCCTTAAGGCCGGACCCAGACGAACAGCCGGCAAAAAACTCCAAATAAGAGCTCTATCCTTTTGACAGGGGTTATGGTTTTCATTGTCTTGGCCAGCCGGGTTCCGGTATAAGCGCTGCATGAGCCAAACATCATTCCGACCGCGCCGTTCCTGCCTCTATATGCCTGCGTCCAATGCGCGCGCTTTAGAGAAGGCAAAAACACTCGCCGCCGATACGATAATCCTCGATCTCGAGGATGCGGTGGCGCCCAATGCCAAGGACGATGCCCGCAATGCTGCCTGCAAAACGTTGGCGGAAGGTGGCTATGGCACACGGGAAATGGTTATCCGCGTCAACGCTATGGATACGCCATGGTTTGTCCACGATATCAAAAGCAGCTGCACCAGCAAAGCCAACGCAATATTGGTTCCCAAAATTCGCAGCGCCGACGATATTGTTGAAATATCCAACTTG
This sequence comes from uncultured Sphingomonadaceae bacterium, assembly GCA_947493215.1. GTDB lineage: Bacteria > Pseudomonadota > Alphaproteobacteria > Sphingomonadales > Sphingomonadaceae > Parasphingorhabdus. The sequence goes on along the minus strand of CANLQE010000005.1, from coordinate 26,675 downwards.
ATGGATCAGCAGGGCGCGTCCGAAAATCTCAAATTATGGGCAATGATTGAAATGCCGATCGCCGTGCTAAACATTGCAAAAATCGCGGAGACAGCATCCTCAACGCGCCTGACGACCTTCGTCATGGGCTTTAACGATCTGGCCAAGGAAATGCGCGCAGAGCAGAATCGCGCCTTGTTCATGCCAGCTATAGCCCAAACAATCATGGCAGGCCGCGCCTTTGAACTGAATATCCTGGACAGCGTTTACAATGATTTTAAGGACCCAGCCGGTTTTGAAAAGGAATGTCGCCAAGCCAAGGCTTTTGGCTTTGATGGCAAGACGCTCATTCATCCTGCGCAAATTGATATTGCGAACCGCGAGTTTGCGCCGGATGATAGAAAGATTGCCGAGGCTCAAGCGATTATTGCGGCGTTTAAGGACCCCCTAAATGCTGGCAAAGGTGTCATCACAGTGGATGGCAAGATGACCGAACGGTTGCATTTGCAGCAGGCTGAACAGACCATAGCATTGGCGGCGGCGATTTCGGCTGCTTCCCAATAAAGCGTTCTGCCTCGACAAACTGCAAAAATGTGGTTTAAGTAGTCAATTGAAACCAAAGATAATGAGCGCAGCAAAGCGCTTTTGCAGGAGACGACCCATGGAAGCATTGGAAGCAGCAGCAGGCGAAGTCAGCAAAGATGAAATCATGGCAGCCTTTCAGGCGCAGCGCGATGCCTTTCATGCCGAGCTACCGGTCAGCTTTGAAAGCCGCATGGACCGGATCAACCGCACCGCACAGATGATCATCGACAACAAGGATGCCCTTTGCGAAGCGGTATCCAATGATTTCGGTCATCGCAGCAGCATACAAACCGTGATGACCGATCTGATGTCGGTTGTCGGCCATGCCAAGGATCATAAGAAGAACCTGAGAAAATGGATGCGGCCGGAAAAACGAAAAGCGGACTTTCCGCTCGGTCTGCTCGGCGCCAGCGGCGCCGTGGAATATCAACCCAAGGGTGTTGTCGGCGTGATTGCGCCGTGGAATTTCCCGATCAACCTCGCCTTTGATCCGGCGATCGGCGCTTTTGGCGCAGGCAATCGCGTGATCATCAAATTTTCCGAATTCTGCCCCGAAACCGGGGAATTGGTCCAACAATTGGTCGCCAAATATTTTACTCCAGAGGAAATGACGGTAATCACCGGTGGACCGGCGACTGGCCAGGCCTTCTCTGAAATTCCGTGGGATCACCTGATCTTCACTGGCGGCGGCGGGATTGCCAAACATGTCATGGCAGCGGCAGCAAAGAATCTGACGCCTGTAACGCTCGAACTCGGCGGCAAATCACCAACCATCGTTGGTCCGGATGCTGATGTCCAAAAAACGACCCAGCGGATCGCCATGGGTAAGATGATGAACGCGGGGCAAATCTGCCTTGCGCCAGATTATTTGATGGTACCGGCAGATAAAGAAGACGCGGTTGTCGAAGGCATTGCTTCCAATGTCGCAGAACAATATCCCACGATGATCTCAAATGACGATTATACTTCGGTGATCAACGGACGGCATAAAGAGCGCCTGCAAGGCCTGATCGACGACGCAGTTGCCAAAGGCGCAAAGCAGACGGTGGTTAATCCAGGTGACGAGGATTTCTCGAACACCAACAGCAACAAAATGCCTCTGACAGTACTGCAAAATGTTAATGATGACATGCGTGTTATGCAGGAAGAAATTTTCGGCCCGGTGCTACCCGTGAAAACCTATCGCAATCTTGATGAAGTGGTCGATTATGTAAATGATCACGACCGTCCACTGGGCCTCTATTATTTCGGCGAGACGGAATCCGACAAGCGCAAGCTTCTCGATCGCACGATTTCCGGCGGCGTAACGGTCAACGATGTGATTTTCCACATCGCGCAGCATGACCTGCCTTTCGGTGGTGTCGGTCCTTCTGGCATGGGTGCTTATACCGGACCCGATGGCTTCAAGGAGTTTAGTCACGCCAAGGCTGTTTACCGTCAGCCGAAAGTGAACATTGCCAAAATTGCTGGTTTCCTTCCGCCCTATGGCGCGACTACGGAGAAGACCATGAAACAGCAGATGAAACTCTAACGTCAGGCAATTATGGCAAATTTCCCGCTAGGAGGGCTGAAAGTCCTGGATTTTTCGCGCGTAGTGGCCGGTCCCTATGCCACCCGGATGCTGTCCGATCTGGGTGCAGAGGTGTTGAAGGTCGAGCCGCCGGAAGGCGATGTCACGCGCAAATTGGCCAAGCGAGAGAGCGGAGTTAGCGGCAATTATCTGCAGCTTAATATCGGCAAACAGAATATCTGCCTTGATCTGAAAGCCGAAGGCGCGCCAGAGCTGGTCCGAAAACTGGCCGCAGAGGCCGATATCGTTGTTGAAAATTTCCGTCCGGGCATCATGGACAAATTTGGCATCGGCTGGGATGATCTCTCCAAGGTCAATCCGCGGCTCGTGATGCTTTCCATCTCCGGCTATGGTCAGAACGGGCCGGAAAGGGAAAAAGCCGCCTATGCGCCGGTCCTGCATGCAGAGACCGGTTTGATTGCCCGGCAAGCCCAGATGAGCGGCGGTCATCCGACTGATATCCAGTTTGCCATGGCGGACAGCTATAGCTCCCTGCATGGCATCGTCGCGATCCTCTCCGCTTTGCGCACACTAGATCAAACGGGCGAAGGGCAACATATCGATCTCGCGATGCTCAATGTCTTGCATTCGGCCGATGATTACGCCCATTTCTCGCTAGATGATATCTGGCCGAAACCGCCGGAAACTCTGGTTTGGGAGGCGCCCGAAGATCGCCAAATTCTGATTGTCGGTGATATGAAATGGTTGTGGATCATGTTCTCGACCAAGGATGGATTGGCCGATCCTACGCCGCAAGGTGCGGATATAAACACGAAAGTAAGGCTGCGCCATGAGGCTATGGAACAGCATATCCAATCACATGACAGCTTCGACGCCCTTACTGCGACCCTAGACCGGCTTAACCTGGCATGGGGAGAAGTGCATCCCTTTGGCCCCGATGTCTATGAGCAGCCGAGTATCAAATCGCTCGGCACCATCGTGGATGTGACCGACGATGCAGGCAATGCGCGCAGAACCGTTCAGTCGCCCTATCGCTTTTCAAAATCAAAAAGCGGCATCGATAGCAATGCCAAAACGGCGAAACGCGGCGAACATAATGTCACCGCGCTTCAAAATTGGTTGGGTCTGACCGATGAGGAAATTTCCCATCTGTCAGACACCAAGGCTTTGCGCAGCGATTAAGCGTCCGCTTTACGGGTCTGACGACGCTTGAATGATTTTGCGCCGTTGTTCCAATGTTTCGGGCCGTCTCCCTTAGCGGAAGAACCCGGACCACCGCGACCACTGCCGCCGCCTGGACGACCTTTGCGGGAGCTATGCTTGTTCTTGGGTCCACCACTGCGTGTTGGCTTGGCACCGAATTTCTTAGGCTTCTGGCCATAGATACGCGCTGGCACTTCTTCCCGCATGGGCTCGTCATAGCCTTCTGGCAGCGCGATTACTTCGGGTTTCACGCCGGTTAGCTTCACGACATCGCGGAGGAACTGGCGCTCATCCGGAGCAACCAGTGAGTAGGAAATGCCTGAGGCCCCTGCCCGTGCGGTCCGGCCGATACGGTGGACATATTGCTCGGACACATTGGGCATGTCAAAATTGATGACATGGGTGATGCCATCGACATCAATCCCGCGCGCCGCAATATCGGTAGCGACAAGTATGTTGATCTTGCCCTTTTTAAAGTCACCCAAAGCGCGTTCACGCTGTGGCTGGCTTTTATTACCGTGAATGGCTGCCGAATGGATACCGACCGCCATGAGATTTTTCACAACCTTATCCGCGCCATGTTTGGTCTGAGTAAAGACCAGCATATGATCAGGATTTTCCTTGTTGATGAAATCTTTCAACAGACGCTGTTTGTCATCCTGATTAATATAGGTGACTTTCTGGTCCACCCGCTCTGCGGTCGTTGATTGCGGTGCAACCGAAACCTGCACGGGATTGGTCAGAAATTGGTCAGCCAGCTGCGAAATAGTCTTGGGCATGGTCGCCGAGAAAAACAGGCTCTGGCGCTGCCGGGGCAGCATCGGAACAATTTTCTTGAGCGGCACGATGAAACCCAGATCCAGCATTTGATCGGCTTCGTCGAGCACAAGAATTTCGACTTTGTCGAGCGTCAGAAAGCGCCGGTCGATCAAATCAAGCAAGCGCCCCGGTGTGGCAACGAGAACATCGACACCACGTTCCAGTACGCGTTTCTGTTTGTTGATCGGAACGCCGCCAAAAGCGGAGGTCACGAACATGCCAAGGCCTTTGGAATAACCGGTCATGCTGTCGGCAATCTGCCGTGCGAGCTCGCGGGTCGGTGCCAGTACCAACATCCGGCATTCAAAACGTCCGGCGCGTTTCTTGTTGTTCAGCAGGTGGTGGATAGAGGGAAGCGAGAAAGCAGCGGTCTTGCCGGTGCCTGTTTGGGCGATGCCCAATATGTCTTTGCCTTCCAGTGCTGGCGGGATCGCCTGCTGCTGAATGGGAGATGGAGTGGTATAGCCGCCATCGGCTACACGTTTTTGGATTGGTTCCGCCAGAGCGAAATCAGAAAATTTGGTCAAAAATAATACCTTAAAATAAGCAGCCAGTGGGCGCAGCACGAGAAAAACTCATGCGCGCGTTCGCCGTCGGTTAAGACGACCCGCGTGATCAGGCTGCCGGAAAATGAGAAGCAATGAAGGCGATAGGTTCGAGATAACATTTTATCTCTCACGCAGAACTTTCGCCAGACAGTATCTGCCTTTGCTGCAATGCAACATAGGGCTATTCGCGATGAAGTCAAGCTTTGTGATTGTTGCGCTGTCTTGATCAAAACTTATCATAGAATGAACGAAGCATGTTGATACCTCATACAGAGTGGGTAGAGTGCTGCCTCAATCTCCGCCCTGCATAGGACGCAGAGCGCCAGTCTAAGGGATCGTCTTATGTGTAAAACTATCTTCCCAGCCTTGCTTGCTTCGATGCTCTTGATCGCTCCTGCGTCCGCACAGCCAACTGACGCGAAAGCCGCAAAACCAGCGCTGGAAATTGGTGGCGGCGGACGACCTGTCGGGGAGCCATGGTCACGCAGCCCAGTCTATGCTGCCAACGGCATGGCGGCGACCGCCCATCCGCTCGCCAGCCAGATTGCCATCGATATCCTGAAAAAAGGCGGCACGGCAGTTGATGCAGCGATTGCAGCCAACGCAGCACTTGGCCTTATGGAACCAACCGGCAATGGTATTGGCGGAGACCTATTTGCGATCATCTGGGATCCCAAAACCCAAAAGCTCTATGGGCTGAACGGGTCGGGCAAAAGTCCCATGGGCACATCCTATAAACAGTTTATCAAACAGCTGGATGGCAGCAAAACTATCCCGCCTTTCGGTCCGATGCCGGTCACCGTGCCGGGAACCGTCGATGGTTGGTTTGAAATGCACGAACGGTTTGGCAAATTGAGCATGGCTGATATTCTGGCGCCAACCATTAATTATGCCAAGGAAGGCCATCCGATTGCGCCGGTCATTGGCTATTATTATGGCCGCAATCTCATTCGCTTTGAAGAAAATCTCGAAATGATCCGCGCATTTGACAATGCGCGGGCAACCTATTTCGCTAATGGCGCGCCCAAGGAAGGCGAGATTTTCAAAAACCCTGATCTTGCCAGCACATTGAGCAAAATTGCCGCAGGCGGCCGCGATGCGTTTTACAAAGGCGAAATTGCACGAACTATGGACACCTATTTCAAACGGATTGGCGGTAACTTGCGTTATGAAGATTTTGTCGCCCATGACAGCAAATGGGTTGAGCCGGGTTGCGTGACCTATCGCAAGGGCTATGAATTATGTGAACTTCCACCGAACAGCCAAGGCTTCGCCGCGCTGCAAATGGCCAATATTCTTAAGAATATCGATCTCGCGCAATATCCGCGCGGAAGCGCAGAGGTGCTGCATTACATCACCGAAGCTAAGCGGCTTGCCTTTGAGGATGTCGCCCGTTTCTATGCCGATCCAGATATGTCTCCGGCGCCGCTCGATTGGTTGCTCAGTGACGTTTATGGCAAAGAACGCTTTGCGCTGATTGATCCAACCAAGGCGTCGCCAGAATTCGGTCCCGGCGAACCCAAATTGGAAGGCGAGGGTGATACAACCTATCTCACCGTAGCCGACAAAGATGGCATGATGGTCTCGCTCATCCAATCCAATTATCGCGGCATGGGCAGCGGTCTGGTTGCTGATGGACTGGGTTTCATGTTCCAGGACCGCGGGGAGCTTTACTCTCTCGATCCGCAGCATCCGAATGTTTATGCGCCGGGTAAGCGCCCTTTCCAGACCATCATTCCAGCCTTTATGAAGAAAGATGGAAAACCCTATATGTCCTTTGGCCTGATGGGTGGCGGTATGCAGCCACAAGGGCATGTGCAAGTGATGATCAATATGGTGGACTATGGTATGAACTTGCAGGAAGCAGGTGACGCCGCGCGATTAAATCATGACGGTGGGCGGCAACCGACGCAGGATTTGGCTGGAACCGGCGCAGACTTATTGGGGACGCTAAACGTCGAGCCGGGTATTTCCCAAGAGACCATTGATAGACTCAACGCTATGGGTCACAAAGTGAAGGTCGTAAGCAATGGTGCGATGTTTGGTGGCTATCAAGCGATCGTCCGTAATACGGAAACCGGTGTTTATCACGGCGCTACCGAGATGCGGAAAGATGGTCAGGCCTTGGGTTACTGAAGTAGGTTTTGGATTGACGGAACTCTAGTGACTTCCAAACCTGTAGCGCGCCACATTGGCCTTCTATCAATTGCTTAGATGCAGCGAGTGCCCAATTCATTCTCATTAGAAGCCATTGGCATAAGCGCTTTTAGCGCGTCTTGAGCTTCTGCGATTTTAGCGGCCGCCAGATACTCTTCGAGTTTGTCAGCCGCGCGCAGACACTTGTCCAAATCTTGCTGTAACTCTATTATATGATCTGCGTCGTTGCGCACAGCAACTCCTTGATAACCGCCATGATCGTTCAATGGAAAGCTTAGTAACAAAAAAGATGCAGTGTCTTCTCAAATTCCGGAATTTTACTTATTTGGGAAAATGAGAAGTGTTTTCACCTCTCCGTTCAATCTTTCGTTTTGCAATCTGCTCATTGCGATATTGGGACGGCGCCATGCCAAGCTCTGTCTTGAAGACACGGTTAAAAGACGGAATAGAGTTAAACCCGGAATCAAATGCTATCGTGGTTATAGATGCGTAATCAAGAGCCGGGCTGGACAAAGCTGACTGCACTTCTTTCAATCGGTAGGAATTCAGAAATTCACGAAAATTTCTATATCCCATGGCTTGGTTTATCAGTCTACCTAGTTGATATTCCTGAATCTCAGTAGCCTCAGCAAGCATGCTGATTGATAAATCCGGCCGCCTATGGATGCCGGTCTCCATGACTTGTTTCAGTCTGCTAGCCTTCTCTTCATCCGAGACATCCTCTGTTCTGACTCCCGATCTGGTTCTACGCTTTAGAGTGCCGTTGATATAGTCAAGGATACAAACAGCGAGCAGTGATAGCGCGAGCATTAATGACAACATGGCCATGGTCACATTCAACGTCGAGTAGTAGATTGAATCGATATATTCTTTATTTGGCAAATTCCCCTCGAGCGCCAAAACGGCCGCAGGTCTGATCAGAAACTGTGATGCCATGAGTGCGAACATAATGAACAACAAAAAGTCCAGCCGATGATTGTGCCGATTTTTCCACAGGCCCCACGCACCCACAAACAGGATCGCCGAATATACGGCATTGGCGATTATGATCCGGATGTTGGCCAATTCACTATTCCCGTGAATCCAGACTAATAGCGGCGCAGCTGCAATAGCGAGCAACAATGTTAGCCATAAATAAGCTGGTTGCTCTGCCCTGCAAAGGACAGACCAGACCAGTGATATGCAAGCTATCGAATAGAAAATATGGGTGCCCAGCACATGCAGCGTTTCATCAGCTTCAATAGCTACATTGGACACGAACATACCGCATGCGAATGAGAGATATCCGCCGGACACCGCCAAGATGTAACGATTCTTTTTTTGTATAAACCAGAGAAAGAAAAAGGCCCCGCTGAATATCGCCGCGAGCAGCGGGTTCAGCAAGCCAATGATATTTTGTCCCATCCCGTTCCCCCTTGGTCCAACGCACTGAGACTAGCAAATAGATCTGAAGATATCATCGAAAAACTGGACTGGAACCCCGGGCCTTGATCTCAGCTAACCAACGTTAATGACGGCGTACAAGCAAATGGCGGTAATGATTACACTAGAGAGAAGCGGAATGGGGCGCACGCTGATATCCGATGAAGCTCGGACATCGGAACGGCGGCCAGTTACCATCGGGCGAACAAGATTTGCTTTGAGAACAAAGTGGTAAAAGGCAATCGCGGCAATGTGCAGCGCAATCAATATCGTCAACACATCGAAATTTAACTCATGAATATCCGCCAAATCGCGGCCTGTTTTAAAAGAGATCAGGATTGCCAGCGGGCCTGATTCTAGGCCGTCCACATCGACAGAGAAAAGGCCGGTTCCCACTTGGATCGAGAGAGCGCCCAACAGTGCGAAAACGCTTAATGTGCCGATTGGACTATGCCCAAAAGAGGGTCTGTGCTTGCGAGCAAGTAAATCACGGACATAGCCGGTGAGCGATCCTAGTTGCCGTATCATTGGTAAAAACCGGGCTGTCCATGTCCCGACCACGCCCCAAATCAGCCGGAATAGAATGAGCGCGAACATAGTTAGGCCCAATCGCCTGTGCCAGTCCATCATGCCCTCTTCGGCGGTCCACCAGAGCAGCGGAATGAGAAGGACGATCAGCCAGTGAAAAAGGCGGATCGTCCAGTCCCATATAATAGTCTGCGCCTTGTGGTCGGTCATTGTCCGCCAGTCATTGTCGGCTAGTCGTCAAGACGATAATCATCATGGCAAGCTTTGCAGGTGCCACCAGTGTTCTTAAAGGCCTCACCAATGGCGGCCATGTCACCGCCCTGCGCCGCTGTATTCAGCTTCCCCGCAGCTTCCTGCATGTTGACGACCTTCTCTTGAAAGTCAGTCATATTTTCCCAGATAGCAGGGAGCGCATCTGTTTCGATACCGGACTCAGGACCACTACCTTCGGGGAACCAGTCGGCCATGCCCTGGGTCGCTTCTGGAACCACAGCTGCTGCTTCCTGAATAATAGCGATGTCCGGGCTATCTGCTTTCAGTTGGTCGACAATCGCTTTGAACGACTCCCCAACTTTTTCAAGCTGCGCCTGACGCGTTTCAATCTGCTCCTTGACCGTCATCCCATCCGGTGATTGTGCGCTCGCAGCTTCACTCGAGGCTTCAGAAGCGGCTTCTGATCCGCCACTTTCTCCACATGCCGTAAGCATCATCACGGCGGCGATGGCCGGAACTGCAAGCTTTACCCTAAGAGTTTTCATCAAGGTCTCCATATCTGTTTAGATCCCCAAGGGATGTTGGGGTTGATGACAAATATAGGAAAATCGGTGATTTGGCCAGTCCCGAAAAGACCGAGATTAGTAAGAGCGTGGCAACTTCAGAACATGCTCCGCCAGATAGGATAGGATCAGGTTTGTTGAGATTGGTGCAATTTGATAGAGCCGGGTTTCCCGCCATTTGCGTTCGATGTCATAATCCTCGGCAAAGGCAAATCCGCCATGGGTCTGCATACAAGCCTCACCAGCTGCCCATGATGCCTCGGAAGCGAGCATTTTTGCCATATTCGCTTCCGCTGCCATAGTTTCGCCGGCATCGAACATGGCGGCAGCCTTGCGCACCATCAGGTCAGCGGCTTCGGTTTGCGCAAAGCTGCGTGCGATTGGGAATTGGACACCCTGATTTTGGCCTATGGGTCGATCAAACACTTCCCGTTCACTGGCATAACGCGATGCTTTCGCAGTGAACCAGCGTGCATCGCCGATACATTCGGCGGCAATCAGCACTCGCTCTGCATTCATGCCGTTGAGGATATAGCGCAACCCTTTGCCCTCTTCCCCGATGATGTTCATCGCTGGCACGCGCAGGTCGTCGAAATAAACCTCCGTTGTGCTGTGATTGATCATCGTGCGAATGGGTTTGATGGTGAGGCCATTACCAACTGCCTTCCGCATATCAACGATAAATACCGACAACCCGTCCGTGCGCTTTTGGACCTGGTCTTGTGGCATGGTGCGGGCCAGCAAGACCATCAGATCGCTATATTCTGCCCGGCTCGTCCAAACTTTCTGACCGTTGATGACATAATCATCACCGTCACGAACAGCGGTAGTTTTAAGGCCTAGTGTATTGGTCCCGCTCCCCGGCTCGGTGACGCCAAAAGCCTGCAAGCGCAATTCGCCCGTAGCTATCTTGGGCAGATATTCTTGCTTCTGTGCATCGCTACCATCGCGAAGAATAGTGCCCATGATATACATTTGCGCATGGCAAGCGCTGGCGTTGCATCCGCTACTGTGAATTTCCTCAAGAATCGCCGCAGCAGCTGATAGACCTAAGCCACTGCCACCATATTCTTCCGGGATTAGTGCGGCGAGAAAACCAGCTTTAGTCAGAGCATCAACAAACTCCTCGGGATAGGCGCGTGCGCGATCTTTCTCCCGCCAATAGCTGCCCGGGAAATCACTACATAACGCCCGAACTGCTTCGCGCATCTGCGTTATTTCTGGTGTATCACTCCACATCAGAGCCGCTCCGCATGCCAGCGCAAATGATCGTCCATGAAAGTCGAGATGGTGAAATAGCTATGGTCATATCCTTCGCGCATATTGAGCGTCAGAGGGATAGCGGCCCGCTCGCAGGCTTCCACTAGCAAATTTGGTTTGAGCTGTTCTTCGAGAAACTGATCTGCTGTACCTTGGTCCACAAGAATATCAGAAATATGAGCGCCGTCTTCGATAAGCGCACAGGCATCATAGGTCCGCCAAGCAGTCTGGTCGGCACCGAGATATCCGCCCAGCGCCTTATGGCCCCACTGACATTGCAGTGGAGAGACAATCGGCGCAAAAGCCGACACGCTTTTGAAACGCTCTGTATTGCGTAACGCAATAGTCAGCGCACCATGGCCGCCCATGCTATGACCAAATATCCCTTGCCGTTGCATATCCGCTGGAAAGGCTTGCGCGATGAGCGAAGGAAGTTCCTGCTCAATATAGCTGCGCATACGGAAGTTGGATGACCAAGGCCGTTCTGTAGCATCCACATAAAAGCCAGCGCCCTGCCCCATATCATATCCATCATCGTTCGGGATGTCGTCACCGCGCGGAGATGTATCTGGGCAGATTATGATCAACCCAAGTTCACTGGCCAGCTGGCGATATTCGCCTTTGTCCATAACATTGGCATGCGTGCAGGTTAGGCCGGACAGATACCATAGGACAGGCAGCATAGCGCCGTCCTGATGATCCGGCACAAAGACTGCAAAAGTCATACCCGTTTTGGTTTCGGCGGAGACATGGGAATAAACCCCCTGCACTCCGCCAAACGCCTTATTGGTTGATAGCGTTTCCATGTGTGCGGAAATCAACCCATCTGATGCAGAGCGCAAAGCTTATTGCCAGAAGGATCGCGCAGATAAGCCAGGTAGAGTTTACCAAGACCGCCTTCGCGAACGCCAGGGGGGTCTTCCAGCGTGGTTCCGCCATTAGCGATACCAGCTGCATGCCAAGCATCCGCGGTTGCCGGGTCTTTTGCTGCAAAACCAACGGTGCTGCCATTGCCGCAAGTTGCGGGATCGCCATCAATGGGCGGTGTGATCGAAAAAATACCGGTATCGGTGAACCAGAAAACCCGGCCTTTATCATCGGGTGTGCCGGCAGGATATCCCATCGCGCCCAGCGTTGCGTCGTAGAATTTCTTTGACGCTTCCATGTCGTTCGCGCCCACCATGATATGACTGTACATTATATTCTCCTTTTTTGAATTTCTAGAAAACCACGACGCTGCGGATACTCTCTCCGGCATGCATCAAATCAAAACCCTTGTTAATTTCTTCTAGTGTCAGCGTATGCGTGATCATCGGGTCAATCTCGATCTTGCCGTTCACATACCAATCTACAATTTTCGGCACATCGGTCCGGCCGCGTGCACCGCCAAAGGCTGTGCCTTTCCAGACGCGACCAGTGACCAATTGAAACGGGCGCGTGACGATTTCCTTGCCCGCTTCCGCAACACCAATGATTATGCTTTCGCCCCAACCGCGATGGCAGGATTCAAGAGCTTGGCGCATCACATCGGTGTTGCCGGTGCAATCGAATGTATAGTCTGCACCCCCATCGGTCAGGGCGACCAGATGCTCCACCACATCCCCATCAATCTTCGCCGGATTAACAAAATGGGTCATGCCAAACTTACGGCCCCATGCTTCCTTGTCATCGTTTAGATCCACACCAATAATCTTGTCCGCTCCGACCATGCGTGCGCCCTGAATGACGTTCAGCCCGATGCCGCCCAGACCGAAAACGATGACATTGGCACCCGGTTCAACCTTAGCCGTATTGGTAACTGCGCCAACGCCCGTTGTAACGCCGCATCCGATGTAGCAACTTTTGTCAAACGGCGCATCAGTACGGATTTTCGCGACCGCAATTTCCGGCAGCACGATGAAATTGGAGAAAGTGGAGCAACCCATATAATGATAAATTGCCTCACCCTTGAAGGACATACGGCTGGTCCCGTCCGGCATTAGACCCTGCCCTTGGGTTGACCGGATTGCGGTGCACAAATTGGTTTTACCCGACAGACAGGATTTACACTGCCGGCATTCCGGCGTGTAAAGCGGGATCACATGGTCATCGGGTGCTACAGACGTAACTCCCGCACCAACCTCACGAACAATCCCGGCCCCTTCATGGCCCAAAACGCTTGGAAACTTGCCCTCGCTGTCGAGGCCGTCCAACGTGTAGGCATCTGTGTGGCAGATACCGGTTGCCATGATCTCGACCAGCACCTCACCGGCTTTCGGGCCTTCCAGATCTAGTTCAACAATCTCCAAAGGCTTTTTGGCTTCAAAAGCAACTGCAGCACGCGTTTTCATGGGGGCGTATTTCCTGATCGATGAATTGGGAAATCACCTTAACTTATAGCCCCATGCAATCAACCGGATTTGATTTTTCATTGCCATTAAAAGAAACCTTAGACTTCGCCCGGCAATCGGTAAAAATCACCAAGCCTGTCCAAAGCGATTTTCAAAACCAGTTTCCCGGATCGCGCAGGCCAACCGAGATTTTTTTCGGCGGCGGGAACGCCCTCGCCTGCACAAATAATCCGCCAGGTAATATCGGATAGATCACTGCCCAGATGCACCATAGCATTGTCGAAACGCTGCTTGGCGGCGATCTGCACCTCGGTGGCGTTGAGCATCTTTGGCGCCGCACGCCGTCCACCGGTCGGCGGCATGCTGTCCCAGCTCATCGTGACATTCGGCGCGAGATTGGCCCGCTCCCAATCCGCCCGCAATTTCTCTCCGCTATCAAACTGGCGATCCGTCAAATGCCCGCGCGCATGGAGCCAGCCTAGCGGGGATTCCGAAATGTTGACTGTCACGCTACGCGCTGGGCGCTTTTTGGTTCGGCCCTTTGTTCGATCCCTGCCATCTCGGGGGAGTGGTCGTTCCACTAACATACGCGGGTCTGAAAATTTGTCTGTTCCGGTGGAGGGCATATCGATCTCCGTTTCAATTGATCCGAATCCCCCTTGCCATTTTGGCAAATATGTAGGAAAAAAAACCATATAGGTTGGGGATAGTGATGATTAGCCGTATAAGAGACGTCCGTAAGGCCAAGGGACTAACGCTAGATGATGTCGCGAAACGCTGTGATCCGCCAACCACAGCCCAAACCATCGGTCGACTGGAAACCGGAATGCGCACATTGTCACTCGACTGGCTCAACCGGATAGCCGATGCACTGGCCGTCGATAGCGCGGAATTGCTCGCCTTGCCTGATCAGGATGAATTGCCGGTGGCGGCGATACTGGACCATAAAGGGGCACATGCACTCAAAAAAACCGAAAGCATTTCTCAACCAACGATAGAGACAGATATGGTGGCCTTGCGCGTGAAGAGCAGCATTGGCGATTATCGATCTGGGGATGATGTCTGGCTGTCCCGCCGATCGCCCAGTCAGTTTCATTCCGCGCTCAATCGCGATATATTGGTGCCCCGTCCCGCAGGGCGCTTCCTATTCGGCCGCCTGATCGGGCGAGAGGGCGACATGATACAAATTTTGCCACTAGGCAGCGGCGCCCGGCAACAGGTGGTTAAAGATCCCGAATGGATTGGCGTTGCGGTGCGGTTGGTAAGAGCACTTTAAGGGCTTTGCGCTAAGGCTCTCCCCATGAACCGTCCGCTCCATATATTGACGCTCTCAACATTGTTTCCCAATGCGGCAGCCCCGAATTTTGGTATATTTGTCGAGCGGCAAACGAAGGAATTGGCAAACAGGTCAGAAGCCGATGTGACGGTCGTCAATCCCATCGGGATTCCGCCACCGCCTTTCAGAAATCTGGCTCGCTATCGCCCGTTAACCGCCTTGCCCGATCATGAGCAATGGCGCGGGCTAAATGTCCACCGGCCACGGTTTACGCTCATTCCCAAAATAGGCGGCGCCAAAAACCCGAAACGGATCGCAGCGGCCGTCCTGCCACTTATTGAAAAACTCCATGGTGAAAAACCGTTTGATCTGATTGATGCGGAGTTTTTCTATCCCGACGGCCCGGCCGCAATGCAGTTATCAGCAGCGCTGAATATCCCATTCACAATCAAAGCCCGTGGCGCCGACATTCATCATTGGGGAAGCGATCCCAGATGTTTGTCGCAAATGTTATCCGCTGCTGAAAAAGCGTCAGGCCTGTTAGCGGTATCGAAAGCCTTGAAACAGGATATGCAAGAGCTGGGCATGGACGGTGCTAAAATCACGGTCCATTATACCGGCCTTGATCAAGAGAAATTCGCGCCCGTTGATCGTCATGCAGCCAAAGGCGAGCTGGACGTCAACGGGCCGCTATTCATTTGTGTCGGCGCTCTTATCAAGCGCAAGAATCAGGCTTTGGTAATCGAAGCCATGACATCCTTCCCGGACGCGACACTGATACTGGCCGGGATAGGCGAAGAAGAAAAAACCTACCGGGCACTGGCCACCAAATTAGGCGTGGAAGGTCGCGTCCGCTTTTTGGGCAATGTCCCACATGATGAACTGCCCAAACTCGTCGCTGCGGCAGATATTTCCATCCTGCCGTCCAAATCCGAAGGGCTTGCAAACGCATGGGTAGAGGCGCTGTCCTGTGGCACGCCGATTATCATCAGCGAAGCGGGTGGCGCCCGGGAACTGGTGCGCTCCGATATTGCCGGCAGGATTGTCGAACAAAACAGTGTAGCAATTGTTGAAGCTATCAAGGCGATCTTAGCAAGCCCGCAAACACAGGACAACGTGCGCGCAACCGTCAATCATTTCAGCTGGAAAAATAATGGCGATGTCTTGGTAAAGCTGTTCGCCGAGGTTACGCAGCGCTAATTAACGCAGCGGCATAAACGCGCCAATAACCCAACGCTCTTCTGCCCGCAACACGCCCCAAGCACGGGCTGCAGCGCGGCTATCCATAACTTCGATACCCAGCTTCGCTACATCCGCCGCACGGCGAAAAGCTGCCGGCGGTTGCTCCATTTTCGTGCCGCTCCCAAAGAGCAAAAATTCAGGCGCCGGAGACAAGTTAAGGGCAGCAATAATGTCGGCCAGATTCAGATCATCGCGTGCTGGCGCATCCCAAGACTGCGCCTGTTCCGGCGACAGCAGCAAGCCATCGTCAAACCGGTCGGGACCAACCTTAAAGCCATTGGGCGTAAAGCCTGTGACCACCGGCCCCTCAAAATCAACATCGCGGCGCAGCTCAACCATCAATCGTCAACAATCAACCGACTTCTTCAGGGCCGCCAACTCTCTCAGCCTTACCGCCTGCCGTCTCGGGAGGGATGAAGCTGTCTGGGCCGACTTTCAACCAGATCAATATCGGCGCAGCCATATAGACCGATGAATAAGTACCGATCAAGACACCAAGGAACATCGCAGCCGCGAAACCAAAGATCACGTCCGGCCCCCAAATGATCAGGGCAACCAAAGCGACCAACATGGTCAAGCTGGTCATCACCGTCCGCGCCAGTGTCTCGTTCACTGAAAGATCGAGTAGCGCGACAATATCCATCTTGCGATATTTCTTCAGATTTTCTCTGATCCGGTCATAAACCACAATCGTATCGTTCAGCGAATAGCCGATAATCGTAAGCAAAGCCGCCACAATATTGAGGTTAAACTCAAGTTGAGTCAGCGCGAAAAACCCGAAGGTCAGCGCGACATCGTGGAATAAGGCAAACAGTGCACCGGCTCCGAACTGCCACTCAAATCTAATCCAGATATAGAGCGTAATCGCCAGCATCGCGCCAACCAAAGACCAGACACCTTTGGACAACAGCTCCTCAGAAACCTTGCCAGAGACAGAATCCACGCCGTCAATGCGGACATCAGGATATTCGGTCTTCAACATGCCCGTAATCTGGTCCGCCATCGTATTAGCCAATTCCGGTTCCTGATCAGCACCAGTAGGCAGCTTCATGCGGATAGAGACCTCATTAGGCTGGCCAAAGCGCTGGATGGTTGGATCACCATAACCAAGCGCTCCGACTTTTTCGCGCAATTCCGTAATCGGTGCATCGGTAGTTTGGGTAAACGTTGTACGGATCATCTGACCACCGACGAAATCGACACCAAAATTCAATCCGCGCTGTGCGACCAATGCCATTGAACCAATGATCATCAAAATGCTAATGGCGACCGCAATATTCCGCCATTTGAGAAAAGCGATATTGGTGTCGTCGGGAACGAGTTTGAGAAGTTTCATTGCCATTCCCTCCTATATGACCAGCTCTTGTGGGCGGGTGCGGCGCAACCATAGCGCAACCAACATTCGTGTTACCACCACGGCTGTAAAGACCGATGTGATAATCCCGATGATCAGGACAACGGCAAACCCGCGAACCGGACCGGAACCGAATATAAACAAAAGCAAGCCAGCGATAACGTTCGTGATATTCGCATCGAAAATGGCGCGAGAGGCTTCTTTATAGCCAACTTCCACGGCCTGTACCACACGTCTGCCGCGCCTTCGTTCCTCGCGTATTCGTTCATTGATCAGCACATTCGCGTCGACCGCCGAACCGACCGTCAAAATGAAGCCAGCGATACCCGGCAGCGTCAGCGTTGCATTGAAAATCGCCATCACGCCAAGGATCAAAAACAAGTTTAGTGTCAGAGCAAAATTCGCATAAAAGCCAAAACGTCCATAAGTGACGACCATGAAGGCCAGCACCGCAGATGTACCGATGATCGCAGCTATCATGCCCTTGCGAATGGAGTCTGCGCCAAGATCAGGGCCAACAGTCCGTTCTTCGACCACCTGCAATTCCACGGGCAAGGCGCCGGAGCGCAAAGCGATGGACAGCTGATTTGCCCCCTCAACAGTAAAATTACCAGAAATCTGGGCGGAGCCGCCAAGGATTGGCTCGTTAATATTGGGTGCGGATAAAACTTCACCATCCAAAATAATCGCGAACGGTCTGCCAACATTATTCTGGGTGAGGCGAGCGAATTTCGCACCGCCTTCTGTATCGAAGGTAATGTTGACGACCGGTGCGTTGGTCTCTGGAGCAAAGCCTTGCGCGGCATCGGTCAACTTATCGCCGGAAATACCGCCGAGACGCTTCACCGCAATATTCGGCAATCCTGCAGGATTATCCGGATATGGGAATATCTGGCTACCGACCGGCGGACGTCCCTCAGCAACAGCATTTGGGTCTGCCTCAAAATCAACGAGCTTGAAGTCCAGCTTAGCAGTCTTGCCCAGCAGTTCCTTCAGAGCCTCTGGGTCTTCCAGACCAGGAACCTGAACCACGATCCGCGTGTCGCCTTGCCGGATGATAGTAGGCTCGCGCGTGCCCATTTCATCGATACGCCGCCGGATAACATCGGTCGCCGTATCCATTGCATTATCAACGGCATTTTCGAGGCCTGCCGATGTCGGTGTGACAACGAAGCGCGTGTCATCACGAACTTCGATATCCCAATCCCGCTGACCGGTTAGCCCAGCGCCAGTGGTTAAGGGCAATAAAGCTTCGCGCGCCGCATCCACCTGCGTGGAATCGCGGACCATGAAAGACAGCATGCCATCTTTACGAGAAATATCGCCGATATTGATACGCGGATCGGCACGGCGCATTTCGGCACGCACCGACTCTTCCATTGTTTGCAGCCGCGTTTCCCCAACATCGGCTGGATCGGCTTCCAACAGAATATGGCTGCCGCCCGACAGATCAAGGCCTAGATTGATTGTCTCATCTGGTAGGAATGTTGGCCAATATTTATGGCTTTCGCCAAAAAACAGGCTGGGAAGCGACATCAAAACGCCGAAAGCCAGTAACAAAGATATGGAAATGACTTTCCAGCGCGGGAAATCTAACATCGTAAAACTATCCGTTCCCTAAACAGGTTCAATCGTTGGCTGGTTTGCCGCTACCGCGTGGCATGACTTCAGACAACGTAGCCTTAACCGCTTTCACGCGAATGCCCTTAGCAATTTCTACCTCGACATATTCATCATCGACTTTCATCGCCTTGCCAACCAGACCGCCGCCGGTCACAACTTCGTCGTTTTTCTGTACAGCAGCAATTTTGCCCTGATGCTCTTTCATCTTCTTTTGCTGTGGACGGATTAGCAGGAAATAGAACACGGCAAATATCAGAACCAGCGGCATGATCGAAATCAGAAATCCGCCTGCTCCGCCGGAAGCTGCCTGCGCCGTGATCAAAAGTGAAGTCATTTCATATCCCCAATGTAACGGCCCGATTCCCGGGCCCTTTGACCGTCATTATTGCAAGCCCAAAATATCGGACATTAATGCTGCGCGCGCCTATCATGCACCCCCGTTGAAAGCAATCTATTAGCTATACGAAAGCAATCCAGCCGAGCGCGCCCTAAAACGCTCCCCAGTAGATGGGAGCCATGCTTCTGGAGATCAAGTGGTTCCCAAGCAACGGAACCCGGGGCATGGCCAAAGAACTTGCCAAGGATGCCCGACCACCATATATGCGCTGGCTCGGTCGGCAATGCCGCACCGACGGTCGGGACGTAGCGCAGCCTGGTAGCGCATCACACTGGGGGTGTGGGGGTCGGAGGTTCGAATCCTCTCGTCCCGACCAATTTTCTAACTCATTGTATTTATTATGTTTTGTAAAAGTGTCCTGTAGCACTCTCTGTAGCAATGGTTGTAGCAACCGCTCAGTTCTTTGAGCATCATAAACCATGTGCTTGGGGTTCAAATCCCTCCTCCGCTAACAGAAACAAGAAGGCCATTTTGAAGGAAGATAAATCAGAAGCGGCATCCTCTCGGTTCGATAAATTTCTTAAAACCTTGATATGCCCTTTAAGTATTTGATATAAAAGTACTTTTATTCGTCATTATGAAACGGAGGTTATCTCAATCAATTGGCACCCGCCAATGCCTATGTTGTTTGGAACATCGAGCCAAAATTGAAATTAACGATCGCTTGTTGATATCAAGCCTGCTATAGAATTCTTGTTCTACGTGATCGATGGATAAAGTATGAAAGCAATTGACCTTTTTTGTGGCACTGGTGGTTTCGCGTTAGGAGCCGAGCGAGCGGGCTTTGATGTAGTTGCTTCTTTTGATATCGATCCAAATCTAACCTTTTCTCACCATTTAAATTTCCCCAGCACCAAACTTAATTTGCAAGATATCGCAACTCTCAATGGCGATTGGATAGTCGAGAATTTTGGTCAAGATGTTCAATTGATAATTGGTGGCCCTCCCTGTCAAGGCTTCAGCATGATGGGCGCCCGTGATGTGTCTGATCCTCGACGCACGCTATTGATGGACTTTTTCAGAGTGGTCTCTGAAGTGAAGCCTTCCGTCTTTGTGATGGAAAATGTCGAAGGCCTTCTTCATCGTGACGCGCGTTCGGTGCTGGATTCGGCATTGGAATATGTATCGGACTACACTGTGCTTGATCCAATGGTTTTGGATGCTGCTGATTTTGGAGCCCCGACGAGAAGGCGGAGAACATTTGTAATCGGTTATGACCACAAACGTTGCAATCAACTATCCGCGGATATGTTTAAACTCTCTTCGCTAGTGAAAAACACTGTTGAAGAGGCATTCTGCGGTTTGAATTCGGCCTCCAAACTAGCCAAAAACGAGATGGGATTCGACCAAAGAAAGATAAGAAAGAATGCCGCGTTGTCGAGCTATGCGAATAGCTTGATTGCAGAAGACCGATGCTTCTCTGGTGATCAGCGTACAAAGCATACAAAAGCAGTTGTTGAGCGATTTGCAAAGGTAGAACCTGGAAAATCGGACCCTGTGGGCAAACATTATCGGCTGAAATTAGATGGTCTATGCCCAACTTTGCGAGCCGGTACTGGCAGCGAAAAGGGTTCATATCAATCTGTTCGCCCCATCCATCCTACTGAGGATAGAGTTATTACTGTTCGCGAGGCCGCTCGCTTGCAAGGATTCCCAGATTCCCATCTATTCCACCCGACAATTTGGCATAGTTTCAGACAAATCGGTAACAGTGTTTCCCCAATAATATCATATGAAATTCTTCGAATTATATCCGAAGCATTATTATCAAGCACCATACAACTTGAAGCTGCAGAGTAGTTCTGCTTATAGTTAATAAGGTGAGGAGGGCTTGATGAGTACAGATACGGTTTTTGGTGGCCCAACAAAGCGATTGTTTGTTTCAATGCTCACTCGAGATATCGAGCTGGTCGATGCTATTTTGGACCTAATAGACAATTGCGTAGATGGTGCAATGCGCCAGAACCCTGATGATTTGGATAGCGACACTGTATTTGACGGTTTCGAATCAAAGTTATCACTAGATAAAGATAAATTCGAGATTTCCGATAACTGCGGAGGCATTCCAAAAGACTATATCGATGATGCGTTCTCGCTTGGGCGACCAAACATCACTCAGGATGGCAATCTACCTACGATCGGCATGTACGGGATAGGAATGAAGAGAGCTATCTTCAAAATGACTACTCGTGCCGCAGTTTCTTCCAACCATAAAGACGGCTTTGCGCAAGTAGACTATTCGGCAGAATGGTTAAACCCTGAGAATGACAAGGACTGGCATCTGCCGATCATTAGGGAAGAAAGTAAAGACGAAATCCACGGAGTCTCAATCCTGGCAGATGCACTTAAGGATGAGATTAGTGATAAATTTGCAAGTGATTGGTTCCTCAATGAATTGAAGCAACATATTTCTGAGAATTTTGGATATATTATGCAACGGGGCTTCAAAATAGTCGTCAACAATGAGGAACTCGAACCCCACACTTTGCCGCTTAGAAGTCAGGAGTGGTCAGACCAACCAGGTATCAGACCGTTTGACTATGAAGCAATTATCGAAGGAGTATCTATAAAGGTTACAGTTGGTTTTTTCAGGCCGTTGGTCAGAGATCAAGAAATCGATGATGAAGCCGAATCTCCACAAGAAAGTATGGAGAGAGCTGGCGTTTCCGTTGTCTGCAATGATCGAATTGTGCTGCTATATGATCGATCTCAGAAATCGGGCTGGGGCGGTTCTGGACTGCCGCGCTTCCATCCTCAATTTAGAGCGATTGCAGGTATTATCGTCTTGTCCAGTAATGCTGCTGATAAACTACCCATTTCTACGACAAAACGCGATTTGGATATTGGTTCAGATATCTACTTAACCGCAAGAGATGCTTGTATCGAAGGACTCAAAATGTTCACAAACTTCACCAACAAGTGGAAAGGTATGGAAGACCAAACAACCAAGTTTTTCGAAGCGGCTAAGAAAGTAGATGCTCGAAAGTCTATAAATTTAGCCAAAGACCATGGGGCGTCTGTGCGAGGGCAGGAAGGGGCTAAAAAATATCGACCCAATTTACCGGTACCCGAGAAGCGAAACAAGCAAAAGCGGATATCATTCATTCGGGACGAAGATGATATCAAAGCCGTCTCGCAACATCTGTTTGATGAGGAAAACCAACCTCCCAAAATTGTCGGAGAAGAGTGCTTTGATCGAGCGTTAGCGAAGTCCAAAAATGGGTAGAGGTTCAGAGATACCTTATCAGTTACGACCTAATAAATTCATTGATCGGATGCTGTTTCTTGATTTTATGCAAAGGATTACATCTATTCGAGGAACAAAGGGCTATGCATATATTTCGATGGGTGGAAAGCACCTGACAGATCAGCATTTAGTTTATCGAAAAACGGGAATTTCAAAACTGTTTTCATTCGACTTCGATGCAGAGACCGTAAAGCGCCAGCGCTGCAACCTTCCGATTGACACCGCAATATGTGAACAAATGAATAGTTCAGAGATCCCCGGTTCATTGGACCTTATTCTCTCTCTATTTGAAGGCAGTACGAATTTTATTTGCTGGCTCGACTATACTGTTCCTGGAGAACGACACCGTCAATTGGAGGAGTTCAAGTCAGTATTGAAAAATGCTCTTCCAGGTGATGTCGTACGGATTTCTATGAATGCTAATGCCCGTACACTCGAAAAAAACCCATCAGAATGGAAAGAAGAAGGCTTTGCCACTCCGGGATTGTTCAGAGCCAAGAAACTTCAAGATCAGTTGGGTGGATTTTTTCCTAGTTCCATAAAGACTATTTCTGAAACCGACCTCCCGGCTGCATTACTCGAAGCTGTGAGGCTAGTGTGTGATCAAGCCAATGCAGAAATGAAGAAATGTTCTTATTGGCTGTGCCTCGCAACTACCTATCAAGATGGACAAAAGATGTTCACCGCCACAATTTTCGCAACGGAAGCGGGAACCGTCCCACCGGCGGGCATTTCAAACTGGGAGTTTTATCCAGATTCAGACGATGATTTTGTATCAATTGCCGCTCCGATCTTATCGGTCAGAGAGAAGCATATGATCGATCAATATATATCCGAAGATAGCGCTTCGATCTTAGACAAGATTGAATTTCAGCCAACTGATAAAAAAGATCACGCTGCGGCGATTGAAAGCTATAAAATATTGCACCGGTTCTATCCTGAGTTTCAGCATGTCGAGGTAATTTAACTGCGCTCGACATTAAAATCGACTTAGATAAGGAAGTTTATGAGGCCGATACTATGAAGGCAGTTTTGGATACCAAGCCGACATCCGCCTATGACGATAGCATATATTCACATTATCATTTTCCACGTAGATATTTGCCGATTTTGAAAAAATGCGAGGGAGATTGGGTTGTTTTGCGCCGCCCACGCGCGGACGGTGGAAATCTAGCTTATTTTGCTACAGCAAGAATAAGAGAGATTGAAACAGATGTTGTAAATCCCGGAATGAGTTACGCAAGGTTTGACGATTTTGTTCAGTTTGACACTCCCGTTCCTTGGAATATTGATGGTCAGTATCAAGAAGAGGCTCTGAGGCGCATACCTAAGCAACAGGTCGGCATTTTTTTACGTGGGAGATCTGCTCGTGAGTTAAATGACTTTGATTTTTCGGAAATTATACAATTAGGAATGTCAAAAACTATACTTTCAACAAACGTTGAAAAATTGGTGCTAGAGCTTCGTAACGCCAATGATGGATCTAAAGCCCAACACACACCTTCAGAGAGAGATCGAGTTGTTGGCAAATTTCTTACCAATCGCGTTATCCGTAACGCCAGTTTTCGAAGTTTAGTGACCGAAGCTTACCAGGGTCGTTGTGCATTTACTGGCTTTCGGATTAAAGACAAAGACGGCAATACTGAAGCACAAGCCGCCCATATCTGGTCTGTAGCTAACGGAGGTCCAGATGTTGTGCAAAATGGGATTGCTATGTCGGCTACTGTCCACTGGTTGTTCGACCGGTATCTAGTATCGCTATCCGACGAATATCGAATTCTAAAAAATTCAAACCTATTGCCGCCAGAAATTGCCCTGCTATTTAACGATCAGAAAGATCGTATTTTACTTCCCAAAGAGCCCAATAACTGGCCACATTCAAATTATCTCGCGAAGCACCGAGCCAAATTTGAGCGATTGCTTTAGTAGAGCGAAGCACATCGCTATCTGTTATGTGCGGCAACTCAAACCATCAGGCTAACCAGCAACGTTTCGGTATCAGGTATCCCAGCTGCATTGCGCTATAATTGCAAAAAACTGCCTCGTCTCATTCATGATCGCACGCTCGAGTTCTTAACAATGATTCATTATTATCGGACCACCACAACCGGAATACAAATCTAACTAAAAATCTCGACTACCGCGGCTAAAACACCAAGGGCAACACTGGTCATCAATCCATAAGGAAGCCACATTCGCCAACGTTCGGTCCTCTCTTTTTCATGAACTATTTTAGCTTCGTCTCGAATGACTATCTCCATCCGATTGCTCTTTTCATGATTTGAAACAGACATAGTTCTACCTTCCAACAATTCGCGTTGTCGCATCTGTGGCAGGATAAGCTGTTGTTACTTTTACCGCCGAACGAATGAAAACTCGAACTCTTAGCGGAAGCAAATTTTTGATACGCAAATTTCAATATTCTAGCAAGGGCTATTAGCCAATTGCTACATATGTAATGTGGATTGCGGTGTGGATAACTATTTTGCGGTTGCGAAATGTGACCATGGTCGTTTTAGCTGTAATTATTGCTCTATTCACCAGCTCAAAGCTGGTTTTTCGGTGGTTTGTTAGCAGGTGCGAAATCTGTTTTTTGACTGTTGCCAAACTGATACATAGCAAGATAATTGTCGAGAATGCTCTCGGCAAGGCGATTGGCTGGAAATTGAATGGAATTGAGCAGCACCTTTGATGTTTTTCGATGGATAACCCCGGCCCAATATTGAAACGTGGACTCGCGATTTGATACTCCATCGCTAAATAATCCAATTCTTGCACCCTAAACTCAATGCATCTAGACAATGAGAGCATTCAGTCAGTCCTGAGTGTGAGGCCTTCAAAACCTCAAATCACTAGCGCCGGTCGAGATATCTCGGCCGGGTGGCCGTCGCGTATGTCCAGGGTTCGCCTAAAGGTGGCGGCGCTCTGACGCTAGTGCAGGGTTTTGAACACCCGGCTTCTGCCGGATTTGCCTCTAATTTGATATGGAGGCAAGATTGAACGAATTTTCAAAAAAGCGAAGACAGCGAGAAACCATTGGTACCCTTGGGGGGCTTTTTTCCGGTCTGCTTACGGTCGGCTTTGTGGGTTTCTTTCTCGTTAAGTGCTCTGGTCCAGACGAAACCATCACTCCCGATGACCTTGCGCAAATTGAAGCCAATCAAATAGCAAAGGAACAAGCTGGTTTTCATTGTCTGTCTGGTTGGGATGGCCGTCATGTTAGGTTGGTCGAGAAATTCAAGACGACACTTCGCGACCCTAGTTCATTCGAACATGACAAAACAATCATCGCTCCAGTCGATGAGAATGGAAAGCACGAATTGATGATGCGATACCGAGCTAAAAATGGCTTTGGGGGAATGGCGCTAGGTCATGTTAAGGCAGAAGTTGACAATCGGACTTGCGGGTTTCGGATAACAGATGGCTCATGATACCCCTGATACCGGACACGAAAATGATTAGGTAGATAGCAATCGGTAGACGCTCGCTCTTCCGATGTTCATTTCTTTAGCAATTGCCGCCGCACCCAAACCAGCTTGCTTCAAAGATTTGACTTCGTTTGCATCGATTGATGCTGGGCGGCCTTTGTAAACACCTCTGGCCTTCGCTTTTTCAATGCCTTCTCGCTGTCTTTCCTTCCGAATTGAAGTTTCAAACTCGGCGACCGCTCCAAGAATACCAAGGACCAGTTTTCCCATTGATGTTGTAGTATCGACGGCTCCTTGTTGAAGGCATCGAAAACCAACTTGCTTTTGTGAAAGCTGGTCGATGATGTCATATAAATCTTTGCCGGAGCGAGCCAGTCGATCAAGGCGTGTGACTACCAATGTGTCGCCGTCTCTCAGCCATTGTAAGGCGTCCTTGAGAGCCATTCTGTTGTTAGTTGATGTTCCGCTCTGCTTTTCAGCAAACAGCTTCTCACAGCCCGCATTTTCCAATTGCTCTTGCTGTATTTCTAGGCACTGACCAGCCGAACTTACTCGGGCATATCCAACCATCGTCATTTCAATTTCTCCTGTCTCATTTGGTTCTAGACCGAGAAATTAGGCGTCTCATAAGGTGCCGTGAATTCATATGAGACACATTGTGGAAGGATACAGGTGTCTCGTTAGGGTCCTTGGAGGCGTTTACCTTAAAAAGATTACCTGAAGCGGATTACCCAATGTGGATTACTTGAATGAGCTTACCTGAACAAACTTACCGTTTCAGAGAAAAGTTTGTGTCAGCAATATCCCGAAAGCGGACATTAGCATATCTGGCTCAATGCAGTGTTAAAAATCTAGATCAAACCAAGAATGCTGGTCAGCGAATTTTGCTTCGATAGGAAGAGGAACTGTGCCATAAGTTCCATCGTCATTTCGGCCGTAGTAAACGTCAAACATGATTTTCCATCCGGTC
>CANLQE010000004.1 GCA_947493215.1 uncultured Sphingomonadaceae bacterium | reverse complement strand
AACCTCTAATACCTGCGCCCAGCCAAATCTTTGCGACAAGCCGCTCACCCAAACGGATGCTAACGGGAACACGACCAGCTTTACCTATAGCGCCACTCATGGTGGCGTGCTCACAAAAACCAGCCCAGCCGTAAACGGTGTCAGTCCTCAGACGCGCTATACCTATGTCCAGCGCAACGCCTGGAAGAAAAGCGGTGCCGGCTATGTTGCCATGCAGCCACCAATCTGGGTACTGGCATCGGAAGAATATTGCAAAACCACAGCGGCCTCTGGTGCTGGCTGCGCGGGCGGCGCAGCGGACGAGGTAGTCACAACCTATGACTATGGCCCCAATAGCGGCCCCAACAACCTGCTGTTGCGCGGCACGGTGGCCGACAGCGGCGGCCTCAACCTGCGCACTTGCTACACATATGACCAGTACAGCCGGAAGATAGCTGAGACCCAACCCCGTGGAACAGGGAGTACATGCCCATGATCAAGCTCCGCTTGAATTGGAATGGCCAGGCTGTGCGTTCCGCTGTTGCTGCGGCATCTCTTGTTGGCCTTAGCGTACCCTTGGTGGCGACATCGGCTTATGCACAAAGCTCGCCGTCTGCCCATACCAGCGCCACGCGTTATGACACGCTCGGTAGGGTCACCGGCACCATTGCGCCTGATCCTGACGGCATCTATGCGCTTAAATATCTCGCGACCCGCACAACCTATGATGTGCGCGGTAATGTGACGAAGCAAGAATCTGGTGAGCTGGCCGATTGGAAATCCGAGGACATAGAACCAGTTAATTGGGGTAGCAGCTTCCGGATCGATCGCACAGTCCACAGCACCTATGACAATATGAACCGCAAGCTCAAGACTTGGGTTGTAGGCAGTGACAATGTCATCGTTACTATGACCCAAATGAGCTATGACGCATTGGGCCGTGTGACCTGTACCGCGCAGCGTATGAACCCGGCGCAATACGGAAATCTGCCAGCCAGTGCCTGTACTGGAACAGCAACCAGCCCCGATGGCAAGGACCGGATTACCAAGACCGTTTACGAAGCTTCAGGCCGGGTCGCGCAGATACGCAAAGCGGTCGGTACACCGCTGGAACAGGCTGAAGTTACTTTCGACTATACGCTCAACGGCAAACAGAAATACGTCATCGATGCCAATGGTAACAAGGCCTGGATGGTTTACGACGATCATGATCGTTTAACATATTGGCGTTTCCCCTCCATTGCCCAGCCATCAAGTTACAATGATGCCACACAAGCGACGGCGCTCGCCACTGCTGGTACTGTAAATAATGCTGATCGTGAAATATATACCTATGATGCGAACGGCAATCGTTTGTGGCACTATAAACGTGACAATCGCCGAGTTCATCATTGGTATGACGCACTCAATCGACCTCGCGCCAAAGGACATTATTCCAACGGATCGTGGCTGCAGCATACCTACTATGGTTATGACAATCGTGGCCTGCAAACTTATGCCCGCTTTGCCTCTACATCAGGTCAAGGCATAACGACTGCTTATGACAATATCGGCCGTGTCACCTCCACCACCAACAATATGGGCGGCACCGCACGCACATTATCCTACCAATATGACGAAAACAGCAACCGCACCCGCATCACCCATCCGGACGGACAATATTTTACTTACAGCTATGATGGCTTAAATCGAAATCGCTATATTTTTGAACAAGGCGCTACCGTTTTAGACAACTCAGTCTACAAACCTACTGGTCAACTCCATTACATCAGCAAGCTTTCTGGGGTCTACCAAACATACAGTTACGACCCTGTCGGAAGAATGGCAGGTCTTGCAATAGGTGTGGCTGGCACTGCCCAGGACAATATTTTTGCCTTCGCCTACACACCTGCCAACCAGATCAAATCACGCACAACCTCCAACAATCTCTACGCCAACACCGCTCACTATGACGTAAACCGCAACTATAATGTCAACGGCCTCAACCAATATACGCAGGCGGGGCCAGCGGCCTTTACCTATGATGCCAATGGCAATCTCACCAGCGATGGCGCGGTGACCTTTACCTATGACACAGAAAACCGCCTGATCAGTGCCAGCGGTGCCAAGAACGCGACGCTGACCTATGATCCGCTGGGCCGGCTCCATGAGGTCAATGGCGGCAGCGCGGCGACCACCACAAGGTTCCTCTATGATGGCGATGCACTGGTCGCGGAATATACCAGCACCGGAGCGGTGAAAGCCCGTTATGTGCATGGCAATGGTGTCGATCAACCGCTCGTCTGGTATGATGGCAGCACGGTGAGCAGCACCACGCGCCGCCATCTGTTCGCCAACTGGCAGGGCAGCATCTCTGCGATCACAGATGCAAGTGGCAATGCAATCGCGGTCAATGCCTATGATGCCTATGGCATTCCCAATGACACCAATATCGGACGGTTCCAATATACCGGCCAGATACTCATCCCGGAACTGGGCCTCTACCACTATAAGGCGCGGGCCTACTCGCCTTATCTGGGACGGTTCCTGCAGACCGATCCGATTGGGTATGAGGATCAGTATAATCTCTACGCATATGTTGGGAATGACCCGGTTGGGCGGATTGATCCTAGTGGAGAAGAAGGATTGGTTATCTCTGGTGACGCAAATGTTGATCACAACATCAATTTGGTAGTAGACATCGGACAGGGAATTTTTGATTTCTTCACCGAAGATGCAATCGAAGCATATGAGAACCCCAGCGCTGTTGGAATTGCGGCTGCTGTCGTCACGACTGCTTTTAAGCCGGCGAAAGTAATACAAAAGGGAGGAAAGCTGCTAAGTAAAAAGGTGTCGAAAAGTAAAATAGGTGACAAAGTAGCCACTCCAGACAAGATGCCGGAAGGATTTGTAAAGCTTCCTGGTGGGCAAGGGTTTAAAAATAAAAAAACAAACGAGATATTTCAAAAGAGCAGGACAAATCATAGTGGTGACAAAAAAGGAGAGTTTAAAGTAGGGCCTAAACCCGGAGAGAAGCCAACGAAAGGCGCGAAGATTACCGTGACGAGAAGCAACTGCAAGGTCTCAAAGAAAGATGGATGCTAAAAATCATCATGAAGCTGGATGCTCTATATAATAAAGCTATTAAAAAGTGGCCCGACTATGTCAAAATCAGTGACGGCGTTGATCACGGAGTTTCTTATAAATTCCCTGAATTGATAAACCTCTATGACAACATTGAGAATGAAATTGACGCTGACGACGTGTGGATGGAATTGGGGTGTTGGGCATTCCACCAAGCTTTGCATCGATACGCAAAAGAGCAATACTTCAATGGAAAGTCTATTGTTAAAATATCCGATGTTAGCAAGTCAACTTTCGATGAGATGCTCCGCGAAAATCTCGCGGATGACAGTTGGGATATCGAAAGAATCGCCTATTTTAATGCTAATCCCTAGATGTATAGTTACACCGGGGTGACAGTAACAAAAATCTACAAACCCCAACCACTTTAATCCTGCTCTACCGAGTCAGGATTTCTAGACTCTCCAACTATAGTGAAAGTTTACCAAATTCACTAAACAGGGGCTGCACCCAACCGGCAGGCAGGACTAGACTGATCTTTGGGAAACTCGATACGGATAAATCGGTGACCTTTTCCAATTACCGGCGCAACTCTTAAGGCACCCATCGCGCGAAATGATTTACGGTGACAGTTTACTAAATACACTAAATAGCATATGAGCCTTCTATGGCCCGTCTCTCTCGCCTCGTTGTCCCTGGATTGCCGCATCATGTGACCCAGCGCGGCAACCGGCGTGGCAAAACATTTTTTGAAGACGAAGACTATGCACTCTATAAACATATGCTGGCGGAAGCCGCCGAAAAGGCGGGATCGGAAATCTCAAGACCCTAAGGAAGCTTTGAATCAAGCCGGTAGGCAGATCACCGCAGCAGCGCCAATGACGTGCGTGCGGAGTTTATTTGGATGAGCCCGGCGGTCGGCGATGCGGGGCTGTTCGGTGGCGATGACGGCCTGGGCGGCTATATGCCGCTGCCACATAGGGATCATAAACATCTGGGCTTGGATGAACCTCGGCAGAACCAACAACTTTACTGCCTCGTGGGGGATGGCAATACATATCGGAGCTGTGATCTTCGGCAAAGTGTTGATGTTTGACACTGAGGCTAACAATGTCAATGCCCGTTGAGTAGCTGCCCAGATACGACAAAATCATTGATAGCTATCTCGGTTTTATCCAATTCGTTGCAATCATGGATGCATCAATCTGTTAACAACACTTTGACTGACTCACATGATGCTCCAGTTCTGCCACCGACCGGAACCCTTTCATCTTCAACAGGGGCTGCATGGCCCTGTTGACGAACTGGTAAGTCTCGCGCCGTGCTTTCTTGTCGAGCTTGGGTTCTAGCAGAAGCTCTGCCTGCCGCTTGGCTGCTTCTGCCCGCGCCAGCAACTTGTCGATGGGCATCGCTAACAGTTTCATATACTCCCGGTCGATATCATCTCGCTCGATCTGCCAACGCCGCGGCAGCATATTGTTCAAGATGACCCAAGTCAGATGCGCTACCAGGAGCAATGGATCATTACCGCCGCTTATCTCTGCGACCAAGGCATACAGCCGATAGTCGCGCAGATACCTTATGCGCCTGTACATAGGCACATCTGATGGATCTAACGGGCCCCTGATCGTCCAAGTGCGCCGGTGATGATCGATTATGAAGTCATCGGGATGCGGCCATGGATCATCTGGTTCACAGCCTTCTTTGGCTTTTGCCCAGATGCGCTCCTGTTCGGCTTTCCATCGCAGCGCAGCCTTGAAATCTTTTTCTTGCCTTTCGCGCTGATGCTGCTCGCGCAAATACGCCCGCTCCTCGAGTAGCCTTGCCTCCTTCAAAACGTCCCGCTGTGCTGCGGAATTTCCTGCCAGCGCGCTTTTCTGCTGCGCCAGCAAGATGGCTTCCAAAACCTTCATGGTCTTGGCACCGCCCGGACCTTTGAGCGCAATCTCGCGGTCCAGTTGCGCCCGCAGGATTTTGTCGACCGCTTCGCCTGCTATCGGTTCTGCTGGAGGTTGCGCCTTTTTCGGCCGGCCAGCAGGATTGCCTGATTGGCCTTTACGGAATTGCGTGTAATGCGGCGGCCGACCAAAGCCGATGTCATAATCATCTTTGCTCATGACACATCTCCCTCGGTTGGGACTTGCTGCATCCATTCAAGTTCTTCAAAAGACCGCCTGTCTGTTGCGCGAACGGCATGCTTACCGGTATAATCCTGCCAGCGCCGGATAATAGTGTCGCAATAGAGCGGATCATATTCAATCAGCCGGGCGTTCCTGCCGGTCTTGTGGGCCGCAATTAAGGTGGAGCCCGATCCACCGAAACAGTCCAGAATGATCTCGCCCCGCTTGGAGCAATCTCGGATAGCATCCGCGACTAATACGACCGGTTTGACGGTGGGATGCATGGCAAGTTCTTCGTCTCTGTTCGCACCCATGCTGCTGATGCCAGCATAGTCCCAGACATTGGTGCGGTAGCGCCCACTTTCTCCCAGACCGAAGCTGTTCGTGTGAGGTGCCGTTCCCTTCTTAAATACAAAGATCAGTTCATGCTTGGACCGGTAAAAGGTACCCATTCCGCCATTGGTCTTGTTCCAAACCACAAGGTTCTTAAGCTCGGTAAAGACAGTATTGCCCGCTTCCAACAGTTCACCCATATGACGCCAATCCATGCAGACATAAGCAATGGAGCCATCGCGCATATGACCGGATGCATGACCTAATGTCGTGGATAGAAACGTTGTAAAATCCGTCTGGCTCATCTCTCCGCTAGCAAAAGCAAAGTCGCGGTGCCGAACATTGCCGAGGCCGCAGACGTGACCATCAATTTTAACATTATACGGTGGATCCGTGAACAGCAGATCAGCTTGCTCTGTACCGAGCAGGCGAGCAAAGATTTCGCTATCCCGTGCGTCACCACAAATGAGCCAATGCCGTCCCAGCTGCCAGATATCGCCGCTGTTTGTAACGGCATTCGAGGGCAAGGGCGGTATCACATCCTCGGCATTATCCGTTTTAACGGGATCAGCCTCATTGGCGTCATCGAGCACCAGATCAATCTCAGCCAAGTCAAATCCGGTCAGCTCAACGTCAAACTCCAGATCAATCAGACCTTGCAGTTCACCTGCCAATAAATCTTTGTCCCAACCCGCATTGAGAGCTAGTTTATTGTCCGCCAAGATATATGCCTTGCGATCAGCTGCGCTCATATCTGATAGGATCAAGGTCGGGACAGTTTTAAGGCCCAGCAGCTTTGCTGCCTCTACTCTTCCGTGGCCAGCAATAATCCCATTGTCGTCGCTGACGAGAACCGGATTTGTAAATCCAAAACGTTCTATGCTGTCGGCAATTTGCCGGATCTGCTTTTTGGAATGGGTACGCGCATTTCGCGCATAGGGGACAAGTTCCTTTATACTTACATCGGTAACCTTGCGAGCGTCGGGGGCATTGCTCTCAAACATAAACGTTCTCCAATCATTTGGTGGGTTGTTAAGATGATCGGGTCGCTCATGAGATTGTTCCTCTATCCAATTTTACATTATGTTACTTCTTGTAAGATATGGATCATTGGTGCCTTGTCAACAACAAGTAATGCGTGTCTGTTAATGGTAAGAAGCTTCTGGATTGACGCTTGGCAGCCCAAAAAATATCGGGCTCGGCGCGACTAAATTCCCTGTTATTCAGACAAGATTTCCCTGTTAATCCGTGCAGGTTTCCCTGTTAATTTTTGAGGGTAGAGCTTCGATATTTAACGCAAGATCGGCGGAATCCCAGCGCTTAAGGGACTGCGCTCTTTAAAAGAGCGGAAGATCGGTGCGATTTTCCCTGCAAGTTTCACAGAAACAGGGAAAAACTGCGTGAGACCCGTTCACCACAGACTGCCTCGCGCACCACCCATTCTAGCATTTTCAGACGTCTCCAAATACCAGACGACGTTCTCTAAATAGTCTTTATAATTCAGTGTCCTGTAGGATATCTGAGACGGCACCTCACAGCCAGAGACTCTTTGGCGATGGCATTATGGCGCCAATATGGTCAATCGTCTCTGAGGGCCATTTCGTGGCTACCAGATGCATGTTGAGCTATGGGAGGTTTTGCGCAGACGAGTCTCAGGCGAACCCGAACCCGAACAATTTTCGCTGGTTCGGCCAATCGAACGGAATGGCTTTGGTGCGAGTTAGCTTGTGACCGGTTAGATCGCCGCCCTGCTTTAACAGTTTTGCATCTACATTGACCTTGATAAGTTCTGCTTCACTTAAGGGCTGGAACGCTATCACGATGCTTTTCACGCGCCTGAATCTGATGCAGATTGAGGGGAGGCGTTTATATTGCTACTTCATGGGGGTAGGTTATAGCATATAAACGCTGGCGCCTTCGGATCACGCCAAGCTGTCGCTTTTCCTCCACAGCGCCCAACGCAACCGCAAGGACTTGGCGTGTTAAAACAGCCGAAGGCTGCGTTTTTCGAAGGTAGTTTGCGACCAGCTAGCACTTGGGCTAAATGAACCGATCGCGACGTCGATCCACTATAGAATTAAATTTACATCCGAAATGGATGTAAATTGCCCAGCACACAAAAAGAAGTCAAGTAAATCTATGTAGTTGGTAATCGGCTAACAGTTTAGCTAGCGAATCTAGGCAATCGCTGTTACTAGCCTGCGGCTGGAGTATAGCGGGGGCGCGTAAAACCATGTCCGAGGGGGCAGACGACCAAAACACCAATGCAGATGTCGAGCAGGCTGCGTTAACCAGTTCAGCGCCGATTGACCCGGCGCTAGCCTGTTTCATTTTGCTTGCCAAATTCCTCGGCGTTCCAGCAGACCCCAATCAAATTCATCATGACCGGGGGCAGGGCGATGAGCCTTACACGCTGGAACATCTATCGCGCATTGCCAAAAAACTCGGACTGATATCACGGCTGCGCGATGCAAAGCGGGAAGAATTGAGCAAGATACCGCTGCCAGCGATCTTGCGAACCCATGATGGCGGCGCGTTCATCTTGCTCAAGATCGAAGAAGAGAGCCTGGCGCCGCGTTACTTGGTTCAGCGCGGGGATGCTGAGCGACCAGAAGTACTCTCAGTTGAGCAAATAGAAGAAGTTTTCGCTGGACGGGTGTTATTGCTGACCTCACGAGAAAAGGTTACCGGCGACAAACGGCCCTTCGACATTAGCTGGTTCATCCCGGCGCTCGTTAAATATCGCCGCGCTTTGCGGGATGTCCTTATCGGCAGTTTCTTTCTCCAACTCATGGGGCTGGCCTCACCAATCTTCTTCCAACTAGTGATCGATAAAGTGTTGGTGCACCAGTCGCTCACAACCTTGGAGGTGCTGGCCTTTGGTCTGGCGGTCGTGCTCACCTGGGAGACATTCCTGTCGGCGCTGCGTAACTGGCTGTTTGCCCATACCACTAACCGCGTGGATGCCGAGCTATCATCAAACATGTTCCGGCATCTGGTCAATCTACCGGTCAGCTATTTCGAGGCAAGGCGAGTGGGTGACAGCGTCGCTCGCGTCCGCGAACTGGAAAATATTCGCCAGTTTCTGACCAGCAATGCCGTGACCGTGGTGATCGATCTGTTCTTCACGATCGTCTTCTTTGTAGTTATGTATATCTATTCGCCGCTGCTGACGCTTATCGTAGCACTGACCATTCCGATTTACATTGCGATATCCTTGTTCATCACGCCGCCGTTGCGGGCGCGGTTGGATGAAAAATTCCGCCAGGGTGCGGAAAACCAAGCCTTTCTCGTGGAAACAGTTACAGGTATCGGTACGCTCAAATCGATGGCGGTCGAACCGCAGATGCGTGATAAATGGGAGAAGCTGTTTTCCGGTTATACGCAAACCGGCTTCAAGGTCGCCGTGCTGTCAAACTGGGGCAGTCATCTCATCCAGATTGTATCGAAGCTTACCACGGTAGCTATTCTTTATTTTGGCGCAAAGGCTGTGATAGCCGGAACATTCACTGTCGGATCTCTGGTCGCGTTCAACATGCTGGCTGGGCGCGTCGCGCAGCCGATTTTGCGACTGTCTCAGCTATGGCAGGATTTTCAGCAAGTGCGCATCTCCGTCGACCGGCTGGGTGATGTGCTCAATTCTCCAGCAGAGCCAGAATATAATCCGGGGCGCGCCAGCTTGCCGCCGATCAGCGGTCATGTTGAATTTGACAAGGTCCGCTTTCGCTATCGGCCCGATGCGGCGGAAGCTTTGCGAGGCGTCAGTCTGGATGTGCAGGCTGGTGAGATGCTCGGTATTGTTGGGCCGTCAGGTTCGGGTAAGTCTACACTGACGAAATTGGTTCAACGACTTTACGTGCC
The DNA here is from genome assembly GCA_947493215.1 of uncultured Sphingomonadaceae bacterium. Taxonomy (GTDB): domain Bacteria; phylum Pseudomonadota; class Alphaproteobacteria; order Sphingomonadales; family Sphingomonadaceae; genus Parasphingorhabdus. The sequence continues at coordinate 304,477 of CANLQE010000004.1, read as the reverse complement.
AGAGCAAGGCCGTGTCCTTGTCGATGGCGTTGATCTAGCGCTGGTTGATCCAGCTTGGCTACGGCGTCAAATCGGCGTGGTGCTGCAAGAGAATATCCTGTTCAATCGCTCGGTTCGGGACAATATCTCGTTGGCCGATCCAACGCGCCCCATGGAAGCGGTTATCGCAGCGGCAAACTTGGCCGGCGCGCATGAGTTTATTCTCGAACTTCCTCATGGCTATGACACGATCATTGATGAGCGTGGCAGCAACTTGTCTGGCGGGCAGCGACAGCGCATGGCCATTGCACGCGCGCTAATTGGCGATCCCCGTATCTTGATCCTCGATGAAGCGACCAGCGCATTGGATGCCGAGAGCGAAGAAATTATTCAGGATAATCTCGCAAGCATTGCTCAGGGCCGCACGGTGATGATTATCGCGCACCGCTTGTCCGCAGTCCGCCAATGTAATCGCATTGTGACGGTAGAAGCGGGCGATATTACAGAGATTGGCACGCATGAAGAACTGATCAAAGCTGATGGTCGCTATGCGATGCTCTATAACAAGCAAATGGGTATCAAGTCATGAGCGCGGAAGAAGCGCCCGCCCCAGAAGCCGCTTCTCAAGAAGCTCCGACCCGGGAAGTATCGGCCGAGGAAAGCTGGCTCGCGCGCCGCTTCCCTAATCTCGCGCGGCACATTATGATCCTGCGCGAAAGCTGGTTTGATCAGAACGTTACAGACGCCGATGCCAAACCGCAAACAGATCATGAATTTTTACCCGCCGCGCTGGAGATTATGGAGAAGCCACCAAGCCCGGGCCTGCGCTGGTTGATGCTGATCCTGTGCAGCCTGTTTGCTATAGCGCTTCTCTGGTCCTTTATTGGCAAAGTTGACGTGGTGGCCACAGCAACCGGCAAGGTCGTTCCCTCCGCCAGCAGCAAGGTCATCCAGCCGATTGAGATCGGATCGATCAGAGCGATCCATGTCAAAAATGGTCAGCGCGTCAAAAAGGGACAGTTGTTGGTCGAGCTGGATCCCACGATCAGCAATGCCGATGCAGCCCAAAGCTCTCAACAGCTCATGTCTGCAGACATTGTTCGGGCCCGTAACGATGCGCTTATGTCGCACCTGAAAGGTCTGGAGGCACGGTTTGTGCCGCCAGCAGGAACGCCGGTGGGAGTTGCGCTTACTCAGGCGCAATTTGTGCGCTCTGCCATTGGTGAATATGAAGCGGAAAAGGCGAGCCTTGGGCAGCAGCGCGCGGAACGCCAGGCACAGCTGGTGGGAGCGCAGGCGGAAATAGCAAAGCTTGAACAAACCTTGCCGCTGCTCGACCAACAGCTTGCCGCACGTCAGGAGCTAGCCGACAAGGGCTATTTCTCCAAATTACGCCTGCTCGAATTTGAACAGCTGCGCGTCGAGCATATTCAAAACATCGCCGTGCAGCGCGCCCGCGCCGCCGAGGCCAGCGCATCCATCCGCAATCTTGAAGCGCAGATCAGGCGTTTGCGAGAGGCATTCGGGCGCGGTGCCATTTCTGAAATGGCGGAAGCCGAAGGACAATCGGCCATGGCCGGGGCAGAGCTGCAGAAATCCGCGCGGCGGCGTGAACTGCAACAAATCCGGTCACCCGTAAACGGCACCGTCCAGCAGCTTACCCTGACCACCATTGGCGGCGTTGTACAGCCGGCGGAACCGATCATGGTGATCGTACCCGATGATGCCGAAGTGCAGGTCAGCGCGCAAATCCTCAACAAGGATATCGGGTTTATCTATGAAGGTCAGCCGGTGCGGGTGAAGCTGGAGGCATTTAACTTTACCGACTATGGCCTGATCGAAGGCGTGGTCGACAATATCAGCCGCGATGCGATTCAGGATGAAAATCTCGGACTGGTCTATGCCGCGCGGATCAAGCTGAATAAACGGCATTTGATGGTGGGCGGCAGGCGCCAAGCGATCGGACCCGGACTACAAGTACAGGCAGAGATCAAGACCGGCGAGCGGCGTATCATCCAATATTTACTCTCACCCATTGCCAAGACAATGGATGAAGCGGGGCGTGAACGGTAGGTTAAGTATTGGAAATGGCTCTATTCTAGGGTTTTTCAATAAACATCCGTATCGGATGAATTGTTTTTCAGTCACGATCTTGTAAATCCCACTAAATGCAGTAGCCTCTACAATAGGGTCGCAGAATCACCGGCAAAGATCGGGATTGCTGATATTTCATCTCCCAGCTTCGGGGAGAAAGGGGCTTCGTGCATCTGACTAGGGGCTATTCAGAAAATTCGACGCGTCTATTGGGCGTGGGCTCCTTATTGGGGGCAGTGATCGCTCTAGCCGGTTGCGCTGCTCCGTCCAGCTATATGGGCATTGACCTGACCACCCCGCCGAGCGCTGCTACGGCATCCCATAGTCCATTACTCCCCACTGCCACCGATCTAACCGCTCTTCCGCTGCCCGATCTTGCCCGCATGGCGCAAGGGGGTAGCAAGCTGGCGCAGTTGGAGCTGGGTATCCGCTTTGAAGAGGGCAGAGGTGTCGCGCAGGATTTGAGCAAGGCGAAGGAGCTTTACGCCAAGGCGGCAAGCGCCAGTGGCGGGACTATATGGGTTTATTCGCCGCCCGTGGGCAATGGGACAAAGGGACGGGTCATTCCGGTGAACGCTGGGCCGAAGCTGGCGGGGTTGGTCGAGGCTAAGCGGCGGTTGGAGAGGGTGGAGTGAGATTTTTAGTTTTCATTTTTAGATTATTGGCAATTGGGCCTTGCGTGATATTTGCATCTTGTTCTGCTGAAGCAATTAGTGAGCAACGAGATAACGATAGCGTAGGTAGTGAATTGCTTTTGTGCAAAGAATGTCCGATTTTTGTTAGAGTGCCCGATGCGCTGAACACCCCGCGCCCAATTCGATATGTCTCCAAATATGAGTTGACCTGGAACAATTATCTCGCTGCTTACGACGATGGTGCATGTTCAATACCTAATCCCAATTCAGGTCCTGTTCCATTTAAGAATAATGATATTCTTCCTCATTTAGACAAATTTCGCATAGATTGGCCTGTTGGACAGTTGGGTCCGGCGGAAGTAAAATGTTACGTTCAATGGCTCCAGCAGAAGACCGACTTTCAAGTGACTTTGCCGACGGGTGATGAATGGGAATGGTTTGCTCGCGCAGGTAAAAAGGGTGCCAAATTCCCTTGGGGCAATGAAGTCGATCCGGCGAAGGAAGCCCTCAAAGGAAGCTCCATATCGCGCGAATTGGAACTACCTTTAAGCTATGCACAGGGTGGAAAATACATCCACAAGTATCTGACAGGTGTCAAAGTAGGAATGTTTCCACCAAACCGTTGGGGCATTTATGACGTTATGGGAAATGCAAGAGAGTTAACCGCTGACCTGATTTCAGGCAAAGAACACTATAAGGCACAGCCCGATAGTGACTACGCACGGCGTACTCAAAATCGAGACAAGGTATTGGTAAAAGGCAGCAATCGCTACGACCCTAGCTGGCACAAAAAAGGAATTTCCGACAAGCGGTACGTAACAATTTGGGATGGGCGTTTTACTGCCCGCGTCGCCCTGCGCCTAATACTTATTAAATAAGGAAATGTAGTCATGGATGACCCAAGTCGTTTAACTCATCTAAATCGTGCACTGATTAACGAACTGGATCCCGACGATATCGCGGCGCTTGGAATCGTGTCGGACAGTTTTCAGAACATTGTTGATGCTTTTAACGATATTACAGATGGGCTCCCAGTGACGCCATCATTGGAGTATTGGCAGAGGGTGCATGGGAATGAAGGGTTTGAAGATTTAGAGGCAATTGGGATTGAAGGAGGGTTAAGCGCTAAGAAGATTAGGCAGATTCTAGAGACTGCTGGAGCCGGTGGAAACCTGCAAAAGATAATTGGGCGAATTACCCCAGGGCTAGCTGCCGGATTTCATGTTGGTGTAGGTGATAGAGATACCGTTGTACGCCTTGACGCCGAAATCTCGCTTCTGCCATCAGGAATCCAAGGAATTTTTGATAACTGGCAACAATCTTTAACAAGTCATGATGGTACAATTAGTATATCCAGCCCAAGTATTGAGATTGCAAATACTGATTCCTGGCTTGGTGGATTTACTACTCCAAGAGGGGCTTTGGGATTGTCTTCAATAGACAATATAAAAACGTATAAGTTTTTTATCGAAATTACTGCTAACGATGGAAGTTTATTAGAGTACTCTACTACCATAACAGTGGACACAAAATCATATCCCTATGAAATAGATGGTAAGATAAGAAACGTAACTGTTGAGCAAGTTTATCAAAGTATAGATGCAAGCAGTGGAGCCCTCCAAGCCTTGGGAATTCCAGCGGTAATGAGCGATGGTGTTATAATCAGCGCTTCAGCATGGGATGAGAGAACACGTGACCCGTTAGAAGTGGAAATTCTTGATAACAACATAAATGCTGAAGTGATCGTTCGTGATCCAGGTCCGGCAGGGCCTGCTGACACAGGGTATTGGGGGCAGGCTGATGGGAATAGAGGGCTTGCGCGAGAGGAGATACAACTTGGGGGTGGATCCTCTATAGTCAGCGAGAACGGAACAACCATTTTCACTAACGTTAACGGCAATGAAATAACTCGCACAGAGCGTCAAAATACTACACCTTGGTCGGGAAAAATTACTACACAAGATACAAATACGGGTGAATTAGATGTTATCGTAGTAATTGGTTCTCGGGATGGCGGTGATGCGGTGATTCTGGGCGGAGGCATAGATGCGAATGATCAAATTGACCTTGGTGGCCTGGATAGTGAGAGTATTAGCGGTCAAATTCTAACGGTTGCCATTAGTGAATCTGAAGCAGCCGCGGAAGGCAGCGAAGTTGAAAGTAAATTGTCCTTATATCTGGAAGATGGGGACATAGTAGCCGAAATTCGAAAAGAATACAGCACCGAGATTGGTGAACGGCTCGGACTACCATCGGATTTGAACTATGAATTTGTTAATGGCGTTTTGGTCCCGGTTGACGATAAGGGACGAACTGTAACTGTTCAATATGCAAAGAACGCAGAAGGAGTTTATTTAAACTCCCAAGGTGAGGTTGTAGAAAATGTAGCCGATGCAAAAATTGAGCGAAGCATACATAGTGACAATGGTATTTCTGTTGTTAAGGAAAGATCTGGAAATAACAATGAAGTAAGCTTTATCACGATAAAAGCTGGAAACTCTCCAGTTGGTTTCGATTTTCAGGATGCAGGCAGTATCTTGGGCAACGTACTTGGTAGCCGATTGGCCGGTAATAACGTGGTGGGCCAAGTTGTCGCATCGGCGGCACTTTCGACAGTTTTAGGAAATTTTGGAGAGGTTCTCAATTTAGAAGTCTTTGGAACGCAAGCAACCAAAGCAACTGTGGATGAAGCGCTGACGGGAATAGACGCAGAATTTCTATCAAATCTAAAGTCCGCTGGCATAGGCGCTATCTCCTCATTTTTGACTGCAGAATTGGTGAATACTGTAGGTATTGGCGGTTTTGCTGGAGATATAATTAATACAGGTGCTTCTGCATATGTCGGGGAAATCCTGACAAATATTGTTGATGGCGTCGCAAATCCGCTGGCTGGAATTGATGCTGTTGCAACAATTGGTAATGCTGTTGGATCGCTGATCGGATCAAAGCTTGCATCTGAAGTAATCACCTTTGGTTCGATCGGCGGACAGATAGGATCGGCGGTTGGGTCAGCACTTGGTGTTTTGGCTGCTACTGAGTTTTTGAAAATTGGTACAATTTTAGGTGGGCCTTTGGGTGCAGCTATTGGTGCATTTGCCGGTTTCATTATCGGAGGCATTATTGGTTCGATATTTGGCGGCACACCAAGATCTGGAGCCGATGCAACTTGGAACGAAGCCGAGGGGCGATTTGTTGTTGCCAACGCCTATGCGCGCAAAGGTGGTTCGCAAGAAACGGCTGAAGCGATGGCAAATGTAGTTGCTGGAACTTTCAACGCTGTGCTTGATGCAACCGGCGGTCGGCTAGACAACCCGGGCAGTATTACAACCGGTAACTACGGCATGCGTAAGTCGGATTTCGTCTATCGACCGACCTCCACCCGTGACAAAAATGCAATTACTTTTCGCGTATCATCCAAACAGGAACATGCTTTTGAGAAGGTAACTGGTTTTGGAATCTACCAAGGCCTGACCGACCCTGATTTTGAGATTATTGGCGGTAGCAATTACGTAAAACGGGCGGTCTACGCATCTTTCGAAATTGGAGGGCAGACTGCGACCAATTTCGATGGTTCTGTGCTGCTTGGCAACCTTGCCTCCGCGCAATCTTTTGAAAGTTATATTGCGAACAGTGCCGTTATCAACGCTGTAGTGTCAGCAGAACCAAACAGTGTATTTGCTTTGGAAACAGCGCTTACCTTAGCCCGCGCTGTCGAACTCGGCCTGACCAAACGCCATCGGGCCGACTGGTTTGGTGGCTTTGGAGCATTGCTGGAAGAAGCTGGGACTAGTGTCGCCAATGTCGAATTCAGTTTCGACTATGATCCGTTCAGTGACCAAATCTCTCGCCTAATTAGCGTTGGTGACTTTGTCATGGGCGACACCATCGACATCGCTGGCCAAACCACTATCGAAGCCACTGACGGCAATGACACGATAACCCTCACCCATGTCACCACCAACACAGACGGCTTTCAGGTCGCTGGCGGCGCAGGCTACATAGCCAATACCGCTGGTCTCACGATTAACGGAGAGCTATCCACTGGCGGTGCTCTCTCTATCGACGTTGCCGCGACGATTGATGCCGGTGATGGCGATGACACGGTGCACGCTGGCGATCTTGGCAATAATGTCTTTGGCGGCGCGGGTAATGACGTAATTTACGGCGGGAAACTGGATGACTGGCTACTCGGCGGTGACGGTAACGACACGCTGAACGCGGGCGGGGCTGCTTCCTACACTATCGGCGGCAATGGCAATTATCTCAATGGTGGCGCGGGCGATGATATTCTGATCGGGCGTGAAGGTTCTGACTGGCTTGAGGGCGGTGACGGAACCGATATACTTGAAGGCGGTGATGGCGGAGACATATTGGCCGGTGGCGCGGGCGCGGGTGATATCCTGCGCGGCGGGCGCGGGGATGATCAATATCTCTTCCGGCTGGGTGATGTCGGCGCGGTTGGTGTCGGTGATACGACCTATGTCACTGCGGACCGGATTATCGATGAAAGCGGGCTGACGGTTGAAACTGTTGTTGCACAGGCGTTTAACGGTCTTTCAGCGAGCGAAATTAATGGAAATATTGCCGATGCGCTGTCTGGCGACCTGTTCCGCTTTGGTGGTGGCCTGAATAACTGGCGCGGAGGCGGCGCGCAGGTCACATCCAACGGCCGTGCTGCGGGCGGTGAAGATGTTCTGGTACTGGGTCAGGGCATTGGCGTTGATGATATCAAGCTGATCAAATCGGACGACGGCAAGGACTTGATCCTTGAGGTGGCGCCAGATGGCGTGTTTAACGGCGACCGCGTGGTGATGCAGGACTGGTTCAGCAGCTTCAACAAGGTCGAAACGCTGCGCTTTGCCGATGGCAATGAAATCCGGCTGGCGGACTTTGATACCTTCATTCTGGGCAGCGACGGGTCGGAAACGATTGTTGGCACGGCGGGTAATGACTTTGTCCATGCCGGTTCAGGTGATGATCTCGTCTATTTGCTGTCAGGCAATGATTTCGGCAATGGCGGGCTGGGCAATGACTCGGTCTCTGGTGATAGCGGGAATGACATTGTCGTTGGCGGCAATGGCGATGACCTGCTGTTTGGCGGCTTTGGCCAGGATACGGTTAGCGGCGGTACCGGTGATGACCGGCTGACCGGTGATGAGGGCAATGACATATTGTCCGGCGGTGCGGGTGATGACGAAGTTGTTGGCGGCAGCGGTGATGATGTGTTCCGTTTCCAGCGCGGCGATGGTCATGATACGCTGATCGATGCGTTGACTGATGAATGGGACGTCGTCTGGGTCTCTGGTCAGGGGGGGCAGAATGGATATGTTGTCGGGGCCGATGGGTCGATTACACACCCAACATTTGGCACCATATTTGACGGTGAAAATTGGTCGGCAACCACGCGCTATGACATAGAAACGGGTACGCTTTACGCGCACCAGCCTGCCGATGCCGATGCGATTGTGACCAGCGCCGGGTCGGATGTTCTCGAGTTCGGTCTGGGCATTGATATTAATGATATCCAGTTTGCCGCAACCAATGGCGGTAAAGACCTGGTGATCGGGATTGAATCCTCTGGCGCGACGGTCAACAGCTTTTCCAGCCTGGATGATACGATCACCCTCAAGGAATGGGGGCCGTCCGGCAATGCCGGAGCTACAGGTTCGATCGAAACATTTGTGTTCTTCAACACTGGCGCAGTTGATGTAGCCAGCATGTCGCTCAGTGGAGGAACGGACGGCAACGATGGGAATCTGATCGGAAGTGCTGTGCTTGCGAACTGGATCACCGGTGGTGCTGGTGATGATGTCGTTACCGGCGGCGGGCAGAACGATATCATAAACGGCAACAGCGGGCAGGACCGGTTGATTGGCCTTGCCGGGTCAGATGTTCTGCTGGGTGGTGCGGGCAATGATGTGCTCATTGGCGGTGCAGGCGGTATACGCGATGGCGCTCCGGCGGGCGACATTTTGATCGGCGGTCTGGGTCTTGATACGGCAAGCTACGAAACTGCGGCTACCGGTGTGACCGTATCCTTGGCGCAGAATGTCGCGGCAACTGGTGATGCTGCTGGTGATGTGTTTGACAGTATTGAAAACCTTACTGGTTCCGATTTCGCGGATACTCTGGAAGGCGATTCTGGTGAAAATGATCTAACCGGCGGCAAAGGTGACGACATATTGAAGGGTGCTTCGGGCGATGACCTTTATGTGTTCGGTCGAGGGGATGGTGAAGATACTATTGACGACCATCTGGTGGCCTCGGAAAATATCATCGTCGATGACAATGGAAATTTGCAACCGCCTTATGTTTCTAACTTCGATTTAATCGACAATGAATCGGGCCTGTATCGGTTTGACCATATCGTAACCAATTCTGACACTGGCGAGATAGTCTATCGTAAGGAGAATGCGGGCTATAATTATCGCAACGTACAGACACCTACAACTTTTGCAGCTGATGGTTGGGTCGATGGAATTACGGTCACGGGCAGCAAGGTTGCTGAGGTGGCGACTTTTGCGGACGCCGGCAGTGACACGATTTTGTTTGAAGATTATACTGGTAATGACGGTGTTACGGGCAACGCGGCAATCGGCCTTGCTGACCTTGGTTTTCATTTCAGTGGCGATGATCTTGTAATAACGCTGATTGGCAGTTCGACTGACAAAGTCCGGATCAAGAATTTCCGCAGCGGTGCGGCAATCAATGCCAATCAGGCCGTGGAAACGATCCAGTTTTCCGATGGCTCATCCTTTGACCTGTCCGGTCTGAAATTTGATGCGGCTGGCAATTTGCTGACAACTAGCACCGATACATTAGCAAACCCGGTCGATGATTTCCTGGTTGGTACATCGGGTATTGACACCCTGACGGGCAGCTATGGAAATGATACACTTTCGGGACTGGATGGTAACGATACGCTTGACGGCGGCGATGGTGATGATCTTCTTTCCGGCGGGCTTGGGGCAGATAGTATAGATGGTGGTGCGGGCGTAGATACCGTCACCTATGTCAGTTCAGACGACCGCATCAGTGTTGATTTGGGAACATCGACTGCATCCACGACAATCGCGAATAGTGAGTCAAGCGGAGATCAACTCACGAGCATCGAGAATGTATTGGGATCAAATCATTCTGATTGGATATTCGGCAATAACGACGACAACATCTTGAAAGGAAACCGCGGAGGAGATTGGCTCAGAGGATTAGCCGGCACCGATGTCCTGATAGGGGATGATGGCGATGATGATTTGGATGGGGGCGCAGGAGAAGACAATTTAGACGGCGGCGACGGTAATGACATGCTCATTGGCGGCGATGGCAAAGATGTGCTCGCTGGAGGTGCTGGCGATGACACCTTAATTGGCGATGGTGGCGCTGGTGCTGGCGCTGCTGATCAGTTGATCGGAGGTGCTGGCATTGATCGACTTGAAGGCGGAGCGGGTGACGATGTGCTGTTGGGCGGCGATGGTGATGATTCTTCAGGCAACATTATCTTAAGTGGTGAATTTTTCCCGTCGCCAGTTGCTGCAGGACTCTACGGAGGCGATGGCAATGACATTCTAGATGGCGGTTCAGGTAATGATACGCTCGATGGTGGTTCGGGTAACGATCAGTATCTGTTCGGATTAGAAACCGGTAATGATACGGTTGTAACCGGCGGCGGTAATGATGAGTTGATTTTCGACGATATAGCTTCCGACCAGCTTTGGTTTAGCGAAACGCCCAATGGGACTACCGGTAATTTTAATCTGGTTATTACTGCGATCGGTCAGGGAACTAGCGTAACCGTCCAAAATTGGCGGACTTCCTCGGGCGACCATTCCAATCAGGCACGCCGTATTATTGCCGCCGACAAAGCCTTGGCTGCTAGTGACGTCAGCGCCCTGGTTATCGCAATGGCATCACAAAGCAGCACCGTACCCGCTTCCTGGCCAACTGATCCTGATCAGACATTTCTCGATGGTCTTGATCAATCTTGGCAAGACTTCGAAACTTATGAGGACCGCGCGATTGTTGTTGGCAGTTCGGTTCAGGATACGATCAATTTTGATCCTGATCTGATTGGCGGAGTCCGCTATGATGGATTAAATGGCAATGACACAATTAATGGCGGTGAAACCGACGATATACTGATTGGCGGTCAGGGCGCTGACACGCTGAATGGCGGTGGTGGTGATGATCAATTCCATTACGCTGCAGATACCGGTTATGATTATGTCAATGGTGGTGACGGCTATGACACTTTAATTGCAACACAGGATAATGCCAGATTCTACATTCAGTCTCTGACCAATGTAGAAGCGATTTCTACCAACGGACATGATGGAGTGCGGTTATATGTTCGCAAGAACAAAACGCTGGACTTATCGGGTGTTGTCATTGACGGCCCGATTACGATTTTCGGCAACAATAATGGTAACGAAACGATAACGGGATCAGCCGGTGACGATATTATTCGCGCACTAAGGGGGAGCGATGACCTTGATGGCGGAGACGGCATTGATACCTATAGCGCGCAAGGCATAAAAACGGCTGGCACCATAGATATAAGTGGCAGCGTTGGTTCTCATATCACAGCAGTCGATAGCGACATTTTGCGCAATTTCGAAAATGTCATTGGCGATACCAAGGCCGATATTATAATTGGATCGGCTGAGGTCAATATTCTTGATGGCCGAGGTGGCGCGGATACGATTAGCGGCGGTGACGGTGGGGATACCCTGATCGGCGGTGGCGGAAACGATACACTAATTGGAGATGGCGACGACGACATCCTTATTGGGGGAGCGGGAGCCGACAAGTTAAAAGGCGGCTTGGGTAACGATACCGCCAGTTATGAGGACATGGTCAATCCATTCGGTAACCCGATAGCGGATGCCGCTACGGGTATATTGATAGACGGCGTGAGGGCTGATCTTGCGGTCAATAGTTCCCTCAATGGGACCACTGCACCTACGTTGAAGGCTTTGCAGGGCTATGCGAATGGCGACTGGTATCACCAGATTGAAAATCTGACGGGATCGAAATTCAACGATCTTCTGACCGGTGATGCGGGCGACAATCTGCTGACCGGCGGCGGCGGCGATGATGCGCTTTATGGCGGCAACGGAAATGATACTGCCGTATATTTCGGAAAAAGATCCGATTATTCGATCACAACAGGCACGATTACGACTGTGACGGATTTGCGGACTGGAGGTGCAGGTCTGATAACTGACGGCGCTGATAAACTACAGAATATTGAATTCATTCGCTTTGCTGACATGACGATAAGCCTTGGTATTGATCCGAATAATCAACCGATACTTGGCGATCCCCAGATGATCGATCAGATTTGGGAAGACGGTGTTCTTGCAAGCTACACTATCCCAGAGACAGCTTTTATTGATCTTGATCTTGGCGATTCACTGATTTTCGTATCAACGCTGGCTGATGATAGTGCGATTCCTGTCTGGCTCAATTTCGACGCCACAACGCAGACATTCAGCGGTACACCTCCTTTGGCCGAAGCGGGGTCGGTGCTTGAGATCAAAGTGACTGCAACGGACGAAGGCTATTCAATTTCCGACAATTTCCTGATCACTATCACCGAAGCATTGGGTGCTGACGTCCTGGGAACAACGAGTGACGACCTTCTAACTGGAACGTTCCGGAGAGAGATTATCGATGGTGGTGCGGGGTCGGATGTAGTTGATTATTCTGCTTCCTTGACTGCCGTTGCATTTGATCTTGATGCTGGAGCCGGCAGCAGCGGCGACGCTGAAGGCGATACTCTTATCGCTATTGAAGGAGGCATAGGTTCTGCATTTGACGACAATATTACCGGGTCGGATGGCGGTGATAATCTGCTTGGTGGAGATGGTTCAGACGTTGTAGCCGGCGGCGCTGGCGATGATATGATCAAGGGTCAAGGCGGTGTTGATACATTGGTCGGTGGTTCAGGCAATGACACAATTTACGCGAATGCCAATGCGGACGGCTCGCTAGAAGACATCGTTGATGGTGGCGATGGCGTCGATCAATTATTGCTTGGTGAAAGCAGCCATGGTGCGATTATTGATCTTTCAACTGACGGCAGTCCCGCGTCTGTCGAGCATGTGATTGGATCGGATTTTAACGATAGCATCACGGGTAATGGTTATTCCAATATTCTTAATGGTGGTTTTGGTGATGATGTCATTTCCGGAGGCCTTGGGAACGATCAGCTGAACGGTGGCGCTGATAATGATATGCTCGTTGGTGGCCGGGGCAACGATATATTATATGGTGATGCGGGTGATGATCGCTTGATCGGCGGTCGAGGTGCAGATCAGCTTTATGGTGGTGAAGGTGCCGATACGATCGATTATCGGGCTTCGTTGGCAGGTATAACTATCAACCTTAGCAGCAATTTGGCCAGTGGCGGTGACGCAGAAGGTGATATCATCGCCAACGGTACCATTGAAAATATTGATGGATCGGACTTTGCTGATGTTTTGTCAGGCTCTGCTGTGGCAAATGTGCTTCAGGGCTTTGGCGGCAATGATACACTTTTCGGCGGCGCAGGAAATGATGTGCTGGATGGCGGCAATGGTATCGATACGATCGTCTATTCGGGCAATCAATCGGACTATAATATTGATTTTGTCAATGGCACGATTACGGACATCAACCTGGCTAATGGTGACGATGGTCAGGATAGTTATCTGAACATCGAATTTGCTCAGTTTGCTGACGGCGGACCGGTGAATCTGGCAAATCAAGCCCCGTTCACGGGTTCCCCAGGACTGACTAACCAGTCGCGCGTCGATAATGCCAATTTCACCTACGTGATACCGAGCACAGCTTTTGTTGATATTGATGGCAATCAGTCGGACGCTTATGATGGTTTGACCTTTAGCGCGACATTGGCAAATGGCGATCCGCTGCCTGGTTGGTTGACTTTCATTCCAGCCACTAAGAGCTTCGGTTATACCAGCGAAGCTGCTGCCATCGGCACCAATGTTGATATTCGCGTAACGGCTTCTGACGGCCAGTCATCGGCGTCAGCGAACTTCATGATTTCGATTACCGAGGGATTGGGAGCAACAATCACCGGCACAGTGGCTGGCGAAACCATCAATGGTACATTCCGATCTGAAACGATTAATGCACTTGATGGCGATGATGTGATTATTGGTTCGCAGGGCGCAGATGCGATCGATGGCGGGCTGGGAACGGATGTTGTAGATTATTTGAATTCTGCAACAGGCGTTACAATTGATCTCAATGGTGCTGCCGGTGTTGGCGGCGAAGCTGAGGGTGATACGCTGGTCGGAATAGAAAGACTCCATGGCTCCTTATTGGCAGACGATGTTACTGGGTCAGCTTTAGATGACGTAATTGATGGCCGCAGCGGTGACGATATTCTAAACGGTGGTGCCGGCAATGATACCATAGTCGGTGATGGCGGCGATGATTTGCTCTACGGTGGTTCAGGTGATGACAATCTGATTGGTGGTGCAGGTGCGGACTTTTTTGACGGTGGTTCCGGTTCTGACTACGCCAATTATTATCATGCGGGGCTAACCGCAGAAGCGCAATCTGTGTTAGATGGCGTAACCGCTGATCTTGCTAATTCTGCCGCGAACACCGGTTTTGCAGCTGGTGACACTTATTTAAGTATCGAGAAACTGTTCGGCACCAATTTTTCTGATAATCTTTTCGGTGATGCAAATGATAATGTTCTAGCTGGCAATGGCGGAGACGACGTTATTTATGGCCGAGATGGATCGGATATTCTCTACGGCGGCACGGGAAATGACAGCCTGACCGGTGGTTTGGGCGCCGATACAATTCTGGGCGAAGCAGGCAATGATCTGATCCATGCAATAGTCGTTGGAGAAGATACAATCGACGGTGGCGCGGACACTGACACAGTGAGCTTTGCAACGGCCACCGCAGGACTCGCAATCGACTTGAACGACGCGACCCACAAACTGATTAACATTGAAAATATCGATGGCGGATCAGGCAATGATACGATCACCGGCAGCGTGATTGCAAACCGTATCGATGCAGGAGCAGGTGATGATATTGTCCAGGGCGGTGCTGGCGCTGATATTCTAATCGGCGGCATTGGTATGGATACGTTGACCTATCTCGGCTCGGCCGCCGGAAGCACATTCATGTCTGGCGTGATCGGTCGTTCCGAGGTTAATGGCGTTGTTATCGCAATCGGCATGGATCGGACGCTAAATGGCGTTGATGTCAATATTCAAACCAATGAAGCAAATGGTGCGGACGCGACTGGCGATGTAATTTCGGGCTTCGAAATGCTGGTCGGATCAAGCCATTCGGATCGCTTACATGGTACTGACGGGAACAGTGAAGTTCGTGGCGGCGCGGGTGATGATGTCATCTATGGCGGTGCCGGAGATGACATGCTTTACGGTGGGTCCGGAGATGATTTCATCTTTGGCCAAGACGGAGCTGATGTTATCTATGGTGACGCTGGCAATGATCGACTGTTCGGCGATGGCGACAGTGATAGTCTCCATGGCGGCGCCGGAAACGATATTCTCGACGCCGGTGATGCTGGCGATATGCTGGATGGCGGAACCGGAGACGATATTCTGATTGGCGGAGCTGGCGATGATCAATATTTCCTGACCAAAACAAGCGGATCGGATATCATCTATAACTATGATTCCAGTGCTGCATTGGCGTTGGACCTTCAAGACGTTGTTCAATATTCCGCCGACATAACAAAATCCGACATCTGGTTCACCAAGGAAGCAGGAACAAAGGATTTGCGCGTCAAGGTTTTGGGTGAACCGTCTCAAGTCATTATAAAAGACTGGTTTGTGAACACGACGGCTGGTGATTTCACCAATGCTGGCGCGCAATTTGTACTGCGGATGTTCATTGCCGGCGAAGCTACTGCGACGACGGTGGACAGTCTGTCGCAACTGCTCACAACAATGGCAGCCATCCCTGAGCCAACTAGCCTGACTGAGCTCACGCCTACGCAACAGGATACAATTAACAACGCGTGGATTCTCAATACGCCGCCCACCATAACGGCGGATATCGGAAATCCGACCGCACTGAACGAAGATGGTACTGCAGTTCTTTATTTTGACGTCGAGGATAGCGGTCAGACACCGCCTGCATCCATTCAGGTTTTGCCAGGGCAAAGCGGAGCGGTTGAAATCGTGTCAATAGAACAGGTCACCGGTGTCGGAAATGAGGGACGCCGCAAAGTAACGGTGCGCGGCCGTCCCGATGCCAGTGGTGCTGGCTCCATCATGCTGACTGCCTCTGACAGTATATTCGATTCCACACCTCTTACCGTGCCGCTGACCGTAAATGCGGTTGCTGATGGCGTGACGATCGGTGCGCTGAACGACGTCGGCGGCAATGCCGACACAGTGATTAATCTGCCTGCCATTTCTGCGGGATTGATTGATGATGACGGTTCCGAGATCATCGACTATTTGAACATCGAAGGCATTCCCGCAGGCGCAATATTGTCTGACGGCAGTAACAACTTTACCGCAACCGGCGGCTCAACTTCGGTTGACGTTAAAACATGGGATCTTGCAGCGCTTCGCATAACACCACCATCGGGCAGTGCCGCTGATTTCTCCCTCACCGTTAGCGCTCGTTCGCGAGAAACGAGTAATGGAGCTGTATCGACCAATAGCGCGCAAACAATTGCTGTCAGTGTCAACGGCGCGCCGACAGCTATTGGCGTGGCGACTTCGGCCTTTGACGAAAATGCCGTAGGCATTGGCACTGGCGGAACCCTGGTAGCCACGCTCTCAGCATCTGACCCTGATGGAACCTCTGGCCTGAGCTATGCTATTGATGGCGGTCCGCAGGCTTCCAAATTCCGTGTGGAGGGTAACCTTCTTTATCTCGCTACCGGGCAATCGCTTGATTATGAAGCGGGCGATGCACTCGTCGACATTCGTGTTACTGACAGCGATGGGCTCAGCTTTGTCCGCAACAATATCGCTATCCGTCCGGTGGATTTGAACGAAGCGCCGACTACCCCCAATTCGACAAGCTCTACGGTTGTGTTCGATGAGAACCAGATTGGCGATACAGGCGTGCGTTTCTCTGCCAGTGATCCTGATGGCGACACGGTTTCCTATGTCTTCTCGGCAACTGGAACAGCCACCAATGGCAAATACTCCATCCAGAATGGTAACCAGCTTTGGGTGTCGACGGCGCTGAATTACGAATCCGACCCTAACGGCTCATTTGGCATTGTCGCAACAGCGAATGGCCAGACCTCGGCGGCGATTACGCAAAATGTAAACATTCAAAATATCAACGAAGCACCTGTGTTGACTGGCGGGACGACTGCAAGTGTTGCAGAGGGTTCTGCTGGCGGTACGGTACTGAAAACACTGACATCGACCGATCCTGACCAAAACGCGACTGCATTTGGCGAGGCAGGTCATGTATATTCGATAGCTGCAGGCGACACGAACCGGTTCGAGATTGTTGGTAATCAGTTGCGGGTCAAGGCGGGTGTCGTGTTCGATTATGAGGCTGCCACCAGCTATAATCTGACGCTGCGGGTTCGGGACAATAATGGCAATAGCGGGACGCTCTCCGATGATCAGGCCTTCACGGTCAATATCACGAATGTCAATGAAAGCCCTTACAGTCTAGTGGATGTCAATGCGTCTTATGGCTCGGGCGCAAGCGGCGTCGTTGGCCGGATTAGCGATGGTGCTGCCGCTGGCGTACTTGCAGGGATCACTGCCAGAGCGACGGACCCGGATGGCGATGCGCTAAGCTACGCGATTGTAGGAGGGAATACGGGAGACTGGTTTGCAATTAACTCCAGCACCGGAGTGGTGTCTGTGAAGAGCGGTAGAACCGTGCAATATGAGTCGACTACTAACGGCCAGGTCACTCTGAATATCAGAGCGTCCGATGGTTCGCTAACCGTGCAGAACAATAATCTCACCATCAATGTCCTCGACGTTAACGAGACGCCGACGTTCACATCTGCCGCATCTGCTTCAATAAGCGAAACGGCGGCGGGTGGCAGTTTTGTTCATACCATCAGCACAGGCGATCCGGACAAGGATGCCGCGCTGTTCGGTGAGGCTGGGCATGTGCTCTCGATAGCCGGTGGCAGCAGTCTGTTCGAGATTGTCGGCAATCAGCTACGGACCAAATCGGGTACCGTTCTGGACTATGATAATCCGGCCAACAGGACCCACAATCTGACCTTGCAGGTCAGGGACAATAATGGTGCTTCGGGTTACAAGTTTGCCAACCAAGCCTTTACCGTCAATGTTACCAACGTCAATGAGAAGCCAACTACGCCAAACGCGTTCAGTGCCAACGTGTTTGAGAATAACAGCGGCGCGTTGCTGACATTGGGTGGATCGGTTGATCCAGAAGGGCAGGCAATTACTTATAGCTTCGCATCGGGCGGTAATCCGGGCGGTCTGTTCAGCATCAACGGTTCCAGGCAACTGGTGTTAAATTCGGCGCTAAACTACGAAAGCAGACCATCGGCATTTGCCGCCGGCTATGCTGATGTCAAAGTGGTTGCGACAACGGCTAGTGGTCCGGTGTCCAGTGTGCGGACTGGGCGGATTACCTTGCTTAATGTGAATGAAGCGCCCAGCACACCATCCCAACCGGGCAGTGCAAGCATCGCGGAGAACGCAACCGGCTATGCCGGCGTGACGTTCACTGGCGCAACCGATCCGGACGGCGATGCCGTGACTTATGTATTTGCCAATAGCAGTACAGTGTCGGGCAAATTCTCGATCATCGGCGGCAATAAACTCCATGTAAATTCAGCGTTTAATTATGAAACGACACCGAGTGCAGCCGTACCTACAGTCTATGCCTATGCCAATGGCCAGCGCAGTGCCAGCGGACGTTCACTGACGCTTAACGTTGGCAATGTGGATGATAATCTGCCGACCCTAGGTATTACTCTGGGCAGTGGGATATCCACAACGATCATCGAGGACACGTTAACTCCAGTTAACACTCCGCTTTTTGCGCAATTGTCGGCGAGCGATCTTGACGGCGATGCGATCACCTACTCCATCATTGGTGGTAATGCCGGTAACGCATTGAAGCTGGATCCCAACGACAGCAGCAAAATACTCATCGATAATGGCTTCGACTACGAAGCATTGAGCGGCAACACCGCTTTGGACGAAGGACCGGATTATCAATATTCAATAACGGTTCGTGCTGCACAGACCAATAACAGCAATCGCTATGCTGATCTAACTCTGGGCCTTACAATTCGTGATTATGCAGATACAAGCACGTTATACAATTTTTTTGGCTACGATTTGGATCACGATCCATCCTACACTGTAGGCTTGTCTAACGATTTAATATTACAGTACAATGAGATTGATATACAAGAACCGCAGTTTGATTATTACCAACAAACAATCCGTCTTTACCTTGATGCAAATGGGAATTCACAAGTTGACAATGGAGATGCCTTGTTGTCAGAGTTTCAAGATGGAGATGGTCAGTATGTACGTTACGTAGCTCCTGGATATAGTTGGAGCGGCGCTTACTTCCGTACTGCCTTCCGGCGTCAGATTCCTCCCATCGTGCTTGATCTTGACGAGTCCGGCATCCGATCAACCGACATTTCCGTATCCTTCGACATTGATGGAGACGGAGCGGCGGATCAAACCGGCTGGATAAGCGGCGGACAGGGCTTCCTGGCGCTGGATCGTGATGGCGATGGTCTCATTACCCATGGTGCTGAAATATCCTTCATTCAGGATCTTCCCGGCGCTCGAACCGACCTCGAAGGCCTGAGCGCTTTTGACAGCAACAGCGACGGTATTTTCGATGCACAGGATGCCCGCTTTGGCGAGTTTCTGGTGTGGCAGGATGCCAATGAAGATGGCATCTCCGACGCTGGGGAATTGCTGTCTTTGTCCGATGCAGGGATCGCCAGCATTGCGCTTGTCGGCACGCCGCAACAGCAGTCGGATGAAGGTAATATCGGGATACTCGGGACCTCAACCTTCACCCGAACGGATGGCACAACCGCAGCGGTCGGCGATGTCGCACTGCGCTGGGAACGTATTCCGGAACCTGCTGTTACACAATTCCCTTCGAGCACGATTTTCGCGCTGGATGGTGATGGCAATGGCATCATCGACCCGGCGACAGAGTCAATGACCCTTACCCAAGCTATCGATAGCTTTGACAGCGATGGTGATGGCCAGTTCACATTAGCCGACGAACGCTATTATGATCTGCGGGTCTGGAGCGATGCCAATGACAATGGCCGTGCGGAGGTCACGGAACTCTTCGGTCTGGATCGCCCGTTGCTAACGGAAACCACGGGCGATGTCCCATCGGTGGAACCTGTCAATCAGCCAGTACCATCTGTTCCTGTGACGAATGAACCTGCGCCTGCCGAACCACAGGACAACGGAGGAGCTGGCAATCCAGCTACCACGCCTGCGGCGCAGCAACGCAGTGTAGCACAAGAATTGGCACTCGCTGAAATTTCAAGCATGCCAACGAATAGAGACCTGTTAAACGGTATGTCACGTGACCAAATCGAAAGGGGTGTTTTGGGCGCGGCATCGGAAGGTGATATGTTGCGTCAGGCTTATATCGACAATTTTGGTGCAATTCCTTCGGACACAGCATCGCGATCATCTAGCAGCCTTGCAAATGTACAGGTTCCATCCGAACCTGATAACAGCAATACTGATGCGGCGGAACTTAACGCTCTGCGAGCCGGGTTGTACAATCGGGAACCGCTAGGTTCAGCGGGTCTTTCTTTAGATGTCCCGGCCAATCAAGATATATTCGACTATTTTGAACAAGGCGCTCCCGCAACGGCTGATTTGGTTGAAAAGGTCAGGATCGACGATAGGGTTCTAGCGGGGATCAATGTTGGCGCCGCTACGGTGGAATATTCAGGTGATCCAGCAACGGCTGACACTGATGCATTGAAAATTGCTCTGATGACTCAGGATATGAGCACATTTGGCGTGACATCTGCGGCAGAAACCATGAAAGAGCGTGATCGCAACCCCGTTCCACTCGATTATTTTGCGGCCTGATGCTAGGATTTTTGAATGACTGAAACCACGAAACAAGAATCCGCGCCGACGGTAAGTCATTTGCTTGGTGAAATGACCTGGCTCCTGACCCAATCACCGCTGCATAAAGCCATGCAAATTGGCGATTTGGAATGGCTGTGTATGCCGGCGCTTATAAATCAGCAATTTTATCTGTTTCGGGATGGCGATCAGCCTGTTGGTCTTGCGCTGTGGGCGAAATGTAATGAAGCCGCTGAAAAGAAGTTGGAAGGCGGCATGATAGAGCCAGAGAACAGATTGACGCTGGAAGAATGGACCAGTGGCAACACTATCTGGCTGGTAGATTTAATCGCTCCATTCGCGACCAATCAGAATAAACAGCGAGAAGTGATGATTGCTGACCTGATTTCTGGACCGCTAAAGGGGGAAGCGTTTAACTTCCATCAGACGGATCCCAATACTGGTGAGCGTAAGGTCCAGACGATTGATGCAGATGCTGGAGAGAAACTCAAAGCGGTGATTGAAGCTGCGGGAGCTACGAAGCAATAGCTGGAACCATATGCAAGACGCGCTGAGCTCGACATTAAGAGCATTTGCAACACGTGCCATAACCACAGGGTTGGAGCCACGCTTCCCGCGTTCAACTTTGCATAAGTAGATTAAGTCGATCTGAGCTTCAAACGCGAGCTGTCCCTGCGCCGAAAAATTCCCAATGGTGAATAATCGCATCCGCACATCTCCTTGCATCAGGTCATCGTTTCAAAAGGCAGTTTGCGCCTTTCAGATACATATTCAGTGAGGCCTTCAGTTCCGCGGGATCCCATTTTATTCGAGTGAGCCTGTGTTCAGCATTGAGGTTTGATTTGACAAATAGCAGTATTTGTATAGTCCGATGCGAAGCTTGAATAACCTCGGAAAGCGTCAACTAATGCCTCAGCTCGTCAAACAAGTGCCTGCGACCCTTTCGGATAATGATCATCCTTATTTGACTGGCGCATGGACGCCCAATTTTGATGAATATGATGCGGATGATATGCAGGTTATCGGAAAAATACCTGATGATATTGACGGTATTTATGTCCGTAACACCGAAAACCCGGTGCATGACGCCATCGGTCGCTATCATCCGTTTGACGGCGACGGCATGCTTCACATGATGCGATTTTCAGAAGGGAAGGCGGAATATAAAAACCGCTTCATCCGAACGCGCGGTTTTGAAGCTGAGCAAGAAGCCGGCCGTTCCCTATGGATTGGCTGCATGGGTAATCCCAAAAAATCTGAACGGCACGGATGGGGAGCGCATAGCCATATCAAAGATAGCTCCTCAACCGATGTGGTCGTACATGCCGGCAACATTCTGTCGACATTCTGGCAATGTGGTGAGGGTTATCGGCTGGACCCGCAAACGCTTGATACATTGGGAATAGAAGGTTGGGTGCCGCTTGATGGTATTTCCGCTCATCCAAAGGTCGACCCTGCAACCGGCGAATTACTCTTTTTCAACTATTCGACCCATGCGCCTTATATGCATTATGGTGTGGTTGGGGCTGACAATAAGTTAAAACACAGCATTCCGGTTGAACTGCCGGGTCCACGTTTGCCGCATGACATGTGTTTTTCGACAAACTATTCGATCCTAAATGATTTTCCGATGTTCTGGCCACAGGCTGCTTTGGATGCCGGGTTTTATATTCCAGTGTTCGATAACACTAAGCCATCCCGGTTCGCGGTTATTCCGCGCTATGGCACTCCTGAAGAAATCAAATGGTTCGAAGCCGAATCGACTTACGTGCTTCATTTCATGAACGCCTATGAAGAAGACGGTGAGTTGATCATGGATGGCTATTTCCAAGAAGATCCGAGGCCAGCTCCGCTTCAGTCGATGCCAGACGAGTATAAAGCTATGGGCTCAAATTTGGATTTGCACTCATTGAAAACTCATTTGCATCGTTGGCGGTTTAACCTTGTGACGGGGGCAACCGTTGAAGAGCGTCTATATGATGATGAGATTGTTGAATTCGGCACCATCAATCCCGCAGTCGCAGGACATAAGCATCGTTACATTTACAGCGTGACTGGCGAAGATGGCTATTTTCTGTTTACCGGCATGATCAAGCATGACTTGGAAACTGGCGCCACTCAGCGTTATGAATTTGGCGAAGGGCGCTATGGATCCGAAGCGCCATTTATTGCCCGTAAAAATGCCACGTCAGAAGATGACGGCTATTTGGTGAGCTTCATTACGGACATGAATTTGGACCGTTCAGAATGTGTGCTGCTGGATGCGAAGAATATTGAAGCTGGCCCTGTCTGTCAGATTATCTTACCGCATCGGATCTGCAGCGGAACGCACGCCGTGTGGGCCAATACCGATGAGCTTGTACCGACATCGTGATGCGTACCGATAAGCAGGTTAGTGGCCAGTTCCGATAACAAAGGAACAGTTTGTCGTTCCAGACCCGCCAACATTGAAAGTGCCAACATTTCTGGCGCCTTCAACTTGATAGTCGCCAGCTATCCCGGTCACTTGCTTCGCGGCGTCTAACGCCATCCTTACGCCAGTTGCTCCCACAGGATGCCCCAAGCCGATCAGGCCCCCGGAAGGATTGACTGGAATATTTCCCTTAAAACCGATGCGTCCATCCTCCACTGCTTTCCATGCTTCCCCTGGCGCGGTGATGCCGAAATGTTCAATCGCCATATATTCGGTCACCGAGAAACAATCATGGGTTTCGATTGCATCGAGTGCCTCAGGGCCTGAAATATTGGCGCGGCGATAGGCGTCGGTGATCGCCTTGCGGGTCCAGGGAAAGACATAATCTTGCCCAGCACTTTCTTCCAATTTGGTCTGCATCATCATGGGCGCGGTCGTGTGTCCCCAACCTTTTATGCGCGCGATATTGTCGAGAGCCAGGCCATGCTGCTGCGCATATTCGCGCGCTTTGCTTTCGGAGGAAAGAAAGACAACGGCTGCGCCATCGCTAACCTGTCCGCAATCTTGTCGACGCATCCATCCCTCGATTACGGGGTTTTGTTCGTCATCGGCGGTAAAGCTGCGATTACCAAATTCCCATTTGTGAGCCTGAGCGTTGGGATTGCGGCGCGCGTTCTCAAAATTAATTCGGGATATCTCACTCAAATGTTCATATTTTAGTCCGTAGCGCTGATCATATTCTTCGGCCAGATCAGAGAACATGGCAGGCCATATATATTGAGCTGTCTGTCCTTCTTCGCCCACATAGATAGCGGCACCCAAATTATCGGCCGCTTGCTGTCCGGAAACATTGCGCATCAACTCGACACCCGCGACGCAGGCAAGGTCATATCGACCACTTTCTAGATCAGCCATTGCCGCCAGAATGGCCAATGATCCCGATGCACAAGCCCCTTCATGGCGAGAGGCCGGCATACCTGAAAAATCTGGATGCACATGCCCAAAAAAACCACCAAGCATGCCTTGTCCGGTAAACAGTTCGGCGACAAAATTACCAACATGACCAACCTCGATATCTTTCGCGTCCAGTCGCGTTTTTTCCAGAGCCGATAAAATGGATTCGGAAAACAGATCGAAAAGAGACTTGTCTCTACGGGTCCAATTGGCGGAAAAATCGGTCTGATGTCCGCCGAGGATATAGATATCTTGTGTCATTCGCTTGTCCCTTGTTAGGCCGCAATTATTGCAGAATGTTGAGAAGCTGAGATGGGGCCATAAGCGCCTTGCGGTAAGTCATATTTCAGCCTCTGTGGAAGCGGATAACAGTGATGGAAAAATATAGTCGTCGATATAGGCTCTGCATTGATCGAGCGATTTTCCATAAGTCTGAGAGGCATTGAGCAATGTCATTTCGTTAAAGGTGAGCCAGTCCGCTACATCTTCGCGCGCAAGACTGGATTTGAAAATCCCGGCTTCAATGGCACGGTCGGCAACCGGAAGCCATTGTTCGTGACCAAGAGCCAATATGGCGGCGGGCGTGCCATCTACCTGGGTCTGTCCAGTGACAGCGGGCATGATCAGCATTTTGAAATACGGGTCCTCAAGCACTGCACTGATACCGCTTATGATGGTCTCTCTGATAGCCAGAATAAGGTCATCAGCAGCTAGCATTTTTCGTGCAGCTTGCTTCTTGAATTCTGTCACATGGTCGACCAGCAAAGCCAAGACAAGGGCATTGCGTGAACCAAAGCGATTATAGAGCTGCACTCTTGTAAGGCCGGCGAAGTCAGCAACATGAGTCATCGTAAATTTTGTCGCGCCATTCGTGTCTATGCTTCGCCTTACGGCATCGAATATCTCAGCATCTGAGACGCGTTGCAGCGACGCTGTTTGGATGGAGGGCTTTTGTTGCATGTGTGTCTCGCTGCCCCTTCATCTCGCGGTTAACAAATATCAAAACATGTTGATAGAGTGCTCAGCTTCCGTCATTTATCAAAGCGCATCTTATGTCAAATAGGTTGCTCCTCAGCGATCATGTCAGGAATGTCGATATCGCTGATATTTTCTGTCGAGACCAAAATGACCAAGGCGTCTTTCTATTTATCTAAAGTCGCTCTTCCATATTTGGCGCTCTGCTATAACGTATCAGATGACGGGACGTTCAGTGGCCCTACGATAGGGCACGAAACGGGGAGAGAAAAATGTCAGATGACCAGCCGGGCGAACAAAAAGCAGAAGAGTTGAATGAAGACTATGTCACAACAGACAATGAGAAGGCCTATTGGTCGGAAAATGTCAGATTGTTGTGGACGCTTATGGCAATTTGGTTCGCGGTTTCATTTGGTGCGGGTATTTTGTTCCGCTCGTTTCTCGACCAATTTTCAATTGGCGGCTATCCGCTTGGTTTCTGGTTTGCACAGCAGGGTTCTATCTACGCCTTCATCATCCTGATCTTTTTCTACATGTTCCGCATGAAGCAGTTGGAACGCAAATATGATCTTGATGATTGAGGGGGAATGACATCGTGGAAACGCAAACCTTAATCTATATTTTCGTAGCAGCGAGTTTCGCCCTCTACATTGGCATTGCGTTCTGGTCGCGAGCTGGCTCGACCAAGGAATTTTATATTGCGGGCGGCGGGGTGAACCCAGTGGTCAACGGAATGGCTACTGCGGCGGACTGGATGTCGGCTGCCAGTTTCATTTCAATGGCCGGGCTGATAGCTTTTTCAGGATATGATGCATCGGTTTATCTGATGGGTTGGACCGGCGGTTATGTGATGCTTGCGTTGCTGCTTGCTCCCTATTTGCGTAAATTTGGGCAGTTTACGGTGCCAGATTTTATCGGCACCCGCTATTATTCCAAAGCGGCTCGCGTGGTAGCGGTAGTTTGCCTGATTTTCATCAGCTTTACCTACATTGCAGGACAAATGCGGGGTGTAGGCATCGTATTTTCACGTTTTCTGGATGTGCCTATAACATTAGGTGTCATAATCGGAATGGCCATCGTCTTCGTCTATGCCGTTCTAGGCGGGATGAAGGGTATTACCTATACGCAAGTGGCACAATATTGTGTGCTGATTTTTGCTTATATGGTGCCAGCGTTTTTCATCAGCTTCTTGGTAACAGGCAACCCTGTTCCGCAACTGGGGCTCGGCTCTGTCGTGAATGACGGGTCGGGCTTATATGTCCTGCAAAAGCTTGATCTTGTGCTGCAGGATATGGGTTTTGGTACTTATACCAGTGGTTCCAAATCAATGGTCGATATATTTTGCATCACAGCAGCCCTCATGATCGGGACGGCGGGTCTGCCGCACGTCATTGTCCGATTTTTCACCGTGCCAAAGGCTTCGGATGCGCGGCGTTCTGCTGGTTGGGCACTGATATTCATTGCACTTCTGTATACGACTGCGCCTGCTGTTGGGGCTTTTGCTCGCCTCAACTTCATCGATACGGTCAGCGAGACAGCCTATGATAAAGCGCCCGCCTGGTTTAAAAATTGGGAGAAAAATGATCTGATCGCCTTTACCGACAAAAATGGCGATGGAAAAATGCAGATGTCGAGCGGTGACGCGTTTAAAGGAACGCCGGAGTTTACCGAAAAAACTGGGCCGGTTGGACAGCGTATTCTGGCTAATGAATTGGATAGTTCCAACAGTAATGAGGTCTATGTCGACCGTGATATCATGGTGTTGGCGAACCCAGAAATTGCCAAATTGCCGGGTTGGGTGATCGCTTTGGTCGCTGCTGGCGGTCTTGCAGCGGCGCTATCGACGGCTGCCGGTTTGCTGCTCGTGATATCATCATCCATCAGCCATGATCTCCTGAAAAGCACATTCAAACCCAATATAAGTGAGAAGGGGGAGCTATTGGCGGCGCGGATTGCTGCGACGGCTGCGATCATTGTCGCGGGCTATCTTGGAATCTATCCTCCCGGATGGGTTGCGCAAGTTGTTGCCTTTGCTTTCGGTCTTGCCGCGGCCTCGCTCTTTCCCGCGATTTTTATGGGTATATTTTCCAAGAGGATGAACAAGGAAGGTGCGATTGCCGGAATGGTGACGGGATTGATCTTCACATTCAGTTACATCGCTTATTTTAAGCTGATGAACCCTGACGCGAATGTCCCGGCAAACTGGCTATTCGGCATATCGCCGGAAGGCATCGGAGTGATCGGCATGCTATTGAACTTTACTGTCGCAATCGCAGTGGCGAGGGTTACGGCATCACCGCCGCTGGAAGTTCGCAAGCTGGTGGATTCCATCCGCGTTCCACGCGGGGCTGGCGACGCATCTAGGCGTTGAGCTATTTTGACGACGACTATAGCGGGCGCGCCGCAGCGCTGGGTGCTTACCCGCTATTTCTCAATGCTGTTGCAATGGCGTTAAGCGACAATTGGATTCCTTCGCCAATTCTCGGATCGTCTTCGCCAGCACGGAGCCGTTTCATCAACTCAATCTGCAAGTGGTTCAGCGGTTCGATATAGGGCAAGCGCAGTTCGATGCTGTTAAACAGCGCCGGGTTTTTCGCGAGCAGATGGGGTTGGTCGGTAATTTCCAGCAAGATGTCACGCGTTTGTTCCCAGCTCGAACGGATGCGATTGAAATAGCTTTCACGCATCGCTTCATCCTCAACCAGCTCTGCGTAGCGTGCAGCAATACCCATATCTGATTTTGCCAGAACCATTTCCATATTGGATAAGCTGGCTTGGAAGAATGGCCAGCTCTGCGCCATGTCTTTGAGCTTTTGGGTATCACCAAAGGCCGTCAGGGCTTGGCCAACACCGTACCATCCCGGCAACATCACCCGGGCCTGCGCCCAGCTAAATACCCAAGGGATAGCGCGTAAATCTTCGATTTTGTCGCTTTTGGTTCGACTGGCAGGGCGTGAGCCGATTTTCAATTTTGCAATTTCGGTCAGCGGCGTCATTTGCCGGAAAAATGTTCGGAAGCTGTCATTGCCATAAACCAAGTCACGATACTCCGCGAAGGCGGTTTGCGAGATTGTGTCCATCGCTTCGGCAAGATCAGCTTGGATTTTTTGGTCGGATGGATCGGGTTCGAGCGAACGAAGCAAGACCGCGGATGTCATCGCTTCGAGATTTGCTTCTGCGACCGCCATTGTGCCATATTTGGCTGCGATGACTTCGCCTTGTTCGGTAATGCGGATGCGTCCGTCGACCGTGCCTTTGGGTTGGGCCTTGATCGCGCCAAAAGCCGAGCCGCCGCCGCGCCCCACCGCGCCGCCGCGTCCGTGGAATAGCTGCATCTTGACGCCAGCTTTTTCAAATACCGGGGTGAGCGCGTCACTGGCTTTAAACAGACTCCAAGTAGATGTTAGATAGCCACCATCCTTGTTGCTGTCGGAATAACCGATCATCACTTCTTGTGCCCCGCGCGCGCGGGTCAGGGCATGCATTTCCGGCAACGCAAAAAAGTCCGTCATGACCTTTGGTGCGTTTTCAAGATCGGCAACGGTTTCGAACAAGGGCACGGACATAATGGGACAGGTTGGAGGCGATTTGTCGTCTTCGGCTGCACGATAAAGCCCGGCTTCCATAAGAAGTACATAGACTTCCAATATGTCGGAGACGGTTTCGCCATTGCTGATATTATAATTGACGATCACTTCGGGACCATATCGGTCATGTGCTTCGGCAGCCGCACGAAGGATCGAGAGTTCTTTTGCTGTCTCTTCGCTGTAACGGATCCAGGGGCTAACGAGCGGTCGGTTATTCGCCAATTCCTGACGGAGGATTTTGACGCGCGTCTCTTCGTCGCATGAGAGATAGTCGGTCTCGACGCCTGCTTCAGCCAATAATTCTGCAACAACGCGCTCATGAATGCGGCTATTTTGGCGCATGTCGAGCGTGGCCAGGTGGAAACCGAACAGCTCCACCGTGCGAATCAAACGACCCAAGGCGCCCGATGTTGCAAAGACACCTTTGCCGCCGGAGCGCAGTCCGTGGGCGAGGGTTACTAGATCTTCGCGCAGTTGCTGAGGATTATCATAGGGTTCCGCGACAATAGGCGAGGGTCTTCCCGGGACATGGCCACATAGTTTCAAATGAGTGGCGGATAACCGCGCATAGATGCCGGACAAAGCTCTGCGATAGGGTTCATCTTTGCGGCTTGGCGCGTTGTCGCCGCTGGACTCGGCCAAAGCGATGACTTCGACTGGGACATCTGCCAATTCGGTCGAAATGCTGAGCTCCGCGCCCATTGCGTGGATGCGGGCAAGATAGTAGCCGATCACGGTTTCTGCAGCGCGCGACAGAGCTTCGTGCATGGCATCGGCATCGACAAACGGATTGCCATCACGGTCGCCGCCGATCCAGCTGCCCAGTTTGAGGAAATTGGGCAGACGAGCGCCTAAAATTTTCTCCCATTTGCCATAAAGTTTCGGCAAGACGGGTAAGAACACATCGCGCATATAGCTTTGGGAGATTTGCACTTCATCGGTGACGAACAGTCGCTCTCGGCGAAGAGGTCGGGTCTGCCAGAGCAAGGCAATCTGACGCATTATCGCTTCATCTAAAGCATCGCCTTCGGGCGTGTCGTCTGCGCCTGCATCTTTCATCAGCAATAATTCAGCGATGCGCGCTTTGTGGTCGATCATGCTCTTGCGGCGTACTTCTGTGGGATGGGCCGTAAGCACTGGTGCGATCAGGGCATCGTCCAGCAAAGCCAATATTGCTTTTTCATCAACCCCTTCGCTGGCCAGTTTGGTTATCGCCTCGCCAACGCTGGCGCCTTCTTCTGCTGCCACGCCTTGGCGATCTTCGGCGAGATTGGCTAGCAAGGAGAATAGCATAAAACCACGGACAAAAGCAGTAGTTTCATCGAGCGATAGCGCATCGAGCCCGGGATCAATCGCGTCGGCATCAGCCAGTCCGCGATGCCGGTCGACACTAGTGGAGCGAATATATTCGGTGCGGCGATAAAGCTCTTCCCCACCATAGCTTCGAATTACATCGCCCAGTAATTTACCGAGATATTTAATGTCAGGATTTTGGCGAACGACAAGGGATGGCGTAGCCGATGAGTCATTGGGGAGGGTATCAGTCATATTTTTATGCTGCACTGCAGCGCGGGCGGGGTCAAGACAATCTAGGGCTAATAGAAAAAGTTTTCAGGCCTATTCTCGGGGGCTATCGTTTAACCCTCTAGTTCAATATCCCAGTAGAGCCAATCATGCCACGTATCGTGCAAAAAATTTGGCGGGAAGGCGCGGCCATGTTCCTGGAGTTGCCAGTTGGTCGGTTTGATCGGTCTGTTCGATAGCTGCATGTGCGCTTCTTTGGGCGTCCGACCGCCTTTTTTCAGATTGCACGGAAGGCAAGCGGTCGCAACATTTTCCCAGGTGGTTCGGCCTTTCTGGCGGCGCGGAATGACGTGATCGAAAGTCAAATTGTCGAGGCTGCCGCAATATTGGCAGCTGAACTTGTCCCGCAAAAAAAGGTTGAACCGCGTGAAGGCCGGATATTCCGAAGGCTTTACATAGCTTTTCAACGCAATCACGGACGGAATTTTCATGTCCAGACTGGGGCTATGCACTTCGCGCTCATAGCTGGAGACAATATTCACCCGGTCTAGGAAAACCGCCTTAATCGCGGTTTGCCAAGGCCATAGGCTTAATGGATAATAAGATAGCGGCGTATAATCAGCGTTCAACACCAGCGACGGGCAACTTTCAGGATGCCGCAACAGGTCGGGGTGATACATAATCCAACTACTCCCTTAGTCTTTGACTGACTGCTCTTTATCCGCAAGAACATGACATGGTCATTACACTTGTTATGCAAACAACATTATCTGCCCGATGACGTCAAGAGGGTATCTTAGCCAAGATGTAGTAGCTCGGTTTGCACCCAGCCCCAACGGATTGTTGCATCTGGGACATGCTTACGCGGCCTGCGTCGCGTATGACTATGCGCGGGACCGAGGCGGCAAACTACTCCTGCGCGTCGAAGATATCGATCTTGGGCGAAGTAAGCCAGAATTTGTGGATGCGATATTGGCCGATCTGCAGTGGCTGGGTCTTGACTGGGATGGTGAGGTGGTTTTCCAATCAGAGAGGCTTGATAGTTACGCTAAAGCCACGGAACAGTTAAAGGCAAAGGACCTGCTCTATCCGTGTTTTTGCACACGTTCTTCGATGCGCGCCGTGCAGCAGGGTGAAGGATTGGTTGTCGGGCCGGATGGGCCGATTTATCCTGGAACTTGCCGAAACCTCTCTCACGACGATAGGTCCGAAAGAGTAAAGGTTGAGCCGCATAGTTGGCGTCTGGATGTTGAACAGGCAATTCGTATGTCGGGTGACCTTTTCTGGCATGACGAAGCGCGTGGGAAACAAGCCGCTGATCCGCGGGCATTGGGCGATGTTGTTTTGATACCTAAAGAGACGCCGGTTAGTTATCATCTGGCGGTGACATTAGATGATGCTCAGGATGAGATTACCCATGTTGTCCGCGGGGAGGATTTATTTGCCTCGACCCATATCCACCGGCTGCTGCAAGCGTTGCTGGATTTGCCCGTTCCTCAATATGTTCATCATCCGGTTTTACTCGACCAAACGGGCGTTAAGCTGTCTAAAAGCCGGGATTCTGCATCTTTAGCCGTATTGCGGGAAGCGGGTAAGCCGGGCTATCAGGTCGCTAACGATCTTAGAAAAAATATATTCCCGGTTGGAATCACTCTGTCGAAGGGCTAATTGGCAAACATGAGCTATATTTTAATATTATTGATCCTCCTGTCGGCTGGTGCCGTTATTTTTGCTTTGGTCCGCGGACTGATCGCTTTTGCCAATATGGAGCCGGATGATGTCGATGCTGATGGCGTGACCGCTTCGCATAAGAAACAGAATGAAATGATGTTTGCTCGGGTCAAATATCAAGCGATTGCGGTAATTTTGGTCGCTTTGCTTTTGTTGCTTGCGGGCGGCCAGAGCTAAAATAGCGCCGGGATGGTCAAGCTCAACAAAATTTACACCAAAACAGGCGATGACGGCACAACCGGCTTGGTTGATGGATCACGCATATCGAAGAATAATGCCCGGATGGCCGCTATTGGCGACGTTGATGAATTAAATAGCGCGCTTGGCTTGGCCATTTGCGAGGTTATGGATGCGGCACTCGTGCAGTCGCTGCGTATAATACAAAATGATCTATTCGACTTGGGCGCAGATTTGGCGACACCGGCAGGCGAGGACGATGATTTCGCTCCTTCCGAAATGGTTCTTCGCGTTACGCCATCGCAAGTAGAGCGGCTCGAAAGTGAGATTGATGCGGTCAATGATCATCTCGATCCCCTGACCAGTTTCATTTTACCGGGCGGCGAAAAATCGGCCGCTGCTATTCATCTGGCACGGGCTATTGCCCGGCGCGCGGAGCGGACCGCCGTGGGCGCTGCACAGGTGATGGCGATTAACCCACAGGCATTGGCATATATAAACCGGCTGTCGGACTATCTTTTTGTGCTTGGCCGGATGCTAAATAATGCCGGTAAAGCCGACATATTGTGGGTTCCTGGCGCTTCACGCTAACACAGCAGAGCGTCACAAAAATGCACTGCCGAAAGTATATTTGCACCCTAGTGGCGCAAATATAAGCGGTTGACCCTATAGTCGTTCGCTCTATGTTCTAAAGCCAC
Organism: uncultured Sphingomonadaceae bacterium; assembly: GCA_947493215.1. Taxonomy (GTDB): domain Bacteria; phylum Pseudomonadota; class Alphaproteobacteria; order Sphingomonadales; family Sphingomonadaceae; genus Parasphingorhabdus. The sequence goes on along the minus strand of CANLQE010000004.1, from coordinate 271,642 downwards.
CAGATAAACCGACGGAGTATGACTAATCGCTGGCCAAGCCGACTCTAGAATAGCATCGCCTGAGAATGTTCAGAGATCCTCTCAACAGGAAGATTTGGCAGAGAAATTTGAAGCCGTTCGATCCCATAGTGTTTCCCTGATTGCTGGATTGAGCGATGCTGATACCACCGCCCAGTCGATGGAAGATGCTTCGCCGGCAAAATGGCACTTGGCGCATACGACTTGGTTTTTTGAAACCTTTTTGCTGCGGGACCATAAGCAGGGATATCTCGCTTTTGATGAAGCTTATGCTTTTCTGTTCAACAGCTATTATGAAGCAGAAGGCGCGCGGCATGAGCGGCCAAAGCGCGGATTATTGACTCGGCCATCGCTTGAGGAAGTGCTGAATTATCGTGCGCATGTCGATACAGCTATGATCGAGACCATGGGTGATTTTTCGAAAGACTTGCTGGGTCTGGTCGAGCTTGGCTTGCATCATGAGCAACAGCATCAGGAATTGCTCTTAACTGACTTATTGCACTTGTTTTCCTGCAACCCGATTGGTCCAGCGGTTTTGGAACCCAAGCCGCGTTCGGCAATTATAGAGGCTCCGCTGGGCTGGATTGAAGGCGCCACCGGGGTTCAGTCTATTGGTCATGATGGTGAACGGTTTGCCTTTGATTGTGAGGGGCCGCGCCATGAAGTGATCTTGCATGCTCATGCTATCGCTGATCGTCTGGTGACCAATGGAGAGTGGGCACAATTTATTGCCGCTGGCGGCTACATGGACCCGCGATATTGGCTATCTGATGGCTGGTCTTGGGTGCAAAACCAAAATATAAATGCACCGCTTCATTGGCGGGAGCAGGATGGAGTCACCGAAGAATTTACCTTGCAAGGCTGGCGAGAGATCGTCCAGTGCGCACCGGTTCGCCATATCAGCCTGTATGAGGCCGATGCTTATGCGAGTTGGGCGGATGCAAGACTTCCGACCGAAGCGGAATGGGAAGTTGCGGCCCAAAATGGATTGCCGGGTACAGGAACCGTCTGGGAATGGACTGGCAGCGCCTATCGTCCCTATCCCGGTTTCAAGGCCGCGGAAGGCGCGGTGGGAGAATATAACGGCAAATTCATGTCCGGTCAGTTTGTTTTGAGGGGCGGTAGCGTTGTAACGCCGCCCGGTCATGTTCGGGATACTTACCGTAACTTCTTTTATCCGCACCAACGCTGGCAATATACTGGCCTTCGGCTCGCCAAAGACTTTTAATCGCGCAAAGGACACTCCCTTTAATGGATATGACAATCAGTCGGACCGATCCGGCTTTCCGAAAAGATGTCTTGCGCTGTTTTGAGCAGCAGGCTTTCGCAATTCCCGCCCGATGGCTTTATGATCGTCAAGGGTCGGAGTTGTTCGAACAAATTACTGATCTGCCGGAATATTATCCAACCCGGATAGAAACCACATTGTTAAATCAATATAGTGGTCAAGTCGCAGAAATGGCCGGTAACGGGCGTGCCATAGTCGAATTCGGTTCTGGTAGTTCAACTAAGACACCACATCTCTTACGGGCGACGGAACCTGCCGCCTATGTGCCGATTGATATCTCTGGTGAGTTTCTGGCGCATAGTTCTGCGCAGTTGCAGACACAATTTCCAGACCTTCCAATTTACCCGCTGGAAGCAGATTTCATGCGCAAATTGACGCTGCCTGATGAAGTGGCTGATATGCCAAAACTAGGTTTTTTTCCAGGATCGACTATTGGCAATATGATCGCACGGACGTCCGTTGATTTGCTGCGCTTCATGCGCGAGACATTAGGTACAGGGTCGCAACTACTAATCGGCTTTGATCGGATCAAAGACGCTGATGTTCTTGTTGCCGCCTATGATGATAGCGCTGGCGTGACCGCAGAATTTTCGCTTAATTTACTGCACCGGATTAATCGTGAAATGGATGGTGATATTGCTGTGGATCAATTCCGCCATTTGGCGATTTGGAACGATGTTTACGCGCGGATTGAAATCTATCTTGAAGCCTTATCGGACGCTTATTTTTCGATTGATGGCAACCAGTTTAGTATGACGAAGGGACAAAAAATCCATATCGAGAACAGCCATAAATATGGCTTGCGCGATGCCCGTTTAATGTTGCGGGCTGGTGGCTGGTCACCAGTGCGTGAATGGAGCGATGAACGGGATTATTTCTCTCTAATCCTTGCTGAGGCACATCCTTTCAAAAACGCCCCCTAAACTCTATTCGACGACTTCTTCGGCAGCGGGTGTTTGTTGGGCCAGTTCCTCTGCGGACTTATATTTTGCACGCCAAGTGGTGATCCATTCATAAGCGCCACGGCATTCCTGCATGCCGCTCGCTTCTATCAGTTGGAATTGCTCACCGTTCCAGATGAAGCTCTCCGCTCTGCCACAATCGCCAAGGCCTCTGCCTTTCGCATAGCTGCTTAATATCTGGCGTTCTTCGTCCCAACGCGCATTGACCAGCAGAGGCGGACGATCTTCTTCTCCCCAGCCTGGTTTCAGATCATAGGTTGCGGGGCGGAAAGCCCAACTCGCTCCATCTTTTTCATCACCCTTAATCTCACCAATATAGGCGGTGCTTGAAAAATTATAGGCTCCAGAACCGCAAGACATCAGGATAAGCGCACGATAGCGGTCGTCTTTTTGTCCCATCGGATAGATTTGATCTTCAACGACGCCAAATCGTTCATCCTTGCAAACGGAATTTTCTACCAGATCCACAATCTCTGTAGTGGCTGGGATACGTTTTGCAGGTGCCCATTGCTTGACCGGAACGACGGGCATTTCGTTCGTTAACGGCCTAAATGTCCTGCGACCCTTGGATACCAGAGCGGTACGGGTGTAAGCGCGTTTTTGTGTGACATCCATATAGCGCAGCGCTGCTTTTGAACCAGACAGCGATATGCTGGTGAGATTCTCTCCATCTGGCCCCGTGATTTGCAATTTGTAGCCGTCAATAATCGCGCGAGATACTTTTGTTGCGTCGGTGCCGACTATTTCCAAGGGGTAATCACCTTGAACAAGCGGACCAGTATCAATTAAACGCCCGTCCACAAACATCTGATAGCGGTCAATATCATTGGTCTGAATAACTGCCTTGATTTTCAAGACGTCGCTCTCGCCGGGCGCGCGGGTAATGGAAATCGGGCCGCCCCAATCGTCAAACCCGCCACTGGCCGCATTAGCTACAAGAGAAACAGCCTGACAATTACCGACATTATCACAACCGACCGACCAGTCTTTAAAGACTTTTATTTCACCCAATGAGGGTGCGGCCTGTTGCGCGCCAGCCGTTGTCGCGGCCAACAGCAGAAAAGAGCCAATAGTGGAAATAATAGGGGACATATTTGTAATCTAGCCAGTTTGCTCGACAATCGCTAGTGCCATGTTGCATCACCATTAACAGCATAGTCATGACACGGGAAAAGGGACGGCAAATGAAATCAATTGGTATCATTGGATCTGGACAAATGGGCGCTGGAATTGCGCAGGTTTCTGCGCAAGCGGGATATCATGTCTATTTGTCGGATATGAACCAGGAGATAGCCGAAAAAGGCAAGGCGGGTATTGCGAAACAATTGTCGCGACTAGTTGAGAAAGAGAAAATTGAGCAACAGGCTGCGCAAACTGCGTTAGACCGGATTGAAACAATTGGTGCGCTGGACGCTATGGCTAGCGCCGATATTATTATCGAAGCGGCTACCGAACGAGAAGATGTCAAACGCCAGATCTTTGGGGCTGCTTCAGAAATTTTGGGCCATCAAGCGTTGCTCGCTACCAACACATCTTCGATATCCATTACCCGTCTGGCGCAAGCAGTGAAAGACCCGTCTCGTTTTATTGGTGTGCATTTCTTCAATCCAGTACCGTTGATGGGCTTGGTGGAGGTCATTCGCGGCTTGGCGAGTAGCGATCAAAGCGTCGCCATGGCGAACGATTATGTGAAGGCGCTGGGCAAGCAGGCGGTGTTGGCAAAGGATTCCCCCTGCTTTGTGGTCAACCGGATATTGCTCCCCATGCTCAACGAAGCCTTTTTTGCATTGGGTGAAGGCACAGCGTCGATGGAAGATATTGACCGTGGTGTGCAGCTTGGCCTTGGCCACCCGATGGGACCCATTACGTTGGCGGATATGATCGGGCTCGATACGCTGCTGGAAATATTGCGCGTATTGCAGAATGATTTTGGCGATCCGAAATATCGTCCGGCGCCGATATTGCTGAAATATGTCGAAGCCGGTTGGCTCGGTCGTAAAACTGGTAAGGGCTTTTATGATTATTCGGGTGAAACACCGGTTCCGACGATGTAGGTTGGCGACGTAAGCAGGGCCAAATGGAGACGATGCGATGAGTGATGATATCAGAGACTTTCAGATTGATATACCGCAGTCGGCATTGGACGATCTGCAGAGCCGATTGGTCATGACCCGGTGGCCAGACCCTGAACCGGTGGATGATTGGTCTCAAGGCATACCACTGGCTTATGTTCAGCAGGTTACAGACCATTGGCGCGAGACTTACGATTGGCGGCGGTGTGAAGCGGCGCTAAACCAATATCCTCACCATATGACGGAGATTGACGGGGTCGATATTCATTTCATGCATATCCGCTCACCCGAAGCACATGCCCGTCCGCTGATCATGACTCACGGCTGGCCGGGCTCAATCGTTGAATTTATGGATGTCATTGGTCCGCTAACTGACCCCGCCACCCATGGCGGCAATGCTAAGGATGCCTATCATCTCGTTATTCCATCTCTGCCGGGATATGGTTTTTCCGGTAAGCCGACCGAAACGGGATGGAGCGTCGAAAGAATTGCGCGGGCTTGGGATGTGCTCATGAAGCGGCTGGGCTATGATCGCTATTTCGCCCAAGGCGGTGATTGGGGCGCGCTGGTGACATCGGCTATTGGTGTTCAAAATCTCGGGTCATGTGCTGGTATTCATATCAACCTTGTGGTGGTTGGAACACCGCCTGAGGAAGTGCTGAAAAATCCGACGCCAGAAGAGCAAGCTTCACTAGCGCGGTTCTCGGATTATCAGACGCAAGGTGGCGGCTATGCGGAAATTCAGCGCACCAAGCCCCAGACTTTGGGCTATGGCCTTGCTGACTCGCCGGTCGGGCAGATGGCTTGGGTATTGGAGAAATTTCAAGGCTGGTCTGATGGCGCAAATACCCCGGACGACAGTTTCGATCGGGATCGCCTGCTCGACAATATCATGCTTTATTGGCTGAACAATGCCGGGGCCTCCTCGGCGCGGCTTTATCTGGAAAGTTTTGCCAATCCCAATGTGGATCCCGTCCACATGCCAACAGGATGCAGTATTTTTCCCAATGAGATCATGGGGCCTTCCCGTCGTTGGGCGGAACAACGGTTCAAAAACCTTCAATATTGGGGTGAAGCGGACAAAGGTGGCCATTTTGCTGCTATGGAAGTGCCGGAACCGTTCCTCGACGAAGTGCGCAGTTGTTTCGGCGGTATGGAGCTGTAACGCCAAATGCTAGCGCTGGTCGCAAGGCGGTTGATGACAGCGGTCCCGACGCTGCTTGCGATCATATTAGCATCCTTTTTCTTAATGCGGCTCGCGCCGGGCGGGCCATTTGATGGAGAACGCCCGCTACCGCCAGAGACTCAGGCTGCTTTGCAAACCGCCTATGGATTGGACAAACCGCTTTGGGAGCAGGCTTGGATCTATGTTTCGCGGTTGGTGCAAGGCGATTTTGGGCCCTCTCTGGTCTATCGTGATTTCACGGTTTCGGAACTGGTGGCACAGGGGTTGCCGATATCACTGACCCTTGGCGGTCTCGCGATAATCTTGGCGCTATTGATCGGTATTTCCGCCGGGCTATTTGCGGCTGTTCGAGCAGGTAAGGCAGCGGACAAAACCATCATGATGATCGCCACGGTCGCGACGGCTTTGCCTACCTTTGTTACTGGTCCAGCGCTCGCGTTATTTTTTGGATTATGGCTCGGCTTGTTGCCCGTTTCAGGAACCGGGGAAGGATGGTCATGGTTGATCATGCCGGTGGTTGCGCTGGCTCTGCCGGTATCAGGCGCTATCGCCAAGTTAACCAGAGCCGGCCTCGCGACAGTGTTGAAACAAGATCATATACGCACCGCAAGGGCACGGGGACTACCTGAAACGAAAATATTGTTCAAACATGGCCTACGTCCGGCGCTGGTGCCGGTGGCCAGCTATCTGGGGCCCGCGGCGGCTGGGTTACTCACTGGCGCTGTGGTAGTAGAAACCGTATTCGGACTACCTGGATTAGGCCGCTATTTTGTTCAAGGAGCACTGAACCGAGACTATCCTTTGGTGCTTGGTGTCGTGACGCTCTATGCCGCGTTGATCATCTTGTTCAACCTGTTTGCTGATCTGATTTACGGTTGGCTGGATCCGCGGATGCGCGAAGGATGAAAGCGCTGTTCAAACGCGATCATTGGCCGCTTTGGGTGGTTTTATCAGTTATGGCGCTTGCGCTAATCCTGCCAGCGGTCCTGCCATGGACTTACGATCAAATCGATTGGGATGCCGTGCGAGCACCTGCCTTTAGCGGTTCGCATATTTTCGGGACCGACGAAATTGGTCGCGACCGTCTTGCGCGATTGGCTGCCGGAACCCAGGTGACTCTGATGGTGGCGATAGCTGCCGCTTTGGTATCGTTGGTTGTTGGCATCGCTTGGGGCGCAACCGCTGGTTGGGTCGGGGGCAAGGTCGATGAAGCAATGATGCGGTTTGTCGATGCGCTTTATGCCCTGCCTTTTATGTTCATCGTGATTCTGTTGATGGTGATCTTCGGTCGTTCGATATTGCTGGTTTTCGTGGGTATCGGATTAGTCGAATGGCTGACCATGGCGCGCGTCGTACGTGGGCAGGTCATGGCCTTAAAGCAAAGGCCTTTTATATTGGCAGCCGAGGCAGCAGGTTCGCCACCACTGACGATTATTCTGAAACATATCCTGCCCAATATTGCTGGCGTCGCGTTGGCCTATTTGATGCTGACAGTGCCGCAGGTCGTAATGGTGGAGAGCTTCCTGTCCTTCCTTGGTCTGGGCGTACAGGAACCTCTGACGTCGCTTGGCATATTGGTCAAGGAAGGCGCCGATGACATGGATATGACACCGCTAGGACTGCTGTTGCCCGGTGGATTGCTGGTGTTACTGCTGGTGTGCCTGACGATAGAGGGTGAACGCCTCAGAGATATCTACTCATGAGTGTCTATGAGATTCGCAACATGGCCATTCAAATAGATGGCAAGCGGCTCGTTGAAGGTGTCGATATTACAGTTGAGGCTGGAAAATGTACGGCGATTATCGGCACATCCGGTTCGGGAAAAAGCCTGTCCTGTCTCACGCCCTTTGGCTTAACCCCCGGGGAGGCCCAGGGTTCTATCATCCTTGATGGTATAGACCTTATCCACGCGGACGCCCATCAAATGCAGGACGCCCGCAGCCGGCTGACTGGTTTTGTCTTTCAACAGCCACTGACAGCGCTGACGCCCCATTTGACCATCGGAGCGCAGCTTCAAGAGGCGGCTGCACAGGTGGGGCCGCCGCGCTTGTCCCGGCATGAGTTGGCCCAAAAGCTCGAACGTGTTGGTCTATCGCGCGCGGATGAACGGTTAGATCAATTTCCGCACCGGTTGTCTGGTGGAGAGCGCCAGCGGGTCATGATTGCTGCGGCCATTGCGCATGAGCCCAAATTGTTGATTGCCGATGAGCCGACCAGCGCCTTGGATGCTAGCTTGCGCGGAGAGATTATGGCGCTGCTTGATGAACTGCGTTTAGAAAAAGGGCTGGCGATGCTGCTTGTCAGCCATGATCTCGCTTCGGTAGAGGGGCATGCCGACCATTTGATCGTTATGGACCAGGGCAGGGTGGTGGAGTGCGGCTCGACCGCAAATCTGATCACCAACCCACAGGAGGAGTATACCAAGCGTTTAATCGCCGCGACCGCGCGTCTTGATGAACCCGCGCCCCAGCTTCAGGCGGTTGGCGATATATTATTGGAAATCGAAGCAGTAACCGTCACTTTCCCAAGACCCGGGTGGCGGCGCGGCAAAATAAAGGCTGTGACGGACATCAGCTTGTATGTGCGCGAAGGCGAAGCGCTCGCTATTGTTGGTGGATCGGGTTCCGGAAAATCGACTCTGGGTAAAGCGATCGCTGGCATTGGTCCTCTTACATCTGGAACGATAAGCTGGCAGGGCCAGTCTTTGCCGGAACGCCGCGCCCGGACGATTTCTATGCGCGCATTGATTCAACCGGTGTTTCAAGACCCCGTGGCAAGTCTTGATCCACAATGGAAGGTCCGCGATATCGTCGCAGAGCCGGTCAAGAACCTGCAGTCGGAGATTCTGCGGAAAGACCGCGATGCTATGGTTCTGAAGGCGCTTGAGGATGTGGAACTGGGTGAGGATTATCTCGACAGGATGCCAGCTAGTCTATCGGGAGGTCAGGCACAGCGCGTCGCTATTGCCCGCGCTATCATCGCTAGCCCCAAGCTTTTGGTTCTGGATGAGGCGACGTCGGCGCTTGACCCATTAGTGGGGTCCTCCATTCTGCAATTGCTTCGTAAATTGCAGCAAGCCAAAAAACTGAGCATCATCTTCATCACCCATGATATCGCGTCAGCCCGGCGCCTATGCCACAGGATTGTAGTGCTGGATGAAGGCGCTGTGGTTGAAACGGGTGACATGGACTTAGTGATCCGCAATCCGCAGGCTGTAACCACGCAAAAATTAATAGCGGCGAGTTAAACAAGGCCAACGTAAATAAGAAAAGGCCGCCCTTTCCCAAGGGCGGCCTTCTTTTTGTGACGAATCTTAATGTGAATTCAAACCCAAATGGGCTTAAAAGGATACGCCTAAAGTGAATAGAACAGCGCTATCGGTGAAATTGTTGACCGCTGGTGCATCCGTATCCGTATAGGCTACGCTAGCCGTCAGATTTTCGGTAATCGCCCAGTCTGCACCAAGCATCCAATCGACATAATTGTCATCGCCAAGAACACCCACTGGATTACCTAGTGAGCCATCATTGATACCGATATTCGCGTTTAGCGTGATCGGCGTATTCGGAATACCGCCGGATACGCCCGTGTAGATGTAAACGTTGTCATCATTACCAAGGCTGTCTTGTGACCAAGCATAAGCAATACCTGTTGTCAGTTCGACCGGACCAAGTGTGGTTGAAACCGATGCATAAGGCTCCAGATAGTCGCTTGGGCCAGCAGCGCCGCCTTCACCATTGGGGTAAATATAATAGAGCAAACCAACGTCGAGGGTCAGGCCATCGGTTACATCGCCGGACCAACCGCCATAGATATCCAGCTCGGTATGGCCGAATGTTGCACTATCCTCGATGGAAGAAGCCCAGGTGCCGATATAGAAACCGCTCTCATGAGCAACATCGATGCCGCCCTGAACCGCGATATCGCCGTCTGAGAAAGACAGGCCGCGGAAGCGGTAATCAGATGTGAGGGCTGCATTACCGGAAATGGTAATTCCGCTGCCTTCAATTTCTTGTGCGAGAGCCGGGGCTGCTGTGGTCGCCAGTAAAATAGCTGAAAGACCGAAAATCCCCGATTTAACTTTTGTGCCAACTGTGGCTTTTGTGGACGTGCGCATGAAAATCCCTTTCTGGTTGATGCGTATCGCCCCTCCTGGAATTTGTCCCGGTTGTCTTTTTATTGCGCCAGCAGAGCTAACGACAGACAATCTCAAAACATGCACAAAAAAACTGCATCATAATGCTGCGCCGCACAACAAAAAAATGACAGCAAAGGTGACATATTTTGATAGTGTGGCAATCTAGCCACATGTGGTGCATTGGCCGCAATCACGCTTGTGTCGCGCATATTTAGGGCTTGTTAACTATGAGCATCTATCGACGAACCATGTCGAAAATTGATTCCATCACAGTAGTAAATGGTCAGGATGATCCTTTTGCGGAGAGCGTTGCGCGTTTGAAAGCCGTCGAATCGGTTGTTGGTCTGGTAGCAAATATGGCTGGTTCGCCAGAATCAGCGTCGTTCGCGATGACGGACCCTGATCGTATGGAATCGGCATATCGCCATAGCTTTCCAATGACCCAGAAGCGATTTGATCGGGGATGCGATGATCTGGCTGTCATGGCCCAATCCGGAGCCAAGGCATTGCTGCAGTTAAATTCTGCTGGTCGAGGCCGAGTAGACATTGCCGCCCAGCGGCTGATGCGTGAAATTCAGATGTCGGGTCGATTGACGCTGGACTTGCTGAAAAAATAGAACAGCTATTCGGCGGAAAGCTCAACAACCCCTTTTTCCGGAAGCGATCTGATGTGAACATCACGCTGTGGAAACGGGATTTCGATATTATGTTCTTTGAACAAATCCCACACGCGCTTGAGCACTGCGGCTTTGAAATTGCCAACCCCTGATTGCGGATCGTTAATCCAGCACCTGATTTCAAAATTCACACTATTGTCGCCAAATTCCAACATCCAGACCACGGGTTTCGGGTGGTTGAGAACGCGTGGGACGTCGACGCAGGCCTGTTTCATCAGCTCAATGGCATGATCCATATCCGTGTTATAAGAAACACCCACAGGAATACTGATCCGGACATTCTTATTGGAATAGGACCAGTTTTCCACTTCCTGTGTCATCAGGTTTTCATTGGGAATCAGATGCTCTTTGCCTTCACGGGTCAGGACGGATACCGCGCGAACGCCGATTTTGTTGACCCAACCAAAACTGTCGCCAACAGCGATCACATCACCGGGCTTTATGGACCGGTCCATGAGCAATATAATTCCAGCGATTAGATTACCGATGGTTTTCTGCATCCCGAAACCAATGGCGAGACCAAAGGCACCCGAGAAGACAGCCAAAGCCGTCAGGTCGATACCAAGGACATCAAGGCCAAGAATGAAAGCTGCCCCCAATATGGCGACGGTGGCGAGCTTTTGCCCTAATACCTTTTGCGCGCCATCAAGCTGGCTGTTTGCAATCACGTGGCTGATAAGCTTCATCAACACGCGTGCGACAGCCAGTAGGATCACGGCCGTCATGATTGTCGTGACGACCGCCAGTAACGATATGCGGTTCGTACCGACATCAATACCAACCCGCTCTAGTGCGATAGTGATGCGATCAATATTGCCGACTAGGCCCAGGGCGGCGGACACAAATACCGTCAGGCCCATGATTGTTCCCAGCCAATCCGGCATATTGACGCCGCGGATTAGATCATTAGTGAAAAGGCCCATGGTAATCGCAATGGTGAGAGCAAAAACCACTTGCGGGATTAACTGCCACTCCCATATCGACAGGAAAAACCCGCATAATATGAATGTCGTCGCGCGACGCGTCATATCGCGGATACGTCGTCCAGCTATCTCGCTTTCATAGCCGGCACGGGTTTCCCAAATATGACGCAATTTGGGACCTATTTTTTTGCTGAGAAACCAGCCTGCAACTAGCGCCAATGTCACCAGTCCAGCAGCGACGGCGCTTTCGATATATTGCACATTGCTCGGTGTGTCCGGCGCCAAGGATTCAAGATAGCCTAGAATTTCTTCCATCATAACGCATTGTTATAGTGTTCAAAGGCTTTGGCAAGATCAGCAATCAAATCCTCGGGATCTTCAAGGCCGATATGAAGCCGCACCAGCGCGCCTGCCATCGTCCAATCGGTAGCCGTGCGATATTTGCCGGGATCAACTGGAAGGGCCAGGCTTTCGAACCCGCCCCAGCTATAGCCGATACCAAAGAGTGTAAGCGCGTCGATAAAGGCCGCGCGAGATTTCTCATCGCCTTCACTAAGTTGAAAAGAGAATAGGCCAGACGATCCTTTGAAATCACGTTTCCAGATTTCATGACCGGGACAATCGGTCAGGGCCGGATGCAGCACTTGGCCGACTTCGGGGCGGTCTTTGAGCCAATGAGCGATCGTGAGTGCCGATTGTTCGTGCTGTCGTAGCCGAACCTCTAATGTCCTTAGGCCACGGGCGGCAAGATAAGCGTCATCGGGAGAAACGACTTGGCCTAGTTGCTGAGCTGTGCGCCGCAGCCGTGCCCAATATTTTTCATGGGTTGTCGCCGCCCCCATCATCACATCACTATGGCCGACAATATATTTGGTGGCGGCCACGATCGAGATATCGACGCCATTTTCTAACGCGGCAAAGAAGCGCGACGTCGCCCAGGTATTGTCCAATAGGGTCACGATGCCAGCTTCTTTTGCTACCGCGCAGATCGCCGGAATATCTTGTACCTCAAAGGTCAAGCTGCCGGGGCTTTCCAGCAATATCGCCTTGGTCTTATCAGTAAACAGCGCGCTGATATCTTCCCCAATTAATGGGTCATAATATAAAGCCGTAATGCCCATGCGTTTTAGAAAAGCATCGGCATAGCTGCGGCTGGGATCATAGCTGCTATCGGTCAACAGAACTTCATCGCCGGGTTTAAGCACGGCCAGCATCGCGCAGGCAATGGCCGCGACGCCCGAAGGATAAAGCATGGTTCCTGTCGCACCTGGTTCCATCTCGGTCAGCGCTTCGGCTAGCGACCATTGTGTAGGAGAACCGCGGCGACCATAGAAAAATTGACCATCCGCATTTGAAGAAACACCTGATCTTAGATCTGCAATGCTATCATAGAGATGTGTGCTGGCACGCCAGACCGGCGGGTTCACAACCGGCCCAGTCCATTCCTTGCGCCTGCCACTGGTCACGGCTTGCGTTGCGGGTTTTTCCGAATTTTGCGGGCTATCGGTCAATTATTGTTCCAATAGCATATGCAAACATCAGGCTGTTGCTTTGGGCGTATCCGCGTCAGCACCCCATTCCGACCAGCTGCCGTCATAAAGTGCAACCTTTTCGCCGCCAGCGACTGCCGCGGCAAAAGATACGACTGCTGCTGTCATGCCGGAACCACATGTCGTGACAACCGGGTTAGTAAGATCAACGCCAGCGCCATCGAACAACGCCTTTATTTCATCAGCGCTTTTCCAAGTGCCATCGGCATTAAAAAATTCACTATGCGGAATGTTGACGGAACCTGGGATGCTGCCAGATGCAATTCCAGGACGCGGATCTGGTTCAGCGCCAGTGAAGCGCCCTGCTGGACGCGCATCAACAACTTGCTCTGCCTTGCTATGAAGGTTGGCCAGCATGTCTGCCTTTGTGCGGACATCCTTATCATCTTTCCAGACCGTGAAGTGTCGGTGGCGCAATGCTTCCTTGCCGGTTTCAAGTGGGCGGCTTTCAGCTTTCCACTTTGCAATGCCGCCGTCCAATATAGCGACTTCATGTGCGCCAAAAATGGTCAGCAACCACCAAGCGCGAGCGGCGCTTTTGAGGGGGCTGTCATCATAAAGAACAATACGGCTGCCATCACCCAGACCAAGTGATTGCATGCGGCTGGCAAATTTTTCTGGTGGCGGAAGCATGTTCTCAATCGGATTGCTTGTGTCAGTCAGGTCGCTCAGGTCCATGAAGACGGCGCCGGGAATATGACCCGCTTCATATTCAGCGGCAGGATCGCGCCCCGCATCGGGCATGAATTTCGTGGCATCGACTATACGCAAATCCGATGCGCCAAGTTCATTTGCGAGCCAGTCAGTGGTTACCAGCAGTTCCATTTTGTGCTCCTTGTGCAAGCGGAGGATCAAATCGCCTCTGCTTCAATATGCCAATGTTTATCGATTCGCGTTCCAGCCGTCGAGGCTATAATGCATTGGACACGGAATCCACAGCTTATGTGGTTTTTCGGCAAATGATTGATTTATAACCGTTCCAGAAACGCTTTTGCGCTGGCTCTAAGCTCATTTTGAACGTCCGGAGCCATTTTATTCCATGTGCGATAAGGCATGGCCAGACGGTTATTATCTTTCAGCTTATCCTCGTTTCGCGCCAGAAAATCCAAGTAGAGCACATTGAAAGGGCAGGCGTCCTTGCTCACGCGCTTTTTGAACATATTACTTACCTGTCAGGATATATCGATCATCGCAGTCTGGGCTTTGGTACATTTTTAAGCGTTTAGTGGCCGTTGTCCTACGGGATGAAAAATCTTTGGTCCAAGGTCCAGCCGGAACGGGGCCATTTTTGGGCGGGGTGGTTCATATTCCCGGCCCACAATAAACGATAGGGACTGCTGATGCTGCGCATCATTCTGGTCTGCATAGACCACGCCAAAGCGGGCGAGCGGGATGAATAAGGCCTGTGATTTAAAAATGATCGGGCGAATGGCGTTGAGCGGCAAGCGGATATCGCCGGTCAATGTGACGGTTTCACCAGCGGACAGGTTTTCGATCTGGTGCAGCATATGGCCGGTCTGAATGCCATCATCTCTAGCGGTTGCAGCATCTGCCTGCATCATTGCGCCAGACAGATTGATATCGTGCAGGTCTGCGTCTGATGTATTGGTCAGCGTGATTGTGTAATTCAGAACCGCATTCAGCAAGGTGGAGGATGCGCCGCTAGCAATAAATTCGATCTTTAGATGATCAACTGTATCTGAATTGCGACCGACTTCCGGTTTTGCAGATTTGGGGGGCTGTGGGGCCACAGGCCGAATGAGCGGTGCTTTTGCTTGCGGTTTTGGTTCGGGGGTGACGCCAATTTGTGATGTCACAAATCCATTGGACATGACCGGCGACGGCTTTTTAGGTTCTGCGGGGTTGGGCGGAGAATAGATTTTGGGCGCAGGTTTGCGGGGTATTGGCGCAGGAGTAGGTTCTGCCATTGGGATACTGGCGAAATCGTCCTCAACCTCTTCTGCGAACGAAGATGCAGATGTTTTTCGCCGCCACAAATATATGCCGAGCCCGCCGAGCAATAGAAACAGGATGGCCGCGCCGGCATAATATCCAAATTTCCCGTCAGAACTGATTTGCGGAGTAGCAGGAGATTCTATTGTGTCGGACGCGGGAGCGGAGGTGGAAGGTAAAGCTTGATTGGGGAGGTCCGTCGAGAAACCAGGACTTGGCTGGCTTTCATTTGTTGCGGGATTGTCGGTGGTTGCAGCTGTGGTGTTTCCATTGTCGGTAGACGGCGACGCTGGTGTCGCACGACGCGCGGGATTAGCCGGCGTGTTTGGCTGTGTGTTTGCAACCGGCGCAGGGCGATCCTGACCGCGATTTACTGGAGTAGCTCCGGGTTGTGGTGTGGGTATGACGGGCACCGGCCTCGAGGCAGGCAGATTGCCAGACGTGGTGCTATCAGGCGTTGGTGCGGCTTGCGGAGGCGGTATATTTTCTTCCACCGGTCCTTCGGCCTGATTGCCGGTCGGTGTTTGCCCTTCGCCGGGAGGCAAGGAATAATCGTTGACGGAAGGCAGCTCTGGCGCTGGCTCGGGAGGCAGTTGTCTTGGCACAGCTTGGCCCAGCGCTGACGGCGCTGCGGCGACACATAGGCCCAATGCGCCGACAATCATGATTGCTGGCGATCTTACGCGCGTCATTCGGTCCATGTAATGTATCGCCATTGCCCTTTGTAACCCTGTGACCTGTTTTGTCGCCCCATTCGCTGAACCATCAATGAATATGTGCGCGGGGATGACATGAGCCGCCCTGTGCATTAGATGACCTGCATGAAAGATAATGACACATCAAAAGGCGCGCCGCGTTTCCTGGGACAGGACAGCGCGCTGCCGACCTCGCCGGAAGACGCGGTCCTCGATTATGTCCCTAACCCGCGGGTTGGAGAGCTTTATCTGACACGCTTTGCGGTGCCGGAATTTACCTCGCTTTGCCCGGTAACGGCACAGCCTGATTTTGCTCATCTGGTCATCGATTATGCACCGGATCAAACGATCGTTGAGTCCAAATCACTGAAGCTGTTTTTGGGGTCTTTCCGCAACCATGCCGCCTTTCATGAAGATTGTACGGTCGGAATCGGTCAACGGCTTTTTACCGAGATGAAGCCGAAATGGCTCCGCATCGGCGGCTATTGGTATCCACGTGGCGGCATTCCGATTGATGTTTTCTGGCAATCCGGCGAGCCGCCCAAGGGCTTGTGGATTCCCGAGCAAGGCGTCGCATCTTATAGAGGAAGAGGTTGATATGACCCATAAATTATACGCCGCGCCATTGTCGCTATATTCCGGCAAGGCCCGTTCCTATCTCGACTGGAAAGGCGTGGATTACGAAGAAGTCCTCTCTTCTGGTGACGTTTACAAAGATATTATTGTCCCCAAAGTCGGGCGCCCGGTCATTCCGGTATTGGATACCGATGATGGCCATACGATCCAGGATACGACCTGCATTATCGATCATTTTGAAGAGACCGTCGGCGGTCCATCGATTTACCCCGACACGCCAAAACAGCGACTGGCTGCTTTGTTGCTCGAAACCTTTGGCGATGAGTGGCTGGTTATTCCGGCGATGCACTATCGTTGGAATTACAACGAAGAGTGGGTTTACGGCGAGTTTGGAGCCACCGCTGCGCCGGAAGCCAGCAAGGAAGAGCAGCTTGCTATTGGCAAAGAGCGGGGCGCGAATTTCAAAGGGTTCTGTCCAATCTTGGGTATAAATCCAGACACTATTCCAGCCATCGAGGCCAGCTACGAGGCTTTGCTTGCCGATCTCGATGCACATTTTTCTGTCCACGATTATTTACTGGGCTCGCGGCCTTCTATTGGGGACTATGGTTTAATCGGCCCGCTTTACGCCCACCTTTATCGTGACCCGGCGTCGGGCGATATTATGAAGCGGCTTGCTCCGCGGGTGGCTGCTTGGGTTGAGCGGATGGTCGATGTGAAAGCTCCGTTATCCGGCGAATTCCTGTCTGATGATGAGGTTCCGCAAACATTGATACCGGTGCTGGCACGGATGATGGGTGAACAAATGCCGTTTCTGCAGACAACTGCCAATATGCTTGGTGCTTGGGCTGAGTCCAACGAAGGGGCTGAGATACCCCGCGCTGTTGGTATGGCGGATTTCAAGGTGGAAGGCGTAACCGGTCAACGGATTGCACCGCCATTTAGTCTGTGGATGTTGCAGCGCGCTCTGGATTATTATGCCGGGCTATCCGAAGCTGAGAAAATTGTGGCAGACACATTGCTATCGTCCATCGCTGGCGCCGATAGCTTCCAGCAGTTTCAGCAAGGCCGCAAGCTAGCGTTTGTGGATTTCAAACTGGTGCTAGCTTAGCACAAAACCAGGCTTCAATTCTGGAAATCCGGGAACCATAGGGCTTCACAGCGTTGCGCATAGGGTACAAAATTACCGTGGGATTTCGCTGTGTCTAGCAGAGGGCTTGGGAGCTCTTCTATCAA
Organism: uncultured Sphingomonadaceae bacterium; assembly: GCA_947493215.1. Taxonomy (GTDB): domain Bacteria; phylum Pseudomonadota; class Alphaproteobacteria; order Sphingomonadales; family Sphingomonadaceae; genus Parasphingorhabdus. The sequence continues at coordinate 254,368 of CANLQE010000004.1, read as the reverse complement.
GCTATTGGTAATGATCGGATAAGCGATCGCGTCGAGGCTGCTGGGCTTATCGCCAAACATGAAGCTTTTTTGACCCAGTTGTGCTGACAAGGCGGCCAAATCGGCGGCACCGAACGCGTAGATATCCTGCACTGCGTGACGACCGATACCATGGGCCTGCAGTCCCGTTTTTACCTGCTTCTGGGCGATGATTGGTACCAAATTACGGATGATTGGCGGCATGTCGCCAAACCAGAAATTCTTAATGGTTGGCCAATTATGGTCATCAATCCAACGGCTATAAAGTGTTACCCAATAGAGTCGCTCTTCGATCATGCGGGCCATGGCGTGAGAGCTCGCACGGTCTTGGGCATTCAAACCGTCATCAAAGTCCACGTCATATTTGTTTTCCAAATGGCGCCGGATCAGCGCGGTATCAGCAATTTTGGTTTCGCCATCGATTAGATAGGGTAGCTTGCCCTTTGGCGCTTTGCGCGGGTCATCCATAACTTCAGTCTTATATGCTGCCCCGGCCATTTTCAGCAATATCTCGCCCTTCATGCAAAAGGGACTGGCATTGGGTACCCCAAAACCGGATTTAAACTGGAAATATGTAATTGTCATTTTGGGTGCCCCGCCATTTTGTCCGATCAAGGTATATCATAAATATTGTGTCTATCCGGCACCATATCGCACCAGTCTGTCGCTTTTTTGTTTTTGCTCTATCAATCGGTCACCGCTAACATTATTGTTAGCAACATGAGCAGCATCCCCCACCAGTTTAATATTGCTATCGAGCCCGATGATATCGACTTCATGGGCCATGTGAACAATGCGAATTACCTTACATGGGTGCAGGATGCCGTTGTCGCCCATTGGGAGAAAATTGCTCCTTCTGAGGCGGTCGCAACGCATCTCTGGGTCGCCCTGAAACACGAGATAACCTACCGGAAACCAGCGTTTTTGGACGATGATGTTATTGCCGAAGTGTTACTTGAGAAAGTCCACGGCGCCCGCGCCTTTTACAGCACGGTCATCAGGCGCGGCGAAGATGTGTTAGCCGAAGTACAATCAAGCTGGTGCTGTATTGATGCTGACACGCTGCGACCGATGCGAATCGCAAAGGATATTGCAGCCAATTTCTTTGGGTCCAAGGACTAAGCGTAATATTGCTGACCGCGCACCGGCACTATTAGAATATTCTCACCGCATTAAGCCACCAATCAGGTTTCTGACAAAACGTCCTGCAACCGGGCCAGCGAGTTCGGTCGCGATGGAACCGACAGCAGAGGTTACGCCGGACCGCATCGGATTTGCCCGTGATTTTTTTCCTAGCATAGTCGACGCGGCCATGCCTGCTGCTGACCCCATTGCCACTTTTGCGCCGCGACTAAAGGCTTTTTCCCACATGCTCTTGCTCTTGCGTGGCTGCTTGCGGACTTCCTCTTCGCCTTTTTCCTCTACTTCTTTAGCGGTTTCGGTAGCGTCGATAACCTTTTGGGCCAAAATTTCCTCAGCGCTCTTGCGATCTATCTCTTCATCATATTTGCCATCATAGGGCGAAATAGACTGCATGATCGCGCGTTCTTTGGCCGTGACCGGTCCCAGGCGAGAGCGCGGCGGCTTGATCAACGTCCGCTGCACAATCGAGGGGGCGCCATCTTCCATCAAGGTGGAAACCAACGCTTCACCCACCCGCAGCTCGGTAATCGCTTCTTCGACATCCAATTTTGGATTGATCCGGAAGGTATCGGCTGCGGCTTTGATCGCTTTTTTGTCGCGCGGTGTAAAAGCGCGAAGCGCGTGTTGGACGCGGTTTCCAAGCTGTCCAGCGACTTCCTCGGGAATATCCACCGGGTTTTGGGTAACGAAATAGACGCCAACGCCTTTGGAACGGATCAGGCGTACGACCTGTTCGATTTTATCTTCCAGCGCCTTAGGGGCATCGTCGAACAGCAAATGCGCTTCGTCAAAAAAGAACACCAGCTTCGGCTTATCCGGGTCGCCCACTTCGGGTAGCGTTTCAAACAGTTCCGCGAGCAGCCATAACAGAAATGTCGCATAGAGTTTTGGGCTTCGCATCAACTGGTCGGCGGCGAGCACATTGATATAGCCGCGGCCCTGATCATCGCATTTGATGAAATCATCTATTTCAAGAGCGGGTTCCCCAAAAAACTGCCCTGCGCCTTGACTATCCAGTTGCAGCAACTGACGTTGGATCGCGCCAACGCTGGTTTTGCTGACATTGCCATATTTGGCTGACAGGGTTTTGGCATTTTCGGCGGTATAAGCGAGCATGGATTGCAGGTCGTCGAGGTTGAGCAGCAACAGGCCCTCCTCATCCGCAAAACGGAAGACGATGTTGAGCACGCCCTCTTGCGTATTATTGAGGTCCATCAATCTGGCGAGCAGTAGCGGCCCCATTTCGGTGATGGTGGTGCGGATCGGATGGCCTTGTTTGCCATAGAGATCCCAGAATATTGCCGGATTGTCGGAATAGGCATAATCGCTCATGCCCAATTCTTCGGCGCGTTCTTCCAGTTTGTCGGCATGTTTGAACGTCGAGGAACCGGCCATCGAAATGCCTGCCAGATCGCCTTTGACGTCTGCGACAAAGACGGGAACGCCGTTTGCTGAAAAACTCTCGGCGAGACCTTGCAACGTAACGGTTTTACCTGTGCCGGTTGCGCCAGCGATAAGACCATGACGATTAGCGCGTTTGAGGTTTAGGCTCTGACGTTCATTACCGCCCAGCCCCAAAAATATCTCCGTTGCTGCAGCCATACCCGAATCCCCTGAATCAATTGAACGTGAAAGATATCCGTGACCAAGCAAAAAGGCCAGCGCGATGCGCTGGCCTTTGGGTAATGTTACAAGTTTGAGTTGAGGCTACTCGTCGTTCAGACGTACCGCTACAAATCTTGCATCGCGGCCACCTTGCTTCACCTGCAATAAGACAGCTTCACGATTTGATCGCTTAGCGGCGCTAATGGCCTTGTCCAAATCCGACGCAGTGTTGATCGGACGGCGGTTAACGCTGACGATCACGGTCGTGCGCCTGATACCTTTACGAGCAGCATCACTGCTGGGGTTCACGGTCGATACAACAACGCCTTTTTGCGACGCTGGCACCCGGATTTGACGAGCGATAGTGGGAGTTAGGTCAACCACAGACAAGCCAAGCGCTTCAGCAGTTGCTTCTGCGCTTGCGCCATCTTCGTCTGTGCCCATTGGATCTTCAGCATCAGGGTCAAAGTTTGTGGCTAGCTCTTCTTCCGATGGCCGTTGTCCGAGTGTCGCGGTCACTTTGACTTTCTTGCCATCTCGCAGCAATTCGATCGGAACCTTGGTGCCGACGGGCAGGTTCGCAACCAGATAAGACAATGTCTGATCTGGCGTGACGTTGCGATTATTGACTTTCACGATCACATCACCAGCTTGAATGCCAGCTTTGGAAGCGCCTTCGCCTGGAACAACGCTTTGGATAAATTCACCGGTATTTTTCTTGAGTCCCAGTGAGTCTGCAATGTCTTCTGTCAGTGGGCTGATTTGTACGCCCAGATATCCGCGCTCGATTTTTTCACCTTTGCGCAGTGTGTTGACAATCGGAACCGCAACTTCTGCAGGAATAGCAAAGCCAATGCCGACATTGCCGCCAGTGGGCGAAATGATCGCGTTGTTGATACCGATAACATTCCCGTTCAGATCAAACATCGGTCCACCGCTATTACCACGGTTGATAGATGCGTCGGTCTGCAAGAAACGGTCATACGCGCCGCCTTGTCCGGTATTGCGGTGGATGGCTGACAATATGCCGGTTGTCACTGTTCCGCCAAGGCCGAAAGGATTGCCGATGGCAATGACCCAGTCACCAACGCGCGCGCCTTCACTATCCCCAAATTTGACGAAAGGCAGATCTTCTTTCGCGTTTATTTTTAGCACAGCAATGTCTGATGCTGCATCGCGGCCCACCAAAGTGGCTTCATATTCCGTGCGATCCGGCATGATGACGGTGATGGATTCAATCGTTGCGTTGCGATTGCCGGGCGCCACAACATGATTGTTGGTGACCACATAGCCATCAGCGGAGATAATGAAGCCGGAGCCAAGCGATTGTGCCTGACGCGTCTGTCCGCCGCCGTTACCACCACGATTACCGAATAAGCCACCAAAGGGCGTTCCGGCGAAGGGGTTGTTATTCACACGGACTTTCTGGGTCGTGGAGATGTTGACGACCGCTGGCTGCAATTGCTCGGTCAGGTCGGCAAAGCTCATCGGCGCGCCGGGAGCCGGAGCTGCCGCTTTCATGACACGGCTGTCATTCGCCGCGACTTGAGCACCAGCAGTGCCGACGCCGGATAGCGTCGCTGCGCCTCCTGCCAAAAGCAAAGCTGCTGAAATTCCGTAAGCGTAACGCACAATATATTCCTCTCAATTTGTCGGCATCGACAGTTTCTATTCGATGCCAAATTCCTTCAGGTTACATAAATCATTGGCGCAGAATTTATGAACCGAATTTGAATGTTACCACAGTCAATCGTTAAGATCAGCTATAAGGTAGGTGTTTTTAATCTGTCTTTAGATGATTTGGGTGTGACAAAGGGCATTCGCAACCCAAAAATCCCTGATTTGTCGAAAAAAATCGCGCTTCGGTAGAAAAGACGACAAATGTAGTCGTTAGCGTGCGGTCCCGTCGGCATTCCCGCCCGTAATTTGTGATTACAACGTGAAAACACCATCGGTCTCGCAGGGCGCTTTGCCAGTAAAGCCAAGCGATTCATTGGCCAGCTGCGTATCAAAAAATTCATGCACGCTCGCAATTTTTCCATCGCGAAACGTAAAAATATGAGCGTAGCGCTGATCATAGCGCTTACCATTTTTTGCTACGCCCTTGGCTTCCATGATCGCCGTAGCCCCGTCGACGCCTTCGTTCATGATCTTCCAGTTATCGGCAAACTGAAACTGCTCAAAGTCGAGGGCATCAAAAATCAGCGGCAAGACGGCTTTCAGTGCTTCGAAGCTATCATAGCGGCCAGAAATGATCGTGTTGCCAGACACATGATAGACCACATCTGGATGATGAAGCGCTTCAAACGCGGCGACGTCCAGTGTCGCCAGCGCTTGATAATAAGCATCTATAATGGCCGCATGGGTTGCCAATGCTGGTTATCGGCCCTGAAACTGCCGCAGATATTGATTGTCAGGCGACAATACGAATGATGATGTTGGATCACCTTCCTGGCCTCGACGGAATGTCGTTTCATAGCTTTTCATGGCGCGGTAGAAATCATAGAAATCCGCATCTTTGCCAAAGCTTTCCGCATAGGTCCGAGCCGCACTGGCATCGGCTTCTGCACGGATGATCTGGGCTTGTTTCGCGCCTTGGGCCTTAATCGTCCGGGCTTCCTGTTCACGCGCAGTCCGCATCCGTTGATAGGCGCTCTCCAACGGTGTGCCATCCGGCAAATCAGCGCGCTTGATCCGCACGTCGACAATTTCTGCGCCATATTGGCGGGCAACCCGGTTCAGGCCAGTTTTAATATTGTCCATCACCTGACCGCGCTCTGGGCTCAAGAGAGCCGCGAAGGGGCGCTTACCTAGTTCGTTCCGTAGAGCCGAACCGAGGATCGGGCGAAGTTCATCGGCAACCCGTGCTTCATTGCCAGCAGCAATGAACATACGTAGCGGATCGGTAATCCGAAAGCGCGCAAAAGCGTCGACTTGCAGGCGCAGCTGATCGGTGGACAGCACTTGCTGTTGTTCCATCTCAACGTCAAGGATACGTTTGTCGATCCATACAAGCTGTTCAGCAAACGGAATTTTAGGGACTAGGCCAGCGCCGGTCTGACCAAATTCCTGACCTGCTTGGTAGCGGTTGACGATCCGCACAGGCTCACCAAAGCGTACGACGACGCCTTGTCGGGTCTCCGGCACGATAACAAGTGTGTTTGCAAGGACCAGCAGCGCGCCAATGACGATGATGCCGAGTGCAACCGGGCTTTGGAAAATACGACCGATCATTTCGCTGCTCCTGACTCAACTACCACGGGGGCTTGCGACCGTTTCTTGATTTCGGGTAGCGGCAGATAAGGCGTCACGCCCTCCGCTTCGATGATCGTTTTATCCACTTGCGACAATACGCGCTCCATTGTTTCATAATACATGCGCCGTTTTGTGACCCGCGGTGCGAGGCGATATTCCTCATAAACCTTGTCAAACGCCGCTGACTCACCTTGGGCTTGCGCCGTCAATTGCTGGGCATAAGCGCGCGCTTCGTTCAAATATGTCTGGGCCGTCTGCTGCGCGGCGGACACTTCTTTAAACGCATCGTTCACAGCCGCGGGTGGATCAGCCTTTTTAATCGCAACACCTTTGATGACCACGCCAGCGCGATAGCCGTCGAGCAAGGCTTGCATATTTTGTTCAACCTGTTGTTCAATTTCTGTCCGCTCAGAACCGATAGTGTCGTCGAGCGTAAAGTTTGCAACAGCAGCCCGCATGGCTGATTCAGCAACTTCCTTGATCGATTCTTCCGGGTCGGCCAACTGGAAAAGGAATAGCTCGGGAGCTTTGATATTCCAACGCACCGAGTAAGCGAGATCGACAATATTTTGGTCACCGGTCAAAATTAGTTTTTCTGTGTCACCGGTTGGGATGTCGATTGTACGAATTTCTTCAACGTCCAATTTCTGGACCTGCTGAAACGGGGAGGGCGCAGAAAAATGCAGTCCGGTTCCCATTGTACGGGAATAGGCACCAAGCGTCGTCACAACACCGCGCTCTTGCGGACTGACCCGGTGTATAGATGTCAGCAAAACCCAAAGGATGACGAAACCAATTAAAAGGATGGGCCACCAAGGACGACCGCCAGGCCGTTTGGGTATGCCACCCTTAAAGCCGCCGCCGGTTCCTTTTTTAAACAGTTCTTCCAGCGAAGTCGCGCCGCCTTTGCCGCCCCCGGAAGATCCTCCAGAAGGATTGCCCCAAGGATTGCGCGGACCACCGCCGTTACCATCGTCTCCGCCGCCATTGCCCCAAGGACTGCTCATATTTAATATCGATCCTAAGAGGGTTTTTCGGGACGTCTGCCCATCAATTTTTTTATTCATAAATCCATTATAGGTAGCGCGACGTCAGAAAAACAGTGTCAATCCGATAAAAGTGTAACTATGCGGTCCAAATGACCGATATTTCTATGATTGAAGCGGCTCTTGAAGAGGTCGCAAGCGGAAGATTCAGTGCTGTTCGTCTTGATGATGGGCGTGTGTCTTTGGTGTTGAATGTGAGCGGGCTTGATGTTCGCGACCGGGGGCAGATTGAAATTGCCGTGAAGGGCAAGCTGCTCGAACTTGATGCGATTGAAAAAGTTGATGTCGTAATGACGGCCGAAAAAATTGAGCGTCGCTTGATTGCTGTCGGTAGCGGCAAGGGCGGCGTTGGCAAATCTACTTTATCCACAAACTTGGCGATTGCACTCAAAGCCTTGGGCCACAAAGTCGGCATGGTCGATGCTGATATCTACGGCCCCTCGCAGCCACGTCTGTTAAACTGCGAAGGCCGCCGCCCAGAAGCCGAAGGCAAGCAGCTTATCCCTGTGCAGAACGAATATGATATCCCGGTCTTGTCCATGGGGCATCTAGCGAAACCAGGGCAGGCAATTGCTTGGCGTGGCCCCATGGCTGGCAAAGCGCTGGAACAGTTGATCGATGCGCATTGGGGAGAAACCGAACTTCTCATTGTCGATATGCCGCCGGGTACTGGCGATGTCCAATTGTCGATGATGCAAAACCACAAGCCTGTCGGAGCATTGATCGTATCCACGCCGCAAGATCTGGCGTTGATGGACGCCGTGCGGGCAGTGGACTTGTTTGAACAGGCGAAAATTCCGCTCATTGGTATGGTTGAGAATATGGCGGGCTATATTTGTCCCCATTGCGGCGAGGTAAGCGACCCCTTTGGCGCTGGCGGGGCTGAAGCAGCAGCAAAAACAATGAATATGCCGTTCCTTGGAAGGGTGCCGCTCGACATCGAAATTCGTAAGTCTAGCGATGGCGGCGTTCCGCCAGCTTATAACGATAGCCTGCAAGGAAAGGCATTCCATGATATTGCCAAACGGCTCGCGACATGGTTGGATAACCAGTAAGTCAATTACAGGAGGGGAAACCTGCTATGCCTTTGGAAACTGATCAGGATATTGCCCGTCTGCTGACTGAAACCAAACGCATTGCCCTCGTCGGCGCTTCTGCCAAACCAGAGCGCGCCAGCAACCGCATCCTGAAATTCATGATCGATCAGGGTTATGATGTGGTTCCGGTCAATCCCGGGTTGACCGGACAGGCACTACATGGCGTTGAGGTTGTATCCTCACTCGACGCAATTGATGGCCAGATTGATATGGTCGATATTTTTCGCAATTCTGCAGACGCTGGCGGCGTCGCCGATGAAGCCATAGCGATCGGTGCGAAATCAATATGGATGCAGTTGGGCGTCATTAATCGGCCTGCTGTTGAACGGGCCGAAGAGGCCGGGCTTGATGTGGTCATGGATCGTTGCCCTAAAATCGAAATTCCACGGCTGGGCTTGATGAAGACCAAAAATGCCAACTGATCCGGCAACAGATTTAGAACCAGAAGAAAGCAAGAAAAGCACAAAGCTTTTGACGCGTCGGAACTTTCTGATTGGCGGCAGCGCGGCGACCGGCCTAGTGGTTGCTTGGGCCCTGTGGCCCCGTGCTTATGAGCCCAATATCAGCGCGACCGAGAATGAAGAAGTTTTCGGTGCCTATCTTAAAATATCCAAAGAGGGGCAAGTCACTGTTGTTGTTCCCCAAAGCGAGATGGGGCAAGGGGTCTACACTGTCCTACCGCAAATATTGGCCGATGAACTGGGCGCAGATTGGCGCACGATTGCGGTGGAACCCGCGCCAATTAATCCGCTTTACGCAAATAACCTGCTGGCGCAGCAATGGGCAGAGACTTTACTGCCATCCGGCGCCGAAAAATTGACCGACGAGGAGGTAGCCAATTGGGCCGCAAAGAATATTGCGACCCGCAACGATTTTATTGTCACTGCGGATTCGTCATCGGTTCCCGCCTATTCCGATAGTTTTAGGGAAGCTGGCGCGGCCGCCAGGATATTGCTCAGTAAGGCGGCGGCCGCCAAATGGGATATTGAATGGGAAGCTTGCACGGTTGCAAATGGTCTGGTGTCCAATGGTGATAACAAGGCGCGCTTTGGTGAGCTGATTGCCGATGCGTTGAAACAGGATTTGCCAGATCCTGTGCCGCTCCGTTCAAGCCCAGAAAATAATCTGGTTGGTCAAGATGTTGCTCGACTGGATATGCCGTCAAAGCTCGACGGTTCGGCCAATTTCGCTGGTGATATTCGCTTGCCCGATATGGTCTATGCATCGATCCGTCAGGGGCCAATTGGCGCAACGCGATTGAAATCGTTTAACCGGGAAGGGGCGAATAAAATTATCGGCTTGGTTGATGTGGTGGATCATGATCGCTGGATTGCCGCAGTTGCAACCAATTGGTGGGCGGCCAATGACGCGCTGGATAAAATGAGCCCGATGTTTGAAACGACCGGGCTATTGCCGAACAGCGAAAAAATCGATGCAGCGCTGGAAAAAGCTTTGGAGGAAGGTCCGGGCACCCGGTTTGCAAGCCGCGGTGACACCAAGCCCGCTTTTGACGAACATAAAAATGTCCGTGCCCGTTATCAGGCCGGTGCTGCGCTGCATGCACCGATTGAAACTCGCACGGCCGCAGCAGATTATAAGAATGGGCGTTTGGAGCTTTGGCTAGCAACGCAATCCCCAGCTGCGGCTGTACAAGCGGCGGCTAAGGCCATCGGCATCAGTGCGGATAGCGTTACGCTGTACCCCATGCTTGCCGGTGGATCGTTCGGCCGCAATCTTGATAGTAAGATCGCCGCACAAGTCGCCATTATTACAGAAAAAATTGGTAGACCGGTGCAGCTAATGTGGTCGCGCGCCGAAGAGATGATGCACGACCATTATCGTGCTCCTGCTATAGCGCGGATGGATGCGGCTACCGACAAAGCCGGTCGCATAAAGGCGCTTCAGATCAAGGTCGCAGCGCCTGCGGCCGCGCGCGAGCAAAGTAAACGTGTGGTTCGCGGGATGGATGAAATTGCCGCCATGCGCGCGTCGATTGATGAAGCGGATGCAAAAGCTGTCGAAGGCGCAGATGTGCACTATAATATTCCCAACTTCTCTCTCGATCATCATCCTGCCTATGTCGGCATGCCAACCGGCAATTGGCGCAGTAATGCCCATAGCTATAACGCTTTTTTTGTTGAATCCTTTATCGATGAACTTGCCGCGAGAGCGAAAATCGAACCCTTGTCCTATCGGATGCAGATGATGTCCGGCCGTCCGCGTCTGGCGCGCTGTATAACCGGCGTTGCGGCAATGGCGGGGTGGGACGGCGGTCTCGATGGTAGCGGTCAGGGATTGGCCTGCCATTCTATGCGCGGCGGCCATATCGCTATTATTGCGAGCGCCAATCGCGGCAACAACGGATTAAGAGTGCGCCGGATTTCCGCAACGGTTGATGTCGGGCGGATAATTCACCCTGATATTGCTCGGCAGCAGATTGAGGGCGGTATTATATATGGTCTTGCAATGGCTCTAGGATCGTCAACACGGTTTAACGGCGGTATTGCTAACGCCCGGCGATTGGGAGATCTGGCCTTGCCAAGACTGGCAGAAATTCCTGCAATACAAGTCGAGTTCATACGCAGTGAAGAGGAACCAGTGGGTGTTGAAGAAATTGGCGTACCTGCTATTGCCCCCGCCATTGCCAACGCGTTGTTTTCCGCAACGGGAATTCGTTTTCGCCAGCTACCGCTTTTTGCAGAGGCATCGTGAATATGCAGACGCTTGATCACTTGCCCGCCGGGCACCCGCCGGTGGCAACCGGAAAGGTTGGCTTGTTGCTGGTCAATCTCGGGACACCCGATGCGCCAACAAAAAAGGCTGTGAAGCGCTATTTGAAAGAATTTTTATCTGACAAACGCGTGGTCGAGATACCGGATATCCTCTGGCAGCCGATATTGCGCGGGATCATATTGAACACTCGGCCCAAAAAATCGGCCCATGCTTATGGTCTGGTTTGGACTGAGGAAGGGTCACCACTTGCCGTTTATACAAGGCGTCAGGCAGAGGCTTTGGCGGGCAATTATGGTGATGATGTTCATGTCGACTGGGCGATGCGCTATGGTAATCCCAGTGTGAGCAGCAAAATGCAGGCTTTGAAAGATGCTGGTTGCGAGCGGATATTGGTCGTTCCGCTTTATCCCCAATATAGTGGCGCAACGACTGCTAGTGTACATGACGCGGTTTTTGATGCGGTCAAGGCGATGCGCTGGCAACCAGCGATTCGTATGCTGCCAGCCTATCATGATGATGCGGATTACATAAATGCCTTGAAAACCAGCGTCGAAACCGGCTTGGCTGGGCTGGACTTTGAACCGGATGCCGTCATTGCCAGCTTTCACGGCATGCCCAAACGGACATTGGAATTGGGTGATCCCTATCATTGCCATTGTCAGAAAACCGCGCGGCTTTTGTCGGAAGCGATGGGGCGGGAGCTGACCATTGCTTTTCAGTCGCGCTTTGGGCCTGCCAAATGGCTAGAACCGGCCACGGATTTGACACTCGAGAAGCTGGCGCAAGAGGGCAAGAAAAAGGTCGCGATATTTGCGCCGGGGTTTGTCAGCGATTGCCTGGAAACGTGCGAAGAGTTGGCAATACGCGGCAAAGAAGATTTTGAAGCCGCCGGCGGGGAGCGCTTTGCCTATATCCCGTGCCTCAATGACAGTGGTATAGGCATCAACCTGCTCGATAATCTGGTGCGCCGGGAACTGGCCGGATGGATTTAAGCCCGGAAGATATTTTCCATCCGCCGGTGAAACGCAGTATCACGATTGCGGGACATCAGACCTCAATCACGCTGGAGCCGCTATTTTGGAAATTGCTCCGGGAAGCTGCCGAAAGACAGGAGCTGCCGGTCAACGCGTTGGTGGCACAGATTGATGTAAAGCGGCTCGATGCAGATGAACCTCCGGGGTTGGCAACGGCGATCCGGTTATGGTTGACGCATGATCTGCTTGGAAATTCCGTTCAAGCGGACTAAGGCAGCCTCATGAACGCAACCCTTCTTGTCATGGCTGGCGGCGCGGTTGGTGCAGCAGCACGCTATAATCTCGGGCGGCTAGTTTTTCATTGGGGCGGAACCGGCCTTCCTTTTGGCACGTTGATCGCCAATTTACTGGGCGGGTTGTTAATGGGCGTGCTGGCCGGTGTGCTGGCGCGCAGTGATTTTGTCGACGAGCCATGGCGGTTACTGCTTGGCGTCGGTTTGCTGGGCGGTTTTACGACCTTTTCAGCTTTTAGTTTGGAAGTTTTAAATATGATTGAGCGCGGAAATTGGGGCATGGCTTTGGGCTATGCGTTACTATCCGTTATCGGTTCGGTGCTCGCGCTATTTGCGGGCTTAATGGCCATAAGGGCAATAGCATGACGACATTCGATCCCACTGCCGAAAGCGGCTCAGAGGCTGAAAAGCCAGAGGGTCAGGGCACGCTGAAAGATCAGAAGCAGGCGCTCAAAGTGCTTGATGTACGGCAATTTACCGTGTCGGCTGACGATGATGATATCCGGCTGGACCGCTGGTTCAAACGTCACATGGAAGATGTGCCGTTTAATGTTGTGTCACGCTGGTCACGGACCGGTCAATTGCGGCTGGATGGTAAACGGATCAGTCCCGGGGACCGGATCAAAGAAGGGCAGGTCATTCGCGTACCACCTGCTGAGATCGAACGCCCGGGCCGGGTTGCTAAGCCGCGCACCGAACTGTCACAAGATCAGATTAATTTTGCCAAAGAGCTGGTGATTCACAAAGATAAATCCGCCATTGTGGTCAACAAACCACCGGGATTGGCAACGCAGGGCGGCAGTAAGACCACCACCCATCTGGACGGGCTGCTCGACGCGCTTACCTATGATGCGAAAGGTCGGCCTAAGCTGGTGCACCGGCTCGACAAGGATACCAGTGGCGCGATCCTGTTGGCGCGGTCGCCTGGAGCAGCTTCCTTTTTCTCAAAACGTTTTTCTGGACGCACAGCGCGCAAAGTTTACTGGGCGCTTGTCATGGGTGTGCCGGAAATTGCGGATGGCATGATTGACTTGCCGCTTTCCAAACAACCCGGTTCCGGCGGCGAAAAAATGCATGTCGATGAGGAAAACGGGCAGTCTGCAAAATCGCGCTACCGGATTATCGAACGTGCTGGCAATCGGGCGTGCTGGGTTGAACTACAGCCGTTTACCGGACGGACCCATCAGCTGCGTGTGCACATGGCAGCCATCGGTCACCCGATATTGGGTGACGGCAAATATGGCGGTAAAGAAGCGTTTTTGACGGGATCAATCAGTCGGAAAATGCATCTGCACGCGCGCCGCTTGAAAATCGAACATCCTGATGGACATAATCTGGATGTAAAGGCAGAGCTTCCCAAGCATTTTGCCGAGACGGTCGAAAATCTGGGTCTTGACCTCAGCTTGGGCGATCTTCCGCTCGATGAGAAAAAGCCCGGTGGCAAAGCGGTGCGCAAACAGCAGGGCCGCGCCCATGCCAAACAAGTCCGCAAAGACAAACGCGGCGAACGCCGGGGACGTGGTGAGACGGAGGGTAAGCCGACCAAAGCGGGCAAACCGACCAAGCGGGAACGCCCCAATGCCGGAAAAGCGACGCACAAGAAAAACATGCCGCACAAAGCCAAAGTCAAACAAAAGAGCCGTTAATGCATCCCGATCCCGCGTTTAGATGGCCCAAGTCGGGCAATGACCATAATGATGCCGATGAACGGGCTGCGCTCGAGGCGCTGATCGCCCAAATCGGCTTCGGCATGATTTTCGCCACCACGCCAGACGGCCCCCGTGTCGCCCATGTTCCGGTCTTTTCCACCGGCGATGGCGCGCTCCAATTTCATTTGTCGCGCGGTAACGCGCTGACCAAATCCTTAGTTGGCCTAACAGCGCTTTGTGTGATCAATGGACCGGAAGCCTATATCAGCCCGGACTGGTATGGGATCGATGATCAGGTTCCGACATGGAATTATCTCACGCTGGAACTGGAAGGCACAGTCCGTGAAATGGAACGGGAAGGCCTTATCGCTCTGCTGGATGATTTAGCGGAACAGAATGAAGCGAAGCTCGCGCCCAAGACACCATGGCACCGCGACAAGATGGATGCCGGTAAATTCAACAAGATGGTCGATGCTATAGTCGGTTTTGAGATGGAAATTAAAGCATGGCGGTCCACCGCCAAGCTTAGTCAGAACAAACCCGCCGTTGCGCGTGACAATGCCGCGGATGCGCTGGATGCTATTGGCCGCCGGGCAATCGCTCATATGATGCGGGAGTTTAGTCCAAAATGAACAAACTCGCTCTGTTTGATTGCGATGGCACGATGGTCGATAGCCAAGCCAATATCTGCGCTTCGATGGATCAGGCTTTTGTCGCCCATGGTCTAACCCCGCCCGATCATCACAAGACCCGACGGATCGTCGGCCTCAGTCTGCAGGAAGCGGTGCGTCAGCTGTTGCCAGGCGAGGAAGAACCATTGGTTACTGCTGTGACCCAGTCGTACCGTGACGGCTTCTTCGAAATGCGTCAGCAAGGCGGAGTGCACGAACCGCTTTATGATGGTTTGCTTGATTTGATTGACCGGCTGGAAAGCGATGGCTGGGTGCTTGGTGTCGCTACTGGAAAGTCTGATCGCGGGCTCAATCATGTTCTCGAAATCCATGGCCTGACCAATCGGTTTGTTACCTTGCAGACCGCTGATCGCCATCCTTCCAAGCCGCATCCCGCGATGGTGCAACTGGCGATAACCGAAGCCGGTGCTGCCGTCGAAACCACAGCGATGATCGGCGATACGACCTTCGATATGGAAATGGGGGTTAACGCCGGGGTGCGTGCAATTGGGGTCGATTGGGGCTATCATGACAGCCATGAGTTGCTCTCAGCAGGCGCGCAAATCGTCGCGGTAACAATGAACGAACTATATGAGACCCTGAACCAATGACCAAGCCGCTGGAACCCTCTGACGATCCCATTTATGTTGCTGATCCGGAAAAGGAAAAGCAGGCAAAGCAGCTGCATTTCATGGTCAGTATCATCCGACTTCTGGGCATTGCGATACTCATGCTGGGCATTGCCATTGCCTTGGGGCGGTTGGCCAGCATTCCTGCGGCTGTCGGTTATGTTTTGGTCGTAATCGGTCTGGCACAAACCTGGGTCATCCCTCTCGTGATGGTCCGGTCGTTTGTCAAACGACAGGTTCTTGAACAGACCGAAAAAGAAGCTGCTGATGAAAAGATTTTATAAGCAGACCGCTTGCGTATCGACGGACAACGGTTTCGCGATTGAGCTGGACGGGAGGCCGATCAAAACACCAGCGCGAAACCCGCTGAATCTGCCAACATTACAACTAACTGAGGCAATTGCTGCAGAATGGGCCGCACAGGGGGAGGATATTGATCCGGCTACAATGCCGCTCACCGCTTTGGCGCAAGGCGCGCTCGATCAAGTAGTGAACGAGCGAGAACGGATCATTGGGCGTATCGCGGCATTTTCCGATAGCGATATGCTCTACTACCGCGGCGATGAAAGTCAGCAAGCCTTGGCTGATCATCAAGCGGAACAATGGGACCCGCTGCTGGATTGGGCCCGTACGCGCTATGATGTCAGCTTCACTCTGACCCACGGTATTATGCACCAATCGCAGTCAGAGCAAACCATCGCCCGTCTGTCCGAAGCGGTCGAAACACAAGATGATTTTACCGTCGCTGCTATGCTTTCGCTGGTCGGGCTTGCGGGATCTTTAGTAGCGATATTGGCGCTTATCGAAGGCGCCTATGACGCCGATACGCTTTGGCCGTTGATGAACTTGGAAGAACTTTGGCAGGAAGAGCAATGGGGCCGGGATGATTTGGCAGTCGCCACCCGCGAGATCAAACAGGCAGAATTTGACGCTGCCGTGCAATTTCTTGTGCTGTCCCGCAGTTAGTTTTTCCCTTTTGACGCATTTTCCGCTACAGACCTTCAACTGTAAACGGAGACTACATGACAACTTCTTCCCCACGCCAATCTTTGGCGCTATGCGACAGCCCGGCAGAGGCCGTCGCTCTTCTCGAAAAACTCTACAAAGAACAAATTGATCTGATCACCGAACGCTTTGCCCGTTATGCAAAGGGCGATTTGGCCGTCGGTGACCGCGAACAGGGCGTCTACCCGGTGATTTCGGTGGAAATTCCTGCTGCTCAGGCCACCGAAACCAGCAATCTGGCGTCGGGCCGGATTTCGGACATTAACTGCTACAGCACCACGATCACCCAACCTACGCTCTATCGTAGCTATTTGCTCGATCAACTGGAGCGGATCAACCGCATCTTCACTGCGAAAATCCATGTTGGACTGTCAGACACCCCCATCCCGCTCGCCTTTGCGATCGAAAATGCCGCTGGTGGTCTCGACCGGGAGCGCAAGGACGCGCTGCCCAATCATTTTCACACCCCCAATCTGGTCAAAACCAACGACGAGATTGTCGATGGCGGTCAGATTTTTCAGGATGATGTCGATAGCGCGCTGTCGCTATTCACTGCCGAGCGGGTCGATTATTCGCTGCACCGTATCCGCCACTATTGCGCGACTGATCCGGAATATTTCCAACCCTTCATCCTGTTCACAAATTATCAGCGCTATGTTGACGAATTTATTGAATTTGGTCTGGAAGAAGTCAAATCCGGCAAGGCAGAAATGCTGGTTGAACCGGGCAATCGAGTTACTGGCACGGATGGAAATCCATCATGCCCGCCCATCGCCAAGCCACCGCAAATGCCAGCCTATCATCTCGTCCGTAAAGATGGCAGCCCCGGTGTTACGCTGGTCAATATGGGTGTTGGCCCGTCCAATGCGAAGACGATTACCGATCACTTGGCCGTCTTGCGCCCACATGTCTGGCTGATGATCGGCCACTGCGGTGCACTGCGCCGGACGCAGCGGTTGGGGGACTATGTTCTCGCCCACGCCTATCTGCGTGACGACAATGTGCTGGACGATGTTCTGCCACCGAGCATTCCCTTGCCGACCATTGCCGAAGTGCAATTGGCGCTTACCAAAGCGGTACAGGAAGAAACCGGCATTGATCAGTCAGAGCTCAAACAGCATTTGCGCACAGGCACAGTGGTCACCACAGGTGACCGCAACTGGGAACTACGCTTTGAACAAATTGCCAAGCGGCTGAATCAGTCCCGCGCCATTGCGATTGATATGGAGTCCGCGACTGTAGCTGCCAACGGCTATCGTTACCGAGTGCCGTACGGAACATTGCTATGTGCGTCGGACAAGCCGCTACATGGTGAGATTAAGCTGCCCGGCATGGCCGATGCCTTTTATCAAGAACGCGTCGGACAGCATTTGGCGATTGGCTTACGAACGATTGATCTGCTGGCCAAAGAAGCGGACGCGGGGACGTTGCACAGCCGAAAACTGCGTAGCTTTGGTGAGCCTTTGTTCCGGTAAACCCTAAATCCTCTCCCTCAAGGGGAGAGGATGGCCATGCCCAGAGATTTGTGCTGTTGACCTAGATCAACCGGATTCTTGCGCTGGATCAATGCGGCCTCTTCTTGCCCTCCCTAACCACCATTGGGGACTAAGTAAGAAGGATTTTTCCAATGCGTAAAACAGCAAAACTTTTGGCTCTGGCGGCAGCGTCAGGCATGGCCATCACATCGGCACCCGCCTTTGCAGAAAAGGGTGACATATTGGTTCGCGTTCGAGCGATCAACGTGATGCCAAGCGAAGAAAGTGGTTCAATTCTGCCCGCTTTTCCCGGCGAGCAGGTCAGCGTCGATAACAGCCCTGCGCCGGAAGTCGATATCACCTATATGGCGACCAACAATCTCGGTTTTGAGCTGATCGCCGCGACCACCAAACATAGCGCCAGCGGTGTCTCGGGCACGACCGGCACTATCGGCCGGCTGGCATCCACCTGGGTGCTGCCGCCGACCCTGACGGCGCAATATCATTTTGCACCCGATGCGGCGATCCGTCCTTATGTCGGGGCAGGGATTAACTACACGATTTTCTATAACGAAAATGCGACCGATGCATTGGAAGCAGCCGTTGGCGAGACGGATGTGAGCTTGAAAAGCAGCTTTGGTTATGCGCTGCAGGCGGGTGTGGATATTCCGATCAGTGACCGGATGGTCCTGAACTTTGATGTGAAATATCTCGATGTTGATACCACGGCGACCTTACGCACGACGGATGCTGGCACGCAGCGGGTTCGGATTAATTTGGACCCGGTTGTGATTGGCGTAGGCTTGGGAATTAAACTGTAGGGATGAACTAGCGCTGGAGTTTCGGGAGAGGATCATGGGAAGATGCAAAGCGGTTGGGGAGGGACAACCTGGCAGCTATGTGTCTTCCCGTGATTATCTTGTCATCATCTCACTCAAAAACTGGGATATCCTCGGGTAACCGGCGCCCACACCGCCAAAGCTAACCCTCAATACCCAGTGCCATAGCAGCTTCGCGGATCCGCTTTGACTCTGCGCCATCATTTTTAAACGCTGCCAGTCCGTCGGCCAGCGCCTTTTTAGCCTGTACCGTTTGGCCTAACTGGGACCGACTGCGCATCAGCATGATCCAGCCATTGGCGTCATTCGGGTTAGATTGCAGCCTGTTGTCGAGGCCCTCTACCATATTCGCGATCATCGCTTCCTGCTGGCCAGCGGGCAGGGCAGCTGCCTCCTGCATTTGTTGGCGGCTGGGTCCGGGAATCGCAGCGGTCGCGACGTCGGGTCCGTTGGTTGACATGCCACCTGTGGGAGCTGCAGGGGTGATCTGCGCAAGCCTTGCCGCGACGTCGATATTTTCTTTTTCCGCGACCTGCCCGATGACCCGGCGAATATCTCCGGCATAAGGGGCGTCGGCGGGCGTATCTTTGAGTAACGCGAACCAGTCATCAATCGCGCCCTTGTGATCGCCGGAAATATCTTTCTGCACCGCTAGGAAATAGCGCGCACGGGGATCAGTTTTGTCGAGCGCGAGTGCCTTTTTAAATGCGTCAGCGGCATCGGCGGGGACTTGCTGCCCATCGCTGGACATCACCAGTGCCTCACCAAGCATCGACCAATATTCGGGGTTCTTCGGATCGAGCGTCGTAGCGCGTTTCATTGCAGTGGCAGATTCGGCGAATTTCTGGGTTTCAAAATAACTCCAGCCCAGCATCCGCCAACTCTCGGCGTCTTTGGGATCATCTTGCAGCTTTTTCTCTAATCCGGCTATGACTTCGTCAACACTGGGTGCCTCTTCGGCCCCGCTGCCTGCTACTGTCGCGCCCGTCGCGCTATCCGCGCTCTCGGTGTCCATTGTCCGATATACCTGCACCCCGACCGCGCCAATAGCTAAAATAGCGGCAAAGATCAGCGCGATACGGCTGATATTACCGCCGGTCTTTTTCGTAGGTTTTGCTGCTTGTTCTGGTTCGGTCATTGATAAAACTCGTTTCTCGACTGGTGCGACCCGGTTGATTGGTTGCATTGTCGCGAAGCGCAATGGTTTGACAAGTATTTTGTTGCGTAACGTCGATAAAGATCAAACCGGATGAAACTGTGATATTTTCCACTGGTATATCAAAAGCTTTTTGATAAGATGCTGGTAAGTTAAGTCTTTTGGGGTCGCGCTTAAGCCGAAGAAATTGCTGTATTGGTTCGCATAACGCATGAGGGTGCGTTGAACCGGGACGGTAAAAGGGGGAAGATAGCGCGTGGCGGACAAGTTTCGAGTAGTGATCGTCGGATCGGGACCAGCAGGCATGAGTGCCGCTGGCCGTGCTGCGCAATTAAAATTGAAGCATGTGTTATTGGAAAAGACCGATCATCTTTCCGATACGATCTATAAATATCAAAAGGGCAAGCACGTCATGGCCACGCCGAGTCAGCTGGTGCTGCGCTCGGATATGGATTTTGACGCGGGTAAGCGCGAGGCAATCCTTGGCACCTGGGACAAGCAAACAGAAGTTTGCGGAGTTAATGTCCAGTATAATGCAGAACCGGTGAAGATCGAAGGGGAAGAAGGAAACTTCACTATCACCCTGAAAAATGGCGATACGGTTCTCGCAGAGACCATCGTCATGGCGATTGGAACGCAGGGCAATCCCAATCTCATGCGCTGCCCCGGCGGTGATAACAAGCTGGTGCAATATCAGCTGGATGATCCCGGCGAATATTATGATGAGCATATTACGGTTATCGGTTCTGGTGATGCAGGGATAGAAAACGCGCTCGGTCTGGCGGCGGATGCGGCGCAGAATAATATTGTTACGATCCTGAACCGTTCAGCGGAATTTGCCCGTGCGAAGAAAGCCAATGTGAAGCTGCTGATGGAAGCGGGCGAGCAGGGCAAAGTCATGATCCGCAACGAGACCACGCCGGCGGAAGTTAAAGATGGCGAGCTGATCCTCGAAACCCGTGACGGTCAGGAAACAATTCCCTGCAATCGCATCATTGCGCGTATGGGCTCTGCTCCACCGCGTAAATTTGTCGAAGAATGCGGGATCGAGTTCACCAGCGAAGATCGCGAAGCCTATCCTAAACTGACCCCTGCCTTTGAAAGCACCAAAAAGGGTATTTATGTCATTGGTGCGCTGGCCGGCTATCCGCTGATTAAGCACTGCATGAACCAGGGCTATGATGTCATTGAATTTATCAACGGCAACACAGACCTGAAACCTGCCGATGAGCCCATTCTTGAGAAGAAATTCGCGGGACTTCCCGGCGGCAAGTCGGTCGACGAGTGGCTGGAGTTTTTCCGGGAGAAAGTGACGATCCTCAACGATCTCTCGCCATTGCAGATGCGTGAGTTCATGCTCGACAGTGAGCCGATTGCTTATCGCAGCGGCGAAACAATATTTGAGCGTAACGATCCCGGATCATCATTGTTCACAATTGCCCAGGGTTCTGTGCTTGTTGAGGTAAATCCGACCGATAGCTCAATCGTCATTCCAATCGAAGAAGGTTCTATCTTTGGCGAAGTGGGCTTGATCTCTGGTCGGCGTCGCGGCGCAACCGTTCGGGCGGCTGAAGATATGATTGCGATTGAAGTATCGCGAACAGCAGCACTGAAATTGCAGGCCTCCGTGCCAGCGGCCAAGCGCGCGATCACCCGCATATCGACCGAGCGGCAATTGCTGCAAATGTTCGGGTCTGGATTGACCAAAGAAGATATTGCCGAAGCGGTTGAGAGTAGCGAGATTGTCAACGTCCGCGCGGGTGAGACGATTATCAGCGAAGGCGATGACGGCAATGACATTTATGTGATCCGCGTCGGATCGATGGTCGTTGAAAAGGAAATTGGCGGAAAGCCGGTATTCCTGTCCTATCTGCCGGCTGGCTCCTATGTTGGCGAAATGACATTGATTGCCGGCGGAATGCGCACGGCAACGGTGAAGGCTGCAATCAAGTCCGAAGTGATAAAAATTCAAGGGGACGCTTTCAAGAAGGTACTCGACGCGCATCCTGATCTGCTCCGCCGTGCCAAAAAAGATATGGCGGCGCGTCAGGATATCAACGCCTTTGTCGAAGCCAAGAAAGACAGTTTTTCTGGAGTGGTCGACTATTATTCCGGCGTCGCCAATTTTCTTGTCGACAATGGCATCGGTGAAGCAACCGATGTTTTGTTGATCGATGAAAATCTCTGCGTTGGGTGCGACAATTGTGAAAAGGCCTGCGCTGACAGCCATGAAGGCCTGTCGCGTCTCGATCGGGAAGCGGGGCGTACCTATGCGCATCTTCATGTCCCGACAAGCTGTCGCCATTGCGAGCATCCACACTGTATGTCCGACTGCCCGCCTGATGCGATTCATCGTGGTCCTGATGGCGAAGTGTTTATCGACGACACCTGCATTGGTTGCGGCAACTGCCAGCGCTATTGCCCCTATGGCGTCATCCGCATGGATAAAGTGCCACCGAAAAAACCGGGCATTCTTAACTGGCTGCTCTTTGGCTTTGGTCCTGGTCCTGGTGAGCCGGACAAGAAATGGGTGTCTGACAATAGCGATCCAGAGGTCGAGAAACCCAAAAAGGCGATTAAATGCGATATGTGTGCCGGCATAAACGGCGGACCTGCCTGTGTTCGCGCCTGTCCCACAGGAGCCGCCATTCGCGTGGCTCCAGAGGAGTTTCTCACGGTCGCCAAGCTTGAGCAGGAGGAGGCATAATGGCTTCTGTTCCTGTCCCCGGGGGTGCCTCGAAAAAGAAAGTTGCGATGCATGATGGCTTCCTCAAACATGCTGGCTATCGCTGGCTGAAAATCGCTTCGTTCATCATGCTGGTTTGCATTGTCAGCTATCTCTTCATCGATGTGTCGCCGCGCCATAACGGCGGCAGCTGGTATGGCTATACGCTCGGCACTATCGGAGCGGGACTGATCCTGTGGCTGACCATGTTGGGTGTCCGCAAACGTGCGATGACGCCGGGGAAATGGTCGCTCAAGGCGTGGACTTCTGCCCATATCTATCTCGGTCTCAGTTTGATCGTAATTGGCACCTTGCATACGGGTTTTCAGTTCGGCTGGAATATCCACACGGCGGCCTATGCGTTCATGATGTTTGTAATAATTTCGGGTATATTCGGGATTTATTTCTACGCGACTATCCCGCAAGCCTTGTCCAACAACCGCGACGAAATGACCGAAACGCAGATGCTGGAAAGCCTGCGCTCGCTCGACCGGCAACTGCATGAAGCAGCGCAGCCTTTGTCGGCGGAACATGCGGCGTTGGTCTTGCAATCGCTGGAACAAGATCCTTTCGGCGGCGGGTTCCTCAAACGCGTGTCCGGAAAATATCCCAATTGCGCTACCCGCGCTGCGCAGGCTGATTTGCGGCGAGAACGCGCCTATCAGCCTCGCATGGGAGGTGACGACCCGCTCGATAAGGTAGACGCATTGCTTGAGAAAAAGGAGGCGACACTCGGCCGGGTGCGTCGCCATCTCAAACTGAAAGCCCTTTTGCAGGTCTGGTTGTTCATTCATGTGCCTATGACTTTTGCCCTGATCGCGTCGCTGTCGGCGCATATCATCAGCGTTTTCTTTTACTGGTAGGCGGGAGATAGAAGCATGACATTTATCGTTCGCCAAATTGCTGTCACTGCCGATGGCCGTGAGATTATCCGCGCTAATCCGTTTGCGGAGCCGCAAATCGGGGTTGGCCGTAACTCTAGAAACGCTATTCATTTGCCGGACCTTGCGGTTAATCCTGACCATGCCGTAATCCGAAAACTGGATAATGGTAAGATTGAGGTCGAGAGCATCTCGGGTCAGAAATTCTCGGTAGATGGTCGAGAAAAATTGTCCGCGACGATTGATCCCGCCCAAGGAGCGGAAATCGGGTTTGGTGGGCATGTCATAACGGTCAGCGAAGACGCCGAAGGCGTTGTCCTCACCGTTAAGCGGGTCGAGGCTCTGTCCGATTCCGCCGAAGACCGCGAAGAGGGCGCGCTATACACGCTGAAAGGGTTATTGCCTGGCAAGCGGATGAGCGCCTGGAGCTTTATCGGCCTTGTGCTTGCCGCTTTCCTCGTTTGGCCGATTTATACATGGGCGACTTATAAGGGGATCGAAGAGCGACCTGACGGCTTTCACGCTGATACCATGTGGTCGTCTGGCAAGCTGAGCGAGGCGCATCACAGCCTCGAAGGAGATTGTCAGGCCTGCCATGTTGATGCCTTTGTTACGGTTACCGACAAAACCTGCATGACCTGCCACGAAGATGACGCGCATGACCATGCCAAGAAAGACCGTCTGCTAACCGCCGTGGGTGAGCCAGAAGGATTTGAAAAAGTAGGCGCGGCTTTTGCCTCTGCTTTTAACAAACCACCGGGCAGGTGTGTCGAATGTCACACCGAGCATGAAGGTGAGGGTGCTATGCAGCCGACAGCGCAAAAATTCTGCGCGGATTGCCATGAGGGAATGGACGGGCGCTTGACGGATACAAAGCTTGAAAATGCGGCTGACTTCGGGATTTCACACCCACAGTTTCGTCCTGCGCTGTTGGTTGAGCCAGGTGGCAAGAATCCGCTGCGCAAGAGGGTCTCGCTTGATGAGAAGCCCAGCGAATATAATGGCCTGAAGTTTCCACATGATGTTCATATGTCGAAAACTGGCGGCGTGGCTCAAATGGGTCGGCGGCTGTCGGCCAAATATGATTTTGGCGACTCGCTCGCTTGCGCTGATTGTCATACGCCAGATTCCAACGGTGTACGGTTTGAACCGGTCGATATGAAAGAAGATTGCAGCATGTGCCACAGTCTTGCTTTTGAAGAAATTGGCAATACGGTGCGGACATTGCGTCATGGCGAGCCCGATATGGTGCGCGCTGATCTGCGTGCCTATTATCGTTCCACCGGCCCATCACGACCGATTAATCTTGGCGGCATGAAGCGGCGGCGGCCCGGTGCCCAAAATGATAATCGTGTTGCCAGCGACTATGCCCGTGCGGTTCAGTTCCGGCCAAGCCGAGCGAACCTTGCCATCCAACAAGTATTCTCGCGCGGCGGCGCTTGTTTCGATTGCCATGGCGTTACCCCGCCGACGGCGCGCGGACGGGTTGATTATGGCATCAAGCCAGTGACACAAACGGACCGCTATATGCACAAAGGCTGGTTCAGCCATGAAGCGCACACGCAAGAGGATTGTACCAGCTGTCATGCCGCGACCAAGTCCAACGATGCGCGGGATTTGTTGCTCCCGGGAATCAAAACCTGCCGCGAATGCCATGGCGGTGAATTCCAAGAAACGTCGGATGTGCCCTCGACATGCGCTATGTGTCATGACTATCATGCTGACGACGGTGCGCCTTGGTTGATCAAGGAGCAGCAAAAGGACAAACAGAAAAAGCCAGATAAGATGGCAAATGACAATGAAGCGCTCAAGCCTTCTGATAAGTTGACGGTTAAGATACGAAAGCAGAAAATTGCCAGTCGTTAGAGGCGAGATTTGGATGATAGTCGCCAAATGCGACGCAAAAGAGAGGAAGCGCCCATGATTCTGGCGCAGGTAACGGATATTCATCTGGGTTTTGATCCGGATAATCCGACAGAATTTAACCGCAAGCGCCTCGACCAGGCGCTCAAAACTTTGTGCGACATGACCCCGCGTCCCGATGTGCTGCTTGCCACCGGTGATCTGGTGGATCGCGGGGATCAATATAGTTATCGGCAGCTCGAAGAGGCTTTTTCAGGCCTGCCGTTCCCAGTCTATATGTGTCTTGGCAATCATGATTTGCGCGGCCCATTTCAAAAACAATTTCCTAATGTTCCGTCGGCAGATGGCTTTGTCCAATATGAAATTGATGACGGGCCATTGCGGTTGTTATTTCTCGATACGCTCGAAGAAGGCCGCCATGGCGGTTCGTTTTGTGATGTCCGCGCCAATTGGTTGGCGGAACGGCTGGCGGAGAAGCCGGACAAACCGACGCTCCTGATATTGCATCATCCGCCGGTTGAATCTGGCATTGCATGGATGAACACGGATCCGCGCGAGCCATGGGTATCTACGCTGGCCGATACGATGGCTGGTCATGATCAGATAAAAGGTATGATCACTGGTCACTTGCACCGCAATATCTCAACATCTTTTGAGGGCACAAACCTATCCATCTGCGCCTCTACTGCCCCGCAAGTGGCGTTTGATTTAGAGCCAATTGATCCAGAAAATCCCGATGGGCGCAACATGATTGTTGCTGATCCACCGGCTATTGCTTTACATTTGTGGAACGGTAAACAGCTTGTAACCCATTTTGAAACTGCGGAGGAGCATGTGATGCTCGCGCGCTATGATGAAAACTTACAGCCATTGGTACGCGCGCTTTTGGCAGAACGGCCAGGCTAATCACAAGTTTTTGGTGTGTTTCACTAAAGTTCCTCTTTTGCCCTGCCAAATTGTCCCCGCTTGTCGGCTTTGATAACGCCGACTATGAGAAGGGTCATGAATATTGTGAATGACACGCTCGACCTTATTGGCAACACCCCACTCGTTCGTCTCGCTGGCCCTAGTGCAGAGGCAGGATGTGATATTTATGGCAAATGCGAATTTGCCAATCCCGGCGCTTCGGTAAAAGATCGCGCCGCTTTGTTCATCGTGCAGGATGCCGAAGAGCGAGGGTTGTTGAAGCCCGGCGGTATGATTGTTGAAGGAACGGCTGGCAACACCGGGATCGGGATTGCGCTGGTTGCCAATGCCAAGGGCTATAAGACAACCATCGTTATGCCCGAGACTCAGAGCAGGGAAAAAATGGATACGCTGCGCGCGCTTGGCGCGAAGCTGGTTCTGGTTCCGGCGGCTCCTTATGCCAATCCAGGCCATTTTGTGCACACCAGCCGCCGCATGGCGGAAGAAACAGAGGGTGCGGTCTGGGCCAATCAATTTGATAATGTCGCCAATCGCCGTGCACATATTGAAACGACGGCCGAAGAAATCTGGACACAGCTCGACGGACAAGTCGACGGCTTTGTTTGCGCAGCCGGTACTGGCGGCACAATCGCCGGTGTCGGCATGGGATTAAAAGCCAAAAATGAAAAGGTGAAGATCGGTTTGGCCGATCCGCACGGTGCGGCTTTGTACAACTACTACGCGCATGGCGAGCTGAAATCCGAAGGCAGCAGCGTTGCCGAAGGGATCGGCCAGGGCCGGATCACTGGCAATCTGGAAGAAGCCCCGATTGATACCCAATATCGCATCAGCGACGAAGAAGGTCTGCGATGGGTAGAGCGGTTGCTGCAGGAGGAAGGGCTTTGTCTCGGCCTCTCATCCGGGATTAATGTAGCTGGTGCTATTGCCTTGGGCAAAGAGCTAGGCCCCGGAAGCAAGGTTGCGACGATCCTGTGTGATACGGGCTTTCGTTATTTGTCTTCGCTCTACAACGCAGCGTGGCTGAAAGAGAAAGGACTGCCAGTTTTCCCCTGGCTTGCAGATCATGATTGAAGGACCAAAGGATACGGGCAATCGTCAGGACACGATACAGCGGATACAGGTCGGCGTTGTTGGACTGGTGGCTGTGTTATTGCTGGTTAGCGTCGCCAATTTTGTTTTGCAGCGCGCCAGCGATGAGCAATCTGCGTTAGAAGAAATTCAGGCCGAGGCGGCTGGCAGCGCCAGGGAGCTGGTCAAGGACAGCACTCCTGCGCCTGCGCCAGCGGAGCCTTTGGCTGAACTTGGCATTACGCCAGCGCCGGTGGCAGAGGACGAGGTAGTGCAGCCGGTGCCAGTTGTGCCGGGCAAACGGTCGCAAGTAGTTCCCGATCTTGAGCCTGATCCGAAGCTGGAAGCACCGATGGACCAGGAGCGATAATCGTTGCTGCGCTTTGCCGCTCTGACGTTGGTTCTTATGGTTATGATGGGGCTGCTTTTGCAGTGCAGTCCGGCATCGACGAGCGAACCGGCTGAGAAGATCCCACCTGTTAAAATCCAGTTGATGACCAGCTTGCCGATTATCTGGGGCGAGCGGGGGGCGATGGAGGATATTCTGTCGGGAAAAGCCACGCCCGCCGCGATCTATGCTTATTGGCAGCAGCAATATGATATTTCGGCGGTCGACAGTTTCGAAAGGTTAGCCAATTCCGATACGGATATGGTTCTGCTGGCCCAGCCGCCGGCGATGGACCCAGCCGATATAGCAGCCGTCGATGCATGGGTGCGGGCAGGCGGCAAGGCGATTATTCTGACCGACCCGATGCTGGTCTGGCCGACCTCGCTTCCCCTTGGCGATAAGCGCAGGCCGCTGGCCTCTGGCCTATTGTCGCCCTTGCTCGACTATTGGGGTCTGGAATTGCAATTACCCTCCAAAGCAGAAACAGGCGGAGTCGAACTAGCGTTTCCCGGTGTAACGATTACGACGGTTGGGATCGGGGCGTTCCAATCTATCGTACCGGAAGAACACAGCCACGCGGATTGCGCTTTCAGTGTAGCGAACGTCATCGCCCGATGCGAAGTGGGTGATGGTCATGCGATTCTTCTGGCCGACGCTGATTTTTTAAACGACGCTTTATGGGCCGATCAAGCCGGAACCGATCACGGGGATGCGCGGAGATTGATGGATGATTTTATCGCTGATATGCGGAAATGAAGCTTGTATCGGTGTTTCTACCGCTCGAAAATCTATTTATTTGCTATGTTTCCAACAACTAATCCTAATTTAGGTGACATCGGTCGAATAGCGTGGAAAATAAAAGATAATTAAATCAGTGAGATAAGCAATTTCATCCGTAAAATCCCGCAAAATCCCGTAAAATCCCCTTCCATCCCTAGCTCTCCCCTGTTAACCCTATTGCGTTATCGGGGTAAATTTCCTGTCCGGGATTCTGGTGTTTCGGGAGCGGTGCATTGCGCGCTTCTCCAAGCAGGGAAGATATGCCTCCGATAAAGTTGAGGGATTGAGGCTGTGTCAGGCAATTACGCTTATTCAGGATCGGGAATTTCCGCGATAGACGATAAAGGCCGTCTGTCCGTTCCTGCATTTCTGCGTAAGGATCTCATCGCCAGCAGCGAAGGCCGCGTCCTCTGTCTCGGTAAACATGAAAAATGGGATTGCCTTGTCGGTTTTGGCCTCAGCCGCAAAATCGACATGCTCACGGAAATCGATAAAGAAGAAGAAATCGCGATTGCGCGGTCGGAACGCTATGACCGTGATGCTGCCGGTGCTCGCAAATTCTCGTCCTTGCAAGACCTTAGCTTTGACGCCAGCGGCCGCTTTGTCCTGCCGCCCATGCTGCAAGCGATTAGCGGTTTGAAAGACAATGTCATCTTTCACGGTATCGGCAAGACATTCTGTCTATGGGCGCCGCAAGCATTGCTCGACACAACCGATGATGTGCCTGTCGACAAGCGCCTGGTGGAATTTCATCTCAGCGAATTGGGGAAGAAAAAATGACCCCCGATGAAGCAACTGCAGCCCCGTCTCGTCCCCATATCCCAGTCTTGCTCGATGAAGTCATTGACGCGCTTGCCATTACCCCGGGCGAGACGCATGTCGATGGCACATTCGGCGCGGGCGGCTATAGTATGGCTATGATCGCTGCCGGGGCGAAGGTCCATGGTTTTGATCAGGACCCGGATGCTATTGCCAGCGGCGAAGCGTTGGTCGAGGCCGCGGATGGCAAGCTTGTCCTGCACCATGCCTTTTATTCGCAAATGGCGGATGTGCTGAACGATGAAGCTATTGACGGCGTCGCGCTGGATATTGGCGTTTCATCAATGCATCTCGACCAAGCAGAGCGCGGGTTTTCGTTTCAGAAAGACGGTCCGCTCGATATGCGCATGTCTCAGGATGGTCCCAGTGCGGCCGACTTCCTCAATGAAGCGGAAGAAGAAGATATTGCCGACGTCATCTATCGCTATGGTGAAGAACGGCGTTCGCGTAAAATTGCCAAAGCCATTGTCAATGCGCGCCCGCTAACCCGTACATCTGAACTGGCCAATGTTGTTCGTAAAACATTGGGTCAGAGGCCTGGCGATAAAAAAGATCCCGCGACGCGCACGTTTCAAGCGATCCGTATCCATATCAACCGCGAGCTCGGTGAATTGGAAGATGGTCTGATCGCGGCGGAGCGCATGTTGAAACCTGGTGGTCGCCTGGCCATCGTAACCTTTCACAGCCTTGAAGATCGTATCGTCAAAAATTTTCTGCGTGATCGCAGCGGCCAAAAGTCCGCTGGTTCACGCCATCTACCTCAAGTTTCCGAGAAACGGCCGGCGCCCACCTTTCATAAACCAGCCAAAATGGTGCGCCCGGCCGGGGCGGAGCAGGTCTCTAATCCCCGAGCCCGCTCCGCCACCCTGAGATCAGCGGTGCGTTCTGACGCGCCCAGTCAAGCAGCGATAGGAGGCGTCCAATGAAACTGGCAGTGAAGCGCCTTGAAGGCATTGGATGGCTCGCACTGGTTTTCCTGGTGGCGATCCTTCTTTATCCCTTGTCCCTGAGCGTCGCGACCTTGCGCAGCGATTTGACGCGCACCGATAGTAAAATCGTGTCCGTCAAAAAAGAAATCCGCTATCTGGAAACAGAATTTAGCGCGCGCGCCAATTTGCGTCAGTTGGAGCATTGGAACAAGCTCGAATATGGCTACGTATCGCCCAATGCCGCTCAATATCTTGATGGGGAGCGGGCACTTGCCAATCTTGGCGGCAAAGATTTGCGCAAGCCGGTCAAGGTGGCGGTGATTAGCACCATGGATAAAGTTCCGCCCGCTGGTATTATCGGTTCGGTCTTTCCGACGGCCTCTGCAAAGGCGCGGAATACCGATGATAGTGATACAGCATCGTTCAATATCACAGACGAAAATACCGAAGACGGAGACGAACCCACCGCGGCTCAATTGCGCGAAACTAAAACGGCGCGGGTTGCTGATATGGAAGACAAGTTGCTCGACGACGGGTTGATCAAACAGCTCGCGGCAAGGGCTGATAGCGAGCAGGCGGGGAGCCGGGCCCAATGACGACCCTTCTGGCAAACAGCAGAAAGATGCAGTTTTCCGGCAAGCATAAGGAAATAGCAGCAAGCGCCCACTTTCGATTGATGGTTTTACTGTTGGTATTTTTGGCCATCTTCACGGTCATAGTAGGACGCTTGATCAGCTTCAGCATATTGGAAGATGCAAAACCGGCGCGCATGTCGAGCTCGGTCTTTGTGCCAGCGCGCGGCGATATTTTGGATCGTAACGGTGTTCCTTTGGCGCGAACGATGAAGGGCTATGCCATTCGAGTGGTACCGGAACGGGTTTTGGGTGACAAAGACCTGCTGGCGCGCCAACTGGCTGATTTATTCCCCGATACGACCGCTGCAGAATTTCTGGCCAAGCTCAACGGGCCTCGTCCGACCTATTTGCGTCGCCGCGCATTGCCCAATGAAGTCAAGCAAGTCCACGCGCTGGGCGAGATTGGGATCGAATTTCCACGAGAAAATGAACGGCTCTATCCGCAACGTGATCTGGCCGCTCATGTCTTGGGTTATGTCGATGCGGATAGTGAAGGCGTGATGGGCATGGAGCGGGCGCTCAATGATCGCCTGAAAGATGAAAGTCTTCGCGGGGCGCCGGCAACATTGTCGATTGATAGCCGCGTACAAGCCGCGCTCGAAAGTGAATTGATGGTTGCAATGACCGCGCATGAAGCGCGCGGTGCTGCTGGTATTATCTTGGATGTTCACACAGGCGAAGTGATGGCGCTTGCGTCGTTGCCGGTGTTTGATCCGAATAAGATTCGCAAAGCGACAATGAAATATCAAACCAATGAAGTGACCCAAAGTGTGTTTGAGCTGGGGTCTACTTTCAAGCCGCTCACCGTGGCAGCGGCGCTCGATGCCGGCACGGTAACTGATCTCGCGGTACGATATAACGCGACGGAGCCGATCAAGGTCGGCGGTTTCACGATCAAAGATGATCATGGTCAGAACCGCTACCTCAACGTCCCCGAAACACTGGTCCATAGTTCCAATATCGTTACGGCCCGACTGGCCGATAATCTCGGTATAGAGGGCATGGAGCATATGATCCGGCGGCTTGGCTTTGACGAGCGTCCGCATATTGAGCTGGCTGAGCGTGGCAGACCGCTTTGGCCGCAAAGCTGGGGCCGTGTTACGAACATGACGGTCGCTTATGGTCACGGTATCGCGGTTACGCCGCTTCATTTGGCCAGCGCTTATGCCGCTTTGGTCAATGGCGGCATCTGGCGTCCGGCCACTTTGCTTAAGGTTGAGCCTGGTGAGGAGGCAGAAGGGCGCCGTGTGTTTAAGGCGGCAACTAGTGCGCGGATGCGCCAATTGCTGCGGATGATTGTGTCTAACGGCACGGGACGGAAAGCTGACGCGCCGGGTTACCGGATTGGCGGGAAGACAGGGTCTGCCGAAAAGCCATCCAATGGCGGCTACAATAAGACATCGTTGGTTTCGACCTTTGCCGCGGCTTTCCCGATGGATAACCCGCGCTATGTTGTCATTGCGATGCTTGATGAACCCAAAGGCAATGCGGAAACCGGCTTTCAGCGGACCGCCGGTTGGACTGCTGCTCCGGTCGTGCGTAAGGTTGTACCGCGGGTTGGACCGATGCTGGGGGTTGTGCCTGATGAGCACCGTGATGTTGATGTGTCGGAGCTAACCCCGCTGCTCTGGTCGCCGAAAGGATAGGCGATGAAATTATGTGCGCTTATTGCTGGGTTGAATGATGCGGCGTTGGACAGTGATTCCGGTGAAGCGCATGCCACCGGCTTTGCCATTGATCATCGCAAGATCGCGCCGGGCAATATTTTTGGTGCCTTCCAGGGCACGCAAGTCAACGGTGAGGATTTTATCGAAGCGGCTATTGCCGCTGGCGCGATTGCGGTTGTTGCTCGTCCTGAAGCAGAGGTCGAAGGCGCCGTCCATATTTCGGATGACGAACCGCGGCGCGTTTTTGCTTTAATGGCCGCACGCTATTTTACGCCGACACCCCAATATGTCGCAGCGGTCACTGGCACCAACGGCAAAACTTCGACGGCAGAAATGACACGCCAGCTCTGGCGTATGGCGGGATTGAACAGTGCTTCTATCGGCACATTGGGTGTCACTACCGCGAGCGAGCAGGTTAAGACAGGTTTGACCACGCCAGACATTGTGACCTTTTTGTCCAACATGTCTGGTCTTGCCCGGGAAGGGGTTAGCCACGCCATTTTCGAAGCGTCGAGCCATGGTCTTTCGCAATATCGGACAGAAGGTCTGCCGGTGCACGTCGGTGTGTTCACCAATCTCAGCCGCGACCATCTTGATTACCACGGTGATATGGACAGTTATTTCGAAGCCAAAATGCGGTTATTTGACGAAGTGGTCGAGGATGCCGGAACTGCGGTTGTCTGGGCTGATGATGAATCGTCCAGTGCCGTCATCAAGCGTGCCATGGATCGCGGATTAAATCTTTTTACCGTCGGTGAGCAGGGCTCATCCCTGCGCCTACTATCCCGCACGCCCACGCAATTGGGTCAGGTGCTAATGGTGAAAGCGCAGGGGAACACACATAGGATATCATTACCACTAATCGGCGCTTATCAGGCTGCAAATGTGCTTTGCGCAGCGGGCGCTGTACTGGCCACTGGCGGAGAGCTGGAAGACGTGTTTGACCATCTCCAGCGTTTGCAACCGGTTCGCGGGCGTCTTGAGCGCGCTGTTATCACCAAAGTCGGCGCGCCGGTCTATGTTGATTATGCACATACTCCGGATGGCCTGCGCGCAGCGATTGATGCACTGCGCCCGCATGTCAAAGGCAAGTTGATTACGATTTTCGGCGCAGGCGGCGACCGGGACAAAGGCAAGCGCCCTGAAATGGGCAAGGTCGCGGTGGAACTTTCCGATATTGCTATCGTCACTGATGATAACCCCCGTAGTGAGGATCCATCGACCATTCGTGCTGACATTATGGCGGGAGCTCCGAGCGCGAAAGAAGTTGGTGATCGCCGTGCTGCCATTTCCCATGCAATCAATCTTGCAGGCGCGGACGATATCATCCTTCTCGCTGGCAAGGGGCATGAGCAAGGTCAGATTATTGGCGACCGGGTCATCCCCTTTGACGATGTGGAAGTTGCCCGGGAATGTACCCGCGAAGCCAGTAGCGCGTCTGAACCGGAGGCTGCTGCATGACCGATCTCTGGACATCCTCTGCCATCGCCCAAGCGGTACAAGGCAAGGCCAGCGAAGACTTTAACGTCAATGGCGTTGCCTTTGACTCCCGTGAAATCGGTCCTGGTGACCTGTTCTTTGCTTTAAAAGGTGAGCAGAGCGATGGGCACCTGTATGTCGACAATATCTACGCTGCCGGTGGTGCTGGCGCTGTCGTTAGCCAACCGGTTGATGGTCCTCATGTATTGGTGTCGGACACGACCGAAGCTCTGAACCAATTGGCCATTGCGTCACGCGCCAGAACAGAAGCCAAGATTATCGGTGTTACCGGATCCGTCGGTAAAACCGGCACCAAAGAAGCCCTTTTTGCAGCTTTGAACCGTGCGTCCATGGGAAAGTCCCATCGGTCGGTGAAAAGCTACAATAACCATGTTGGCGTTCCGCTGAGCCTGTCGCGTATGCCGGCGGAATGCCAATATGGAATTTTTGAAATGGGCATGAACCATGCCGGTGAGCTGGCGCAGCTCACCCGTTTGGTCCGCCCAGACGTTGCGATCATCACCGCCATCGCTCCGGCTCACATTGGCCATTTTTCAGGCGTTGAAGCGATTGCCGACGCCAAGGCAGAGATTTTTCAGGGTCTGACCCATGAAGGCACGGCAATCATCCCTTATGATAGCCCCCATTATGAGCGGCTTCGTAAGTCAGCATTGCGATCTACGAAAAAGATAGTCACTTTCGGGTTTGATGAACAGGCAGATGTCCGCGCGATTGATATTGTTCCGGCACAAGGTGGCGGTTCTTTAGTCACCGCCAGTCTGGGCGATCGCAGCCTGTGTTTTACGGTCGCGGAGTCGGGGAAGCATTGGGTTTCGAATGCGCTGGCGATATTGGCTGCTGTGCGTGCCGTTGGCGGTGATCTTGCCGCAGCGGGTCTGGCATTGGCGGAACTTAAAGGTCTAGATGGCCGCGGCAGAAGACATCAAATCGAACTCAAAGACGGCGGCCAAGCGCTGTTGATCGATGAAAGCTACAACGCCAATCCTGTGTCGATGAAAGCGACTTTGAGTCAATTGGAAAGCGAAGTTTGTAGCGGCAAGAAAATCGTTTTGCTCGGCGCGATGGGGGAATTGGGGGACAAGGCTCAAGCTTATCATGAAGCGCTGGCGGACGACATAATCACGTCCGGCGCACAGGCCGTCATATTAGTTGGCGATGAAATGGCTTATACATCCGCTAAGCTGGCCGAATTAGTTTCGGAAAAACTTGATCACGCCCCTGAAATATCTCATGTCGCTGGCTCTGCTGAGGCATTGGCTGCAGTCGCTGGGGGAATTGGCGACGCAGACATTCTTCTTATCAAGGGGTCAAATTATCTGGGGCTCGCCAAAGTCGTAACGGCTTTGGTGCGCGGGGAGTATTAATGTTTTATCTATTAGCACAATGGCTTGAATTCGAAGGCATTTTCAATGTCTTTCGCTATTTGAGTTTTCGCTCTGGTGCGGCCATTGCGACCGCCTTGTTTATCGGCATGCTGATTGGGCCACGGTTCATCAACATGCTGCGGATGAAACAGGGGAAGGGGCAACCGATCCGTGAGGACGGGCCGATAACCCATCTTAAAAAAGCAGGCACGCCGACCATGGGCGGACTGATGATTTTGATCTCATTGGTCATTTCGGTGTTGCTGTGGATGGACCTATCCAATATTTTTGTGTGGGCCTGTATCTTTGTAACTCTGGGTTTCGGCGCGATCGGCTTCATGGATGACTATGATAAAGTCAGCAAAGCGAGCCATAAAGGCGTTCCTGGTCGCATACGATTGTTGATGGAATTTGTTGTTGCTGGTTTTGCGACATGGATCATCGTCCAGCAAGTCGGAACCAATCTCTATGTGCCGTTTTTCAATGACGTGCAGATCAACCTCGGGTGGTTTTATTTTCCCTTCGCTATGTTTGTCATTGTTGGTTCGGGCAATGCGGTTAACCTGACCGACGGTCTCGATGGTCTCGCGACCATGCCGGTTGTCATCGCCAGTGCGACCTTCCTGATACTCGTTTACCTTTCAGGCAATGCGGTATTTTCGGAATATCTGGGTATTCCCTTTGTCGCAGGCGCGGGCGAGCTTGCCATCTTCTGCGCCTGTATCATCGGGGCCTGTCTGGCTTTTCTGTGGTTTAATGCGCCGCCAGCGGCGGTGTTTATGGGCGATACCGGCAGTCTTGCCCTGGGCGGTGCGCTTGGCGCGATTGCCGTTTCCATTCACCATGAAATCGTCCTCGCCATTGTCGGCGGGCTTTTCGTTCTCGAGGCTGTGTCGGTCATCGTGCAAGTCTTCTTCTTCAAACGTACCGGCAGGCGGGTGTTTCGGATGGCCCCGATCCATCACCACTTTGAACAGCTTGGCTGGTCTGAATCAACGATCGTAATTCGCTTCTGGATTATCAGCCTGATTCTCGCGCTGGCTGGTCTGGCGACACTCAAATTGAGATGATGCGTTCGTCCGCCTTTGCCAATAAAAGCTATGCCATTTTGGGCTTGGCGCGATCGGGCATGGCGACACTGGATGCTTTGCATGCGAGCGGCGCGAGAATATTGGCTTGGGATGCGCGGGAAGATTTGCGTGAAGCGGCGAAAGACAAGGCGATTATCGCCGACCCGCTGGAAACCGATCTAAGCGATTATGACGCCGTTATCGTATCGCCCGGCGTACCGCTCAACACCCACCCTATCCGCGACAAGGCCGCCGATGACGGCGTGCCTATTATCGGTGATATTGAGTTATTCGCGCAGGCAAGGCGGTCATTGCCGCCGCACCGGGTAGTTGGAATTACTGGTACCAATGGGAAATCCACCACTACCGCGCTGATCCACCATATCATCCAAAGCGCCGCACTGCCGACGCATATGGGCGGCAATATCGGTTTGCCGATCCTCTCGCAGGAGCCATTGGCCGCTGGCGGTATATATGTGCTGGAATTATCCAGCTATCAGATTGATCTGACCTATGGCCTCGATTGTGATGTGGCGATGCTGTTGAATATCAGCCCGGATCATCTGGATCGCTATGACAGTTTCGATGCTTATGCGGCAGCCAAAGTGCGCCTGTTCGATATGATGGGATCCGACCATGTCGCAATTTTTGGCGGCGCCGATGAAAAGACCCGGCTCGCGCTACAGCTGATGCGCGCAGAAGGGCGGGTTCAAAACATCCTAGATGCAAGCGCAGTGGTTTTGGAGGGGCAAGCAGAATGGCCGTCTCTACAGGGACCGCATAATCTGCAAAATGCCATTGCCGCCGTGGTCGCTGCCGAAGCCTTGGGCTTGCAGGAGCATCAATGGCGGCCGGCGCTGCAAAGCTTTAAAGGTCTGCCTCACCGTATGGAACGCATGGCTGAGTCAAGCGGCGTATTGTTTGTGAATGACAGCAAAGCGACCAACCCGGCATCGACCGGTCCGGCGCTTGGCGCTTATCCAAAGACTCACTGGATCGTCGGCGGACTACCTAAGAGCGACGATCTGAAAGAATGTGAACCCTATTTCGGTAATGTCGTAAAGG
Organism: uncultured Sphingomonadaceae bacterium; assembly: GCA_947493215.1. Classification (GTDB taxonomy): domain Bacteria; phylum Pseudomonadota; class Alphaproteobacteria; order Sphingomonadales; family Sphingomonadaceae; genus Parasphingorhabdus. The sequence goes on along the minus strand of CANLQE010000004.1, from coordinate 217,099 downwards.
CATATACTATTGGTGATGCTGCGCCGGTATTTGGTAAGTTGCTGGAGCCGCATATGCCGGTCGATTCGTGCGAAATGATGTTGACAGCGGTGCAGCATGCCGCTGCCAATGCCAAGCCCGGCGAGGTAGTCTTGCTATCGCCAGCCTGCGCTTCTTTCGATCAGTTTAAAGATTTTGAAGCGCGCGGCGATTGTTTCCGCAGCGCGGTGAATAGTGTTATCGAAAATAACTTAATCGGAACGGCAACTGGGGGCTCAGTATCATGACCGATGGAACAACATCGCAGGGAGCTTTGCCGGAAATTTCGGCAGGTCTGAAGAGAAAGCGGTTCCAGTTGGAATCGCGTTTGGGTCGCAGCGACCGTTCGCCATTGGCGGTTTGGTTCTGGGAGCTGGACCGGGTTTTACTGGCTCTGATGCTGACCTTGCTCGCCATCGGCCTGATTGCGGTGGCGGCTGCGTCCCCGGTATCGGCGCTAAAACACAGCACATCAGCAGTATCGCTCGACCCGCTTTATTATTTTTATCGCCAGCTGGGTTGGGTGATTGTTGGTATTCCCATCATGTTGGTGGTGTCGATGCTGCCCAAAGAACAGGCGCGCCGTTTCGCCATTATCGCCGCCATAGCAGCCTTTGCATTGCTGTTTCTGGTTCCGGTACTGGGTAAGTCGGTCAACGGCGCACAGCGCTGGATTGGCTATGGTTTTGCAACGATCCAGCCTGGTGAGTTTCTGAAACCCTTTTATGCGGTATCGCTCGCGTGGTTGTTGTCGTTGCGAGTGAAAGACCCCTCGCTGCCGGTGATATCGTTATCGTTCGTTTTGACGGGTGTGGTTGCCGTGTTGCTGATGATGCAGCCCAATCTTGGGCAGACGATCATATTTTGCGGCATCTGGTTTGTACTGATGATGATCTCTGGCCTCTCTGCGCGACTTATTGCTGGCATGGGTGTGGTCGGGGTTGGCGGTCTAGTGGCGTCCTATTTCTTTTATCCGGTGGCAACCCAGCGGATTAACGCGTGGCTATTCGGCGGCGATGAATTTGATCAAGTGATGCTCGCGCACAAGGCGCTGACGGGTGGCGGCCTGCTGGGCACGGGGCCGGGTCTTGGCACCGCCAAGTTCAAATTGCCAGAGGCGCATACCGACTATATTTTCTCTGTGATTGGTGAAGAATTCGGGTTGCTCGCCTGTGTCGCGATTGCGCTTGTTTACCTCGCTATCGTTGTCCGCGTCTTTCTGCGCCTCCTTGACGAAGAAGATAATTTTATCATTCTCGCCGTGGCTGGTCTGACCGCACAATTTGGCGGACAGGCGTTGATCAACATGGCGGTGAACCTGCAACTCTTTCCTTCCAAGGGCATGACATTGCCGTTTATCAGCTATGGCGGATCATCGATCCTGGCTTTGTCGATTGGTGTTGGACTCTTGCTGGCCTTTACGCGCAGAAACCCCTATTTGGATCGCTCACTTTATGTCACAAATGGGATGGTGACCAAATGAGTTTTACGAAACATTATGTCCTCGCTGCCGGAGGCACGGGCGGCCATATGATTCCGGCCTATGCGCTGGGCAAGGAACTGGTGCAGCGCGGTCACCGCGTTGCTTTGATAACCGACGAGCGGGGCGAAAAAATTCCCGGTATGGTTGATGATGGTCAGGTGCATGTCTTGCCCGCTGGTCGGATCACGAAAGACCCGCGCGGTTGGCTATCGGGTGCGCGTGCGATTCTAAAGGGTCGCAAGATGGCGATGCAGCTTTATGACACGTTCGAGCCCTCTGCGGTTATTGGCTTTGGTGGTTATCCGGCTTTTCCGGCTTTGTTGGCGGCGAACCGGAAAAATATCCCGACAATTATCCACGAACAAAATGCTGTGCTGGGCCGTGTCAATCGGCTGGCGGCTCGCTCGGTCAATGCGATTGCGACATCCTATCCTGATATCCTGAAGCTGAAACCAAAGCACAAGGAAAAGGTGCATCTCGTCGGTAATCCGGTGCGTGAAGAGGTCATCGCTCTGCGCGAAGAACCCTATCCACCGCTTACGGAAGAAGGTATTTTCCGCGTGTTGGTAACCGGCGGTAGTCAGGGCGCGACTATCCTGTCCGATGTTGTTCCCGATGGCCTTGCCCTACTACCGATGCATCTGCGCCGACGGTTGCAGGTGACACAGCAGTGCCGCGAGCAGGACATTGAACGGGTCCGTGAGAAATATGCTGAACATGATATTCCCGCTGAACTAGCGACCTATTTGCCAGACCTGCCAGAGCGTCTGGGTTGGTCGCATCTGGTGATCGGGCGAGCAGGTGCCTCGACTATTGCTGAACTGACCACAGCGGGTCGTCCCGCGATCCTTATACCGCTGCCCATTGCGACCGATGACCATCAGACACAAAATGTCCGCGAGATGGTCGCTGCGGGCGGTGCACGTGCCATTGCGCAGCCGCAATTTACCGCCAAAGAACTCGCAAAACAGATGCAGAAAATGGCACTTGGTCCTGACGCGCTGGAAAATGCGGCACGCTTTGCGAAGAAATGTGGCCGTCCTGATGCGGTTAGCGATCTGGCCGATCTGGTCGAGAGCATCGGTACGTCGCCGTTGTCAAAGGCGTTGAGGGTGAAAAAGGAAAAATCACAAATTTTGCCTAATCAACGTCCAGCGCTGGCGAAAGAAACCGCACAATGAAGGGCGTCGGCACCGATATTGGCACGATCCACTTTGTCGGTATCGGCGGCATCGGCATGTCGGGCATTGCCGAAGTGATGCACAATCTCGGCTATCAGGTGCAGGGTTCGGACATAGCAGATAGCTATATTGTCGAGGGCCTGCGCGCCAAAGGCATTAAGGTTATGATCGGCCAAAATGGTGAGAATGTTGTTGGCACTGCGGTTGTGGTAACATCCACCGCCGTGAAGCGCGGTAATCCCGAAGTCGAAAAAGCCCTCGAAGATCGCATTCCTTTGGTCCGGCGTGCAGAGATGCTCGCAGAATTGATGCGGCTGAAAAGCACGATTGCGATCGCCGGAACCCATGGCAAGACGACCACCACCTCGATGGTCGCGGCTATGTTGGATGCTGGCGGGATTGATCCAACGGTCATCAACGGCGGCATCATCAACAGCTATGGTTCCAACGCCCGGCTCGGCGACAGTGAATGGATGGTGGTTGAGGCCGACGAGAGCGATGGCAGCTTCCTGCGCCTCGATGGCACGATTGCGGTGGTCACTAACATCGATCCAGAGCATCTTGATCATTATGGCAGTTTCGACAAGATCAAAGACAGCTTCGTTGAGTTTATCGAGAATGTGCCCTTTTATGGCGCAGCAATCCTGTGCCTCGATCATCCTGAAGTGCAGGCGATCCTGCCGCGCATTCGTGACCGGCGGCTGATCACTTATGGTTTCTCCGCCCAAGCCGATGTGAAGGGCGTCAATGTGACACCAATCGCAGGCGGCAATCGCTTTGACGTAGTCGTGCGCGATCGCGATGGTGAGACACGCACCATAGAAGGCATCACGCTTCCTATGCCCGGGCGCCACAACGTCGAAAACGCGATAGCAGCGGTCGCCGTTGGTCTGGAAATGGGCATGACCGACGAGCAGATTGCCAGCGGTTTTGATCATTTTGGCGGCGTCAAACGCCGCTTCACCAAAGTGGGTGAAGTCGATGGTGTTTCAATTATCGACGACTATGGTCATCACCCGGTGGAAATTCGTGCCGTGCTTTCTGCCGCGCGTGAAGGCGCAGAAGGCCGCGTGATCGCCGTAGTCCAACCGCACCGTTTCACCCGACTGCGCGATCATATGGAAGATTTCCAGCAAGCGTTTAACGATGCCGATATGGTCTATGTAACGCCAGTGTTTGTCGCGGGCGAAGAACCCATTGACGGCGTAGACAGTGAAGCGCTCGCCGCTGGTCTCAGAAGGCGCGGCCACCGTGTTGCAGAGACCGTAGAGGATGAAGCGGATTTGACGGCGCGGCTGGCGGAAGTCGCTGAAGATAAAGACATGATCGTCTGTCTAGGCGCGGGCGATATCACCAAATGGGCCGCTGGTTTGGCCGATGGGATCAAGGCTGCTCGTTCATGATGGCCGCTGCGACCCTCCCCGAAACGCGCGGTAAGCTGACCGCTGATGCCCCATTGGCACCGCTCGTATGGTTCAAAAGTGGCGGATCAGCTGAGTGGCTATTTGAGCCCAAAGACGTGAATGACTTGCAGAATTTTCTCAGTGACCTGCCAGCGGGCCTTACCGTTTGGCCACTGGGCCTTGGTTCCAACCTGATCATCCGCGATGGCGGCAAACGCGGCGTGACTGTGCGCTTGGGCAAAGCCTTTGCGGGCATCGCGCTTCAGAGCGACGATCCTGAAGTCATTGTCTGCGGCGCCGGCGCTCCCGGTATATCGGCAGCCAGCTTCGCGCGCGACAATGCGTTGGCTGGAACCGAATTCCTGCGGGGCATTCCCGGCACGGTCGGCGGCGCGGTGCGGATGAATGCGGGCGCTTATGGCCGGGAGATGTGCAACATATTGGTGAGCGCGGACGTTGTGTTGCGCGATGGTAGTCTTCAGACCTTCTCACTGGACGATATGGAATATAGCTATCGCCATTCGGGCTTACCGGAAGGCGCTATCGTTGTTGCGGCAACGCTGCGCGGGACACCCGGCGACAAAGATGCGATCACGGCGGAAATGAAACGCATAGCGGACGAGCGCGAGGCCTCCCAACCGCTACGCACCAAGACAGGCGGTTCGACATTTAAAAACCCCGACGGCCATAAGGCATGGCAGCTGGTCGACGAAGCGGGTTGTCGTGGTTTGCAGATGGGGCAAGCGCAGGTCTCTGAAAAGCATTGTAATTTTTTGCTCAACCTCGGCGGAGCCACGTCAGCGGATATCGAAGCCCTGGGTGATGAAGTCCGTCGACGGGTGAAAGAACATAGCGGTGTCGAACTGCAATGGGAGATACAGCGCGTGGGGAAAGAAGCATGACCGACAAACTCCACATAGCCGTTCTTATGGGCGGATGGTCGGCCGAACGCGAAGTCTCTCTTATGAGCGGCAACGACATCGCCGTCGCGCTTGAGAAAAACGGCCATCAGGTCACCCGGATCGATATGGATCGCAATGTTGCGATGGTACTGGATGCGGCTAGGCCCGATGTTGTGTTCAACGCGCTCCACGGCTGCCCCGGCGAAGATGGCACCGTGCAGGGCATGCTCGATTTGATGCAGATCCCCTATACCCACAGCGGGTTGGCGACATCGGTCATCGCAATCGATAAAGAGCTTACCAAACAGCAACTGGTTCCGGCTGGTATTCCAATGCCCGAAGGCAAAATGGTCAAAAGCGCAGAGATTTTTGAAGCCGATCCATTGCCTCGGCCTTATGTGTTGAAACCGGTCAACGAAGGGTCATCGGTTGGTGTGGCTATCGTTACGGATCAAGGCAATTACGGCAATCCCATAGGCCGTGACGTAACCGGCCCTTGGCAGGAATTTGACGAGTTGCTGGCCGAGCCCTTTATTAAGGGCCGCGAGCTCACCACTGCCGTGATCGGCGGCAAGGCGCTTTGTGTGACTGAGCTGAAAACCAAAGCCGGTTTCTATGACTATGACGCTAAATATACTGAAGGCCTGACAGAGCATGTCTGCCCGGCGGATATCCCGGCGGAGATTGAAAGGCTCTGCCTCGACTATGCGCTGCGCGCCCATCAGGTTTTGGGTTGCAAAGGAACGTCCCGGACGGATTACCGTTGGGATGACGAATTGGGAGCGGACGGCTTGTTTGTATTGGAAACCAATACGCAACCGGGCATGACACCGCTCAGCCTTGTACCGGAACAGGCTAAGCAAATGGGGATAAGCTATGAGGAACTGGTCGAAATGATCGTGAGGGAAGCGCTATGACATCAGCATCGGTCAGACGAACGAACAAAAAATCCAAAGGCAAGCCGCGCAAGGTGAACAAGAGCAAGGTGCGTCAGGTCTCCGTTTTCGACAAAATCCTGCGCGCTATGCCGGTTACTGAGGCGCAGATACAAAAGGGCCTGACTTGGGGCTTAGTCGGCGTGTTTGTGCTGGGCGCTTATAGTGTCGCGCATTATACCGGCATTACCGAGCGGGTTAGCAGCCAGATTGCAACGACAGTTGGTGCTGCAGGTTTTGAAGTGAAACGGGTGGAAGTCACCGGCGTCAACCGGATTGACGAACTGAAAGTCTATGAGATCACGCTGGCCCAAAAAGATCGTTCTATGATGCTGGTCGATATTGATCAGGTGCGAGACGATTTGATGGGCAATGGCTGGATAAAGGACGCGCGGATTTCACGGCGTTTGCCGGACACATTGGTGGTCGAGATTATCGAACGCGAACCGGCGGCAGTATGGCAACGCGATGGCAAATTATCGTTGATCGATAGCACCGGATATCCGCTGCAACAAATTCAGAAGGAAGAAATTCCTGACCTCCCCGTCATTGTCGGCAAGAAAGCCAATGAACGCGTACCGGAGCTCACCAAATTGCTCAACGTTGCACCAGCGCTTAGCCCGATGGTCACCGGCGCAACCTGGATCGGTAACCGGCGATGGAATCTGGAATTTGACAGCGGCGAAACGCTGGCCTTGCCGGAAGGGGAAGAGACAGCCGCAGCGGCACTGCTGAACTTTGCGCGGATGGACGGGGTCAACCGTTTACTCGGCCGTGGCGTAGTTCATTTTGATTTGCGCGATTCAGAGCGTGCTTATTTGCGGATGCCACCTAAGGTTGAAACATCACCAGCACCAGAGAGTTAAACATACGCTATCGATTGGGGGCACCATGAGGCAGCAAGAAGGACATAAGGGAATAGGTAAATGACAGCACGGGTAGAAAAGATTTTTACCGCTTTGGATATCGGATCGTCCAAGATTACAGCGATGATCGCTGGCCGGATGGACAATGGTGATATCACTGTGCTGGGAACCGGGCAGCGCGCCAGCAAAGGCGTGAAGCGCGGCTATATTGCCGATACCGAGCGAACCGAGCTGGATGTCCGTGATGCGGTGGAGCAAGCCGAGCGGATTGCCGGCACCAATATTGACGACGTCTGGGTGAGTTTTTCGGCTGGCGGCCTGACCAGCATGTTGACCTCGGTTGAGACTGAGCTTGGCGGTCACCGGATTGAGCAAGACGATATTGATCATTTGCTAAAAGCAGGACGCAACAGCATTGATCCGCAGGGCAAGATGGTCCTGCATGCGCAGCCAGCGCTCTATACAATTGACGGTTTGGCTGGTGTTAAAAAGCCCAAGGGTCTTCATGCTGACCGACTGGGTGTCGATATCCACGTAATCCTTGCCGATGCATCGCCCGTGCGGAATATCGACATGAGTGTGCGCGGCGCGCATCTTAATGTGAAGTCGATCATTGCTTCGCCCATTGCTGCCGGTACCGCCTGTCTTTCCAAGGAAGAACGCGAACTGGGCGTCGCCATGGTCGAGTTGGGCGCAGAGGTAACCAATGTCTCGCTATTTGTTGGCGGTATGTTGGTCGGTCTCGCCACGCTGCCTTATGGCGCAGCGGATGTTACCGATGATATCGCCTCGTCCTTTGGTTTGCGGCGCGCGCAGGCCGAGCGGATAAAATGCTTCCATGGGTCAGCCACAACCAGTCCGCGGGATAATCATGATGTGATTGACCTGCAATTGGACGAAACGGGACCGGAAACAGATGAAGAAGGGCGTATCACCAAGGCGCAGCTTATCGGCGTTATTCGCCAACGGCTCGATCATCTGATCGGCGAAATTGGTCAGACGCTCAAAACGCTGGGCTTTACCGGTCCGGTGGGACGGCAAGTTGTTCTCACCGGAGGCGGCGCGGAACTCAAAGGTATTGCGGATTATGCGCAGTCCGCTTTGGGGCAAACGGTACGGATTGGTCGGCCGACTGGCTTAACCGCTTTGCCCGATGCCCACAGCGGCCCCGCCTTTGCCGGACTGGCTGGTCTCGCGCTTTATGCGGCGAAAGAACCCGTCGATCTCAGATCGCTTTCCAGTAGCCATCAAAACGTCCAGAAATATGCTGGTTCTGCGGTAATTGGGCGGTTGATGTCGGCAATCCGGGGGAATTTTTAAGAATTTACGAAATAAATTAACTTTTGGGGTGATTCCCGCGCCAAATTTGTGCAAAGCGTTACCCAAATGTTACACATAGAATTTATGTCTGGGGAGACAGTAGAATGAGTATCAATATTGGCCCACCTGAAGTGGAAGAATTAAAACCACGCATCGCGGTTATCGGCGTCGGTGGGGCTGGCGGAAACGCGATCGCAAATATGATTGCGGCAAAGGTTGAGGGCGTTGACTTCATCGTCAGCAACACGGACGCGCAATCGCTCAACAGCTCTCCTGCAGAACAGCGTATTCAGCTTGGACCAGAGATTACTCAGGGTCTTGGTGCTGGCTCACGTCCCGAAGTCGGACGCGCAGCAGCGGAAGAAACGCTGGAGCTTGTCGAGAAGGCACTCGATGGCGCGCATATGTGCTTTATCGCTGCGGGCATGGGCGGCGGCACTGGTACAGGTGCTGCTCCGGTTATTGCCAAAGCGGCACGCGACAGAGGCATATTGACGGTTGGTGTTGTCACCAAGCCATTTACGTTTGAAGGCACGCGGCGGATGAAGTCTGCCAATGCCGGTATCGAAGAGTTGCAGAAGAACGTCGACACTCTGATCATTATCCCCAATCAGAACCTGTTCCTCGTTGCTAACCCTAATACGACTTTCAAAGAAGCTTTCTTGCTGGCCGATGAAGTGCTGCAACAAGGCGTGCGCGGTATTACCGATCTGATGGTGATGCCCGGCCTGATCAATCTCGATTTTGCGGACGTGCGTTCCGTAATGCACGAAATGGGCAAGGCGATGATGGGTACCGGCGAAGCCGAAGGCGACGGACGCGCTCTTGAAGCGGCTGAAAAAGCGATTGCCAATCCGCTGCTCGATGGCGTGTCGATGCAGGGCGCAAAAGGCGTGATTGTATCTATCACTGGCGGTGAAGATATGCGTCTGATGGAAGTTGATGAAGCAGCAAACCATATTCGCGAGCTGGTTGATCCCGATGCGAATATCATCTGGGGCAGCGCGTTTAACGAAAACCTCGATGGCCGCATTCGCGTGTCTGTCGTAGCCACCGGCATTGATAGTGATGGCTCTGTGGCCGCACCAGCGGCAAGCTCATCATTTGCAATGAGCAATCCAACCCCGGCGCCGCCATCTTTTGCGGCTAGTATACCAGCGGAACCAGAACCGGAACTGGAAGCCGAAGAGCAAGACGAAGAACCTGTTCTCGATATGGCGGAAAGCCTCGAAACATCGGAAGCGGAAATGGTTGTTGAGTCAGAGCCTACTCCTGAACCAGAGGCTGCGCCAACGCCAACGGCAACTTATTCAGACGATGATGATCTGGAAGACGAAGCCGCCGCAGCGCCATCCTTTGCATCCCTGACACCTGGTATGGTGACGGACGATGAGCCAGAAGAGGATGAATTGGTACTCGGCGGTGATACGATGCAACCGGCAGCAGAAGATGCACCTGCATCTGCAGAACCTGCTCCACGCGTTGCAAGCGGCGGCGGTACTTTGTTTGAGCGTATGTCTAACCTCACTCGCGGCGGTAACAAAGCCGATGAAGATGGTGAGGAAGACGACGAAGGATCAAGTGATCCACTCGACATTCCAAGGTTTCTGAATCGTCAAAATAACCAGTAAGGATGCGGCCATCGATCGGTTGCTAGACATAGATTTTATACGATGTCCGGACCCTTGTCTTTCGGCAAGGGCAACTGATCTTGGAATTTTTGATAATGCTTGATTTCGGTTGTTCAGCTCCGTTTACTAACAGCGTGAAAACGATTTCAAAATATTTGCTTTTGGCAAGCTTGCCTCTGGGTTTAACCGTGTCGGCAATTCCCGTTCAGGCGCAAACCAGCGCTAAATCCGCGAGCTCCGGTTTGCAGGATGCGCTGCGGCGTATTGCGCGTAACTCGAACGATTCTTCGGCTCTTGCTGATGCCGGGTTGGCGGCGCTTACGCTCGGCGATACGCGCGCTGCGATCGGCTTTCTAGCAAAGGCGGACGAGATATATCCGCGCAGTGGTCGTGTGAAAGCCGGGCTGGCGCGGGCTTTGTTACTCGAACAAAATCCCTTTGGCGCGATCCGCTATTTTGATGAAGCTATCGCCAATGGTATTTCTGCCAAGGACATAGCGGTTGATCGCGGCCTGGCTTATGATCTGATCGGACGTAACGAGGATGCGCAAAAAGACTACAGGCTGGCGTTAAACCATGGTCAGAGTGATTTGTTGTTGAAACGCTATGCGATTTCATTGGGGATTAGTGGCGATGTTGCGGGCGCGGAAACGCAATTGAATCCGCTTTTGCAAAAGAGCGATCGAGATGCGTGGCGCAACCGTGCTTTTATCTTGGCCATGAACGGTCAGGAGAAAGAGGCGAATAAAATTGCGCGTCAGACCATGCGAAAACAAATGGCAAAGGCGATCAAGCCGTTTTTCGACCGCATGCCGAAGTTAACAGCAGCGCAAAAGGCTGCGGCCGTCCATTTTGGGCATTTCCCGGCCAGTGAAAATATCGGTGTCGATGTGGCGTCTGTCCGCTTTGCATCCCAAAATGCTGTGCGCGGCGGTGATGGCGCGGACGCGGGATTAATCCCCATGGGTGAGCCATTGGGGCAGGACGTTGAGAAACCAAAAGTTTTAGCGATGCCTGACACCTCTCCGCGGCGACGACCCGGTTCAAGCACGCGCGACAAGAAAAAGAAGCGAACCACAGCGCGTCCGACAACAAACGGGAAAATGCCGTTGGCGCTTCGCTCACTGCCGGTACCCAAGAGTGCAAGGCCATTGGTGAAGCCCTCGGTTAGCCGGCCGGATGATCCAGTGACGCAAGGGGCTAAAAATGCCGAAAAACCGGCTCCAACGCCCGGGTTTGAGACTGCGGTAGGCGGCGCTGACAAAAAATCTGAAAAGCAAATTGCAGCATCTGCGGCAAATATCAGTGCCGCTGCACCACCGTTGGTTTCCGAAACTGTGACCAGAAAAGTTGAAATCGGTGGCGTCAAAGCACCGGCGGAGGCTGAACAGAAACCATCCAAACAGCCCGTGCAGTTGGTCACTTTCGACCTTGCAGATGCAGGGTCATCAGGACCGTCACCGATTATCTCGTCAGAAGCCGCTCCGGCAACGGAGCAGAGGCGGCCACTGTCAGCAATAATAGGCTCCATAGCAATTCCGGACGCAGAGAAAAAACAATCTGTCGTGCCGGTAGATTTGGCCGCGATAACGCCGGCAAAACCAAAGCCAGTATCCGAGAAGCCGGTCGTTAAAAAAGAAGAAGCCAAACCGAAGCCACCGGCACATCCTAAACGCTATTGGGTGCAGATAGCGACTGGCTCTGATCTCAAGGCGCTCAAATATGACTATCGCCGGATGTCTAAGAAAAATGCGGATTTGTTTTCTGATACCAACGGCTGGACCTCGCCTTGGGGGAAAACAAAGCGGTTAGTGGTCGGGCCTTTTGATAATTTCGATAGCGCGAAAAAATTTGAGGCTGGCTTTCGCAAGGATGGTGGGGACGGCTTTGCCTGGGTCAGTGCGAATGGCACGGAAGTGAACAAGCTGAACTAATGGCGGAGATGGCCCGCTATGCCAGCGACCCGCGCGCAAGCCGTGGGCGGCTCCATGACGAAGGACGCGCGGAAAATGGCGGCAGTGTTCGGGGGCCGCGCGATGATTTTCAACGTGACCGCGACCGGATCATCCACTCGATATCTTTCCGCCGCCTGCGCCATAAAACGCAGGTTTTTGTATCGCCCGATGGCGATCATTTTAGAGTACGTCTCACCCATAGTCTGGAAGTAGCACAAATCGGCCGGACGATTGCCCGGTCGCTAGGGCTCAACGAAGATCTGACCGAGGCTTTGTGTCTAGCCCATGACATTGGTCATCCGCCTTTTGGCCATGCCGGAGAAGATGCATTGGAAGAAGGACTCGCCGATTTTGGCGGTTTTGACCATAATGCACAAACAATCCGGACACTGACCAAATTAGAACGGCCCTATCCACGCTGGGATGGACTAAACCTGACATGGGAAATGTTAGAGGGGCTGGCGAAGCATAATGGACCGGTTTCCGAGCCGACATGGGCTTTGGCCGAAGCCAATGCGCCGATGGACCTTGATTTGGGGCGCTGGCCGTCTCTTGAAGCCCAGATTGCGGCAGTGGCGGATGATATTGCCTATGATAATCACGATATTGATGACGGTATCAGGGCAGGGCTGCTGAGCATTGACCAGCTGCTGACACTGCCCTTTGTCGCGGAACGCTGGGTCGATATATGCACCCGCTTCCCGGACATTGAACGAGACCGTCTGATCCCGGAATTGATCCGCGATCAAATTGGGGTGATGGTCAATAATGTCATTGAAACCACGGTAAAGCGGATCCAGGATACCGGCGTGGAAACGGCGGATGATGTGCGCAGCGCAGGCCTGATGATTGGCGGTTTTTCCGACGATATGGCTGGGAAAGAACGGACGCTGAAAAAATTTATGTATACCAATCTTTATAATCATCCCGAGCAAATGGAAGCGGCCGACGAGGCGCGGATTGTCGTTGCTGATTTGGTCAAAGCCTATCGCGATAAACCGGAGTTGATGCCCGAAAGTTGGGCGGCAACACTGCCATCGGAAGAGCCTGACCGCATCCGGCATATTGCCGATTTCATGGCGGGCATGACGGACCGTTATGCTAGCACTTGTCACGCAGCAATTTTTGGGAAACGCAATGGCTGAGACAATATTAATAGTCGGCGCCACAGGATTGATTGGCAGTCTGCTGGTCCGTAAATTGATCGCTGATGGGCGCGACGAGGGGCTGCATCTCTTGGTACGCAAACCTTTAGACGGTGACTATGGAGCGGCATCAATTCATGTCGCACCGACAGAGCAATGGCCCGGGATCATTGCATCTATAAAGGCGCAGCGGGCCGTGTCCTGCCTTGGCTCGACGATGAAAAAGGCGGGATCAAAAGAGGCTTTTGCTGCAGTTGATCGCGATTTGGTCGGTACTGTGGGCAAGGCGGCAAAGGCGGCGGGTGCAGAGCAGTTTATCACTGTCTCTTCGACCATGGCCAATGCTGAGGCGTCGGGATTTTACCTGAAAGTCAAAGGGCAGGCGGAGCATTTGTTGCGCGGAGAGAATTTCAATCGACTCGATATTATTCGCCCCGGATTGTTGCGCGGGGAGCGGTCGGGAGATGCGCGGTTTGGCGAGAGCCTCGCCATTATAGCCAGTCCGTTGATGGACAGGCTGCTGCACGGTTCGTTGCGGCGCTATCGCTCTATCGATGGGCGGGAAGTGGCATCGGCCATTGCGGCTTTGCTTGGCCAAGCAAAGCCAGGCGCGACCATCTACGAAAATGACGCGATATGGAAATGGGCCGACCGCGAGACCGCCTGAACTTTTTACAGGCCCGACGAACATCGAATCATTGACTCCCACAGCACGGTCATTCACTCCTAAGGCTGCTTTTGATCGCCGCCTTATAGGCACGGATCACGAAGCTGTGCGGGAGAGCGTTTGCGATCCTAAAATGATTGCAAACCGCCGAAGGAGCAACCGCCCCGGAAACTCTCAGGCCGATGGACCGCATAAGCTTCACAAGCACTCTGGAAAGAGAGTGAGCTTCCCGACAGGAAAGCGTCGCTCCACCGAAGGGGTAAATGGTCGCTGACAAAGCGCCATGAAACTCTCAGGTTCCGTGACAGAGGGGGCAGTTTTACAGGCTTTTGCTGTGAGCTGTACCCTTGTGACCAACGGAATTTTTGATGAGTGATGATAAAACCGAGACATTGAAGAAACTGCCGCTTGATAGCTGGCACCGCAGCCTTGGCGGGCGCATGGTGCCGTTTGCTGGCTATGAAATGCCCGTGCAATATGAAGGCGTGATGGCCGAACATCTGTGGACCCGCGAAAATGCCGGGCTGTTTGATGTTAGCCATATGGGACAGGTCCAATTGGTTGGTGACGGCGCTGCTGAAGCGCTGGAAGCGATTGTTCCGGGCAATATCTCGGCTCTGGGCGTAGGCAAAATTCGCTATACTTTATTGCTGGCGCAGGATGGAGGCATATTGGACGACCTGATGGTCACCAATACCGGCCGCAATCTCTATCTGGTGGTGAACGGCGCGACCAAGCATGATGACATTGCTTATTTCAAGGCGCAGTTACCATCGCATGTCACGCTCAGCCATTTGGAAGGCCATGGGCTGCTCGCCTTGCAGGGGCCTAAGGCTGCTGCTGCATTGGCAAAGCTGGAAATCAGCCCGATGCAGCCCGATTGGCCGGTACCAGCGGACCTTTACTTCATGGAAGCCGGACCCTTTATGTGGGGTGATATTCCCTTGGGCATTAGTCGCTCCGGCTATACGGGCGAAGATGGTTATGAGATCAGCGTTCCGGCAGAACATACCGAGACACTGGCGGCGGCCTTATGTGCGCTGGATGAAGTAAAACCCATTGGCCTTGGTGCACGCGATAGTTTGAGGCTCGAAGCCGGGCTACCACTTTATGGCCATGATATGGATGCAGGCGTCTTGCCGGTCGAAGCCAATTTGAATTTTGCCTTGTCCAAAGCGCGGCGTGAGGAAGCGAACTTTGCCGGGGCCGAACGGGTGTTGGCGCAATATCCAAGGAAGGCCGAGAAAAAACGCATCGGACTATTCATCAACGGCCGTCAGCCCATACGCGAGGGCGCAAGCGTGGTCGATGCTGATGGAAATGCAGTCGGCGCGGTGACCAGTGGCGGTTTCTCGCCCACATTGCAAAAGCCGATTGCCATGGCTTATGTGCCAATGGCGCTCGCTGAAACCGGGACTGAAATTATCGTGGAACAACGCGGCAAACCGATCGCTTGTACGGTCGCCGACATGCCCTTTGTGCCACATAACTATCATCGCAAACCTAAATTATAGACGTAAACGAGGGAAGAGGACGAGACTATGAGCCGATATTTTACCGATGAACATGAGTGGGTCGACGTTGAGGGCGAAACCGCCACGGTCGGCATTACCGATTATGCGCAGGAACAACTGGGCGATATCGTATTTGTGGAAACGCCTGAAGCCGGCGCGGAACTCTCTCAGGGCGATGATGCCGCTGTGGTTGAGTCGGTAAAAGCGGCATCCGATGTCTATGCCGCCGTTTCCGGGACTGTGGTCGAAGTGAACGACGCTCTGGAAGATGAACCGGCGCTCGTGAATAATTCCGCCGAAGAAGATGGATGGTTTTTCCGCCTGACTCTCTCAGACAAATCCGAGCTCGACGATCTGATGGATGAGAAAGCTTATAAAGCGTTTGTCGACGGACTTTAAAACTAAGGAATAGAAAATGCGCTATTTACCGCTAACCCCAAATGACCGTCAGGATATGCTGGCGACAATTGGTGCCAACAGCATCGATGAGCTATTTGTGGATGTGCCAGAGGATGCGCGGCTGGATGGTCCTATCCGCGATCTGCCGATGCATGCCGGGGAAATGGCGGTTGAAGCGCATATGAAGAAGCTGGCCAAGAATAACTCGGCCGCCGGCGATATGCCATTCTTCCTTGGGGCAGGGGCCTATCGCCACCATGTGCCTGCCAGCGTTGATCATATCATCCAGCGCGGGGAATTCCTGACCGCTTATACGCCCTATCAGCCGGAAATTGCGCAGGGCACGTTGCAGACCTTGTTTGAATTCCAGACACAGGTGGCGCGCCTGTTCGGCGTCGATGTCGCCAATGCCTCGATGTACGATGGTTCTACCGCCTGCTGGGAAGCGATTGTCATGGCGCGGCGGATTACCAAGCGCGGCAAGGCGGTTCTCTCTTCGGGACTACATCCGCATTATGTGTCGGTGGCGAAGACGATGGCGCGCTTCACCAAAGACCAGCTGGTGAGTGAAGCCCCAACATTGGAAGCGGCAACCGATGGTGCCGATTTACTCGACCAGATTGATGACGATACCAGCTGTGTTGTGGTGCAATATCCCGATATTTTGGGACGCATTGGTGACATGTCCGCCCTGGCCGAAAAAGCGCATAGTCACAAAGCTTTACTAATCGCTGTTGTTACCGAACCTGTTGCCTTGGGCGCGATAAAATCTCCCGGTCAAATGGGCGCGGATATTGTTGTCGGCGAAGGACAATCTTTAGGCGTTGGTCTGCAATTTGGCGGGCCTTATGTCGGCCTATTCGGCTGCAAGCAAAAATATGTCCGCCAGATGCCGGGACGGCTTTGCGGAGAGACTATGGACTCCGAAGGCAAGCGTGGCTTCGTGCTTACCCTGTCGACACGCGAACAGCATATCCGGCGGGAGAAAGCGACCTCGAACATCTGCACCAATAGCGGATTATGCGCGCTCGCCTTTACCGCCCATATGACATTGCTGGGTGAAAAGGGCTTGCGAGAGCTTGCGATGCTCAACCACAAAAAGGCGGTGGTCGCAGCAGATCGTTTGGCATCAATAGATGGCGTTTCTCTCTTGAATGAGAGCTTTTTCAATGAGTTCACGCTGGTACTTGATAAAGATACGCGGCCGATTGTGCGTAAGCTGGCGGACCAGAAAATCCTCGCCGGTGTGTCTCTTGGCCGACTCTATCCAGAGGAAGGCGCCTTGGCTCACGGCTTAATCGTCGCGGTGACCGAGACAAGTAGCGACGAGGATGTCGAAGCTCTGGCGACCGCTCTGGAAGGAGAATTGGCATGAACATGTTGACCGAAGGCCGCCCGACCAAACAGGACGAAAATCTTGCTGTGCCCGATCAAGGCGCGCTGAAAACCCACACCGGCAATCGCGCGCTGATGGTCGATGAGCCCTTGATTTTTGAAACCGGATCACCGGATCGTAGCGGCGTGGATCTCCCCGAAGCGCCATCTGTGGAGAGCCGCTTGGGTGGTCTCGATCGCGATGAACCGATCAGCATACCGGGTCTATCCGAAGCGGAAATGGTCCGCCACTACACGCGGCTCAGCCGTCAGAATTATGCGATTGATGTAGGCCTGTTTCCCTTGGGCAGCTGCACCATGAAGCATAACCCGCGGCTCAACGAGAAAATGGCGCGTCTGAAGGGTTTTTCCGACATTCATCCGTTGCAACCCGTGGACAGTGTTCAAGGCGCGCTTGGTCTTATTGATGAGCTTGCTACCTGGCTCAAAACGTTGACGGGCATGCCGGCTGTGGCGATGAGCCCGAAGGCAGGCGCGCATGGGGAATTATGCGGTATCCTCGCCATCCGCTCTGCGCTCGAAGCGCGCGGCGATGCCCGGGAAGTTATACTGGTGCCTGAAAGCGCGCACGGCACGAACCCTGCGACCGCCGCTTTTGCCGGCTATAAGGTCGAAGATATTCCCGCCAATGCTGATGGCCGCGTCGATCTTGATGCATTGAAAGCGCGCCTCGGCCCTGATGTGGCTGGCGTGATGATCACCAATCCCAACACCTGCGGGCTGTTTGAACCGGATATGAAAGCCATTTCCGATGCGGTGCATGATGCAGGCGGTCTGGTCTATTGCGACGGTGCGAACTTCAATGCGATTGTGGGGCGGGTACGGCCGGGCGATCTGGGCATTGATGCGATGCATATTAATTTGCACAAAACCTTTTCGACGCCACATGGCGGCGGCGGTCCGGGTTCCGGCCCGGTGGTCTTTTCCGAAGCGCTGGCGCCTTTTGCGCCGCTGCCTTTTGTGGAGAAAACCGAAGACGGCCATTTCCACTTGGTTGAAGAAGAAACCGCCGAAGACCATCACGAAAGCAGCTTTGGCCGCATGGTCGCCTTTCACGGGCAGATGGGCATGTTTACGCGGGCTTTGACTTATATGTTGAGCCACGGAGCCGACGGGTTGAAACAGGTCTCCGAGGACGCTGTGCTAAACGCCAATTATGTCTTGCGCAGTCTGGAAGATGTGCTCGACGCGCCCTTCGCGAAATCGGGACCTTGCATGCATGAGGCTTTATTCTCGGACAATGGCTTTACCAATGGGCTGACGACGCTGGATCTTGCTAAAGGTCTGATCGATGAGGGCTATCACCCGATGACCATGTATTTCCCGCTCGTCGTTCATGGCGCGATGCTGGTGGAGCCGACCGAAACGGAAAGCAGGGCGGCGATTGACCAGTTTATCGGCGCGCTCCGGTCGGTGGCAGAGCGAGCGAAGGCTGGCGATGAGTTGCTCAAATCAGCTCCGCATTTTGCCCCGCGCAGGCGTCTCGACGAAACACAGGCCGCGCGTAAACCGATTTTGGTCTGGCAAGAACCGGAGGAATATGCTGAAGCAGCCGAGTGAAGGCTGATTGAGGGGGCATAATGATCCAGCGCTTAACAAATCTGTTTGCGCTGTGGACGGTCCTCGGCACAGCTTGGGCCTGGTTTATTCCAGAACATTTTCTGTGGGTTGTCGACGGGCGGTTCCGTCCGCTGGGTCAACCGCTGATCAGCGTGATGCTGGGGCTTATCATGCTTGGCATGGGCCTGACGCTATCCTTTGATGATTTCAAACGGATCGCCCGCATTCCGAAATGTATCGCAGCAGGCGTGGTCTTGCAGTTCACCGTCATGCCGCTGGCGGGAATTGGCATTGCGATGCTGACCAATCTGGAAACCGGACTGGCGGTGGGGCTGATCCTCGTGTCCTGTTGTCCGGGCGGCACGGCGTCCAATGTGGTCGCCTATCTCGCCAATGCTAATCTGGCGCTATCGGTGACGATGACCATGGCTTCGACGCTGGTCGCCGTTGTCGCGACGCCGCTGCTCACTGGCTTGCTCGCCGGAAAATATGTCGAGATTGATCAGTGGAACCTGTTTATCAATATGGTCTCTATCGTACTATTGCCAGTGATCGCGGGCGTGTTGCTCAACCGCTATTTTCCCAAAGCGACCGAGAAGATCGCGATTGTGTCGCCGCTCGCTTCGGTGATCGTGGTTGTCCTGATTGTGGGTGCCATTATTGCAAACTCGAAAGCGCTTATAGAAGAGCATTTCGGTATCTTGATGCTGGCGGTGCTGCTGCTCCACGTCTTCGGCTTTGGGCTGGGCTATCTCCTGACCAAGGCACTGGGGTTCGGTACTGGCGAGCGCCGGACGATCAGTATAGAGGTCGGCATGCAAAATAGCGGCCTGGGTTCCAGCCTCGCATCCACACCGGCCTTCGCCGCGCAATTTGCAACGCCGATGCAGGCGGCTCTCGCCCCGGTTCCCAGCGCGATCTCGGCGGTCTATCATGTGGTGATCGGCAGTTTTCTAGCCGCGGTTTGGCGGCGGCAACCCATTGAGGAGAGTCATGATGACGAGGGAAGGTGATTCCACCCCATGGTTCCGCCACCGGGCCGGTCCGGAGGATGAGAAACATGCGCCTGCCACCTTGCGCAACCGGGACGCCATCGTCGCGCTGTTGCGGGGCGTCTTACCCGACACCGGCACAGTGCTCGAAATTGCCAGCGGCACCGGCGAGCATGTCGTCTATTTCGGCGAGAAGTTCTTAAACCTGACATGGCAGCCCAGCGACCCTGATCCTGACGGTTGTCGCTCCATCGCTGCATGGACCAAGCGGGCAGGGGCCAGCAATGTCCTGCCGCCGATGCAGCTTGATGCGCTTGCCTCCAGTTGGGATATTGCAAAGCCCGCCGCGATCCTGTGCATCAACATGGTTCATATCGCGCCGTGGGAAGCCTCCATCGGACTGTTCGACAAAGCTGCCAAGCTGCTTGAACCCGGCAGCACTTTCTTTCTCTACGGCCCTTATTTTCGCGGTGACGCCCCGACGGCGCAGGGCAATCTCGACTTTGACCGCAGCCTTAAGAGCCGCGACCTGCGCTGGGGCATCCGCGAGGTTGATGACATGGACGCGCTCGCCGAGAAAAACGGTTTCACCCGCACCGATCTGGTTGAAATGCCAGCCAATAATCTGTCACTTCTCTATCGCCGGACATAGCGCCAATCCCCTTGCCTTGATTTAAGCGACCGCTTACCATCGCCAAAAATAAAGTGAGGAGTGGGCATGTCAAACGAAACGCCAGAGATTCGCCGGTGCATGGGATCAGCGATCGCCTATTGGGCAGAGCGTCTGCCGGATAATATCGCGCTCGACGATGCGGCGGGTCTGGTGACTTATGCCGAACTAGACCGGATCGTAACCGACTATGCGCGGGCCTTTATCGGCGCTGGCCTCAAAAAAGGCGACCGGGTCTGCTGGCTTGGCAAGAATAGCGGACTGTTTTTCACCCTGTTTGCCGCAGCCAGCCGCGCGGGTGTTGTTATTTCGCCCATTGGCTGGCGATTGGCCGCCCCGGAAGTTGCCTATGTGCTCAAAGATACGCAGGCCCCGCTGGTCATCTGTGAGCCGGGATTTGCCGAAACGGCTCAGCAAGCCGCGGCAGAGGCCGGCACGGTCAAAACCATATTGGTGGCCGGAGAGGTCGATGGCCTGCAATCACTCGACGAATGGCTGACTAAAACCCCCCCAGGAGACTTGCCGCAAACCGACCCGGCAGAGGGCGTGTTGCAACTCTATACCTCTGGTACGACCGGCAACCCCAAGGGCGCTGTGCTCACCAATGACAATATGTTCAAAATGCGCCCGCTGGTCGAGAATAAGCCGGAGCATGCATGGATTGATATTGGCCCGGACGACAGCACACTGGCGGTCATGCCATGCGCGCATATTGCCGGAGCCGGTATTGGCCCGATTGCTTTTTACAATGGCGCCAAGATGATGGTCATTCCTGAATTTCATCCTGACAGCGTGCTCGATTGCGTAGAAAAGGGGCTGAACCAGTTTTTCCTTGTGCCAACTGCATTGCAAATGCTGGTCAACTGGCCGCGTGCAAAGAAAACGGATTTTTCCAGCATACGCTCTGTGACCTATGGTGCTGCGCCAATCCCGCTCGAACTGCTGCGTCAGTGTATCCAGACCATGCCGCAGGCTTTATTCTGTCAGCAATATGGCATGACCGAAACCACAGGCACTGTCTGCATCTTGCCGCCTGAGGATCATGATCCGGCGGGCAACGAGCGGATGCGCGGTATTGGCGTGCCGCTGCCCGGCGTCGAAATACGCATTGTGGATGAGCAACATAACGAAGTGCCACCCAACACCATCGGAGAAATCGCCACACGATCCGGCCTTAACATGCTGCATTATTTCAATAATCCGGACAAGACGGCTGAGACTGTGGACTCTGATGGCTGGCTCTATACCGGTGATGCTGCGATCATGGATGAGGACGGCTATTTCTATATCAAGGACCGGGTCAAGGACATGATCATCTCCGGTGGCGAAAATGTCTATCCGGCAGAGGTCGAAAACGCGATCTTCGGCCACCCGCAAGTCAATGAAGTCGCCGTCATCGGCATCCCCGACGATAAGTGGGGCGAAGCGGTGAAAGCGGTCGTCTCCCCCAAACCGGACGCTGGCGAGATTGACGCCGACAGCGTCATCGCTTGGGCCAGAGAACGCATTGCCGGGTTCAAGGTACCAAAGACGGTCGACGTCATCGCGGAACTACCCCGTAACGCCAGCGGCAAGATATTACGGCGGGAATTGCGTGACCCCTATTGGGAAGGCAAAGAGCGCGGAGTGAACTAGCAAAGCGCCGGTTTGATTTCCTAGTGGGCCAACTGACTCAATGCGAAGCTTTGCGCCGCGTCCCGAACTTCTTCGGCCAATTCTGAATCGGGCAGCGATTTGGCAATAACCATGCCGCCCACGCATAATGCGGCCATCGACAGGGCTTGCTGCCGAGCCTCGCGACCTCTCTTGCCGATGCCGTTCTCAAATAATCCTACCATCGCCTGCAGCAATTCCGAATAGGATGTCTGCACCTGCGGATTGGACCGCGCTATGTCGGAAGGCAGCGCAATCATCGGACATTGTCCATCGATATCGCCTAAATGGTCAGAGGACAGATATCCCAATATCATTTGGCGGACCATGTCTTCCCCGGGCAAACGAGGATCAACCCCAGCATCTTTGCGCCACTCAGCGCCGCGGCCATGCAAAAAACTGGATACCGCAGCGTGATGGAGCTGCTCTTTCGTTTTGAAATGATTGTAGAACCCGCCACGGGTCAGCCCCGCATTTTCCATTACCATGTCGATGGTGACATCCTGAAAGCCGTGCCGGTTGAATAGAATTCTGGCAGATTCGACAATCTTTGCACGTGTCTGCTGCTTATGTTCGGCGCTGTAAGGCATCTATATTTTCTCCGTGTCACGGTATCATAGAAGATTTCTAAAAATGTTCTTTAACATATTTAGATCGCCGCAATAAGGGGCTCTTCCACAGCAATAAAACCCCCCAAAGGAGAAGAAAATGCAGAAATTCATCTTGGCCTATCATGGCGGAAAAACGTCGATGACACCCGAAGAAGGGCAGCAACACATGCAAAAATGGATGGCATGGATGGATGGTCTTGGCGATGCAGTCTTAGATCGCGGTCTTCCTGTTGGCCAATCGATAACAGTCAGTTCTGAAGGCGTGACGGAAGACGGTGGTTCCAACCCGTTATCTGGTATCACGATCATTCAAGCGGAAAATCAGGATGCGGCAATCGCCATGACGAAAAAATCACCGCATCTCGACATTGGTGGGACTATTGAGTTGGCCCCGGCGATGGACATGCCAATGTAGGGTGAGATCATGAAACATATCTTGTCGGTCATCGCTTTCATAATCGTTTCTTTCGCTGTTCAGGGGTTGAATCACTTTGTGATCAACGCTGAATATTATGAGGGTATCGATTTCGCTCGGCCGGAACCTGTCATGGCCTTGGGCTTTCTGACGATGATCGTACAAGGCGCCATATTGACCCTCGCGCTCGGCCATATTGTTCCGCTGGGCGCGAGGATAAAGGACGGGCTGATGGTGTCCCTGAGTTTCGGATTGTTTTTGGGTTTCTATATCGCTTTCGCGGAGCCAGCCAAATATGCCGCGCCGTCGATTCCGGCTTGGATAATGACAGAAGGACTCGCGAGCATGATCCAATTTGTCCTGTTCGGTTTTATGCTAGGGTTTATTCACCAACGTTTGACGAAAGCTCGGGCATGAGAGAAATTGCGGCGCTGACTTTCATAACCCTCGATGGGGTCATGCAGGCTGTGAGCCTGCCGGAGGAAGATGTCTCGGGCGGGTTTACGGCCGGCGGCTGGGCGGCAGATTATTGGGACCCCGTCATGGAGCAAGTGCAACGCGAGGCCATGGCCAAACCTTATGACATGCTGCTCGGCCGGAAAACCTATGAGCTGTTTTCTGGTCATCAGGATAGCAGCATGAACAATGGCCATGTCTATGTCGTGTCATCTGGGTTGACTGACCTGAAATGGGATAATGTAACACTGTTGTCAGGCGACGTGGTGTCGGAGGTTAGCAAGCTCAAAAAGCAGGACGGCCCGTTGCTGCAAATTCACGGCAGTTGGCAGTTGATACAAACCTTATTGTCCGCTGGCTTGATCGATGAATTTCGGTTGTGGACATCCCCAGTGATTGTTGGTGCCGGTAAGCGATTGTTCGATAACGATTTCGGAACAAGGAAGCTCAAACTGTTAAAGACAGCCCCGACCGGCAATGGTGCTATCATGAGCATTTATCGAAAGCCGGGCCAGGTTGCGGGTTAAAAAGATGATTGCGTAATACCGCTCTAAAACCAGAAGCGAACGCCGATCACATAGTTGGTGACACTGGGGTCTTCTCCGTCGGTCCGCGCGAAATCCTGACTGCCGCCTAGCTTCCATTCCTGCTCGACGCCGATATAGGGTGCGAATTCCGGAATGATTTCATAGCGCAGGCGCAGACCGAGTTCGAGATTATCGATACCGGCACCAATGCCCAGTTCAGGAATGTCCTGCGCTGACAGGTTGATTTCGGCGCGGGGTTGCAGAATCAATCGCTGGGTGATGCGCTGGTCATATTCTGCTTCGATGCGTGCGGTCAGATCGCCTTTGTCAGACAGAAATGCCGCGGCATCCAGCTCGAACATATAGGGGAGCAGGCCTTGTATCCCGACCACAGCATGGGTGCGGGCCGGGCCGGTTAGGTCCTGACGAATGCCAGCCTGAAGGTCAAAGAAGGGCGCGATTGCGCGGCTGTAAAGCGCTTGAATTTCGGCGTCCTCAATGGGCGCATCGAAACTGCCTTCGCCTTCGCTCTTGAACCAGAATTTGTCGATATCACCGCCATAATAGCCCTGTACGTCCCACAGATAGCCGTCATCACCGTCGCGGACGCGATATTCTGCGCGGTCACCCTGAAACCAGAACAGCGCCATTTCGCCATGCTCGTCATATAGCGCCTTACGGGATGCGCGCATCGCTTCGGCCCCCCAGATCGCATCGGCGGCTCTCGGTGGGCCGGATTGGTCAACGGGACTGGATGTTGGCGCAGGCGCATCGCCTGTGCTGTGATCCATCTGGCTGTGATCAACCGGCTTGGATTCCGCTGGCGGGCTGCCGGGCATCTGGTGCGCGCCATGATCGACATGCTGAGCCATGAGCGGCGTTGTTGCGGTTGATAACACCAATGTGGCTGTAATGATCCGATACATCATGCGGCCTTGGGAAATTCGACGCTGACCGTCTGCATCATGCCAGCGTGCATATGGTAGAGTAGATGGCAATGAAAAGCCCAGTCGCCCGGTTCATCAGTGGTCACGTCAAAGGTGGCGCTGCTGCCCGGCTGCACGATCACGGTGTGTTTTTTCGGCTGGTGATGGCCCTGTCCATTCACGACTTCGAAAAACATACCGTGGAGGTGGATGGGATGGGCCATCATCGTATCATTGACCAGCTTGACCCGCACCCGCTCGTCATAGCCAAATCGGATCGGATCATCACCGACAGCGCTGAACTTCTTGCCATCGAACGACCACATATAGCGTTCCATATTACCGGTCAGATGCAATTGCATTTCGCGGTCGGGCTGGCGCTTGTCATGGTCCATGTCGATTGACCGCAGCATCCGGTAATTGAGCACCCGGTGCGGTACAGTGTCCAGACCAAGGCCCGGAAAGCCGGTGCGGTCCTGAGGGTTCATCGCTACCATGTCGATGCCCGGGCCGACCTTGACTGTATCAGGCAACAAGCTGGTATCGCGCATATCCATAGCACCCATATCATGCCCCGCCATCGGGGCCGCAGTTTGCGTTTCGCTATGGTCCATCTGGCGATGTTCCATTTTGGAATGATCCATCGCTGCCACTGGCTCGTTGCCATGGTCCATATCTCCGTCATCCATGCCGCCATGACCCATATCGGTCATGCTGAGCAGCGGCGGGGCACGCAGTGCCGGGAATTCAGCCCGCTCGCCCGGACGCGAGGTTAGTGTTGCCTGCGCCATTCCGCTGCGGTCCATCGCTTCCGCCGCAATGGCAAACGTGCCGTCTTTGTTCGACTGGACGATCACATCATATGTTTCCGCTACGCCAATTTGCAGCTCGTCAACCTCAACGGGCTGCACATTCTGACCATCCGCCTGAACCACCGTCATTGGCAAGCCGGGCAGGCGGACGTTGAAGAAAGTCATCGCGCTGCCATTGATGATCCGCAACCTGACGCGCTCGCCAGGTTGGAACGGCAGCTCCAGATCGTCGTCCGGGCCGTGGCCATTGATCATATAGGTGTAAGTTGGAGCAGATACGTCGGCAATATCGGTCGGCATCATCCGCATTCCTCCCCACATGCGTCGATCCTCACCACTGAAATCATAGTCATCGCTTGCCGTGGTTTTTTGCTGACTGAAATAACCTTCCGAGACCTTCAGTTTCTTCATGATCTCGTGCGGGTGCATCGCGGCAAATTCGCTCAACAGGATAACATGCTCGCGGTCATAGGCAATTGGATCTTCGCCGGCAGGATCAATGATCAGCGGTCCGTAATGCCCCATTTGTTCCTGCAATCCACTATGGCTATGCCACCAATAGGTGCCATGCTGCCGGACGGTGAACGGAGCGGTAAAATGATAGCCGGGCTTTATACCGGGGAAGCTCAATCCGGGAACACCATCAAACTGGAACGGCAGCAACAGGCCATGCCAATGCACGGAGCTGTCTTCATTCAGCATATTGTGCACATTCAGGCGGACATTCTGTCCTTCGCGCAGACGGATGAGGGGGCCGGGAACTGTTCCGTTCACCGCGATAGCATGACCAGATCGCGCGCCGGTTTTAAAAAGACCACTGCTGATGTGCAGGTCCACTTCGGGTCCGGATAGCTGATCCATGCCGTTGCGAATCGGCTCCTTCATTTTGCCCATGGCCCAAGCAGGCATTGGTAAAGCGGCAGTACCGGCCAGCGCTGCGAGACTGCCAATCATTTTGCGGCGGGACAGGGTTAGGTTGCTTTTTATCATCTATATACCCTATACCCCTAATAGGTATATTACAACATGGATCGATACTATGGAAAATAGAAAGGCCGTATTGCGCAGAATGGTCATGGATGATCACATCTGTCCCTACGGATTGAAATCTAAAGACCTGCTGGAGCGGGAGGGCTTCAAGGTGGAGGACCATAATCTAACCACGCAGGAAGAGGCTGATGCTTTCAAGGAAAAACATGGCGTCAAAACAACACCCCAGACGTTTATTGGTGGTGAGCGGATCGGCGGTCATGATGCCCTGCGGATATATTTTGGCAAGGCCAAGCCGAAGGAGGAGCAGGATGACACCAGCTATCAGCCAGTCATCGCCCTGTTCGGGATGACTTTTCTCATGGCACTCGCCGCCGCCTTTGTTGCGACTGGATCGTGGGTGTCGATCAAGACAGCAGAGTGGTTTGTCGCTTTTTCAATGTGTCTGCTCGCCTATTTAAAGCTCCGTGATATCGAACGCTTCTCAACGATGTTCCTGAACTATGATCTGCTGGCCAAGCGCTGGGTGCGCTATGGTTATCTCTATCCCTTTGGCGAAGGACTGGCGGGCGTACTGATGATTGCGGGTGTGGCAATGTGGCTGGCCATTCCAGTGGCGCTCTTTATCGGCACAGTTGGCGCTATATCGGTTTTCTATGCCGTCTATATTCAAAAACGCGAGCTGAAATGCGCTTGTGTTGGCGGCGACAGCAATGTGCCACTGGGCTTTGTTTCGTTGACCGAAAATCTGTTCATGATCGGCATGGCTTTATGGATGAGTTTCAAGCTGCTAAGTGCTTAGTGGCAGGCTTTTATTCTGGAATGTAAGGAAAAGTGACTGATGGGCGAGGATAAAAATACCGCGAAGCTGAACCGGCTGAACCGCATCGAAGGGCAAGTGCGAGGTATTGCGAAAATGATCGAAGAGGACCGCTATTGCATGGATATCCTCACCCAGATGCAGGCTGTCAAATCGGCCTTGTCCAAGGTCGAAAGCCAGATCCTGAAAGACCATGCGGCATGCTGTGTGGCCGAGGCGATATCTTCCGGCGATGAACAGGATCAGAAAGAGAAATTCAGCGAACTGGTGGATCTTTTTGAGAAGATGAAGCGCTAGCAATATCTGTTTTCCTACAGGTCCTCTGATGATCTATATCGGATTTGGCTCGTTGGTATTTTGCAACCAGAAACAGATTGTCGGCCCCGTTCGGAATATTGTCTGCACATCTGTAGTATCAATGGGTATTATAATGCCGCTCCAAACGCATTTCTGCGCTTCCTTGGTGTGAAGTTAGTGAAGTTAGGCCCTATTCCGCCGGAAACCACCGGCCTTCAAACACCACGCCTTGGACCTGCACCTCCTGCAATTTCGCCGCGCCGCCATCATAAGGATTGCGGTCCAACACGGTGAAATCGGCTTTCTTACCCGTGGCAATGGAGCCGACCATCGCGTCCAGACCGATGACCTGCGCTGCCTCTATAGTAATGGCGCGCAGGGCCTTATCGAGCGACAGGCGTTCGGCCGGGGCTTTGGCGTTACCGTCCAGCGTGATCCGGTTGCTCGCGACCCATGCGAGATAGAGCGGATTAATCGGGGCCATATTAAAGTCACTATGCAAACCAAGCGGCACGCCCTTGCGCTCCAGCGAACCGAGTCGGCTCATCTGGGCGGCACGGTCGGGACCGAGGCCAGTCTTGGCATAAGTGTCACCAAGGATGCGGATATAATTGGGCTGGGCGGAAACATAGATACCCATTTCGCCAATCCGCCGGTTCTGCGCTTCGGTGGAATAACCGAGATGCTCCATGATGATATTCTGGCCGTTTTTGGGCGCCAGTTTTTCGGTAATGCCGAGCACGACATCCAGCCCTTTGTCGCCATTCACATGGGTATGAAGGTTCCAACCGGCCTCCCAGAAGCGATTGGTTTGCTTCAGCAATTCTTCTGGTTCGGTTAGCCACTTACCTTCATGACCATCGCTATAACCGGGCGGGTTCATTTGCATATATTGGGCGAAAAACGCGCCGTCGGCGAACAGCTTTACACGGTTGGAGAAGAAGAATTTATCACTCTCATATTTGGCTTTCATATCTTTCAGCCAGACATTCGGATCGCCCGTAACCAGCGGCGCAACCGGTATCGCGAGGATACGGGACGGCATGGTCGGTTGATCATAGAGGCTCTTGAACAGCTTCGATTCCATCTCAGGCCCGCCAAAGCCGCCAAATGCCAAGTCAGCGCTGGTCGTCACGCCGTTTTCCAGCATCATCTGGCGCATATCAGCGAGGCCTTGCTGTATTTTTTCAGGGGAGAAGAGATAGGGGCGGAGTTTGTCGATGCCATTGAATAGAGCGGTTTCATGAATGATCCCACTGGCATAATCGGCATGTCCCGGGGTTATCTGAGGTTTGTCAAACTGCTTCTCAAACTCTGCCTTCGTACCGATGCCCAGCAAATCCAGGCCTTTGCTATTGACGATGATCTCGTGAAAGCTGCGCTGCCAGATGACCACAGGACGATCCGGCGCAATCTGGTCGAGCAAGGCGCGATCCATATCGCCATGGAACAAGTGGTGATGGCCCCATGTGATGAACAGCTTGTCATCGCTTTTCGCCAGCTCCTCTTTGAGCCGTTTTTCATAATCCGCCTTGCCGCGCGTCGCCGGGTAGGTCTTGCCGGGAAGTGCCCAGTCTTCAGGGCTGATAAACGGGATGGGCAGCATCATGATCGTCTGCATTGGGTGAATATGCGGTTCGACAAAACCGGGCATCAGGATGTTCTTGGCAAAGCGCTGGTCGATGTTGACATCACGGCCATTGGTCCAGGCGTCCAGATCCTCGAGCGATTGACCAAGGCCGAGGATGATTCCTTCCGAAGTCGCGACAAAGCGCGCTTCAGGATAGCCCGGTTCCATGGTTATGATCTTGGCGGCTTCGTAGACCGTGACTTCAGGATATGTAACGGTTTCCGAGGGTTCTGAAGCGCTAACCGATACGCTGAACCCGATAGCCGCTGCGATGGCGATGACGCCACGAAAGAACATCTTCACTAGAACCTCCCCTTTTTTCAAAGACTAAGCCTCTGATGACGGGTTGGGCAAGCGCTATTTGCATGCTAGCCTATTTGAAAAGGCGCCCGATTCTATGAAATATGCACTGATAAAACTGGCGTTGGGATCACTCGCTATGGGGTTGCCCGCCGGCGGTCAGGCAGAACAAATGCAATATGTGTCGGAGCCTTTTGTGATGCCGCAGAGCAGGGCGCAGCGCATTGTCTCGAAGATGGGCAACATGACCCTGAAGAACGGTGATCGGCCGACCGTGGCACAACTGGCCCGTGATTGCTTGAGTTCGGCATCTTACATCATGCAAGACGGCGCTGGCGTTGGTGGTGTCAACCAATCCGCCATGCCGGCTATGCGTTTCTGGGGTTCGATCAACGGGGCTGTCTATGTTCGGGCCGACAGAAATGGCCGGGCGATTGAATTTAGCGAGGGTGACACGGATTACCGCCGCAGATTCATGAATGACGAGCATGATGCGGCGATGGATAAGGGGCAGGTGCCCAGTTTTGTGCGTGACCATTATGCCGAGTGCGAAACCATCCGGAAGCGTTTTGGCGGTTAAGGCGTCTCGGCGGAATCCCTAACAGCCTTCACATGTTCTCGCCACGCAATGAACAGGCCGGACCCGATAATGATCGGCGCACCCAGCAGGATCGACAAGCCGGGCCATTGGCTGAAGACCAAAATGCCGATGATCGTCGCCCAGACAAGAGCGCTATAATCCATCGGCATGACGGTGGAGACAGGAGCCAGACGCAGCGATTGTGTAATGGTCAATTGCCCGATCGCGCCGAATATGCCGACGCCGAGCAGATAGCCCCAAGTTCTAGCATCATGCCCGCCGCCGTAGACATAAGCGCAGACCGCTAGGGCTGGTAAGGTATAGACCGAGAACCAGAAAATCGTGACGATGCTGGTTTCTGTCCGGCCCAACATTCGTATGACCAGCGTGACCGAAGCGGTTACCAAGGCGCCGATAAGCGCCACGGTTGCGCCAAAGGCCGGGATCAAACTACCACCCGGCTGGATGACAATGAGTACGCCGATAAAGCCGATGAGAATGGCCGACCAGCGCCGGATACCTACCTTTTCGCGCAAGACGATCGCGGCGAACAGCGTTGCGAAAATCGGGACAGTGAAGCTAATCGTTGTGGCATCGGCCAGAGGTAAGAGCGTCATCGCCCAGAAATTGAGACCCATGGCGAAAATGCCCAATATCGACCGCAATATGTGTAGCACATGCTTGTTCGATTTGATGGCTGGCCATCCCGCTTCGCTACGCCAAATCAAGAAGCATATCAGCGGCATCGCCGTCAGTTGCCGGTAAAAGAGGCTTTCGGTGACATGTACGCCATCCTGTCCTGCCAATTTCACAAAGGCGAACATGATCGCGAGCGACAACATCGCCGCGAGCCGTGTCAGGATGCCAGCCATGGGCCGATTTTGCCCTAGAACTGGTTCTTCTTTGGGCGCTCTATCTAAAACATCAGTTGTCATGGGACGCATTGAATGGTGGTAAACCTCTGTAATTGAGGCCGTGATAGGCGCAATATGACGGGCAATGCAATTGCGCATTGCGGCACGACACTATTGCTTTTGTAATTTAGTTGCGCCGGTGCCGTTGGCAGCCATTGCAAGCCTATCGGCGGTGAATTATATAGATTGGTAAGAAAAATGCCGGTTCAACGAGTCCTTTTGCGTTGATTTTCGGCAAAAACATAATTTCAGGAGCTTTATATGCTGGACACGACCACCAACCCACAGGATCCCATCGTGGAAGAAGTTGCCGAACTGGTTGCGCGGTCGCGTGCAGCGCAGCAGCAGATTGAAAATTACACGCAGGAACAGGTCGATGATCTTATCCGCGCGATGGTCTGGGCGGTTGCCGAGGAATCCGTTGCCGAAAAGATTGCACAGCATACAGTCGAAGAAACGCAGCTTGGTAATTATGACGGCAAATATCTGAAAATTTTCCGTAAGACGCGGGCCACCCTGTTTGACATTATTGATGATAAATCCGTCGGCATCATTGAAGAAGACCATGAGCGGAACATTGTAAAAATCGCTAAGCCTGTTGGTGTGATCGGTGCTTTGTCGCCGTCGACCAATCCGGAAGCGACGCCTGTGATCAAGGCGATTTCCGCTGTTAAAGGGCGTAACTCGATCATTGTTGCGCCTCATCCGCGGGCCAAGCTGACAAACAAACTGATTTGTGACCTGATGCGTGATGCGATCGTCAAAATGGGCGCGCCCGCTGATCTGGTGCTGAGTATTGATGTGCCATCGGTTGAAAAAACCAACGAATTGATGCGGCAATGTGACCGGGTGCTTGCCACGGGCGGCGGCGCTATGGTGACGGCAGCATATTCCAGCGGCACACCGGCTTTGGGTGTGGGTGTCGGCAATGCCGTCATTACAGTGGATGAAAGCGCTGATCTGGACGATGCGGCTGAAAAAATCCGTATCTCCAAGACGCTCGACCTTGCCGCGAGCTGTTCTTCGGACAATAGCGTGATCCTCGTCGATGCGATTTATGACGAGATGGTCGAAAAACTGAAGCATCAGGGCGGCTATCTGTGTAATGAAGAAGAGAAACAGAAATTGCAGGACGCTTTGTGGCCCGATGGTCATTTTAACACCGCGATTGTTGCGCAACCAGCGGAAAAGATAGCTGGCATGGCGGGCTTCAATCTGCCCGAAGGCCGCACTTTCTTTATGGTACCAGAAACCGGTTTCGGTCCTGACTTCCCCTTCTCTGGCGAAAAACTTACTGTTATCATGGCGCTCTATCGCGCGGCCGATATTGATGAAGCCATTGATCTGACCAACAGCATTCAAGCCTATCAGGGGCAGGGGCATAGCTGTGGCCTTTATTCGCAATCGGACGCGAATATCATGAAGCTTGCCAATGCAACCCGCACATCGCGCGTGATGGTCAACCAGCCACAATCCGCATCAAACAGCGGTAACCTGTGGAACGGTATGCGCCAGACATTCTCGCTGGGTTGCGGCAGTTGGGGGGGCAATGGAACCAATAACAATATTACTTGGCGCGACCTGATCAACGAAACCTGGGTTTCCAAACCGCTAGCGGTGTCCAAAAAACTGCCTTCGGATGAAGATCTGTTCGGCGATGTGATGCGGAAATTGGCGTAACACGCGCATGATGAAATCACGGGCGGCGGAACATTCTCCGCCGCCCTTTTTAATGGAGTCACAATGACCGATCAATTCTCCCTGACCGAAGATCAGCTGGCCATTCAAGATATGGCCCAGAAGTTTACGGCTGATGCGATTACGCCGCACGCAAGTAAATGGGATGACGAGCATATTTTTCCGCGTGATGTGATTAAACAGAGCGCAGATCTTGGTTTTGGCGGGATTTATGTGTCAGAGGAATCCGGTGGCATCGGGCTTGGCCGGCTAGAGAGTGCGATTATCATGGAGGCCATGGCTTATGGCTGTCCCTCGACCTCTGCGTTCATCTCTATCCACAATATGGCGGCGTGGATGATTGATACATTCGGCGCACAGGCGGTGAAGGATAAATATCTGCCAGACCTGATCAGCATGGAGAAAATCTCTAGCTACTGTCTGACAGAACCGGGCGCAGGTTCGGACGCGGCCTCGCTTAAAACCAAAGCGGTGTTAGACGGCGATCATTATGTTGTCAGCGGTTCCAAAGCATTTATCTCCGGCGGTGGCGAGAATGAACTCTATGTCACGATGACGCGGACTTCGGATGACGGCGCCAGCGGTGTTACCTGTCTGGTGATCGAAAAGGATATGGAAGGCGTCAGTTTCGGCGCGAACGAGAAAAAGCTCGGCTGGCATTCGCAGCCGACGGCGCAGGTCAATTTTGATAATGTCCGGGTACCGGTTGAAAACCGTGTCGGTGGAGAAGGTGAAGGCTTTCGCATTGCTATGGCGGGTCTTGACGGTGGACGCTTGAACATTGGCGCCTGTTCCCTTGGCGGCGCGCAACGGTGTCTCGATGAAGCGGTCGCTTATACCAAAGAGCGTAAGCAATTTGGCAAGAGTATCAGCGACTTTCAGAATACCCAGTTCATGCTGGCCGACATGGCAACTGATCTGGAAGCCTCCCGCGCGCTGCTCTATATGGCGGCAGTCAAGGTGACCCAGGGCGCACCGGACAAGACCAAATTCGCCGCCATGGCCAAACGCTTGGCGACCGATAATGGCTCGAAAATCGTCAATGATGCGCTGCAGCTCTTTGGCGGTTATGGTTATTTGCAGGACTATCCGATCGAGCGCTTTTGGCGTGATTTGCGGGTGCATTCGATCCTTGAAGGTACCAATCAGGTCATGCGGATGATTGTATCGCGCGAAATGCTCAGGCAATAGGCCGATCCCAAGATTAGAAAGATAAAATGACCGAAGATCTTATCATCAAGAAAACCGGCCGTGTCGGGCACATCAGCCTGAACCGTCCAAAAGTCATCCACTCGCTGAATCTCGCGATGTGCGAAGCCATGCGTGACACGCTTATTGAATGGCGTGACGATGACAGTGTCGAAGCTGTGATTATCGACCATAGTGAAGGGCGCGGTTTCTGTGCTGGTGGCGATATTGCGATGCTGCAAGCTTCCGGCAAAAAAGACGGAAAAGAGGGCCGCGAGTTTTTCTACAAGGAATATCAGCTCAACCACCTGCTGTTCGAATATTCAAAGCCTGTTGTAGCCTTCATGGACGGCATCACGATGGGTGGCGGTGTTGGTATATCTCAACCGGCCAAATATCGCGTTGCGACTGAAAATACCCGCTTTGCGATGCCGGAAACGGGTATTGGCCTGTTCCCCGATGTCGGCGGAGGCTGGTATTTGTCTCGGCTTGCAGGGCGTTTGGGTCAGTTTCTTGCACTTACCGGTGCACGTTTAGACGGCGCAGAATGTAAGGAAGTGGGGTTGGCGACCCACTATGTTCCATCCGAAAACCTCGACGAAGCCAAACAGCGGATCAGCGAAAATCCCGACCGGATTGACGGTATACTGGGGCAGCTGTCGGATATAGTTCCAGCAGCGCGGATTGCTGATAACCTCAATAAGATCGACAAGTTTTTTGCCTCGGATGTCTATGAGGAAATTCTCGCCGCGCTGGATGCAGACAGCAGCGATTGGGCTTTGAAAGAGCGCGACACGTTGGGCACGAAAAGCCCGCAAACCTGTAAGGTAGCGCTGCGTCAGCTGAAAGAAGGCGCGGCGATGGAAACATTTGCTGATGAAATGCGCAATGAATATCGCATCGGGTCGCGCGTGCTCGTTCGGCATGATTTCATCGAGGGCGTGCGCGCCTTGATTGTCGACAAGGACAATGATCCCAAATGGGATCCCGCGACACCGGAAGACACTAGTGATGAACTGATCGACGCCATCTTCGCTCCGCTGCCTGCGGACGAAGAATGGGTGCCACTGGCTTAACAAGGAAATACACATGGCAGATTATGAAACAATATTGGTCGAACAGCGTGATGCCGTTACGCTGATTACGCTCAACCGGCCAAAGGCGCTTAATGCTCTGAACAGTCAAGTGCTCGCAGATTTGAAAGCGGCTTTTGCCGCTTATGATGCTGATGATAGTCAGCGCTGCGCCGTGATTACGGGTTCGGAAAAAGCTTTTGCGGCTGGTGCCGATATCAAGGAAATGGCCGAGCAGAGCTTTGCCGATATGTATGGCGACAATTTCTTCGCGGGCTATGACGATGTCGTTGCTACCCGCAAGCCATGGATTGCAGCGGTTGCAGGCTATGCGCTGGGCGGTGGTTGTGAGTTAGCGATGATG
This sequence comes from uncultured Sphingomonadaceae bacterium, assembly GCA_947493215.1. Classification (GTDB taxonomy): domain Bacteria; phylum Pseudomonadota; class Alphaproteobacteria; order Sphingomonadales; family Sphingomonadaceae; genus Parasphingorhabdus. The sequence goes on along the minus strand of CANLQE010000004.1, from coordinate 181,809 downwards.
GCAGATTTCATCATTGCCGGTGATAATGCCAATTTTGGCCAGCCAGAAATCAAGCTCGCTGTGACCCCTGGAATGGGCGGATCGCAACGGATGACGCGTGCCGTCGGTAAAGCGAAGTCGATGGAAATGTGCCTGACTGGCCGGATGATGAAAGCCGAGGAAGCAGAGCGCTCCGGCCTTGTCGCACGCGTTGTGCCTGCTGCAGATCTGATTGACGAAGCCATTAAATCAGCGACTGAGATTGCTGGCATGGCACCACTGGCAACTATTGCCACGAAAGAAATGGTCAATGCCGCCTTTGAGATGAACCTGCAGCAAGGCGTAGTCTTTGAACGCCGTTTGTTCCACGGACTTTTCGGCAGTGAAGATCAAAAAGAGGGCATGAAAGCCTTCATTGAGAAACGCCCTGGCAACTGGACAGGGAAATAATCATGAAAATCGGATTTATCGGTCTCGGCAATATGGGCGGCGGCATGGCGGCCAATCTGGCGAAAGCAGGCCATGAGGTTCACGCCTTTGACCTGTCTGGCGAAGCACTGGCAAAGGCCGGAGAGGCAGGATGCCATCCGGTCAGCGACGCGGCCGATGCGGTCCGGGGCATGGAAGCTGTCGTTACCATGCTACCGGCTGGCAAACATGTGCGGTCCGTCTATGCCAATGATGTGGTGATCAACGCTGGACCGGGAATGCTGGTTCTGGATTGTTCCACGATTGACGTTGATAGCGCGCGCGATGTGGCGGAAATGGCTAAAGCCAAGGGCATATTGCCCGTGGACGCTCCTGTTTCCGGCGGTATCGCAGCAGCCAATGGCGGCACGCTGACTTTCATGGTTGGGGGCAGCGAGGAAGCCTTCAAGCGTGCCGAACCGATCCTGTCCGATATGGGCAAGGCAGTGATCCATGCCGGTGACAATGGTGCAGGGCAGGCGGCAAAAATCTGTAACAATATGCTACTTGGCGCATCGATGATTGCCACTTGCGAGACGTTTAAAATGGCCGAGAAATTGGGTCTTGATCTTCAAAATTTTTACGACATTTCATCCAAGGCTTCGGGCCAGAACTGGTCGATGACCAGCTATTGTCCGGTTCCCGGCGTTGGACCGCAAAGTCCGGCGGATAATGGCTATGAAGGCGGTTTTGCAGCAGCCCTGATGCTGAAAGATTTGCGCTTGGCGATGGAAGCCGCAGAAAGCGCCGGCGCTCAGGTGCCGATGGGTGAAAAGGCCGCCGCGCTTTATGAGCAATATGCCGAAGGCGAGGAACAAGGTGGCATGGACTTTTCCGGCATCATCAAGATGCTTGATAGCTGACCGGTCTTGAGCCAGTTTTCGAATTTAAGCGGCTGGGCTATTGCAGGCGGTATAGCTGTTGTCGTTGCTGCTACTGCCGCCATTGCTGAACGCCGCCGTAACAATCGCAAGAATATCGAGAAAGTTGGCTTCATGCCCTGGCCATTTGTCATGCTGATGGCGCTGCTCTTCGCGGCGATTAGTGTCGGTTTGGCTTTCAAGGGCTATTGATCGCCATCATCTGGCAAACTGGGACAAGCAGTTTTGTGACGATAATCAGCGCTGGCAAATGATTCCAAACCTCCGCCGTCTCGCTGCACATAATCCGTGACTTTCAAATGCCCTGGCGCGATTAATCGGTACTGCGTCTGACCCGTTTCAACTGCCGCATTGTGCCACGTGGCAAGGAATGCCTGATCTGAGGTGATGGCTGTCAGATCATGATCTACATTATTGCTGCCGATCCAGCGGCCGCGCCAGCGATTGCCGCTGTCCGGGAGGTAATCCGCATGCCCGGAAAATCGCATTGCCGGATTGCTTTCTCCCTCGACTTGGTAGTCGAGCGTAAGCCCCCGGTGCCCGACCAAAGGGCAAACGGAGAGCCTCATTCTGGCAGGTTCCCCGAACAATAAGCCTTGGCCGGACCAGTTGCCAACCAGCCAATCCGGAGTGTCATGGCCATCGCTAGGCGTTTGAACTTCCATCACCAGCATCAAAGGCATCCACAGAAACGCAGCTATCATTGACTATCATTTTCGAACAGCATCATGGCATTGTCATCAGGATCGTAAAAGGTCAGCAGTTTAACCATTCCAGGAATATGCTGGATATCACCGTCCTGTTTGACTTTGGCAGCATCCAGACTGGCCTTTGCATCAACGATATTCTTCACACCCCAGACTGGAGTTGCGCCACCGCCCTGCTGAACAGTTTCAACCTGACTGAGGCCAAGATTCACGTTCGTCAGTCCGGTGGACATTTCGCCCCAGGCAATATCCTCGTTCTTGTACAATAGTTCAAAGTTAAGGATATTCGCATACCACTCGATCGCAGCATCGATGTCGCTGACGCCCATAGAAACGGTGAGATCACCGTCATAATCAATATTCATGCTGAACACTCCTACCTTTTTCGAGTCGCAGTTGATTTATGGTCAGAAAAGTATAGTAGATTAAATATTATGTCAATTTTGCCGTTATCTACTGTCCTGATGCTCAGCCGGTATCGCTGGTCGATTGCGATATTGGCGGCGCTATCTGGCGGTGGAGCACGTTTTGTCGAGATATTGAAGGGCGTTGGCCTGTCGCGCGACAGCCTGTCCCGTGCTCTGAAACAACTTATTGATGCTGGCTGGGTAATCCGTAACCCCGGACATGGTCATCCGCTGCGCCCAGAATATCTGTTGACGGAAACAGGGAAGGCGCTCGCAAGAACAGCCGATTCTGTCATCGCGGCACAAAATCGTTTGGAAATCCCTGTGCAGGATATGAGCCGATGGACGCTCCCGCTGGTCCACGTCCTTGCCGACGGTCATCATCGTTTCAATGCAATAGAGAGAGCGCTGCCTGAGGCATCACCGCGAGCAGTTTCGATGGGTCTCAAGGCAACCGTTATGCAGCAACTGGCCAAGAGAAAGGTGCTGGATGGGTTCCCGCCAACGACTGAATATCTTCTCGCGAGAAACGGCAGATATCTCGCCGAAGCGTTAGAAATCTCTTAGAGACAAGCTTCAAGCAATGGCTGTTCAAAGCCATATTGCCGCGCTTTTTCAAGCGTATAAGGACGCAGGCCGGATGACTGATATTCACCGATAATCTTGCCGTCGGCATCCTCGTCCAGATATTGATATTTGAACAATTCTTGCGTCACGATTACGTCACCTTCCATTCCGATCACTTCGGTGATGTTGGTGGTACGACGAGAGCCATCGCGCAGACGTTTCACCTGAACAATCAGATCAACTGATTCTGCAATCTGGCGTGAAATAGCCTCTTTAGGGATCTTGATGTCACCCATCAAAATCATGTTTTCCATACGGCCAAGACACTCGCGAGGAGAGTTGGCGTGAAGCGTACACATGGAGCCATCATGACCCGTGTTCATGGCAGCGAGAAGATCGAAACATTCCGCGCCACGAATCTCACCAAGAATGATCCGGTCAGGTCGCATACGCAGAGCGTTTTTCACGAGATCGCCGATGGTGATAGCGCCTTCGCCTTCCAAGTTTGGTGGACGGGTTTCCAGCGGCAACCAGTGCGGTTGCTGCAAGCGAAGCTCGGCCGCATCCTCGATGGTTAGCACGCGCTCACCCGGATCGATCATTTTCGACATCGCGTTGAGCATGGTCGTTTTACCAGAACCCGTACCGCCAGAGATAACGACGTTAAACCGGCATGCACCAGCAATTTTAAGCGCAGTACACATATCATCCGACATGGAGCCAAAGCCCTTCATCATGTCGAGCGTAATCGGTTTCTCGGAGAATTTACGAATGGAGATCGCGGTGCCTTTGAGGCTTAGCGGCGGAACGATAACGTTCACACGAGAACCATCGGCAAGACGCGCATCGGCAAGCGGTGTGGTTTGGTCGACCCGGCGACCAACTTGATTCACGATACGCTGCGCTATCTGGAAAAGATGTTCTTCATCGCGGAATTGGATTGGCGCGATTTCAAGCTTACCCTTGATCTCAATATAAGTCTGTTCAGGACCATTGACCATGATATCCGAAATATCGGGGTTCTGAAGTAGTTCCTCTAGAGGACCAAAGCCAAGCAGCTCGTCGACCAACACTTTTTCCAGTGCAAATTGCTCGCGCCGGTTCAGTGTCAGTTTCAGCTCCGTCAGCACTTCCATGATGATCGGACGGAATTCTTCGGTCAGTTCTTCTTTGTTGAGCGTTGCTGCGGCCTCGGGATCAACCCGTTCCAGCAGGCGTGGAAGAACCTGTTCTTTAATCTTGTGGACAGAGGCACCGAAGCCTTCATCTTTGTTTGTATCTTCTGGTGCAGCATTTGAACGATCGGCAAGGCGCGACATCGCATCGCCTTCGTCCGGAGCGGCAGCATCAGCGGATTTCTGTTCGCCAGGGAGTGGAACGGCGTCGATCGGTGGAAATTGTCCACCGCCCGCTGGCTTGTCGAGATCTTCCTGATCGGCACCGGATTTTGATCCTCCGCCACCAGACATCGGTTTCGCAACGCCAAATGACGGTCTGCCGCCACCCAATCCATTTTTCTTGCCAAATGCGCTCATGTCTCTCCGCCGGAAATAGTTTGTTCCCTAATCGTCAAACACCTCTTTCAAGGAAAATGGTTAATGTTTGGATAATGGTAGTGGGACAGTTTTGGATTTATAAATCCCGTTCTCATTGAAAATGAAGGTTGTTTCTTGGTTCGTAGGCTGCAATCGACGGACATAAGCAACGGTGATCGGACAGATTTTGCAGGTAGATAAAAATATTGGAAAGACGGTGGCAGGCAGCGGTATTTTGCTGGCGCTGATTGCTTTTTCCGGTTTTCCGATTGGCGATGCTTTCATCAAATCTATGGCAGGCGACTGGCCGGCCCCTGCGGTTGCAGCTCTACGCTTTACGATAGGCGCCATCGCTTTGGCTGCCATTCTCTTTTGGCGAGAGGGCAGAACTGGTTTCCAGATTAGCCGTCCTTGGTTGCATGCCGCACGCGGCCTTGCTTTGACGGTTGGGACCCTTACTTTTTTTTCGGCTATTTATATCATGCCATTGGCCGATGCGGTGGCGATATCATTTGTGAACCCGATCCTGACGGCTCTGTTCTCCGGGTGGTTCTTGAACGAGAAGATGCGCCCCGCGACATGGGTGGCGACAATAGTGGCCTTTGGCGGTGTGCTGATCATGCTACGCCCCAATGTGGCGGCCTTTGGCTGGATCGCCATACTACCGTTAATCACTGCGGTGGCGATGGCAGCGATGTTGATCCTTAACCGCATGGTATCAAGCCAGCGATCAATATTTGCAGCGCAATTTTATATCGCTTTCTGGGCCGCCATATTTTTGTCAATTGCAGCTGGCATCGGGCATTTCGTGCTGCCGGTGATGTACATCCCTGGTGCGCCGGACTGGGGCGTTATCCTGCGTTGCATGATTGTGGCTGTCACCGCGACGAGTTGCCATTTCTTGCTCTATATGGCGACTATGCGGACCACAGCAGCGGCGATTGCGCCGATTGTCTATATCCAGCTGATCATCGCTTCGTTGATCAGCGTCTTTATATTCGGGGATGCGATTGATCCCCTCGCGCTGGTAGGCGGCGGTCTGATCTTATTGAGCGGATTGTTTCTGTGGCGCAGTGAGCGCAAAGCGACAACGGTGCTGGAAGCTTAGGAAACAGCCTCAGCCAGCACGGTCAGGCCTTTTTCATTCACTTCGGCAAAGCCGCCTTGAACGGTAATGACTTCGGCTTCTGCACCTTCGCTGGCGTAGATGGACAGCTCTGCATCCCGGATGGTGGACATAAACGGCGCATGGCCTGCCAACACACCAAAGTCGCCTTCTGCGCCGGGCACTACAACCATATAAACATCATCCGACCGGACGAGCTTTTCAGGGGTTACGAGTTCAAAATGTAGGTTTGCCATCAATCTATGTCCCTATTCCCCTCCCGTGAGGGAGGGGGAATGGATTAGGCCGCTTCTGCTGCCAGTTGTTTGCCTTTTTCAAGCGCTTCTTCAATGCCGCCGACCATGTAGAAGGCATTTTCAGGAAGGTGATCATATTCACCGTCCACAACCGCTTTAAACGACTTGATCGTGTCTTCCAGATCCACAAACTTCCCTTTGATGCCGGTAAAGACTTCTGCAACGTGAAAAGGCTGTGACAGGAATTTTTGCAATTTACGCGCACGGGCAACAACCAGCTTATCTTCTTCAGACAGCTCGTCCATGCCGAGAATGGCGATGATGTCTTGCAGCGACTTATATTTCTGCAGGATTTCCTGAACAGCACGGGCCGTGTCATAATGTTCCTGACCCACAACGCGCGGCTCGAGAACACGGGAGGTTGAATCGAGAGGATCAACAGCAGGGTAGATGCCCAGCTCTGAAATCGCACGGTTCAAAACAGTGGTGGCGTCCAAGTGGGCAAAGGACGTTGCCGGTGCAGGATCGGTCAAATCATCGGCAGGAACGTAAATGGCCTGAACCGATGTAATTGAACCCTTGTTGGTCGAGGTAATCCGCTCTTGCAGCTGACCCATGTCGGTCGACAGGGTTGGCTGATAGCCCACAGCCGAAGGAATACGGCCAAGAAGCGCGGACACTTCTGAACCCGCCTGCGTGAAGCGGAAGATGTTATCGACGAAGAACAGAACGTCCTGGCCTTCTTGGTCGCGGAAATATTCTGCGATGGTCAGACCGGACAAAGCAACACGGGCACGCGCACCTGGAGGCTCGTTCATCTGACCGTAGACGAGGGCCACTTTAGAACCTTCGGGCGTTGCATTGCCATCGGCATCTTTGGCGATAACATTCGCGTCGAGAAATTCGTGATAGAGATCGTTACCTTCACGGGTCCGTTCACCAACACCGGCGAAAACGGATGTACCGCCATGGCCTTTGGCGATGTTGTTGATCAGTTCCTGAATAAGCACGGTCTTACCAACGCCGGCACCGCCGAACAGGCCAATTTTACCGCCCTTTGCATAAGGAGCGAGCAAGTCGACAACCTTGATACCGGTGACGAGAATTTCGCTGTCGGTGGACTGGTCCACAAACAAGGGCGCTTCTGCGTGAATAGGAGCAGATGATTTCGCGCCAATCGGGCCAAGCTCATCGATAGGCTCACCAATTACGTTCATGATCCGGCCGAGTGTTTCCGGGCCAACGGGCATCATGATCTGCGAACCGGTGTCGGTTACTTCCTGACCACGGGTCAAACCTTCGGTCGCATCCATCGCGATGGTACGCACGGTGTTTTCGCCGAGATGCTGAGCAACCTCAAGCACCAGCCGGTTGCCGTTATTGTCGGTTTCCAAAGCGGAGAGAATTGCCGGGATTTCATTGTCAAAGGTTACATCGACGACAGCGCCGATAACCTGTGAAATGCGGCCTACATTGTTGGTTTTTGCCATTTGTCTTTCCTTGCGTACTTGCTTTAGAGCGCTTCTGCGCCAGCGATAATTTCAATCAATTCGGTGGTAATCGCGGCCTGACGGCTGCGGTTGTAGACGATGGTTAGATCGTCGATAAGCTCTCCGGCGTTGCGGGTCGCGTTTTCCATGGCGGTCATCGACGCGCCTTGTTCGCCTGCATTATTTTCCAGCAACGCGCCGAAAACTTGCGTTGTCAGGTTGCGCGGCAGTAATTCGGTAAGGATTTCTTCCTCATCCGGTTCATATTCTACCGCAGCATCCGAACCAGCGCCTTCGACGGTTTCAATAGCAACGGGAATAATCTGCTGCCGTGTCGGTTCCTGCACCAAAGCGGATTTGAACTTGGAATAGAAGAGATGCGCGACGTCAAATTTGCCGTCTTCGACCATTTCGGTCAAATCAGCAGCAATTGCCTTTGCTTCTTCGAAGCCAGGCGCTTTAACAACACTGATGTCATAATGTTTGATAATTTGATCTGGATAAGCCCGCTTGATCACCGGAATGCCTTTGCGGCCGACCATGTAGAACAACACAGTCTTGCCTTCAGTGGTCAGCGCTTCCGCCTTCACCCGAGCTGCCTTGACGATATTGGCGTTAAAGCCGCCGCAGAGACCGCGATCGGATGTGGCAACAACGATCAGATGAATTTGATCCTTGCCCGTACCGGCTAGCAATTTTGGCGAGTTTTCATCCACTGTCACTTTACCGGCAAGACTGGCCATGACCTTTGCCATTTCATTGGCATAGGGACGCGCGGCTTCCGCTGCCATCTGCGCACGGCGCAATTTGGCGGCGGCCACCATTTTCTTGGCCTTGGTGATCTTCTGGGTCGATTTAACCGACCCGATCCGATCCTTAAGTTCTTTTAAGGAAGCCATTAGGCGAAGCTCTTACCAAATGCGGCAAGCGCGTCTTCCAGAGCGGCCTTGGTATCATCTTTCAAGTCGCCGCTTTCACGGATCGTTTTCAAAATATCTGCATGATCGGCGCGCATATGAGCAAGCATTGCTTCCTCATAGCGGTTTACATCGGTCACGGCGACAGTGTCGAGATGGCCGTTTGTACCGGCATAGATAGAAGCAACCTGCTCTTCAAAAGCCAGTGGAGAGAATTGAGCCTGTTTCAACAACTGGGTTAAACGCTCACCACGTGCCAGCAATTTCTGGGTCGAGGCGTCAAGATCGGAACCAAACTGCGCAAAGGCTGCCATTTCGCGATATTGCGCGAGATCGAGTTTAATCGAACCGGAAACCTTTTTCATCGCTTTCGTCTGTGCAGCAGAACCAACGCGGGAAACCGATAGACCCACGTTAATCGCAGGACGGATGCCCTGGTTAAACAGGTCGGTTTCGAGGAAGATCTGACCATCGGTGATCGAAATCACGTTGGTTGGGATGTACGCCGAAACGTCACCAGCCTGTGTTTCAATGATCGGCAAGGCGGTCAAAGAACCAGAACCATTATCTTCGTTCATTTTCGCAGCACGTTCGAGCAAACGGCTATGGAGATAGAAAACATCACCAGGATAAGCTTCGCGTCCAGGAGGACGACGGAGCAACAAGGACATCTGACGATAAGCCACAGCCTGTTTGGAGAGATCGTCATAAACGATACAAGCGTGCATGCCGTTATCGCGGAAATATTCGCCCATCGTCACACCGGTATAAGGTGCGAGATATTGCAGCGGAGCAGGCTCGGAAGCGGTAGCCGCCACAACGATGGAATATTCCATCGCGCCATTTTCTTCGAGCTGACGTACGATCTGTGCAACTGTCGAACGCTTCTGGCCGATAGCAACATAGATGCAGTAAAGTTTTTTGCCTTCGTCATCACCAGCATTGACATTTTTCTGGTTGATGAAAGTATCGATGGCAACAGCGGTTTTACCGGTTTGACGGTCACCAATGATCAATTCGCGCTGACCGCGGCCAACAGGAACGAGAGCATCGAGAGCTTTGAGGCCGGTTTGCACAGGCTCATGCACGGATTTACGCGGGATAATGCCCGGTGCTTTGACTTCAACACGGCTACGCTGTGTGGTTTTGATCGGGCCCTTGCCATCAATAGGATTGCCAAGGCCGTCAACAACGCGTCCGAGCAGTTCTTTGCCGATGGGAACGTCCACAATCGTGCCGGTCCGCTTAACAACGTCCCCTTCTTTAATGTCCGCATCCGAACCGAAGATCACGACACCAACATTATCGGCTTCGAGGTTCAGCGCCATGCCCTGTGTGCCGTTGGAGAATTCAACCATCTCACCAGCTTGCACCTGATCAAGGCCGTGGATACGGGCGATACCGTCACCAACAGCCAAAACGGTTCCGACTTCGGAAACCTGTGCTTCATTGCCAAAATTGGCGATCTGGTCCTTGATGACCTTTGAAATTTCTGCTGCGCGAATATCCATTATGTCTTCCTTTAGCCCTTCATGGCCTGAGATAGCGTGTTCAAACGGGTTTTGATGGAGTTGTCGATCATCTGGCTGCCGATTTTGACGACCAGACCGCCCAATATGGACGGATCGACGGAGGTGGAAACCGAAACATCGCTTCCCACACGTTTCTTAAGCTGCGCCTTGAGCGCATCAATTTGTGTATCATCCAGCGGATGAGCGGAGGTCACTTCTGCCGTGATTTCGCCGCGATGGCTGGAAGCCAAAGTAGAGAAGGCACGAATGACGGCCGGAATCTGGTCGAGACGGCGATTGGCCGCAAGCACACCAAGCACGTTGGTGGTCAGATCATCCAGCTTCATCTTTTTGGAAATACCGGCAATTGCTTTGCCAGCATCGGCGCGGGACAAAACCGGGCTGCTGATCAGCGCCTTGAGGTCGTCCGATTCGCCCATCGCATTGTGGAGGGAAGCAAGGCTTGCTTCCACTGTGTCGATGGCTTTGTTTTCGGTGGCCAAAGCGAACAGCGCAGTGGCGTAACGCCCCGCTAAACTCGCTCTAATGCCGCTGGAATTCTCCACGCGTTCGTTACTCCGTGCCTGTATTATTGACCTGATAACCGGATCAAAAAACTGGTAAGTGATTGGTGCCCGTTGGCAGGTGAAATACACTGTATCTCGCCTTTAGTTGGGCGGCGTCTAGCAACCATTTTGCTGCGATGCAAGATGGCACTCGATGGCTTTTTTAAGAATGCCAAAAAAGGCAGATTTTCAGGCTGTCTGATTATGTCTGAGGTAAGATTTTGCTTTGATCGCAAGATACGGGATGCAGGGGATCGGAAAGGCTGGCAAAAGAATGGCATGAGCAAGCACGAATCCTTAATTGATGACAATATGGCATGGAAGGCTGTGGCTGATCGTGATCGGTCTTTTGACGGCAAGTTTGTTACCGGCGTGCTGACCACGGGCATCTATTGTCGCCCATCTTGCGCCGCGCGCCATCCCAAGCGAGAGAATGTACGTTTCTTTGCCAAGCCGGAGCAGGCGGAAGCCGCAGGGTTGCGGGCTTGTTTGCGCTGCCTGCCAAAGGATGTCGCGCGTGATGATGCGGCCGTAAAGGCGGTCATTGACGCGATCCGAATGGCCGAAACGGCGCCGACACTGGAAGAATTGGGTGCTATCACCGGCTATTCGCCAACCCATCTGCAGCGTATTTTTAAACGGGAGATGGGATTGTCTCCCGCAGCTTATGCGCGTGCGCTTCGGTCAGAACGGGTCAAGGAAGCGCTGGAAAGCGGCGCGTCGGTGACAGAAGCAATATATGATGCGGGCTATGGATCTGCATCGCGATTTTATGCAGATAATGGAAAGAGGTTAGGCATGAAGCCAAGTGCTTGGAAAAATGGCGGTGCAGGGGTTTCTATCCAATGGACGAATGTTGAAACATCACTTGGTACCATGATGGTGGCCGCGACGGATAAAGGTGTCTGCTGTCTCTCGTTTAACGAAGGTGAAGAAGAATTAAGCGCTCGTTTCCCGAAAGCCGACTTGCAAGCGGGCGATGATGCGTTCCAGGCTTTGGTTAGCCAAGTCACCGCTTCTGTGGAGAAGCCCGGCGACTTTAGCCATATCCCGCTGGATGTTCAGGGAACGGCATTTCAGGAAGCCGTCTGGCAAGAGCTTCAGAAAATCCCGCTGGGCGAAACCCGCAGCTATGCTGATATAGCTATGGCGATTGGCAAACCCAAAGCCGTGCGAGCAGTAGGTAGTGCCAATGGTGCCAATAATGTCGCGGTGTTGATCCCCTGCCACCGAGTGGTGCGCAGCGATGGCACCATGGGTGGCTATGCCTATGGCTTGGAAATCAAAGAGCGTCTGCTCGAAAAGGAAAGCTCGAAATGACAGATATGATCAAGCAATTTACCGAATTCCATGAACCTGGAAAGCCGCTCTTACTATATAACATCTGGGACGCGGGTAGCGCCCAAGTTGCGGTTCGTGCGGGTGCCAAGGCCGTTGCCACGGGTAGCCTGTCCGTAGCAGGCGCGCAGGGTTTCGAGGATGGCGAGAAATTGCCGTTTGATTTCGCGCTAACCAACGCAAAACATATCGTTTCAGCAGTGGATGTTCCCGTGACTATCGATCTGGAAACAGGCTATGGTGATGACGCCCCAGCGGTAGGCGTCAATGCGCAGCGGATGAGAGAAGCCGGCGTCGCTGGCCTCAATCTGGAAGACCAGAATTTGTCCGCAGGTGGGCTGCGCGATGTTTCAGCGCAGGCCGACCGCATCAAGGCGGCGGCCGAAACCGGGCTGTTTATCAATGCCCGAACGGATGTATTCATCCAGACGCCGATAGCTGATCATGACGATGCTCTTGCGCAAAAGGCGCTGGAGCGATGTCAGGCTTATGCGGATGCAGGCGCCAGCAGCTTTTTCATCCCCTTCGCGATCGATGAAAAGCTGATCGGTGAGGTTTGCGAGAAAGCAGGTTTGCCGATTAACGTAATGATGATGCCCGATAGCCCGTCAATTTCCCGATTGGCGGAACTGGGCGTTGCGCGTATCAGCTATGGTCCCGGTCCATGGATGGCGGCCATGTCAGCCCTTGAAGCGGAGGCGCTTAAAATACTCGGGAGCTAAGACTTGCCGCCTTACCCCTTATGGTCCGGCGATGGCTTGATGATCATCAGCAAAATTAGCGGAATTATCCCTACGACCGCCGCGATGGCAAAAGGCGCCCCGACAAATCGGAAGGGCGCCGCGTCGCTGGTGAAGTAGGACAGAGAGCCATTATAGAGGAGTGGCGCGATCATCGCAGCCAGGGCGGCCATGCTGCCGTTAAAACCTTGCAATTCTCCTTGCATATTGCTGGGCGTGCGGCGCGACATCATCGCATTTATGCTGGGCATAACCATGCCCTGCAGTCCAACGAGCAAGCACATGGACAGCGCAACCCAGCCAACATCGACCAGCACGTAGACAGCGAAAATAATGACGGCGACGAATATTCCAAATATGGCGGTTTTGCGCTCGCCAACGGCGCTGACAAAACGGCCGATCAGAAAGGCTTGTACCAATGCCATGGACAGGCCCACACAGGTCAGCGATAATCCCACCATCTTGCTATCCCAGCCATATTGCGCGGGTGCGAAAAAGGCCCAGCTGGCTGGGTAGATCGAACTGCTGAGCATCCAAAGGAAATAGATTACAGCGACGCTAAGCAGATTTGGTAATTTGCCAAGATTGAGCAAGGCGCCCAAAGGATTGGCGCGTTTCCATTCAAAACTGCGCTTCTCATCCGGAGCCATGGTCTCTGGAAAAGCAAACCAGCCATAGATGAAGTTGAGAAAAGCCAATCCGCCAGCCACGAAAAACGGAATGCGTGTACCAAAATCGCCCAAAAAGCCTCCCAAGGCCGGACCGACGATGAAACCAATTCCAAAGGCTGCCCCAACAAGGCCAAAGCTTTTGGCCCGATCTTCATCGCTCGACATATCGGCCATTGCAGCATTGGCGGGTCCGAATATCGCGCCGAGACCACCTGCAATCGAACGGCCAATAAATAACCAGATGATCGAGGTAGCAAAACCCATGAGCGCGAAATCAATTCCGAACGCGAGCAAGGAGACCAAAAATACCGGGCGGCGACCAAAGCGATCTCCTAGATTGCCAACCAGCGGCCCCATCAAAAATTGAAACAGCGCATAAGAAGCGCTGATAAAGCCTCCAATCATGGTCGCTTCGGATAGGCTGATGCCTTCCAGTTCCTGAATAAGTTTGGGAAGCACTGGCATGATGATGCCAAAGCCAACAGAATAGATGAACACGGTCAGCAGTACGAAGCGCATAGCCGCTTGGCGCTGCTTGTCTTCGATCATAGGAAGCTAGCGATCATTGCGATGATTGTTCGCATTCATAAACCAGTCTTTCGTTCGTCTGCATCGGCAATTCAGTTCGAATTGCTTTGACCATCTCATCGATATCAGACAGCGCTTGCTCATCAGTTGTACAAGCGCGGTTGCCATATTGCTTTCGGATCTCCCGCGCCTTGGTCATCGCGGACAGGCCTAGAAGATAGCGTTCGGTCGTAAATTCTAAGCGGCTGGGGTCAAAGCTGCTGATGGTCACGGTTTGCTCTTCATTGGGGACGAAGATACGAGACCATTTTGCTCCATCACGGCCATATTGGGTGCGACCGTTCACGCAGCCGCCTTCTGCCCAGTCAATGTCCAGAGTATCGACTTGTGATACCGTGATCCTGCTGCGTTCCGGGTTGATGCGGCATTGATATTTGCCGCTGGACGCCAGTGTCGGCGCACCATTTCCATCATCTTTTTCAAGTCCCTGTTCCTTCAGCGCTGCCGCAACACGGTCATCAATTTCCGTAAAGGCAGGCCGAGACAGAAATACCAGAATGGCACCGACCAGCAGCAGTGCCGCACCGCCCGCGGTTCCGATAGCGGGGGTCCGTTTATTCTGGATCATCAAATAGCCTGCGCCGCCAACCGACACCAGCGACAGCACCAGCATCAATGCTGCAATTGCCATCTGGTTTTCGCGCTCGGTAATAATGTCCTGCGAGATGGTGGTGCGCAGTTTAGTCTCGGTTTTTTGTCGCGCAGCAGCTTCCGCCTTATTGGCTGCTTCTATCTTGGCGCGGGCGGCGGCCTCGCGCCGCTGCTCTTGAAGACTGATGTCGGCGGCAGAGCGGCAAGGCGTCGCCGTCAGCCCAGCTTTCACGCCGGCTTTGCGCAGGAAGGATAAAATCTCGCGACTGGAAACGGCAAAGCCAAATTCCGCGTCATTGCCGTCGGATAGCGATCCAAAACTGTTCGCGCCCAATATCCGTCCGCAATTGTCGATCAGCGGCCCGCCGCTATTGCCGCTGGCGATAGGTGCGGTGTGGAGAATTGTATCAAATTGCTTGGTGGTGCGTCCGCCAGAAACAGAGCCACGGGTTTTAATAGGTGACATAGGGTTGATCAGATCGTCAAGATTAAGGCCCTGCGCGCGGTCGACCGAGCCCGGATAGCCGATAGCAACCACATTGGCGCCGTCGCCGACCGGGCCGCTGAAAACCGTCATCGGCGGCAAACGCCCGCCGTCTTGTAATTGAATAAGCGCTAGATCATTGCCGGGAGAATATGCGATAACCTTGCCGCCATAGCTCTTGCCGCCTTGCGATGGCACAATGCCGATAACGACCGATTTTTCCTGCCGCGCAATTTCGACGACATGCGCGTTGGTTACGATTTTGTCAGGCGCAACCGCAAAGCCGCTGCCATGGCCAACAAAAGCGACCTTGTCGCCGTCTGTTGCAGCCAGAACAACACGGACGACCGAACGGCTGGCAGCCGCAATATCGGCGGGATCAGCATGAGCCGGGCCAGCAAGCAATATGGTCAGGGCAAGAGCCAGGAAAGCAAAAAAGCGGTTCATCGATGAGCCTTTAATATTTTGTGCTCCGCATTTCATACGGAACCAAGATTAGATGCAGCGCTACCATTACCTGTATCTCCGCATCAAGTGTGCAGCACCCCTAAGTTACATTTTCTGTGAATTAAACAAAGCTGTAGGGGTCGACATCCACACCAACCCGAACTGCTCTTGGCCATTCCAGCTTTTCGAGCCATTCGCGCATAATCTCCTGCAAGTCGACGGCCCGATGGGCGTGGACCAGCAAACGGTGGCGATGGCGTCCGCGCAGCATGGCGAGCGGGGCAGGGGCCGGGCCATAGACTGCGAAACCTTCGACCTTAGGGGCTGTTTGGCCGATCAACCTTGCCGTTTCCATCGCTTCCTTATTGTCTTCAGACGATACAATAATCGCGGCCAGCCTTGAGAAGGGCGGCGCTGCGGCCTCGCGTCTGGATTCCGTTTCGGCGGCATAAAAGCCCTCGCGGTCGCCCTTGATCAACGCTTGTATGACTGCAGCCCCCGGCATGCGTGTTTGGACATAGACGTGGCCGGGTTTCTCGGCGCGACCCGCGCGTCCGGCAACTTGGGCGATTTGTTGAAAGCTGCGTTCAGCTGCGCGCAGGTCGCCGCCTTCCAGGCCGATATCCGCGTCCACCACACCAACCAAAGTCAGGTTCGGAAAGTGATAGCCCTTGGTCACAAGCTGCGTCCCGACGACGATATCAATTGCACCGGCCTCCATCTGTGCAACAAATTCGCCAGCTTTGGCCGGTGACCAGATTGTGTCAGACGTCACGATGGCGGTTCGTGCTTGCGGAAACAGCATTTTGACTTCGTCGCAGATGCGCTCAACTCCGGGGCCACAGGCAACCAGCGAGTCCTCGTCACTACATTCCGGGCATTTCTCCGGTTGCGGCATGACATGACCGCAATGGTGGCAGGCAAGCCTTTTGGTCAACCGATGTTCTACCATCCATGCTGTGCAATTGGGGCAGTTGATACGGTGACCACAAGTGCGGCAGAGGGTCAAAGGCGCAAAACCTCGACGATTGAGGAACAATAGCGACTGCTCGCCCTTGTCGAGATTTTCTTCGAGCGCGTTGATTAGGGTGGGGGCGAGCCATGACCCGCGCGCTGGAATATTCTGTGTGAGGTCCAATGCCTCAATCTCTGGTAGGGTTGCCGCGCCAAAACGAGCAGGGAGTTCGAGCAGCTCATAATTGCCCTGTTCCACCTGATGGCGGCTTTCAATCGCTGGTGTCGCTGAAGCTAGCACAACGGGAATTTTTTCATGTAATCCGCGCATCACAGCGACATCGCGGGCATGATAGCGCACACCATCTTCCTGCTTGAAGCTTACCTCGTGCGCCTCATCGACGATGATCAGGCCGAGAGCTTTATAGGGCAGGAATAACGCGGACCGCGCGCCAACAACTACCTTGGCATCGCCATCGGCGAGAGCGCGCCAGTTTTTCTTGCGTTCCGACTGCTTGAGACCGCTATGCCAAGCGACAGGTTCAGTGCCAAAGCGCGCCTTGAACCGGTCCAAAAACGGCTCTGTCAGAGCAATTTCCGGCAGCAGGACCAAAGTCTGCTTATTCTGGCGTAGTGCCTCTGCGACGGCCTCAAAATAGACTTCGGTCTTGCCGGACCCGGTCACACCATCGAGCAAATAGGGTTGGAAGGCCGCATCCTGAACTGCACGAATAAGTGTATCACTGACCCGGTTTTGATCCTCGCTTAAATCAACCTTGGCAAAATCTGGCTCCGGTTGCCGGATGTCGGCGAAAGGCGACACTTCGCTGCGATCCAATGCGCCCGCTTTCTCCAAACCCCGGATGACGGCAACAGATACATCGGCCTTGAACGCCAATTCGCTGATGGTGCCTTGCACATCGGCCAGTTTTTGGAGCGCCTGTTCGCGCTGTGGCGTCATCCGGTCAGGGACATTGCCATTTAACTGATATTCGATGATCGGGCGGTTGTCCGCAAAGGCCGCACCGCTCGATAACACCATACGCAGCACCGAGGCAGGGGACGCGAAATAGTAACGCGCGGTCCATTCAATCAAACGGCGCAGCGGCGCAGATAATGGAGGTACATCGCGGAGTTCCAACAAGGGGCGCAATTTTTTTGCATCAATTTCATCGACTGGAAAGCTCTCGGCTTCCCATACGACACCCGGTACCTTGCGTGGTCCCAGCGGAGCCATCACGATCGAACCTGGACGCGCGTCCATATCTTCGGGCACCCGGTAATCGAGCGGCCCGAGAGCAGCATTGAGCAAAAGCACTCTTGCCCTGTCTTTGGCGCTATCTTTGGTGCGATTCATTTGCCTTCTATAAGCATGCTTTGGGATCGCGTCACCAACTGCTATGACGGTTCTAGGGGCCAGGGGAGTAAGAACATGGAAAACATCAATCGCCGGAATTTTCTGGCTGCAGGCGGTGCCGCCGCCATGCTATCACTGCCGGGTTGCGCTAGTCTGCCAACATTGAGCCTGACCGAGGCGGTTAAACGCTTGCTGACGCTATCTTCGCAAAATGCGTTTGCCGAGCTGATGCAACCTAACGGATTTTTTGACAGCCAGGTTGCCCGGATATCCGTTCCTGACAGGTTAGGCGGCACGCGTGTGACAAATATTGCAACAGCGATGCTGCGATCCAAACCAATCCAGAAGCGTCTGCTTAAGCAAGTTAATCGTGCGGCCGAAAAAGGCGCGGAACTGGCTGCTCCGGTCATTGCTGACACAATCCGCGGGATGAGCATATCCGATGCCGCGGCGATCATCAACGGCGGCGACCGTGCCGCGACCGACCTCTTGCAAGGTCAGCTTGGCACATCGCTGGCGACCCGGATATTGCCTGGGGTCAGCGAGGGCCTGAACCTGTTCGACAACGAGATTATCAATCTGGTATTGTCGCAAGTCAGCGACATCGATTTTGCGGATATCAGCGGCGATGTAACGAACGCGGTGAGCGATGCGATCTACCGGTCCATCGGCGCGCAAGAAGCCAAGATCAGGGCCAACCCGCAGGCGACCAATGATCCGCTGCTGATAGGCGTGTTCGGTCTGACCTAATCCCCAAATAGCCCCCAAGCTATCCACAGTTTTCTGCACAGCTTTTCCCGGTGCTGTGTTTCGTGTTGCCGGAAAAGACGGTAGGTATCTTGCAATATCTATTAACGCACCCGCATCAGGAGCCCAGACCGCATGAAATTTTTTGTAGACACCGCTGATACTGCCGAAATTGCCGATCTTGCCGCCACGGGAATGGTTGATGGCGTGACCACCAACCCCTCGCTGATCAAAAAATCCGGGCGTGATATCATGGAAGTGACAAAGGAAATTTGCGGTCTGACCGATGGACCGGTCTCTGCCGAAGTCGTCGCGCTGGACCATGAAACGATGATGAAAGAAGCCGAAATCTTGCGCAAAATTGCGGATAACGTCTGCATCAAAGTGCCGCTCACCATCGATGGCCTGAAAACTTGCAAGGCGCTAACTAACGAAGGCACGATGGTCAATGTCACGCTTTGCTTCTCTGCCAATCAAGCATTATTGGCGGCAAAAGCAGGCGCGAGCTTCATCTCCCCCTTTGTCGGTCGCCATGATGATAATGGTTTCGATGGCATGAAGCTGATCGATGATATCCGGCTGATTTATGATAATTATGCTTTTGATACCGAAATTCTGGTCGCCTCTATCCGCCACCCGATCCATGTTCTGGAATCCGCACGCATTGGTGCCGATGTCGGCACAATGCCGCCCAACGTCATTCGTGGCCTGTTCAAGCATGTGCTAACCGACAAGGGTATCGAAGGATTCCTTAAGGATTGGGCAGATACCGGCCAGAATATCGGGTAATCAATAGCATCTTGTCATTCCAGTGACAGCTGGAATGACAACCAAGGCTAAAAGCCTTTAGGTGCCGGATCGACGACGCCGAAGCTTCCGCTTTTGATCTCTTGCACCTCCAGAGCGCGTTCGGAAATGCCACTACGGCGGAAACGGAAGACGCCGTCTAACCCGATAAACCCACCGGAATCGGTGAGTTGCCTGATCGGGAAGGGCGAGCCAACTTTCCAGTTTTGCGCGACTTTTACGGTCAACAGAACCGAGTCATATCCCAAGCTTGATAGCCGGAACGGCGCGCGGCCATAGCGGCTACGATATTTGTCGGCATATTGCCGGTAAAGCCCGTCTGAAACACTGGCAAACCAAGCCCCGCGCATGGCCGGTGACCCAGCAAGATTGCTGCTGGTATTCCACAAGTCCGTGCCAAGAATTTTGGCGCTGCCACTTGCATTTTTCCGAATGTAGGGCGCAGCTTTGATAGCCATAGTGCCATTGTCCGCGAGCAGCACTGCGTCAAAGTCGCCATTTTGCGAGAGCTTTTTGGTCGCTGCTTCGATGGATTTGGAATCCCGGTTGAAATTCTGGATTGAGATTACCGTCCCGCCAGCATCCTTTACGGAGCGAAGCAGGGTTGAAGATGCCCGTTGTCCATAGACGCCATTGGGCACTAGCGCGGCAAAGCGGCTCATACCCTTAGACTTGGCATAGCCAATCACCCGGTCAATCGACTGCGAAGGAATATGGCCCAGCAGGAAAACGTTATTGCCGGCAACTCCGGCATCATTAGAGAAGCTAAGGATTGGCACGCCAGCCGGCCGTGCAATATTCGCTGTAGCTACAACATTGTCGCTGAGCAGGGGCCCGATGATCAGCTTGTTGCCATCGGAAATCGCTTTGCTTGCAGCAGCGGTGATGCCTTTGGCTGTGTCATAGCTGGTCATGCGGATATTCTGCGCCTTGGTATCGAGCAGTGCCATCGTTGTCGCATTGGCAAGCGATTGCCCGACGCCAGCATTTTTGCCAGACAGGGGCACCAGCAAAGCAATGCGGTGATGTTTCTGATCGGTGGGCAAGTTGCCGGTCACAGGCGGCGGTGTCGGCGTTGGCCGGGTTGGCCGTTCTCCTCCACGGGGCACCACTGATTCACAACCGGCGAGGAAAATGATTCCTGCTAGCCCGGCATATTTCAGCAAGCTCCGACGTCCTGATTGCGCAGGTGCACATGGTGTGGGGACAGATGTTTTTTCATCCTGTCCTACATGCGAATTATCTGTCATGGCGTTCATTATGTCTGCTCCCGTTGAACATGGCCTGTATATCGTCGCCACACCAATCGGCAACCTTGGAGATTTGTCGCGCCGCGCCGAAGAAATCTTGGGAATCGCCGATCTCATTTTAGTCGAAGATTCAAGAGTGACTGGCAAGCTTTTGAATTATATCGGCAAAAAGGGTAGGATGAAGGTTTACAATGACCACAAGGGCGAGCAGGAGCGGCAAGAAATTTTAGCGGCCATAGGATGTAAAATTGTCGCACTGGTCAGCGATGCTGGCACCCCGCTTATCTCTGACCCCGGTTATAAGCTGGTTCGCGACGCACAAGCGCATGGTGCCTATGTCACGACCATACCGGGGCCAAGCGCTGTGATTGCCGCACTGACCTTGTCCGGATTGCCTAGCGATAGATTTTTGTTCGAGGGGTTCCTGCCAAGCAAAATGAAAGCGCGGGGTGAGGCGTTGGCGGAGTTAAAAGCGATCAAAGCGACGTTGATTTTCTATGAAAATGGTTCGCGGCTCGGGGGGATGCTCGCTGATGCATTCGCCAATTTGGGCGATCGTCCAGCCGCCGTCATTCGCGAAATCACCAAGAAGTTCGAAGAAACGGTGACCGGCAGTCTGGCCGAATTGGCAAGCCGCTATGCTGATGAAAAGCCAAAGGGCGAGATTGTCGTCGTCATTGGACCGCCGGGCGCAGCGGAACCAGCGAGCAGCGCCGATATTGAGGATGCGTTGCGTGAGGCATTGCAACGGCTTCCAGCGTCCAAGGCTGCGGGGGAAGTGGCGCGCTCTCACGGGGCCGACCGCAAAGAGTTATATGAACTGGCCAATCGCTGGAAAGCGGAAGGCCAGCAGTGAAAAGGGAGCGCGCCGAACAGCAAGGACGGCGTGCAGAGAGCATGGCGGCAGGGTGGCTGCGACTGCATGGCTGGCGCATATTGGCGCAGCGCGTCCGAACGGCGCGCGGAGAGGTGGACTTGGTCGCCAAACGACGCAATCTTGTTGCCTTTGT
Organism: uncultured Sphingomonadaceae bacterium; assembly: GCA_947493215.1. Lineage (GTDB taxonomy): Bacteria > Pseudomonadota > Alphaproteobacteria > Sphingomonadales > Sphingomonadaceae > Parasphingorhabdus. The sequence continues at coordinate 160,435 of CANLQE010000004.1, read as the reverse complement.
AGAAGTCAAGGCACGCACGAAGACAAAGGATTTAGAGACAGCCATTGACCTTCATCGATTGAAGCGGGTCGCTGCAGCTGCCGAAATTCTCTATCCAAAATATTGCCAAAATGGCGAAGATGCGCGGATCGACGTAATTTTAGTTGCACCGCGCCGCCTGCCAACCCATTTAACCAATGTCTGGCATGGGTTTTAATCCAGCCAATCCCAACCACGTAAGAAAGCGCCTCTATGACCCTGAAAATTGCCATGCAAATGGACCCGATGGAAACTGTAAATATTGCAGGGGACAGCAGTTTCGCGCTTATGATCGCGGCGCAGAAGCGCGGCCACCGGCTTTACCATTATGATGTCAAAGACCTGACCTATCTAGCGGGCCGCCTGACCACACTCGCGCATCCAGTGCATGTGCAGCAGGTCGAAGGCGATCATTATGAATTTGGCGAGCAGGTGCGGCTGGACCTAGGCAGCGATATTGATGTCGTGCTGATGCGGCAGGACCCGCCCTTTGATGTCGGCTATATCACCGCGACTCATTTGCTGGAACGGATTGAGGGCGAGACGTTGGTGGTCAACAATCCGGTATCCGTGCGCAATGCGCCAGAGAAAGTCTATGTGCTCGACTATGCGAAATATATGCCGCCGACATTGGTCAGCCGAAACATCGATGAGATCCGTGCCTTTCAGGCGGAACATGGTGGCATTGTCGTCAAACCGCTACACGGCAATGGCGGCAAGGCGATCTTTCTGGTTCCAGAAGATGGCAGCAATTTAAGTGCTTTAATCGAAGTTTTTAACCAGACTTGGCCAGAGCCTCACATGGTCCAGCCCTTTCTTCCCGAAGTGCAGGAAGGCGATAAACGCATCGTCTTGGTCGACGGTGAAGTGGCGGGCGCAATCAATCGCAAACCTGGCAAAGGCGAGTTCCGCTCCAACCTGGCGCAAGGCGGCTATGCCGAAGCGGCGGGACTAACCGACCGCGAGAAAGAAATTTGCGCGGCCATGGGGCCTGACCTGAAACGGCTAGGGCTGCTCTTTGTCGGCATTGATGTGATCGGCGGCAAATGGCTGACCGAAATTAACGTGACGTCGCCGACGGGGATTGTGGCGATCGACAAGTTTAATGGCACCGATACGTCAGCTATGATTTGGGATGCGATTGAGCGGCGGTTGGCGTGAATATAGGATGTCTGCTTTATCCCGAAAGCGGACATTAGGTATAGCATGATTCAATCAACCGTCAGTAATCCGAGCATAAAACGTGATGATGAAAATCCTATATATCGGTCTGTAGGAAAACATGGTAATCGGTTTACGGGTCGCTGATCGGGAGACAGCGAAATGACGAAGCAAGTTGACGAAGCCAAACTAGAAGCACTAGCCGGCAAAGTAATCGGCGATATAGCCGGGGCGATGAGCCTTTTTATGTCCTATATAGGTGATCAGACTGGGGTATATGATGCGATGGATGGCGCTGGTGCGCTAACGTTGGATGAACTTGCTGCGAAAACCGGACTTAACTCAAAATATCTTTTGCAGTGGTTGGGTTCAAATGCTGCGGCTGGTTATGTGACTTATCATGCCGATGACGACCGGTTTTCATTGTCAGAAGAACAAGCTCTGATTTTTGCAAGAGAAGGACAACCTGCATGTATGCAGGGTTTTTTCCAGTCAGTTGTATCGCAATATGAAACGCAAGCCAAAGCAGTCGAGACTTTCAAGTCGGGTGAAGGACGGCCTTGGGGCGATCATAGTGAGTGTTGCTTCTGCGGGACAGATCGTTTCTTCCGCCCGGGCTATGCTGCAAACCTGATCGACAATTGGATACCATCGCTCGGCGGGGTAGAAGAAAAACTCAAGGCAGGGGCAATGGTCGTGGACATTGCTTGCGGGCATGGATCATCCACAATCCTGATGGCCGAAGCCTATCCAAATTCTACAATTGTCGGGATTGATTTTCACGGACCGTCTATCGAGGAAGCAAAAGCCAAGGCCCAAAAAGCAGGAGTCAGCAACATAGAGTTTCAGGTTGCCCGGGCTCAAGATTTTGAAGGAGATAATTTCGACTTCGCATGCATATTTGATGCACTGCATGATATGGGAGACCCGGTTGGGGCTGCATCTCATATCAAAAAAGCGTTGCGCCCGAATGGTACTTTCATGCTTGTCGAACCACTTGCAGGAGATAGCATGAGTGAAAACCTCCATCCGCTAGGTCAAATTTTTTATGCTTTCTCAACCACTATTTGTACGCCCACTTCGGTAGCTCAGGAAGTTGGCCTAGGTTTGGGTGCACAGGCCGGTCAAAGGCGGTTGACCGAAGTACTCAATCAAGCAGGCTTTTCGAATGTCAGCCGCGCAACGGAAACACCGACCAATATGGTGCTAGAAGTAACTGGCTAGCAGTCCTGACCAGTGTCTGCTTTAATCCCGAAAACGGACACTGGCTCTGATGTTTTTGTGCCGCCATTATTTGATTTCTCTGTTCTTTAGAAAATCTCTGGACAGCTTCGCATATTTCTCAGGAAACAGGTCAAAGCCGCCCAAAGTTATTTCCGGAATATGAACCAGCTTCGCATCGGAAATATATTTACGGGCCGTTTCCGTTTCTTTTTTCAGGCTGCCATTGATGGTGATGAGCAACACAGGTTGTGCAATCTTCTGGAGTTGTTTTTCCGTCTCATACGAAAAGACCGCGTGATAGGCCTGCCAGCAATGGGGATAGCATTGGACGGAATCGTTGAAATGCTCTTGCCCACGCTCCAGACTCAGACCAGCTGGCGCAGCCATATTTGAGAATTCCCATTTTTTCGACAAATGCGAGCCATCGGTTTCCACCGGGTCCGGCTTTACATTTTCCTCATATGCCTTTTCCCTATCGTCTCCGGCAAAGAAAGGAAATCCGGGTAAAACCAATCGGCGCACCGTGTCTGGACGTGTCGCAGCTAGCTCAACGGCTATCAATCCTCCAGTATGATAGCCAAGAAGATCAATCTGTTCCTTGCCAAAACCCATCGCATCAATTGCTGCCCCAGCAGACGTCGCGTAATCGTTGATTGATGGCAGTTCCTTGGGCCTGTCAGAATCCCCATATCCCGGTGTGTCTATCGCCACCACAATTCGGTCCTGTGCCATCAGCCGCATATATTTGACAAAATAATCCCCGGAATAAGGGGTTGGGTGAAACAATATCAGCGGTGGCTGGCTGGTTTGCACTGTCGGTTTTGCTATCCGTACATGGACCTGGCCAAACGTGCCTGACACGAAATCACGTGTGATTGTGATATCGGATTGCACCGGCTTATCGTGGATTGTCTGAGATTGAGCTGCCGAATAAGAAGCCAGACAGATCAGCGTTAGAAACGAAAAAATTAAAAGTAGTGATGGGCGCACAAAATATCCTCTCAGGGCCGGCATTTCGTTTGATAGACCGCAAATGCAGATCACAGACGCCGTCTGAGCGGCTGTTGAACTGAATCTAACACCTATGGCAGTGTTTTCGGAAGGTCCAGAATATTTTGTCCGGACAAATATCTTGGATTATCTTGACTGTTGAAAAGCAGCTCGATGCAGCCCGTCGTATAATTTCAAAGGGAATCCAATCGTCAATTCCAAATGAAGGTTGACTGCTGGCCGCATCAACTAATCCATATGTCCGCTTTTGCGCCCAAAGCGGGCATTGTATGAAGAAAAGCTCAACCTGCCCGAGGATGTGCATTTTGATACACATCAAGCAAATGCGCCGCATCGACCGCTGTATAAACTTGCGTCGAGCTTAAACTCGCATGACCCAGCAATTCTTGCAGGCTCCGCAAATCAGCGCCGCCAGCCAAGAGATGCGTCGCAAAGCTGTGGCGCAGAGCATGAGGCGTGGTTTTGTCCGATATGCCAAGTTTTCCGCGCGCCTGCTGCACCACGCGTCTAATGAGATTGGGCGACAGCGGTCCGCCGCGTTTGCCGCGGAATATGGTTTTGTCCGGTGTCATCACATGCGGACATAAATCTATATAATGCTCTATTGCCTCGCGAACCTGCGGGAGTAACGGCACAATCCGCGTCTTGCCGCGCTTGCCGGTTACACGGAGTGTCTGGGAAAGCGGCAGCTCTTCGGCGGTCAGATCGAGTGCTTCGCTAATCCGAAGGCCAGAGCCGTATAGCAACAGAAGAACCGCCCAATCGCGCGCGCCAACCCAATCATCGCTGGCACTTTCGGCAATATCTTGGGCCATTGCCACGATGTCGTCGGGTGAGGCAGGTCGGGGCACGCCGCGTGTTACTTTGGGACCTTTGATTTTTGGTATTTGCGAGTCGTCACCACCGACAAATTTCAGGAAGGCGCGGATGGCGGATAATTCCCGCGCTGCGCTATTGTTGGATAAGTCATCGCCGCGGCGAAAGGCGAGATAGGAGCGAATATCCGTTTGCTTGAGCGCTTTGATTTGGGTGGCACCTATTGCGCCGCCAAGATGGTCCGTCAGAAAGGCGCAAAAGCGCTCTGCCGTCGTGACATAGGCCCGCACCGTATGCTGCGAACGCCGCCGCCCTTCGCGCAAATGGCGGGAAAAGTCCTGGATGAGAGCGGTTGTGGTTTTCATCTCACTGAATCTAGCAGCGCTTATTGATAAAGTCCAAATGCAGACTATCGTGTTGCGCTCACGATGATCGGCACGGGTCTGAGGATATCGGCTAGACCAAGCCTCACGACCTGGACGACTCCATGGGAAAGCCACTCGGTCGTTTGATTAGATTAGGGCCCAAAACTCGTTTCTTACAGTAACAAGAAAGCACTGAATGATCTTGATGAACCTCTTCTCTAACATTGGTGAAACAAAAAATTGCGATAATCTGCCGAACGAAATCGTAGATTTTCAAATACTTGCTGATCTCTGATTGAGGGCACCTAAATTAATGTAAATTGATGTAACATTATATAAACTTGCTGTGCTATTGTACCAATATGAGTAGAGTTGCAGAAAATCTAATAATTGCTTTCTTCGGGGGGCTTTTTGTTCTTGGTGTAGTTATGTTTTTCGCAGGGCATGCGCGGGAATATAGTCCAAGTTCATGCAATACCAACGCCGAAGCATTAGTAGCTGCGGTGCAGTTTCATCATTCAATAATGCAAGGAGGGGATTTCGAGAAGGCCAATCAAACTTTTCTACAGCGTGAAGGGAAGATCGAAGTCACGCTGGTTTATCGATCTGAGGTGCCCGGCCTACACACAGCAAGTTACGATGTCTCTACGGATTGCACCGTCAATTTTGCACAAATATCTGAACAATAGCGGTTTGCGTTCCAGCTGATTGTAACACATTGTTGCCGGCGAGCGATTCGACAATCAGATTGCGTGAGGCTAGAAGTAAAAGAAAACGCGCCACTTGTTTCTGTACTGGAGTAAGAAGATAGAAGCCGCATCAAATGCGGAGCCCATCAGAAATAACCTTTGGCAATATGGCATCGAGCAGAGGCATGCCCTTTGGCGTTATCACCAGTCGGTCAGCGGACGATTCAATAAATCCAATTTCAGCTAGTTTCTGGATCTGCGGTAGCTCGATCATCTCCTTAACCGCCAGCCCAGTCTTGTCCTCCAACGCTGCCAGATCAACGCCCTCCGCCAAACGCAGTCCCATCATCAAAGCTTCCATCGCCCGCACCTGTGGCGACAAAGCCTGCTCGACTTTCAAGCCATTGCCGTTGCGCTCGACAGCGGAGAGGAAATTCTCTGGCTTCTTATGCCGTTCCGTCGCCGTGTTCAGCCGTCGTCCGTGCGCGCCGGGGCCGATGCCGACATAGTCGTCATAGCGCCAATAGGTCAGATTGTGGCGGCTTTCCTGACCGGGTCTTGCATGGTTGCTTATCTCATAAGCGGGCAGGCCGGCGGAGTTGGTGAGTTGCTGCGTCAGTTCAAACATATCGGCGCAATGATCATCATCGGCAGGGATCAGCGCGCCGGTGCGAACCAATGTTTCAAAACGGGTCCCGGGTTCAATGGTGAGTTGATAAAGTGACAGATGATCGGTGCCAAAGCGCAGCGCTTCTTCCAATTCTGACTGCCAATTTTCGAGAGATTGGTTGGGCCGTGCATAAATCAGGTCAAAGCTGACGCGGGCGAAATTCTGTTGTGCGGTTTGGAGCGCAGCCAGCCCTTCCTGGACATCATGGGCGCGGCCCAGAAATTCCAATGTTTCGTCATCAAGTGATTGTATTCCCAATGAAACCCGGTTCACACCTGCAAGGGCAAGGTCGGCAAACCGACTGGCTTCAACCGAGGATGGATTGGCCTCTAGAGTGATCTCGCAATGGTTGACCAGACCCCATAGAGCGCTGGCCTCTTCTATCAGCATAGCGACGAGCCGAGGGTCCATCAGCGACGGAGTGCCACCGCCGAAGAAAATCGAGCTTATCTGCCTGTTCCCATTAACTTTATATTCATGCCTGAGATCAAGAAGGAGGGCTGTCTGCCATGCATCGTGGTCCACTTGATCGCGGACATGGCTGTTAAAGTCGCAATAGGGACATTTGGCGATGCAAAATGGCCAATGAATATAGAGGGCCAGTCCATTCCGGTCCGTCGGCTTTGCAGAAACAGTGGAGGATGAAGCGTGAAACATCGGCGTGTTAGTAGGTATCCCAGAACAGTCGTGCAAGCTGCAATGCTGGTTTTGCTGGTTGGTTGCGGCGGCGAAAGCGGCAGCAGCAATTCGCAGGTCACGCTTCCCGGCTCTCCGAGCCCAGCGCCTAGCCCGGCTCCAACCCCAGCGCCTGCTCCGACCCCTGCGCCAACGCCCGCGCCAACTCCAGCACCGACGCCCACTCCGACCCCCACACCAACGCCGACGCCCACCCCATCACCACCGGGCAGTACGATGCTGGACGTCATGCTGGCTTCTCACAACGCCGCCCGCGCCGAAGTTGGCGTTCCTCCGGTCGAACTTGATGCTGCGCTTAACGCGGCGGCCTTGGACTATGCAGAAACATTGATCGCCAATGGTCGATTTGAACATAGCCCGGGCTCTGCGCGACCCAATCAGGGCGAAAATCTATGGGCCGGAACAGCCAGTGCCTTTACCTTTCAGGATATGGTTGACGGATGGATTGACGAAAAGCGCTTTTTCGTCGCCGGGACTTTCCCCGACGTTAGTACAACAGGCCGTTGGCAGGATGTCGGTCACTATACCCAGATCATCTGGCGAAGCACGACCAAGATAGGTTGCGGCCTTGCCAGTAACAGCCAACGGGATGTTTTGGTGTGCCGCTATAGTCCGCCGGGCAATTTCATTGGCCGAACGGTTCCCTGATAAACGGGTTCAGTCGAAACAGGCTTTGACGAGCTTGTCGAACGCATCGGCGCGGTGGCTCATGTCATGTTTCTGCTGTGGATCAAGCTCTGCGAAGGTTTGCTCAAAACCAACAGGTTGGAAGACTGGATCATAGCCAAAACCCAATGTGCCGCGCGGTGGCCAAACCAGATTGCCTTGCACGCGGCCTTCGAAAATTTCGGAATGTCCGTCGGGCCAGGCGAGGGCGAGGGTACAGACAAAATAAGCGCTGCGGTCCGTATCCGGGCCTAATTCTGCCAGCTTTCCTTCGACCTTGCCCATTGCCATATACCAGTCGCGACCCGGTCCACCTTCATAGGTGTCGGCTTCGGCCCAATCGGCAGTATAGACGCCCGGCGCGCCATTGAGAGCGGTAACGCAGAGCCCGCTGTCGTCGGATAGCGCGACGCAATTGCTGCTCTTCGCACTGGCGCGTGCCTTAAGTAGCGCGTTTTCGGCAAAGGTCGTTCCGGTCTCTTCCGGCTCCGGCAAGTTCAACTCTCCGGCCGACACCGGTTCGATGCCAAAAGGAGCCAGCAAGGCGCGAATTTCTCGCACCTTGCCCTGATTATGGCTGGCAATGATCAGCTTGCCCGGAGAGAGTTTACGGTGCTTGGTCATCGGCGTTCTTAGGAGACCGCTTTATCCTGCGCCTCGAAAATTTGGCTGCAGCCGATTTTGGCAAGCCGCATCAAGCGCATCAGACCTTCGTCATCAAAGGTCTCGCCTTCCGCCGTTGCCTGCGCTTCGGCGATATTGCCATCGCCGGTCAGCACGAAATTGGCGTCAGCCCCGGCATTACTGTCCTCATCATAGTCGAGGTCGAGCACCGGATTGCCGTTATAGATTCCACAGCTAATCGCTGCGATTTTCTGTTCGATCGGATCTTCGCTGATCAGTTTCTCATCAAGCAGTCCGTTGACAGCCAGTCGCAAGGCTACCCACGCGCCGCTGATCGAAGCCGTCCGTGTGCCGCCATCGGCCTGAATAACATCGCAATCGACCGTGATCTGGCGCTCGCCGAGTTTCTTCATGTCCACCACGGCACGCAGAGAACGTCCAATAAGACGTTGAATTTCCTGTGTCCTGCCAGATTGTTTGCCGCGCGCGGCTTCGCGGGAATTGCGGGTATTTGTTGCGCGGGGCAACATCGAATATTCACCCGTGACCCAGCCTTCACCTTTGCCGCGAAGCCAAGGTGGAATGCGCTCTTCGATACTGGCGGTGCAAATGACCTTGGTATCACCAAAGCTGATCAGGCAAGACCCCTCTGCATGTTTGGTGAATTGGGTCTCGATACTAATAGCGCGCATCTCGTCGAGCGCGCGTCCTGATGGGCGCATATGTGATTCTCCTGTGGCTTTGAAGGGGTCTCGTAGCTAGGTTGTGTAGATGAGCCAAATGAATTTAACTCGGATAATAGCTCCATGAGAATTGGGATAATGATTCTTGTTTTGATGGCGGTCTCTTCTTGTGCTGATTCTGTTTACAATCCTTACTTGGGTGAAGCAGAGCACATATTTGTTTCCGAAGGTTCCATTTGGGGAGGTGGTGGCGAGTTAGAGTTGTCAAAATCACCCGGTAAAAGCAGTATTTTTGAGGACAGCAGTGAACCTGATAAGCCTTTTGGAATAGGAAGACGAGCTATGATCAAAAGCGGATCTGAAGATTTCGCCTTTGTAGAGCAAAGTCTTCGCTTACTTGAAATAAGGGCATTTCCCGAAAACCAAATAGAAAATGAGATTTTGGGTGATTTCACTATGGGCTTTGACTGCAAACATCGAATAACGGATCACACAGCAATGTTTGTGACGTGGAAATATTCCGATGGCAAAGAACGCCATGCCTTCTACGATACCGGTTGCCAAAACTCCGTCACAAAAAAACTAAGATCATCCTATTTCAAATATGTGAGTGAATTGAAGCAAGGAATTGCAGACGATGAATGGTTCAAATCAGAGTCAAGGGATGGCGTAGATAAACAATGACAACCACACCCATCACCGAAATGACGACGCGCGCGCAGGATATTTTCCGCGTGGTGGTAGAGTCTTATCTCGACAATGGTTCACCGGTCGGCTCGCGTACTATCTCCAAAGCTCCCGGTTTAGAACTATCTCCCGCCTCGATCCGCAATGTCATGCAGGATCTTGAAGAATTTGGCTTGTTAGCTGCCCCGCATACCAGCGCAGGGCGTATACCGACGGAAATGGGATTGCGCCTGTTTGTTGACGGGATGATGCAGGCGGCGGAGCCCTCGCGGCAAGAGCGCGAGGCGATTGAATCGCAAATCAATGACCAAGGACCGATTGAAGAAGCTCTGTCTGCAACCACGGCCATTTTGTCCGGCTTGTCTGCCTGTGCTGGTCTGGTGATGGTGCCTAAGCGCGAACCTTTGCTCAAACAGTTCAGTTTCGTGAAATTATCTGAAGGGCAGGGGTTGGCTATCCTCGTTGGTCAGGATGGGGGCGTGGAAAACCGGGTTCTGGATCTGCCCATCGGTATATCGGAATCCGCGCTGATAGAGGCGAGTAATTACCTCACCGCGCAATTTGGCGGGATGACTCTGTCTGATGCCTTGTTGCGGATAGATAAAGATATTCAAGCCGGACACATGGCGATTGACAAGGCGTCGGAAGACCTCGTGCAGCGCGGTTTTGTAACGTGGACGCAGGACCCTTCGAAACGGCCAGTGCTCATCGTCCGCGGGCAGGCTAACTTGCTCGAGGACAGTGCGCTGGAAGATCTCGACCGGGTACGGCAATTGCTCGACGAGCTGGAGGGCAAACAGGAAATCGCCCGCTTGCTCGATAATGCCCGCGACGCTGAGGCAGCGAAAATATTTATTGGTGCGGAGAATAAATTATTCTCGCTTTCCGGCTCATCTGTGATAGCGGCGCCCTATAAAGATGGCGACGGACAGGTGGTCGGCGTGGTTGGGGTTATTGGCCCCACCCGCTTGAACTATGCCCGCGTCGTACCCATGGTAGACTTTACAGCCCAAACCCTATCTAGATTATTGAAATGAGTGACGAAATAATGAGCGATACGAACCCGCAAGAAAATGAAGAAGCGAAACTGGACGAAGCCGCAGCAGCGGAGTTGGAGGGCGTGCCCGAGGGCCTGAAAGAAGGCGGCGACGACGCGTCTGATGAACCGTCTTTGGAAGAGCGTATCGCAGGCCTTGAAAATGAACTGGCGGAAGCGAAGCAACAGGCTCTCTATGCACAGGCTGAAACCCAGAATGTTCGTCGCCGGCTAGAAAAAGACGCGCAGGATGCCAAAGCCTATGCCGCCACCGGCTTTGCTCGCGATATTCTGAGCGTATCCGATAATCTCCAGCGCGCCCTGGCAGCCATTCCCGCTGAAGTGAAAGACGAAGAAAAGTGGAAAGGCCTGATCAACGGCATTGAAGCGACGGGCCGCGAATTGGAAACCGTGTTTGAGAAAAACGGCATCAAGCGGGTTGCCTCTGTGGGCTTGCCGCTCGATCCAAACCAGCATCAGGCGATGGTCGAAATTCCAACCGACGAGCATGAGCCGGGAACCGTCGTGCAGGAGATGCAGGCCGGTTATGTGATCAAGGACCGCTTGTTGCGGCCAGCCTTTGTGGGTGTCGCGAAGAAGCCTGAGTAAATATCTCTCGCATTCTCTGAAAGTTCCTTTTTATCTTAACTTGTTAGCGACTTTTCGCACGGGCAGCTGTTGCATATCTATTTTAAAGATATATCTTAGACACAGCTTAGATATAAAAAGAAGGAAATTTTATGCGATATTCAAACTATAGTGATTGCGGTTCTGGTTCTCGGCGCGGTAAGCGTTGGGGTGCTATGAATGGACAAAAATTTGCTCGCGCCTTTGCCGCTGCTGCCTTTGAAGGTGCCAAAGCCAAACGCCGTGCGCGGGTTTTTCGGCGGGGAGAGCTGCGGCTGGTTTTGCTTCATCTTGTTTCGCAAGAACCGCGCCATGGCTATGATCTGATTCAGCAGATTGAAGAGCTCACTGGCGGGCATTATGCGCCCAGTCCCGGCATTGTCTATCCGACGCTGACGTTGATGGCCGATATGGATCTTATCAACGAGAAGGTCGACGATAGCGGCAAGAAAATCTATTCGATTGCTGATGCTGGAACGACTTTACTGGCTGAAGAGGAAAAGCATGTTGCTGATATTCTTGCTCGGTTAGAGAGCATAGCGCAAATGGATCAAGCTGTGGACGGCGCATCCATCCGCCGCGCCGTTGGCAATCTGAAAAGCGCGATCCGTATTCGGCTGGCTGATGAGGAAAAGGGGTCAGAGAAGATCCTCGATGTCGCGGCGATTATCGATGAAGCAGCCGGCAAAATCGAGCGGCTCAAATAGCGGTCATAGCTCCAAAACCATTTGTACATTGCAGCGCGCATAAGGCGTGGGCCACAGTTCATCGCCGGATAAATGCTGAAAGCCGCACCGTTCATAAAGACGGATGGCGGCTTTCAGGTCGTTATTGGTCTCCAGCCAGATAGCATCGGCGGCCATCGCTCGCCCTTCGGCAATCAATGCTTCCAGAACGGCACGACCAATGCCTTGTCCGCGTAGATTTTTCTGAGCCGCCATTTTCACGATCTCCAGCCATTTGCGGCCATCTTGTGGATCATGATGGGGCGGTAAAATCGCGCCAGTGCCGACGATATTGCCGTCCAGTTCGGCGACGATGATCTGTCCGCCGGTTCCAAGAATGGTGGTTTCTAGTTCTTCCAATTGGTCCCGGTCACTGCTTTCCACCGTAAAGGATTCCTCAATCCAGTCCAGATTGAGGGCGATATAGGCCTGCTTGTCTGCGGTAGTATATTGGCGAATTGTAACGGTCATCTGGTCTTTTCTATTAGAACATCGTGAATAGCGCCACCGCTATAATCGTGCCGATAACTGGTATAATCACCGTCAGCGCGCCGACCGCTCCATAGGCATCCTTATGCGTTTCTCCGCAAACAGCGCGGATGGTGGTCACGACATAACCATTATGGGGCAAGCTATCGAGCGCGCCAGAAGATATTGCAACGACCCTGTGGAGTTCGTCCGGCTGCGCGCCAACGTCCATGTAATGCGGAGCAATCAAGGGCAGGGCGATGGTCTGCCCGCCTGAGGCTGACCCGGTAAGCCCCGCAATGACGGTGACAGCAACGGCAGCTCCGATCAACGGGCTTCCCGGGATATTCTGTACCATGATCAAGGCTTCTTGAAACGCCGGGGACAGCTTTGCGACTGCTCCAAAACCGACCACGGCGCAGGTATTGGTAATGGCCACGACCGCGCTGGTGGCTCCGCGAGAGAAGGCTTCTGGCATGGCTCGCAATTTTCGGTAACCCACGATCAAAGCGACAATCGCGCCGGAACCCAAGGCCGCGACTAACGCCCATTTATCAAGCGAGTTTTGCGGCAAGATCGCGGATAATGGCCCCATGTCTTGAGGATATTGGAAGATCAGGAAAATGCCGAGCACCGCCACAAGCGGCAATAAACAAATAATCGGCGCGGGCAGGTTGCCATAGTCCGTATTGGTGTCGTCAGTTTCTCGTCCGACAAAAGTCTCGCCATTGGCGACGGCGCGTTTGACCATCCAATTGAGCCAGAAATGACCGGAAACAGCCATGAAGATGGCGACCACCAAGCTGACTTCCCAACCCGCATAAGCTGTGGTGCCGAGAAATTCCATCGGGATCAAATTCTGGATTTCCGGGCTTCCTGCTGTCGTCATCGTAAAGGTGACCGATCCAAACGCGAGCGCGGCGGGAATGAAACGCCTGGGTAAATTGGCTTCACGGAACAGGTGCACTGCCAGTGAATAAACCGAGAAAGCGACGATAAAAACGCTAACCCCGCCATAGGTTAAGATAGCGCAGGCCGCGACAACGGCGAGCACCGCATGTTTGATCCCGATTTTCTCGATAACCCAGTGGGCAACGCTGGCCGCAGCGCCCGAGGCGCCCATGATTTCTCCAAAAATCGCGCCGAGCAGGAACATGAAGAACCAGCTTTTGAAGAAGCTGACAAAGCCATCCATATAGGCGGTGGCGAAATCCGGCGCGCCCTCGGCGGCCAAAGGCGGCAACCATGCCAGCCCGCTGGTCATCGCAACAATCGCGGCGGCAATCGGCCCGGCGATCAATATGTTTACGCCTTTCACCGTCATATAGATGAGCAGCGCGAGCCCGCCGATTAATCCGATTGCTGATATCATGCGCCTTGGTCCCCTATGTCCTGAGCGTCTATTGGCAGAGGAAAGGAAGCGGCGGCAAGGATCATTTTAGAGGGGAGCCGCATTTTCTTGAATCGACGGTCTAACAACAAGATCCGCTTCAGCAGACGTTTAGAATTTTTGCGCAGCCCCTTTGGCTTATCGATAGGGGGTCATTCATCTCAAAATGAGAAAATGTTGGCGGTCATCGCAATGGCAATACCGTTCATCTGAAAAACTGCAGCTGTTCAGCAACCAGACCGCGGCCACCGGGCTTATGGGCTATATTACGGGGGCAGATAATCTCAGGAGTATGTTCATGCGACCATTTGCGAAAAAACTATCCATCCTTTCGGTTGCGGCTGTGTCGACCCTATCGCTATCGGCCTGTGCGGGAAACTATGCCGGCGAAGGTGCTGCAGCCGGCGCGGCAACCGGCGCAATTATCGGCGCAGTAACCGGTGACACAGATGACGCCCTGAAAGGAGCCGCCATTGGTGCTGCGGCCGGAGCCGCAGCGGGCTATTTCATCGACAAGGACGATAATTGCGACGGCTATAATGACGATGGCGAGCTAGACGATGATTGCCGTGGAGAGCCGGGCTATCCCGATTGAAGGACATTGGCACCGTCGTTCCACGATGTTAAGTTTGCGCTTCAACATTCAATAGAAGCTGGTATCCAGATTCATAGCTCATTTTCTATATGAAAAGGCCAAACTATGGATCCGCGAGTTCTTGGCAAGAAATATGATAAAATCGCGCAATGGTGGAATGATCGCCACATTAATTCCAGCTATGGAGTTGAACAGTTCGAAAAGGCAGTCAGTTACGCTTCAGAGGGCGGAACGGCGCTTGATGTAGGATGCGGCGCAGGCGGACGGTTTGTTCGCATATTGCAGTCTAAAGGGTATAAAATTACTGGCCTGGATGTATCTGAGGAGATGGTCCGATTGGCTATGTTCAATCACCCTAAAGAAAATTTCATTCATCAAGATATTTGTTCGTGGGAAACGTCAAAGAAGTTCAACTTTATTGTGGCATGGGACAGCATCTTTCATCTGCCACTCGACATGCACAAGCCAGTTGTCACAAAACTATGCCAGCTACTGGATGACGATGGCGTTCTAATTTATACTTTTGGAGATGGATCAGGCGGCGACACAAGCGAATGGCGTGGTGATAGCTTTTATCACAGCACGATTGGGATAACTGAAAATGTCCAAATTCTGCTGGATAACGGGCTATCGCTTATGCATTTGGAGCTTGATCAATACCCTGAAACACATGTCTATGCTGTTGCAAAAAAGAGATTACGGTGAAGCTATAGGTTAGAAGCTGTGCCACTTCTAATGTCCGCTATGGGCGCAAAAGCGGACACTAGAATCTCTTGCTAGCCCACGCCAACTGAACTTACTTCGCTCGATGATGTTTGAAATAGATTGGCAACCAGTCTGAGCCTTCTTCCTTGATCTCGGGAAGGCGCTTCAATTCGCTATCCATTCTTGAAGATTCGAGATAGCTTTCAAACCATGACTTCTTTTGCCAATGCCGGGAAACTACATTGTCTGCCGCTAGTTTGGCAGGCTTAGCTGCGGTGACGTTTTGCATTTCTGGTGGGCAGAAAATCTCTCCGCTTAAAATGGAGATAGCTTCTTCCCCAACAAACTCGCTGCACTTCATTTGTTCATCATTGCTCAACGCCTGAAAGCGTTGTTGCAGCTGCGCCAGACAATAGACGCGGTAAGGAGCTGTCACCACATCCCAATTGAGGCCGCCTAGCTTGTATTGTGTGCGCTCTTCGCCTGTCTGAAACGCTTGTCTATTCGCGACTAGATAGGGAAGATATTCACCTGCGAACTTTTGCATAAGAGGCTTGAGGTCGTCCGGTACGGAAGCGATCTCATCTGTAGCGGTCAGTTCTTCTGGCCGCGTTGACCAGAGCCGGGCAACCCACCGGAATACATGAGGCGCGCGCACCTGCATGATTTCTTGCGAAGTCGGGTCATTGGCGAAGTGCGGGAATACCGGACCTTGCAGACCAATATCTGCCTCACACGGACGATCCCCGAAAAGAAACGGGCGCTTTTTCAGTATCGGCTGCAACAAGTCGAGCAGTTCAAGATATAGCTCTTCAATGTGCCGAGCATGGGCGGGGCTGTTGATACCGTTTGCTTTTAGGTGCACGGCCTTTTGGCGAAAGGTCAAAATGCGTCGCAAAATGAAGCGAGGAAATTTGAACCCGTTGGCCGCGATTGTATAAGTAAACTCTTCGCTCCGCCGGATTTCGTCCATTGGGAATGCCCAACGATAATAGAGTGCAGGTGCCCAGAGCCATTCATCGAAACAGTCTTCCAGAAAGTAGCTGCAAAATGCTGCTAACGGGTCTTTGGGTCGAAGCAATATCAAAGAAGGGTCGGCTTCAAACTCTTGGATAATAGGAGTGGTATCGCAAATCCAGCTGCCGTCTGGACACTCGACCAAAGGAAGTTGCATCACGCCCACTTTTTGCGAAGATTGCGCAAATCCCGGCGCATCCATCTCGACAAACTTATAGGGAATTCCCTTTACCCGGAAATAGGTTTCCAGCTTCTTGGTGAAGTAGGAACAGAACATCCCATGGATGGTATACTGGCCATCCTGCACAATATCATTCTGCATTTTCCACTCCTTGTTGATCTATTGGGTGCGACACAGACTGCTCATGCAAGAGCGGCCCGGTCGCGGCCTTTCGATGACTGCCGACTTCACGAATTTTCGAATGACTAGATGCTTGGTCCAGTGCTGCTTTGAACTCACGTCTGGCCGATAGTTTCAAACTGGGAAGCAGGATCGCGAAATGGTGCTGTATCCCGCGTTCTTGATCCGCCCAGCTGATCTCAGTCAATCCTTCAAGTTCACGCAGATAATCAATCCAGTAGCGGCTCACTATCCAGAGTGATCTGGCAAGCACATCAATATCCGGTGCGGTGTCCTTGGTGAACATATTCTGCTCCCTGATCCGCACCAGCAACGATGTGAGCTCGTAAAAATCGGCCATTAACTCGGAGTCGGGACGCCGACCAATTGGAGCACCCGCATATTGCATACGGTCTCGCATCAGAAACCGATTGTTCCATGTTAGCTCCATTCCAAACAGCAAATGCTCAACATAATCGTCGGCCAGAGTTCCGGGATTGAGGTTCGCACGGCGGGCTTTCATCACTTGCAGGACATCCGCCTCTAGCTGCATCGCTAGGTCGCGCTTGGTCTTGAAATGATAGGTCAAATTACCTTGAGAAATGCCTAAGGATGCCGCGATCTCGGTCACTGAAGTCGCTGCATATCCCTTGGCATTAAAAAGCTTACGGCTGGCTTCAAGTATCCGAATGGCTGTGGCCGAACGTGTTTTCATCAGAGCTTACTCTTCCTGAAATTCAAAAAAGGGTTGCTAAATTAGCATGTTTTACCTAACTCTAGGTATCACTACCTAATTACTCGCGATTCTGCAAGCAGGAAATAGAGAGATGGCGGAACGGTAAATGAAACAGAAGCATATCATCATAGTTGGCGGCGGAACGGCTGGAACAGTGCTGGCGGCGCGTCTCAGTGAAGCATCTGATATCTCTGTAACGCTGCTTGAAGCGGGGCCGGATGACGATGTCTATGGGTCTTCAGTGTTGGATCCTTCGCGCGCTCCGGAGGCTTGGCAGGGTGCTTCACCCGTAGCGATGGTTGGGATGCAGGGTGAAGCAGGTATTATTCCAGCGCTTCAGGGACGCGTGATGGGCGGAACCTCAGCTGTCAATGGATTGGCCACATTGCGCGGCTTGCCAGAAGACTATGATGGCTGGGCAGCTTCGGGGCTTGAAGGTTGGGGCTGGAACGATGTTGTAGATACCTTCATTGCGGCAGAAAATGATCTGGATTTCGGATCGAGCCCTATACATGGCGACAGCGGCCCTCTCACCGTTCGTCGCTGGCAGCGAGACGAAATGTCCCGCGCACAGACCGCCTTCTATGATGGTATGGTGGAGACAGATAGTCCGATCGTCGACGATATAAATGACTCTACGCAATTACCCGGCATTGGAATATTCCCAGTAACAATTGATGCCGATACCAATCGACTGACAACCAGCCGTGCATATCTCACCGCCGATGTGCGTCAGCGGGAAAACCTTGAAATACGCAGCGGTTGTAAGGTCATTGGAATCAATATTGACGCTGGGCGGGCCACCGGAATCACGCTCGAAGACGGCGAAGAGGTTGAAGCTGATGAGGTTGTGATCTCGGCTGGCGCTTTGTGGTCTCCGATCTTGCTGATGCGATCTGGCATTGGTCCGGCTGATCATTTGGCGGGTCACGACATTGCTGTACAGGCTAACTTGCCGGTTGGTGAAACGCTTAGCGACCATCTCGGTCCGGGCATACGCTACCGGCATGAAAGTCCGCGTGAGGGCATCGCAGGACCAGCGCAATCCCTGTATATCGGCGCGTCGAATGGTCGGGATGTTGACTATCATCTTTTCCCGGTTGCGCCTTCCAGCAAAGATGGGCCGACCACATTCACAATGGGTGTTTTTCTTCTGCGCTCGTCCGGGAACGGCAAGGTAAGACTTGGCGGTCCCTCAGAGACCGAGCCAGTTGTCACCGCACCGACACTACCCAGTGACGATGTTGCGCGCTTGGGTCACGCATTTGAACGCCTGGCTGCGTGGGAAACTTCTAGCGCTGCGCTAGCTTTAGGTTGCCAACCAGAGACCCCTCACGATCTCAGAGCAGAGGATGCAGTTGCTGTGGCGTTTGAGCGAAACACAGTTAGCTACGGACATATGGCCGGAACCTGCCCGATGGGCTCGGTGCTGGATGCAGATTGCCGCGTCCGGGGAATTGAAGGTCTCCGGGTCGTGGACGCTTCTGTGATGCCCACCATCCCTTCCGGCAACACTTATCTTGGTTGCGTGATGATTGCTGAACGGGTTGCGCGCAAAATGACGGCGACAGCGCAGTCATGAACCGCACTCTCAATTGGAATCGAGCAAGCCCGGAAATAATGTCGAGGAGAAAGAATCATGCCGCACAATATTGACGTCTTCTGGTCCTTCAGAAGCCCCTATTCCTATCTGGTTACGCCAGACCTTTTGCGATTGCGTGAGGATTATGACGTTTCGGTGGCATTGCGGCCTGTGTTGCCTATCGCCTTGCGCGCTAAAGCAGCGGTGTTTGATGCAAACGACAAAAAACGCCCGCAATATATTGTGATGGATTCATATCGGCGCGGGAAGTTCCTTGGACTTCCGATGTCATGGCCCAAACCAGATCCCGTAATTCAAGACAGGGAAACCTTCGAAGTTCCGGAAGAGCAACCCTATATCTGGCGACTATCAACACTTGGCATCGAGGCCGAACGACGCGGCAAGGGCATCGATTTTGCCTATCAGGTGGCGCTACTGCTGTGGGGTGGAACAGTTGATTGGCACGAAAGTGATCATTTGGCGCGTGCCACCGCTAAAGCCGGTCTGGACCTCGCCGACATGGAAGCCGCTGTCGAACGATATGACGGCAAAGCCGAGATCGCGAAAAACCATGAGCTTTTGGAACAAGCTGGACACTGGGGCGTGCCGACGATGGTGTTCAACGGAGAGCCATTTTTCGGTCAAGACCGGATTGATACGCTGCGCTGGCGTCTCGATGAAGCAGGATTGCGGCTTAGCTCAGCCAAATGAACAACAAACCTATTTGACCCAATTAAACCAACAAGAGGAGACTGTAGATGGACCTTCAGATCAAAGGAAAGAAAGCGATCATGGCTGGCGGAAGCGCCGGAATGGGCCGGGCAACAGCGGAACGTTTAGCTGAGGCTGGTGCCGAGCTTTACATCACGGCGAGGCGCGAGGAGCGACTGGTTCAGGCTGCCAAGGAGATCTCTGAGAAATACGGCACGAAGGTGACCCCAGTGGTTGCCGATTCTTCGAAAGAAGAAGGCCGCGCGGCATTGTTTGCCGCTTGTTCAGATCCTGACATTCTTTCCATTACCATCAAGCCGCCGCCTCCCAACGGAGATTTCCTGAAAGTCACCCCTGAAATGTGGCGAGAATCTATCGAAACAGCTTTAATTGGTCCGATGGAGATTATGCGCAACTACATCCCGGTCATGAAAGAAAAAGGCTGGGGGAGGATTGTCAACATAGCCACTTTCTCAGCCAAGAACCCTATGATCTGGCGTCTGATGTCCGGGCCCGCACGGTCCGCACTTCTCAACTATACCGCTAGTGTTTCACGAGAAGTCGCGCCGCACGGCGTTATCATGAATAACCTGCTCCCCGGCATGTTCCAGACCGAAGGTGCTTCAGAAATTATGGGACATTACGCAGAAGCATTCGGGCTCGAACCTGAACCCGAAATCGTCCGGGAGCATTTTGTAGCGAACAATAAAATTCCGGCTGGATTTTCTGGTCAAGCTGATGATCTTGCGCCGATGGCAGCGTTCCTGTGCAGCGAGTTAGCGCGCTTCATCGTTGGTCAGAATATCGTTATTGACGGTGGTCAGCATAACTCAATTTTCTGAGGTTGTTTGCACTTCAGTTTCGCGCCGCCTGAATGAAAGGAAAAGAAATGCAAAAATATTTGCTACTGGCTAGTCTAATTCGTAGATTGCTAATGTCCGCTTTCTGGATAAAGCAGACGTAAGGCTAGTGTCTGCTTTGGGCGCAAAAGCGGACATTAAAAGTGACTATGATTGCTCAGGGTGCTGCGATACAAAGTAAAAATGATCGCAGAAAAAATTTAGCGAATAGCTTATGAAACCTTGATGTCACGGGTTGGCCGAAACTTCGTTGCTGACAATCGGAATAAGCAATCATTGAGATGGTAAGGAGATTCAGTCTTCTTTTGGCTTTTGGTTTGGTAGGGTGTTCGGATTTACAATACCAATCACAAATAATATCTCCTGATGATACAATGAAATTGGTCACTACCGAAGGAAAGTGTGGAGCTGTCTGCTCTGCTGTCCGAAAGTGGACATTAGAGATTACGCCCCTATTCAAATTGGCGAGTGATTGGATAGAGGCTCTTCATGTATGGTCTCCCATAGGCTGCTTCCAAAATTTACATTATTTTAACCATCTGAGCGGCGTTGGATTGGACACCATGGAATCGCTTCTAAAACCTCACCTTCTCACATCGGACAACGCTCTATGTCAATTGGCTGTAACTAATCCCGCCGATGGATCACTGATCGGCAATGTCCGGAGTTTCAATCCGGAGACTGTTGCCGCAATCATTGATGAAGCGGATATTGCTCGCCACGCTTGGGCGGCGCGTCCAGCAAAGGAGCGAGCCAAAATATTGCGTTGTTGGTTTGATCTCATAATGTCTCATCAACAAGAACTGGCACAAATCATAACCGCTGAATGCGGCAAACCAGTTGCTGAATCTATGGGTGAAGTCGCGTATGGCGCGAACTTTGTTGAATGGTTCGCAGAAGAAGGGAAGCGCACATATGGTGACGTTATTCCGAGTTTTGCGGACGGTAAGCGCATATTGGTCCTGAAGCAGCCGGTCGGAACCTGTGCAGCTATTACTCCATGGAACTTCCCAGTTGCAATGATAACGCGCAAAGTGGCCCCGGCTCTTGCAGCGGGCTGCTCAATAATCTTAAAGCCGGCCGAACTGACGCCATTATCGGCTCTGGTTCTCGAGGATATGTCTAAACAGGCAGGATTGCCTGACGGCCTTTTCCGCGTTGTCCCCACCACCGATCCCGAAGCCATGGGACGATTGTTCTGCGAGAGTAAAACCATTCGCAAATTAAGCTTCACCGGCTCTACTGCAGTAGGTAAGTTGCTGATGTCGCAATCTGCGAGCACGCTAAAGCGGCTCAGCCTTGAATTGGGCGGCAATGCACCATTCATCGTGTTCGACGACGCGGACCTTGATGCCGCCATCGAAGGGTTGATGGCGAGCAAATTCCGCAATGCTGGTCAAACCTGTGTCTGTGCCAACCGCGTCCTCATCCAAGACGGTGTTTATGACGCATTTTTGGAACGGATCGTAGCACGAACTGCTGCATTGAAAGTCGGTGATGGCGCCGCCGAAGGAACGCAGATTGGACCACTTATTTCGGAAAAGGCGATGAGAGGGGTGTCTGCATTGGTCCATAATGCACTTGCAGAAGGAGCAAAACCCATCGTCGGCGGCAAGCCGCATGACCTTGGCAAGCTATATTATTCCCCAACCGTGTTGACCGATGTTACGCAAGATATGGAAATTGCACAGAAAGAAGTCTTCGGTCCGATTGTGTCGGTGATCCGCTTTACCGACGAAGAAGAGGCCATTAAAATTGCCAATGACACTCCTTATGGGTTGGCTGCTTATTTTTATGCCCGTGACTTGGGACGTGTATGGCGCGTTACAGAAAAGCTGGAATATGGCATGGTCGCGGCCAATGATGGGATTTTGTCCAGCGAGTTGGCCCCTTTTGGCGGTATAAAGGAATCCGGCATCGGCCGTGAAGGTTCACATTATGGCATCGATGAATATCTTGAAGTCAAATATTCGTTGATGAGCGGACTTGCCGACTAACCCCCAATAGCTTGCTGATAAAGCGCGCTATCCGACGCATAATAATTGCAGTGAAATCCCGAAGGTACGCGAAAGGGAATGAGAACAGTCGCAATGGGGCCTGCCGATATATCCTTCGCCGCAAAGATCGCGAGCTCGCTGGTCACGCTGTTAGGACGGTGAACCATTGTCATAGCATAGCCATCGGCCTCATCAGTCGACCCCTTCCGCGGAGCAAATATCAATTCTCCCACAGCAGCACCGTCGCCGAAATGATAGATATCCTCTTCGCCCGTGGCGGTATCGAAATGGATCACTCCATCCATACCGTCTACCCGGCCATCGATAGAGTGGAGATTTACGTTTGAATAGCCATGCCGGGTTTTCCGGGTCATCAGACGATCATCAGGGCGCGGGAATTGAATGTCCCTTCCGTTCAAAACTTCTTCCTTCACATCATCGGTCTTGCCGCTTAGATCAATCGTCCAGCGTCTCAGACTCAATTTGCTTTCTGCATGGCTTAGTTTGTTACCATCTTCATCAGGGTAAAGGCCTGTACCTGCTGCGGTTGCAACATCCGCGATCAACTTGTCGCCTTCTTCCCAGACATTAAGTTCGTGATACATATGACGCGGGTTCATTTCCAACCAGCGCACCTGATCCGCGGTGCCATTTCGCGGCATCAGCGCCAATTTGCTGGGCCGGTTGTTTACCCAGGCAACCATCGGACCGCCGTTCGCAGCACGGGCGGGGCTTAAGTCAATCGGCATGACCGGAAAGACCACCCAATTTTCGCTTACTAAATGTGTGTGCATCAATGTCGAATGCGGCATATCTACAAATTCAGTTTTAGTCGGCTTGCCATCACTATTGATAACGTCATAGCGGAGCTGCGGCTTACCCTCTGGGCCATATAGCATTCCGCCCATGTTGATCATTTCCCCCGAAAATTGATCAACCTTGGGATGCGCACTAAAAGTAGTTGTAATAGTGCCACCATAATGCTCTTCCCCCACGGTCGCCAAACTCGTCGGATTCATTTCAACCGCTGGGGCCCCTTCCATCAGGGCGAGTAATTTACCGCCGTGTAGTATGACGTTAGTGTTACCGGTATTGTACAACTTTCCCTGTGCCAACGGATCAGCAGTCATTGGGTTACCTAAAAGGCCGAACAGGCGCCTACCATATTCCAATTCCATTTCGAGCTTCTCTGTGCGCACCCAGCGATTGCGCAACGAAACGCGTCCATTGACGATATGGAAGGCATAAACCATCCCATCACCGTCGAACCAATGGTAATCGCCTTCCCGGGGCGGATAAGCCGGTTCAGCCCCATTGCGATAAAAAATGCCTTCCAAGTCATCAGGAAGTTCACCCTCAACAATCAGATCTGGTGCATCCACTTCCATACGGTTTGGTGTATGGTGGCCCGTCAAGAACGGGTGTTCAAAGAAGGCTTCAGCCATAAAAATTCTCCAGATTAAAGTCGGGTTTATATCTTCTGGCAGAAACTAATCGATTTGGATCACCAACGTATACTCGCAAATGAAACAGTGAAATTCCTCATCTATTGGACAATATTTGAAGGCTTCAAACTGCGGAAATGATAAAATCAGCCTGTCCTCTTTTGCGCCCATAGCGAACATTAGAATTCGTGGCTCCGGCATCGCAAAAGCGAGTCATTTACCGCTCTGAGCATTGCACTTTTCTTCATGCTAACTATGCTTTGCAAGCTGGAAAATAAATGAAGTGTGGGTCAATAAAAATGCAATGGAAGCGCGGACTAAAATGGAGCGGCGTCCTGCTGTTCCTTGGCCTATTCGCAGCAGCGGTTTTTTTGTGGGATCCTCTGCCGGATAATCCTTCGTCGGAAATTCTATCAGCTGATGCGGATAAATATGATGCGGAGATTATTCGCGACAACTATGGCGTCCCGCATATCTATGGAAAAACGGATGCAGACGTTACATTTGGTGTGGCCTACGCCCATGCCGAAGATGATTTTCTGACAATTCAGGAAAGTGTCGCCGCGACGCGTGGGTTGTTGGCTAGATATAAAGGCAGCGACGGAGCACCTACCGATTACATTGTCGCCCTTTTTGACGTTTGGGATACGGTCGATGCCAAATATGAAAGCGAAGTTTCTGCTGAGGTCAAAGCAATCGCCGATGCCTATGTCGCTGGGTTGAACCTATTCGCGGCTGAAAATCCGGACAAGATAATGCCTGGTCTCGCACCCTTTAAAAGCAAAGATGTCATCGCTGGCTCCCTGTTTAAAACGCCCTTCTTCTATGGCTTGGATGGCACATTGCTGGAACTGTTTTCCGATGATCGGATGGCGGAAATAGCACTCGACCCCGGAACCGGGGAAACGGCATGGATGGTTTCTCCGCGTCGGGCGCCACCACGCGGATCAAACGCATTTGCCGTCGCACCATCACGCTCAGGTGATGGCGCCACGCGTTTGATGATCAATTCTCATCAACCGATGGAGGGTCCCGTTGCCTGGTGGGAAGCACATATGGTGTCCGAAGAGGGTTTGGATATCCAGGGCGGCATGTTTCCTGGATCACCTATGGTATTGCATGGGTTTAACCGCGATCTTGGCTGGGCGAACACGGTCAGTAATCCTGATCTAAGCGACGTCTATAAACTTGTGATCAATCCGGAGAATGAAAAACAATATAAGCTTGATGGCAAATGGGAGGACTTCGAAGTTAAGACCGCCAAGATCAGAATCAAAATATTTGGACCATTCGCCTATACAGCAAAGCGAGATGTTTTGCGGTCCAAGCATGGTCCTGTGATTCAATCTGAAAAGGGCAGTTTTGCGATCCGCTACGCAGGTATGGGCGAAATGCGCCAAAGCGAGCAACGGCTAAAACTCAACAAAGCAAAAAACTGGGAAGAATTTAATGCGGCTATGTCGATGAATGCATTGCCTAGCATTAACTATATTTACGCCGATAGAGAGGGGACGATCGCATTCATCCATAACGGGCAATATCCCAATCGCATCGAAGGTTGGGATTGGACGAAGGACATGCCCGGCGATCGCTCCGATCTCATTTGGGACGGCTATCGCCCTTATGACGCTGTACCGATATTGCTCAATCCAAAATCAGGTTTTATCTTCAACTCAAATAACCAGCCATATGACGCCACCGATGGCCCGGACAATTTGAAACCAGAAGATTTTCCAAAATCGATGGGATTGCAAACCGATCAAACCAATCGCTCATTGCGCATCATGGAACTGATGGACGGGGTTTCTAAAATCGATCGCGCTGCCCTGCTCGCGATAAAGTTTGATACGGGATATGCAAAAGGATCTCAGGCCGACAAGGTGGTGACAGCGGTTCTTAAACATGATTGGAGCGCTGAACCAGAGTTGGCAGCGGCGGCGAAACATTTGGCTGCCTGGGATCGCCAAATGGACATTAAAAATCGCCATGCAGCACTTGGCGGCCTAACCGTTGTCCACGAAATTACCGCAAGGTTCACAAAAATACCGGCTCCCGAACCACTAAATGCGTTTCGCGAGGCTGTGGAATATCTCAACACACATTACGGCCGTATTGATCCCGAATGGGGAGAGGTCAACCGGCTGGTGCGCGGAGACCTTAATCTGCCGGTCAGCGGCGCATCAGACACTTTGCGTGCTATCTACCCTGCTGAAATCAGGGATGATGGAAAACTACATGCAATCGCTGGTGATACATGGATTGCGATGGTTGAATGGGACCGAAATGGCAAACAGAGTGCAAACGTCATCCATCAATTTGGAAATACCACATCGGATAGGAACTCGCCCCATTATGCGGATCAAGCTAAGCTTTTTGCTTCGGAAAAGTGGCGTACCGCGTTGTTTGATCGCCGTGAGATTGAAGCAGTTGCAACTAGGCGTTATAGGCCTGGTCGTGAAAGATAGAGCGGATAAGCATATCCATGTTTGAGGTAAGCCATTCAGAATGATACGCCATTTTGAATGGTGGTTGGTCACGTCGTCTTTAGGTGATTATGTGCGCTCGATTGTCTATTCCAAAGCGGATGTTAGCCTGATCTCTACTTTATCCCGAAAACGGATGATATTTCAGCGATAAATAGCGAGCCAGTTAATCAAATTTTGATCAACCACCATCCTCAATGAATATGCACCGACCGCCGGGCTTACACAGAGTAATAACGTGAAAAGGTCGTCTTATCTACTCAAGGTCAAATGTGAGGCCGGCGTGCTTACGCAATCGTTCGATGAGTTTATCGCCCAATACCGAAGCCGGTGTCCAGAAACCACCCTTTGTATCCTCCGGGACATCTTGCGCCAGACAAGCGGCGGCCTGCGCCAGCATCTTTGCGGTCGACCCATAGCCCGGATCGCGGTCACCAGTTACGCGGCAATTTATCTTATCACCAGCCGCTGTTGTGCCCAAAAATACGAGGTTATATTCACCTTCCAGTTGGTCTTTTTCACTAGGGCCCTCGCCGGGCTTGGGCAGTATATAATTTTCCAGCAGCCAACGAACCGGTGGCACGGCCAGACCGACCATGAATAGATTCATGCCCCAGGCCGTTACCCGGGCCATCCGTTTCCCCCGCCCGTCCTTGCCCGTCACCATCGCTTCTTCATACATAAAGTCGGTGCCGTAACTATTGCGAGTCAAAGCATTAGAACGGTGCACCACGCGGGTGTTGATGGCTGCCATCACAAAGGGTGCAATCCAACTGTCATACTCATCATCATAGGTCATTTTTACGTCGCGTTGCTGTGCAGTAAAGCTGTGATCTTGCGGGCATAAGCTATAGGGATCCTGCAATTGCCGGCGCAATTCTGCGTCGCCCGCAGCTTCCTTGACCATATTGATGATACTCGCGATCGTGCCGCCGGATGCGCCGCCCTTCAGTTTCGCTACCCTCATATTGATATGGTTGCACGTTTGACCAAATTTCTGTGAGGCCTGTTGTTGTAAGAAATGCACGCCTAGATCTGATGGGATCGAGTCAAAACCGCAACAATGCACGATCAATGCGCCGGTCTCCTGCGCAGCTTGTGCATAGCGCTCCTGCATTTTCCGGATCCATTGCGGTTCCCCAGTGAGGTCACAATAATGGGTTCCAGATTCGGCACAAACCTTAACCAGTGTATCCCCATAAAGCGCATAAGGCCCTACAGTCGAAATTACGACTTTGCCGCGCCTGCACATCGCCTTTAGCGCGTCCTCGTCGCTCGCATCGGCTAACAGAATTTCAATGTCTGACAAGCCGATGTCATGGCTCAGTTTCTCGAGTTTGCTCTGGGAACGCCCGGCGATCGTCCAGCTTATTGACCCATCGGCAAATTGCTCGTGCATATAGCGGGTCAAAATTTGACCGACAAAGCTACTGGCACCATAAACGATGATATCGAATTTCTGATCTGTCATGTAAACCCCTGAAGAAAGTTAAAACTATTTGGCGATTTATACGGTAGCTCATTCTGCCACCAGCGCAGGTTATTCTTGATTTATCGTTATTTGTTGAACGGCAATAGACTTGTCAGATCGGTTGGTCTCTATAAATAATTCGAAACCCTTTGGCCTTCAATGACAACAGCTATTCTGACATCTCATGAAGCTAAGTCGATAGCGGGATAGGTTTTGTGGTTAAAACAGACACTAGCGTTTAGACTGCTTTATCCCGAAAGCGGACGCTGGAAACGTGTTCGAATCAATTGAAACTTGATATAACGTTATGGATCTACTCATTTAAGATTTCTCATAAGCACGTGATGCAACCGCCCCATCGCATGCTCGAAAAACTCCAAATCGATATCTCCCCAAGCTCCCGCACCATGGTTCCTGGAACCAAGGCCTCCGGTCTGGTCGTGTTCAACTTCGTGCGCTTTGGCAGAAGAGTGAGCGAGAAGATTGTCTCGAATGTATTTCAATTGTTCGCGCAGCTCTTTGAACTTTCCCAAGTCAGCGGCATCAGGAAAGGCTTCGCCTGTCAGCTGGTCGAGTTGAGTTTTCGTTACACCCGGAGAATTCGACGTTGCTGCATTGGTATGCCCGTCACCCGTATTGTATAGCTTACAGAAACTGATAATTGCGAGAGAGACACAAGCTCTATCGCTCTCTAACAAATCCAGCCACTTGGTTTGGTTGGTTTCAGTTACTCCACTCTTGGAAATCTGCACCGATTCTAATTTGTTTCTTTGAGCAACCTCTAGCAACTTTCCAGCATCAGATATCGCAGACAACCAAAGTGTACGGCGGCCCAGTTCCTCTTTGTTTTTAGTTTTATCCATCTTTTTAAACAATGGCCCCCCGACGACCGGAATTCAATTGGCTAAGCGACTCTAAACGCTCGCGTTGCTTGTCCGAGATATGGCGGAAGCCACATTCTAATGTCCGCTTTTGCGTCCATAGCAGACATTAGCGTTGTGTCTGCTTCATCCCGAAAGCGGACACTAGCACTTGTCGATTTCAATGCAGGCGGATTTTTGGTAATTGCCAGTCTATGTCCAATACATCCCAAGAAAACGCCACTTCCAGAAAAGCCGCATATGATGCGTTGATGCATTGTGTTTGCGTAGATTGGGGTTTCTGCGGCTGCGTGAAGAATGACAAGCCATTGCATGTCGATGATCTGATACCCGAAACTGGAGAGGTAACAGCCGATCAATTTGTGGAATGGGTTTTCTTGGCAGACAACATGGACCCGAACTCTGATATTGAAATTTGGCAAAAGCATAAGGATGCCATCAGGACGGCATTCGTCAAACATTTGGGAGGCGATGTGGTAGATGCCAGCCAACTAAAATGGAGTGAAGGGTAAACAACTTCAGCCTTTAACACGAATGCCCGCTATATCCCGAAAGCGGACATTAGTAAGAGCCGACTGTACTAGTCTTATCGGTGTACAAAATTAGAAAGGGTGACTTGAATGTTAAAAATATATTTAATTTGAATCGCGTGAATTACTTTTCTAGTTAATCGGCATAGTAACATCGAAGGATCCTAATTTACATGCGTCGAAATCAACTGGCCCTGCCCTTTTTGTCTCTCGTGTTAGTATCCTGTGGAGGAGGTGGAAACAGCGGCAACAATGCCCCCCCTCCAGTCACATTGCCAGCTCCAGCCCCGACACCAGCCCCGACCCCAACCCCAACCCCAACCCCAACGCCTGCACAAGTGACTGTGACTTTCCCGCATATATTTGGTATCGATCCACTTGATGGTGCACAACCAAATGGCCCGCTTCTCCAGGCCAGCGATGGAAATTTTTATGGGACGACGCGCAGCGGGGGATCCAATATATGCAGACGCCCAAACGATATCCCTTGTGGCGTTATTTTCAAAATGACACCTGATGGAAGTGAATCTGTATTGTATTCGTTCGGCAGTTCGGCAAGCGATGGCTTCACCGCCACCGCACCTTTGATTCAGGGGCAAGACGGAGCCCTATATGGCATGACGACAAACGGTGGCGACTTCGACGGTGGAACGGTTTTTAAAATTACGTTGGACGGTAATTATACAATTTTGCATTCGTTCGGTGCTACGCCCGATGATGGCGTCGTTCCGACTGGCGGACTAGTCCAAGCGATGGACGGTGATTTTTACGGCACAACCGTGTCGGGAGGTTCAAATCAATGTGTACAGATTCCACAGAGCGGCGGTAACTGCGGTACAATCTTCAAGATTACACCCGATGGCACGAAGACCAATCTATATTCATTTGGCGCTACATTATCAGACGGTGTTCAACCCAATGGTTCATTAATTCAGGCCAGTGACGGCAATTTTTATGGCACCACAGCTAATGGCGGTGCAAATACGTGTGGCTCAGCGAACAGTTGCGGTACAGTATTCCGGATGTCTCCCACAGGTAGCGTTTCAATTTTGCATTCCTTCGGTGCTTCGATGACCGACGGGATTGCTCCGCAGGGTCAATTGATTGAGGGAAGCGACGGTGCACTATACGGAACGACTCCCTCCGGCGGCGGCGGAACGTGCGGATTTCAATTCGGATGTGGAACGGTTTTCCGAATTACGTTCGGCGGCACGGTTTCTATCTTACACGCATTCGCACTAAATGGTCGCTCTGAAGGAGACGGTCCATCGCCTTTTATTATCCAAGCTTCAGACGGGAATTTCTACGGTACAACACAAAGCGGTGGTGCCAATGCATCCGCTTCCAACGGAACGGCCTTCAAATTAACACCATCTGGCACCCATAGCGTCCTATTTTCTTTTGGGCCGGTTAACGAGAATCCCTCGGACCCTCTCGCGGGCTTCATACAAGCAAACGATGGCGCCTTTTATGGTGTGACGGCTAGTAACGGGACAATAGGGGCTGTGGGTGCGCGTGGAGGCGCTGGGGCCATATTCAAATTGTCTTTGCAGTAAGTGTTCCTGCCGAGTTTATGAAGCCAATCTGGAAATTCAATTCACTTTTGAATCGATAGAAAAAATTTCGAAATCTAGCGTCCGCTTTTGCGCCCAAAGCGGACATTAGCCTTGTGGCTGCTTCATCCCTTAAGCGGACATTCGTTTTGAAAACACTTTTTTGCCGGTTTGATACTGGAGCGCGATTTCGGACCTAAAGTCTCGGTAAAATCGGTCTCTGTATCAGAGTTGTGAATTGGGCGGCGGCTAACCCTCGGAAAAGGCGCCGGCAAACATCACGCGAATTCCACTTAAGTTACTGATTTAAAATGATAAAATGCATGATAACTCCTGCGGGAATCGAATTACTTAGTTAAAGTACTATTAAATATAGAATATTTATATTCATTGCCTAGAAGAGCCAACAAAAGAGCCAACAAATCTTTGCACTGCCGGTTGTAACTTGTGATTCTGAGAATGAAATTCATATCGTCTCGGTCGATCGAGCAATGTTTATCGGCTTTTGTGACGAAATCTATTCTTTCAGTCTCACGACATCTCAAAACCCAAATAATTATTTTTTATCAGAGGTTTGGACAGGTGGACAGGGTCGAATTGGAGGCTGTGCCACGTTAAATAACTGAAAAACAAGAGATTGTACCAGGTGGACGAGCTGGACAGCCTTTTCCCACTATACAGAAATGCTCTTGCGTGTTCTCGCGCACATCATCCAGGTGTTATATGCAATACAATAATCCCCTCTCCCCTAGATGACTATTTTCTTATAAACGCTGTCCACCTGTTCCATATCCTTATATTTCAATATGTTATCCGTTAAGATCACGACGGCGCGATAAATCAGACTTCGAATTGATGCCAATTTCTCATTTTCCCCTGTGTCTATATGCGAAAATTTGAAAACACTCCGAAACCGCGCTCAGCGCCACCCCCGGAACGCCCCCGATTCAGGGAAGGACCCAGATCCCTCAAGAGACAACATGAGACAACATGAGACCCTTTATCAGCAAGCATTGCACAACGACTCGCAATACCGGGGCGCTCAATGAAACAGCATGAGATAATATGAGACGTTGCGAGACGGCGAGCGATAGCATGGGACGCAAAGCAGCGCGGCGCGCGATCGGGGCAGTCCATCAATCGGGATATTGTGAGTCACCATATAGCGCGGCGCGCGCCAATGCAGGTTAGCCGATAGTCTCGGCCATTGCACGCGGGGCAGTGGTGGGTAAGGACTGATTGTCAAAGCGGGCAAATGTGCCGCAAGAACAGGGAAGCGCAAATGGACATTGAATATTGTAGTTTGATAACAGGCCATTGCTAGTTGTGCCGTTCGGGTGATGAAAAGTTACCCGACGTTCGAAAACATAATCGTTAAGCCGGGTTTCTTCTTTGGCCATATCTGGGCGCTTCAAGCCAAGGGCGGGTGCCAGATCGGAAACAAATGTCTGGTAGTTGGCTAGTTCGGGGCCCCCAGATTCCTTTGCTTCTTCGATGAGTTCCGAAAGTGTTATTTGGTCAGTCTCAATCACAGGTTCAATTGATGGCGCCAAGTAATGCTTAGTGCAATAACATATTCGCCCAGTTGGTGGATCAGTCAAAGCTGTGCGCTATTTGGACAATCTTCGGTCTGAATATTTTGATGCCAGCCGTTAGGTAAGGATACTCAAAGCTCAATCACAGCGCAGTAAATGTTTAAATCCTTTAATGGAACAAATCGCTCTCCAGCTATCCAACGTCTGCTATGGGCGCAAAAGCGGACTCAAGCTTTTCAATCGAACATCGATAGATTCTCATGATTACCCCTTTGCGTCATGTGATGCGGTAAACCGGGGATGACAAAGCAAGAAAGGCAGGCCATCGACAAAGGTTAAGAAAGTGATCGAGGGCGGTAAAATGTGCAGGCTTGTCAGTTTAGGCCAAAAGACACCAATCGGGGATTGGTGCAACTGTCACCGTAATTCCGTAGTTCCACAATGAAAAATCCGCTAATTCATAAGGCGTCTAAGGTAGTCTTTAGTTTCCATGAGGCGTTTTTTTATATCATCGGTATCATAAAGAAAATCGCCGCCTTCAGGCCGGTATCTAGCAAGCATTTCAACCGTGAACTCTAGATAATCATCGTCCGGAAATTTATCATCAATTTTGACGCCTATCATATTGGCAAACATAATAGAAATATCTTTCTCGCTCACGAATTTATTTATCATTTCTTCTATCTTTTCTGCCATCCTGCTATTTTGCCCTCTTTTTAACAACCTTAATAATACGTTGCCCGTTTGCCTCATCAACTACCACAAACGGTTTACCTGGTATATTTCCGTTCTCGATCTTTAATGTTGCTCCTAAGGGGTGGCCTTGTCGCTTTACTACGCTTGTCGCACCATCAAGAATATCATCAATTTCTGAAGCTGAAACCGGAACACGACCCTGTCGCGGATTTGTCATTTGTTCTGCAGCATGGAAATTGATTTGTCTTCCCTTCGGCTTGTTGGAAGTTCCTAATATTTATCTGGTAGCAAATTCGCCGTTAAACACCACTAAATCGTCCAACCCTCTGCCCAGATCGATGACATTATCGCCTTTAGTGAGGAGCTTGCCTTCGGGGAGGATGCCAAGGAATATGCCAGCGCAATCAAATCACACTAGCTAACGTCCGCTTTTGCGATATTGCTGACATTAGGCCAGTGTCTGCTGAGTGGACGCAGTTGCATCAAGCAAGAGACTCTCAACTATTGATTTACTTTCCGTTTGGAATTTTCCGTTACCGTTAAGCGGAGGAGATCATCTATGGCATTTACTGAAAAAGAGATCCAAATTTGGCACACAGAAAAGCAGAAGCGTGAATATCGGGAAGAGACTGCCTTCAAATCTGAACCGATAGCGATCTGCATTCACTGCGATAAACCGTTTGGTTTTGATGAAGGGATGGTTACTGAAGATGTGGCCATTTGCTATATTTGCGCTGACTGATTTCCAGTCAATCTAACTAATTTTTTAGTGTTAAGTGATGTCCGCTTTCAGGATATTGCGGACGCAAGGCTTATGTCTGCTTTAGGCTGAAAAGCCGACGTAAGAGATCAGATGGATAGACACAATATTCATAGAATTTCTATTGCAGCAAAAATTAACACACCTGCCATAACCACTAAGATAAGCGCTCGA
This sequence comes from uncultured Sphingomonadaceae bacterium, assembly GCA_947493215.1. Lineage (GTDB taxonomy): Bacteria > Pseudomonadota > Alphaproteobacteria > Sphingomonadales > Sphingomonadaceae > Parasphingorhabdus. The sequence continues at coordinate 126,808 of CANLQE010000004.1, read as the reverse complement.
AAAGGCGTTGGGAAAAACAAGATAAACCGAGAGAGTTGGCGTTGCCACTCCTGTTTTAAACCTTCTCGCTCCAAGGCACTAAATAAGTGCTCTTCAAGGTGATCAAAAAGAAGAGTCTCTTCATTCGTATGTTCATTTCTGGCAATCTCTGTCTTCAAATGTAAAAGTTCAGCCTTGATCATCGATTTTGCTGAGATGGGATCGCCGGATACTCGTAAACTGCGGAGAGCGATTGCTTGGCATACAGATCCGAAATCGACCTGCATTTTTTGAACTGCATGTGTGTCCTCAAGTCCAATATAGCCCGCATTATCAGCATCAATAAGCAAAGCCGACATTTGCAAGGCTTCAGGAAGTTTCGGAAGTATCATATTAGTTCCATTGCTATTCAAGACTCCACAGCCAGAGCCCTATTGATTTTTCAGTCGCAAATTAACACGCAGCTTTGCATTTCTGCAAGTATCTGGAATGGGTATAAATCGTGCTTAAGCTTTCTATTGCGTTCGCTGTTCACTCAAGTGCGGTGCTACGATGAATCTAGTGTCCGCTTTCGGGATATTGCTGCCACAACGCTAGTGTCTGCTTTGGGCGCAGAAGCGCACGCTATGCTAGACTGGATATATTGCCTTAATTCGGTCGATCTGAGAATAGAGAATAGAGAAGTGGCACGACTCCAAAATCCAGCGCTGAACTGCACTCCATAAAATAAGAAAGAACAGGCTTTGAATAAGTGTCTTGTGATGGTTAGGGTAAATTCGCTGTAACAGGGGAAGGTATTGCCAACATTTTTTGTGATTCAAAATGCGCTATTGATTCTAGTGATAATTGGTTTGGCATTGACGAAATCGACAACGCGGTCGGAACTTGTTGCCCGACTGATCGCAACTTGGATAGTGTATTTTGGCACACTCGCAGCCGGACTTTGGTTTTACCCGCCAAACATTGGAAAAGTGGTTTATGCTTTTGTAATCGCGGGTGCGACCATCATCCACATTTATCGATCGGATCAGACCGGTTCCTTAAGCCTGTTTCGGCTGAAGCACAGTCCGACGCTTCTATGTATTTGTCTCGGTGCCATCTTGTTATGGCAGGGCTTAAGCGGACGATTTTCCCCTGCTGGTGATTACATCGACTTGGCATCTCCCATGAAGGAACGCGATGGTGTTTGTGTTATGTCCGGTGGCGCATCTTTGGCCCTTAACTTGCACTATCTCCTCGCCCTGTCGCCAGAAGGCCGCTATGAAAAGCACTCGATAGACTTCACGCGTCAAGATGATCTTGGTGTTAGAACAAGGTCACCGTGGGTGTTTAACCCTCAACCCAAAGAACCAGATGAGTATTTGGTTTATGACCAACCCGTGTTTGCTCCATGTTCTGGCTCTGTTGTGTCCTCGGAAAATACCAAAGAGGATCACCCTGCAGGTAACCGCTTTCGAGATACATCAGGCAGCAATCAAGTGACACTTCGGTGCGACAACAAGTATGTTGTTTTGGCCCATCTAAAAAAGGGCACGGTAACGGTCGAAGAAGGACAAAATATTGAAGCTGGTGCGCAGATAGGATTAGTTGGAAATTCTGGAAACACTGAAGAGCCGCATCTTCACATCAATGCCCAAACGATAATTTCTCCCGATGATACTCGCACATACCGAAAACCAGTTGTAATGCGTTTCAATGGGAAATACCTCTCTCGTGGAGACTGCCTGTAACTCCTATCTCATGCGTGACCAGCTGGAAAATATATGCGAAAATCGCGATTTTCAGCACAACAAATATGATTTAAATACCCAACCATGTCTTGTGTGGAAGCGAGCTAATCCCAATGTCTGCCTTCGAGATTAAACAGACATAACCCTAGTCCTGTTCAAATTTTGAATGTCAGATATTCCTTTTCGACCCAGTTGTGATGCACAAAGGGTAGAAAGGAGATAGGCAGCTGTGTTTGGCCAACCCAGATTCATGCCGTTATCAATGCCGCTAAGTTTGGATTTTAAGGCAGGACCAGACTGGCTGTTCCCTGTCGAAAATCACGGGGTGGACAAAGCCCACCCCGCGCTATTTACAGGCCTTCAACGCTCTTGCTGACCATAATATTCACTGCAACGCGGCGGTTCTGTGCCTTGCCTTCTCGTGTGCTATTGTCCGCCAGCGGATCCGCTTCGGCCATCCCGGTGGGGGTCAGCATACGATAGGGTTTCCAGCCGCATTCTTGTTGCATATAATTGACAACGCGACTGGCTCGTTTTTCGCTGAGCCGTTGGTTAAATTCATAGTCTCCAGTTGAATCCGTATAACCGACAACCAGAAGGAGCGCATTGTCCATCGCCTCGGCCTGGGCCGCGGTATTGCAAAGCTCGGCTTTGTCCTGAGCGGAAAGCACCGCCTTGCCAGTATCGAAATTCACGTTTGTCGTGCCTTTGATATTATACTGATCAATGTCACCTACGCGGCTGCGGAGTGCGTCGGTCGCCGCCGTCTGCTCTGCAAAGCCCTGGTTCGTGCCCGTACGGATCATAGTCGCCGTCTTAAGGTCATTGTTACGCAATTTGACCTTGCTAGCTACCAGGCCATCGCCCCATTGCACGGTCTCGACGGTAACCGGCAGGCCGTTCAGCAGCGAGTCGGCACCAAGTTTGCTGCGACCTATGCCTAAAAAGCCCTTGCTGGCTTTGATTTCGGTGGCTTCAGCAACAGTGATTGCTGTGTTGGTGCCATCGACACTCGTGACTTGCATCCTGTCGGCTTTACGCGCGGAAATAAAGCCTTCGATCTCTGGCCCTTCCGCCAAGCCAGATAGGTCAGCCGGCGGCAAACCAGTTACGGTAATATCGGTTTCGGCTTCTGGCATTTCCTGCTGCGCAGAAACGCTGCTTGGCGCTAATATTGCAAGCGTGGCAAGCATTAACGTGATTTTCCGACTTTTAGAAATGTCGCTCATTATATTTCTCCTTCAAACAATAACGTTTGCCCCCGCGTATTTGTCGCGTTTCATCCGACCGGACCCGTGATGGCCGTTGCATCTGTTGGGTTCCCCTCAACCCCCGCCACAATATGAGGCGGCATCGAAGCCGCGCATGAACATATCGATCCCCTGAGTGGTCAGGTCATCCTTTCTGGCGCATGAACACAACCGGTATCACCACCGGTTCTGCGGATAATCGGAGTGCAGCGTGCGACGAACCGTTACGGACTAGGCTGCACATACGTGCGACCATGCGCTTTAAAATGATCCATGCTGGCGAGAGACTCGGGATCCAGCGAAAGACGTCACAAAGGCCTCTATTTCCAAAGAAAATTGGTTGCTTTAGCTTACCATAAAGTCAACATATTACGCCTCAAAGCTGGATTCCCGGGGCTAGAGAAGCAAGTCAGTCGAATGGAATTAGAGCATAAACCAATGTCCGTTTTGGGGACACAGCCGATGGCGCCACCTCAAGCTGGTTTCGCAAACTCTGACAGCGCTAGGCTGCACTCACCCGCACGGGGATTGCGCTTTGCACCGCCTGACCGGTAATCGGATCAAGATGGTCATTGTCGACAATCAACCGGTTGGTCGATCCACCCTTGGTCATCACATCATCCTTGCCCGCCTCGCTATCGCCAAAGGCGTGGCTCATTGAGATTACACCGGGGCGGACTTTTTCATCCGCCTTGGCCATGCCGAAAATCGATGCAGTGGGAGAGGTGATTTCGATAATGGCGCCATCATCGATGCCCGCCTTGGCCATGTCATCGGGATTGATAAAGGCCGGATTGGTTGGCATTTTTTCGACCAGTTTGGGGAAGGGGTGACCGTTGCTGTTGTAACGGTGCTTGGACCGGCGGGATATCAGGCGGAAGTCAAAGCCGTCTTTCAACGGGTCATTGATGGCATAGTCAATCAACTCGCTTGGCATAGCGCCTGCGTTCAGGTTGAAGCGGTTTTCGCTATCCGGGTCGGCGGGGCCGACGACCGGGTGTAACTCGTCATAGGTGATGGCCGCGCCTTTGCGATCCAACGCCAAAGCATCGGCCTTGGCCTTGCTCGGTTTCAGCAGGGAGCCTTCGGATATCAGATCAAGCACTGTCGCTTTGTCTGGGCATTCATCCATCGATACGGAACCGCCGGGATAGTTCATTTCGATACCCATATGTTTGGCAAGCCACCAGAGCATTTCATATTCGTCCATCGTGTCGCCGGGTGGCGGAACCATCGCCTCGGTATAATGGGCATAGGCTTCCTCGGTGAAGGCATCAGAGACGTTGTTAATGTCTTCGCGTTCCAGACACATGCTGGGTGCCAGGATCATATCCGCGCGCTTGGCACTGGCCGACATCCACGGGTCGACCTGAATGAAGAGTTCGCATTCTTCGAGCGCACGGCGGACCTTATGTTGGTCGGGGAAAGCAATTTCGGGATTGCCACCGATGGAGATCAGCGCCTTGATCTGGCCTTCTCCCGGCGTCAAAATCTCGTCAGCCAGCACGTTACATGGCATCTCTTTGCCCAACACACCAAGACCGCGGATCCGGCTTTTCTCAAAACCTTCACCAAACATTGGAACGGGCGGTGCGACCTGCGCTTTTTTGGGTGCGCCACTGACTGGATTGAAAACCATCGGAGCGGAAACTTTTTCGCCTTCCTGATTGAAGCGCGCGCACAATATGTTAAGCGACGCGACCAGATACTCGGTCAGCGTGCCATTGCCCGCCATTTCCGGACCCGTGCCGGTTACAACACGGCCTTTATTGGCGCCTGCGAACATGCGCGCAGCCTTGATCAGCTCGTCTTTGTCGACCCCAGCGCGTTTGGCGGCAACGTCGGGCGTCATTGATTTGACGGCCGCTTCCAGTTCTTCCACGCCATCGACATGGGCGGCGACGAAATTTTGATCGAACAGCTTTTCTTCAAAAATCACATTGAGCATGCCAGCGAGCAGAGCAGGATCTTCGCCCGGTTTTACGGGCAGATGAACGTCGGCCCGTTTGGCCATGTCACTGACACGCGGATCGGCAACGATTAACTTGAGGCCGCGTTTCTGGGCGTCCTGCAGGCCGCGTGAAGGCGAGGACGTCGGCATGCCGCCGGAATAATGCGATACAATCGGGTTATTGCCGACAAACATCGCGACATCAGAATCAGTGAAGGCATTGCCGCCCCCCATCCACATCCCATAACGCGCGGTAGTAAAAACCTTCGCGGGCTGATCGACGGTGACGCTGGTATACCAGTTGCGCGAGCCGATACCCTGCGCAAAGGCATAAGACGTACCAAGCACCGCGCTGTTTTGAAACGCATTGGTGCCGCAATAAACCGCGACGCTGTGGGGGCCGTGTTCCTCGACCATCTTTTTCATCTGCGCGCCTGCTAGTGCGAGCGCGTCAGCGGTCGAGATATCCTTGAACGTGCCGTCAGGCTGGCGGAGCTTGCTGGTGATCATCCGGTCGGGCAAATTGTGCATATCGGTCAGCTGGCGACCCTTGATGCAGGTATAGCCGTTGAACAGATGATCTTCCTTGTCCCCGCGCACCGCTTTGATCTTATTGTCTTCGACATCCACCAGCATCGCGCAGCTGGCATGACAGAATCGGCAAAAGCTTCGTTTGGTTTCAACAGCCACAATTTCTCTCCTAATTGCCATATCAATATCAGCGGGAGCAAACAGCGCGACTGGCAAAACTGTGCAGGACGCCGGTGCCAATATCTATTCTGCTCATTGCAATCGTCCGATCAATATGATCACACCATATTCCACAGCGATCAACAAGGAGATGAAACATGGGGCGCGTGCAGGACAAAGTTATTTTACTGACGGGCGGCGCAATGGGATTGGGCAAGGCTGCGGCTACCCGTTTGGTGGAAGAAGGCGCGCGCATCGTCATCACCGATCATAATGTAGCGGCGGGCGAAAAGACGGCTCGGGAACTCGGCGACAATGTCGAATTTCTCGAACAGGACGTGACGCATCCTGATCGCTGGATCGAGGTGATCGCGTATATGGAAGCACAATATGGCCGGCTGGATGTTTTGATCAACAACGCTGCTGTTACGGTTTTCGGTTCCATTGCCGATGTCAGCTACGAAGATTTCAAACGCTGTTACACTGTGGACGTTGATTCCATTTTTCTCGGCTGCAAATCCGCGATGGATTTAATGAGCAAGACCGGCGGTTCGATGATCAATTTCTCGTCCGCCGCCGCGATCAACGCGAGCGCGGCTCTCGTCGCCTATAATTCTGCAAAAGCAGCGATCCCGATGCTGACGAAATCCATCGCGCTTTACTGCGCGAGGGAGAAAAATGGCGTGCGGGTCAATGCGGTTTTGCCCGGAACCATCATGACACCCAATGTTCAAAGCGTGATCGATGGCACCCCTGATCCGGCTGCGACTAAAGAGTCTTTTGCGCTCGCTCAGCCGGTTGGGCATATGGGCGAGCCCGACGATATTGCGCATTTGCTGGTCTATCTGGCTTCTGATGAGAGTAAGTTTGCCACCGGTGCCGCTTTCGCTGTGGATGGCGGGTTGAGTATCTAGGGCGGGGGAGCGTTAAAACTCGACACCCAAAGCATCGGCAATAAAACCCATGAGCGGCGCGACTTTTTCAAATTGCGCTTCTACGGCATCTTCAAAATTTGCCGATGTTGCGAGCTTTTCGTCCGCGTCCTGAAAGCTGAAAAAACTCTTGCGGCGCAGGTCATCAATGAGCGGATGATCGGCGTCGAAACCCTTGGGCGCACGCACCAATTGATCTCCGCGCAAGTCGATGCTTTCGACAACCTCTTCCCAGCGCGCGGACTTGTCGACAATGCGTTGACGGATATTGCGCAAGGCCTCTCCCTGCGGCCCCCAAACGCCCCCACCGAAAAAGACTTCGCCGGGGCCAAGATGGACGTAAAATCCCGGTGCATGGGCGTCCTTTCCCGCGGCATGGCGGAACTGGCACCCGACATGGGTTTTATAGGGGCTCTTGTCTTTTGAAAAACGCGTGTCGCGATAAATGCGAAAGCGGCTGCCGCCATTGGGGCGCGGATCAACGGTTATATGGGGGCTAATGGCGGCGACCCGGGGCACCATATTGGCGATGAAATCTGTAACCGGATCAACAACTTCGGCCTCATAGCGCTTCTTGCGCGCCTTGAACCACTCGCGGTTATTATTCTGCTCCAACTCCCGCAGAAAGTCGAAAAGCTCCGGGCCAATCATCATAGTCTCCCCAATAGGATTCCAATCTGTCAGCCCGGAGCAGGGGAGTCAATTCGGGGCGCCATCCCAATTGGCAAATTGCTTGTTACCCACAAAACCGATGGCCTGAACACCAGAGCGTTTCACGGTGGCAATCATGTGGTCGAATATTTCATAACGGGCATTGCCATCTGTTTGCATGTGTAACTGTGGCAGGTCAGGGTCCTTGGCCATCACAGCAAGCAGCGATTTCAGCTTTGGCTCGGTCACTGCTTCGCCATTCCAGAGGGTTTGGCCAGCATTGTTGATGCGTAACATGTTGACCTTGGGCGGTTCGCCCGATCCAGCTCCAGGGGGCGGCAGCGCGACCTCAACCTTGTGCGTGGCGATAGGGATAGAGAGCATCATCATGACCAACAGAACCAGAAGCACGTCAATAAGCGGCGTAATATTAAGCTGCGACATTGGCTGGCTATGAGACAAGCCGATACCATGCTGGCGGAACATTGGCTTAAACGTTGGTCTATATGTTGGCATTTTTCTCTCCTGTTTTGGCGATATACTCCAGATATTATGTGTGATGATATAACATCATATATAATGAGGCCAAAATAGCAAGGTGCGTCGGTCGTTTGGCCGGTCGTTAGGACGCAGCTCTCCTAATCCAAATAGGCTACGACAAAACTATCCGGTATCAGAACAGGGTTTTTGGGAAGATGTTTTGCGACATTGCGGCTCCATGCTTTTAGCGGCGGAACGGCGTCTATCTGCATCTTATCAGTTAAACCTGCCATGTAAGGAAAGACGAGTTGCTGGAACAAGGCAAAGTCGACCAAAGTGGGGCTATCGGACTCGCCAAAGAAGGGGCCGTTTCCCAGATGCTTGATCATTTCCATACCCAAACGCATTTGCATGTCCGACAGGCTTTCATCACGGTCCAATTGTTCGACCATTTCAAGAATAAACGGCGCTTTGCGCAGCAAGTCGGGCCATTGATTGCGGATATTTTCGGGAAGCGGAGTATGGGCACTGACAATTGCGGCAAGACGCCAGCCCATAAATTTGAAAGCAAGATTATTCTTGCCATCAACGGCGCCTCGGAAACCGGAGGGCAGAAAACTTTCATTCAGCCAGCGATCAATATTGAGAATCTTTGTCCGCATCTCTTGGTTTTCAGGCAGCAACGGGCGATGCGGAAAACGATCATCCAGCCATAGCGCAATCGGCGTCGAATCCACCTTCCATTCGTCACCAATCATCAAAACCGGAACTTGGTTTGCACCTGTGAATCCAATGGTTTCTTTGGGATTTGCGGGATTGACGGGGATATGTTCGAACGTCAGTTTCTTATAATAAAGACAGGCCGCGACCTTCCGCACAAATGGGCTGGTTGAATAGCCATATAATTTTATATTTGTCATCGGGTTCCCATTGTAAACAAACGCTGTCCGTGTCCGATAAGCTATATTCGACCGGTCCGACAGTATTAATGTCCGCTTTTTCGCGCACAGCGGGCAGTCGCGTTATACTGAGAAGGGCAGGAAAGGCGGGGCGTAGGGGATAGCCAAGCGCGACAGCGTGGTCGTATGTGAGCTTATGAGGAAAAATGGTGCCAGAAGAGGATTGGCCCCGCCTTGAAATAAACCCTTGTTTTTCAACATTTATTAACATTAAATCTGTCTTACTTGTACCTTACTTTTGTACCCTATTCAAGCAGAGAACAACTTGGGGAACCGACAGAAAGCACGAAATGATATACATGATAACAGGTCTGATAGGCTTAGCCATCATAGGGATGATCTGGGATCGCTTTACACCCGGAGGCCATGATGGCCCCCTGAGGAATTCCCCCCGAACACCGACACCTCATTTGGATAAGTGGATGCTAGATAAATGCGGCATGACATCGGAGGACTATGACAAGCAGAAGAAAAAAGAGAGGTACGAACAAATCCATCCAACTGTCCGTTTCAATATTGAAGCCTTCAAAAACAAAATCAGCTTATCACGGAAGCAGAAGACGCTTCTGTTCGGTGCGCCAATTGTTTTGGGAGTTATTGCAGCCATGATGATTTCAAGTTGATGCAGACAAAGCCCCTCTAATGGCTAGATTAGCTGCTAGACTGATGAAAATAATCGGGTACTCAAATTCACCATAATATCATTGCTTGTTACTCAAGCTCGGACCAAAATCTCCATCAACTCAGCGAACCAGCCAATTTTGAACTGTGCTGGGTCGATTTCTGACAGGTCCCATCGGCAGACGAATAGGGGACCCGCTAAGGGACCCAAAGGCCGCGAAGGCTTTGAGAACAAATACATATCGATAAGGCATAAACGAAGCGGTCTTGTGCGGCCGCAGACAGCTTGAGGCTCCTGTGGAATACTGGGTACGTTAGGGGCAGGCTCCGCTAGACATTCGCCACCACTCGGGCGGTCATTATTTACTTAGTGTTTCATTTAGCGATGAGGATAGGCGGCTAACGAGGCCCTTGAGGGGCCTATCGACTAGCTTGTTTTAATACAACGGCATGCCTGCTATTTTCTGAGGTTTCAACGGGCGGGAGGAGCACACAGAGTGTGTTAGTTGAACTTACGGGCAGATGTACGAAACGCTATACATCTGCGATCAGTTCCGCGATTGCCGAGGCCTTCCACACAATACCCAAATCGGACTCGGCATTGATCCGACCGCTGTAGATTCCCAAAAAGCGCGTAACTGGGCCGCTGAATACCGAACTACCGCCACCGGCCATGGCGACCATACCACCCCCACGGTGAGCGATCACAGCCGATCCCGATTGACCTTGTCGGCTGCGACAGTCGATCAGGAAGGTAGGTTGATCCGGCAAATCCGGTTCAGAGGCTACGAAGCCGGTAGCCCATATTGCAAGACTTCCGCCACCTGTTAGGCCAAACGGGAAACCGACCACGCTCAAAACGTCCGCTGGGCCAACCAGAATGTCAGCCCCGGGCTGTGACGGGTCATACATGTAGAAATCGACATCGATAGTATTGGATAGGGGCAACGCCACAAAGTCGGCTTTCGCGCCCATTTGAGGATGCTCATGCCACCTTGGTTGATTTTCGGCCACGAATAAAGGCTCTTCACGGCTGATCCAATTACCGAGTCGTCCCTTTTGATTATGCATGATCACAATGTTGTCAGGTACTCCGGCCGTCTTTGAGAGTGGCTGGCCAGTATGCGGATTTCGTCCAGTTACGTTGTGGCGGTTTGTCACAAGCAAAGGACCACTTCCACTCTGCACCACAAAACCTGTGCCGGTTGATAAATCCTGTGAGCCGAAGCGCATTTTTATATGTAATGACTGGAATGAAGGAGCAGCGAGTTGAATCTGAGACATCAACTCAATCTATCTCTATAGTGCGGAATAGCAAGCTGCCGCAGCAATGTATGGTGGCCATAGCGTTTAGTTGGTCCGCCGATGGACCTTACTTCAAAAACCCATTTAGGCCACAGCCCTAGATGTTTCGGACAGGTATAGCCATGCGGTCCATGTTGGTGAGACACAATAATTGTCTCATTAGGGTATTGACGAGATATATGAGACAGTGTAGGTCATAGGTCTTAAAGCCTAATGAGACAGGATAAACAGACTATGTTGGTTGGATATGCAAGGGTAAGCACCGTGGGACAATCGCTGGACATTCAAGAGGAGACCTTACGGGCCGCTGGCTGTGAGAAGATATTCGCTGAGAAAAGAAGCGGGGCATCGCAACAGGACCGTAAGGCCCTTGAGGAAGCCTTGGAGTTCGTGCGGGACGGCGATGCTCTTGTAGTAACCCGGTTGGACCGGCTGGCCCGCTCAGTGATGGACTTGCGGAACATTGTGGACCGGCTGGACGCTAAGGATGCAGGGTTCACCTGTTTACAGCAAGGGGCCATTGATACCACAAGGTCAGACGGTAAGCTGCTGTTGAACATCCTAGCCAGTTTTGCTGAGTTTGAGCTGGATATCCGGAAAGAACGGCAGATGGAAGGCATCGCCAAAGCCAAAGCTGCAGGCAAGTACAAGGGTCGTCCAGCTTCTATAGATGCCTCAAAGGTCCAGCAGTTGAAAGCAGAAGGCATGGGAGCCTCAGAGATAGCGAGGGAGATGGGAATTGGCCGTGCCAGTGTCTATCGAGCACTAGAAGGATCAGCAAAGTAATGCACGACTACACTCCCATTGACCGTGATAACAGCCGATTGATGAGATTGGACAGAAGGGGTGTGCGCACCCCCTTCACTGAGGCCGTGTCGGACCTTCTAGGTCAACTTGAAGCCACAGAGGTAACCCGAAAGCGGAAGCGGAAGGGACGGGACCGTAACAATCTTGCGGTGACACTCGAAGCAATGGTGGCGGACTTGTATGCTGCCTATTCAACAAGCCCCTCGTTAGCGCTCGGCTATTCCCGCAACAGCAACGACTACAATGTTGCGCCGCGCTATCGGAACAGTGTGGGGAGCCTGACAACGGTAAAGACCTCGGCGGACTTTCTTACCGCCAATGGGTATGCCGAACATACAGCTGGATACTACCGCAGGTCTGATAAGCTGCAGGATGCTTGGGGTAATGCCGGAGAGCGTTCACGTCTTAGGGCCACCCCTGAACTCATTTCCTTCTTAGAGGGCACTCACGGTGCCCAGCCGGATCATATTGGGCGAAGAGAGGAAGGGGAACTCATCCGACTGAAGGATGCCGGAAAGAACTGGCAGGACTATATGGAGACTGCGGATACTAAGCGGATGCGCAAACAGCTTGAGACGCTAAACGATCTGATAGGCAGCGCCGCTATTAGCTTATCGGGTCCAGAAGGTAAATCTAAGCCCGATCTAACTGCAAAGCGTCTATACCGCGTGTTCAATGATGGCCGGTTTGATCGCGGCGGTCGGTTCTATGGCGGTTGGTGGATAGGTGAAAGGCAGGATAGTAGGAAGCTAATCACGATAGATGGAGAGCCAACTGTTGAACTGGACTACTCTGCATTGCACCTGCGACTTTGCTATCACCTATCAGGCTTGGAAGCACCCTCACAGGATGACCTATACGCCATTGAGGGGCTCGAAGGTATGAGGGAAGCGGTGAAGTGGTGTCTGCTGGTTTTGGTGAATTTGGACAATGGGAAGCGAATGCCCTCTCCTGAGCCAAAGATCAGAGAACAGCTCAGTGAAGGTTGGACTACTGCTAAACTCCGTAAGGCCGTTGAGTGTTGCTACGCCGACATCAACCAGTGGCTAGGCTCTGGCAAAGGAACGGAACTTCAGTATATCGACAGCCAAATTGCCTGCGAAGTTCTAGTGCAACTATCCAGAAAAGGGGTCACATGCCTTCCTGTCCATGATAGTTTTATTGTAGCATTGCACCATCAAGATTCTTTGAGAGAAGCTATGTTGGATGCCTATTCAAAAGTGCTCATGATGGAGACCGGAGGACCTAAGGTTTATGCTATGATTAGATCATAACAAGGACACATAAACGGGCAGATGAGTGGCCTCTTAATGGACCCCTTACGTGTACTAAGAGCCGTAAGAGGTCAGAAGCATAGAAACGTTTGACGAAGATTAGCCGGGTTGAAGAGCTCCTATGCTAAATCCATCCACGGACGACAGCTGTCCTCGCCAAGTCAGTCCTTCGTTGGTTGGCATACGATCAACTCCGGGTTCAAAGTAATAGGCATCCTTTAGGTGAATGTAACCAGCGGGAGGAGGGGCCCAGCTATCGTCCGCATCTTCCGGCTTCTCATAAAACTCGGTATAAGAAGACCACAAATCGCTCAGCGCCTTCGGGATATCATCAGGCTTTTTAGAAACAGCATTAACTGCGGAGCTGATATCTTCAAAGTAGCTCTTACCGCTGACCAACGTACCTGCTATTTTCGCGCCTCCTACCGTTAAAGTGATGCCCATTTGCAACCCTGTTCTATTAATTAACTCTACCGTACTTTGCAGAAACCAATCAATATTGATCTGTTCAGGTGGGTCAACGGGTTGATCTTCTTCGACGACTGTCTGGGTCACTTTTTGCTCTCCTCGCAAGAATAATCATCAGATTAACACTTTATCTACCCGGTGACTATATTGCTTTTGCAAATAAAGGCGGGTCTATATAAAATTCATAGCCAAAATATTCCATACATTGGGCTTTTTTGTAAGTTATCCAATTGAAGTGTAAGGTTAGATTGAGTAATTAGGTTTTATTATCGAGGGGGGATGAACAATGATTTCAACAGTCATTATGGCTATTTCAACTGTGGCTCAAGTGGCCGCGGCATCAGAAGCTGGTCAGAGTATCAAAAGTACGCAAGTAGTTGTTCAAACAGTAGACGAAACCCCAACAGATAACCGTCCCGTGCTTTGGGATAAAGTTAGAGCAGACATGACCATTGATGAAGTTAGAGCCTTCTATCCGAAAGACGGTAAGAAAATAAAATGGCATAAGATGAAGCAAACGGAAGTTGAAGATGTTGTCATTATCGAAGGCTGCGAAGCAGAGGTTGAAATTCAGCACGAAAGCGGACGCGTCGATGCTGTAAAAGTCAAAGGGAAAGGCAGCTTAGGGGGTCGTTGTTCCGACAAAGTCCTTTCGGCCTTATCGGCAAAATATGGGCAACCAAGCATAACAACAAACAAGCGAGGTTCTCTTTTTAGACGACAGGGAAGCACCGCCGTCTGGGGAACTCAAAACGGTGTTACAAAGCGATTTAAGTGGTTTGACAGTGGTATGGGCGGTGGTGGCCTCGGTCAGGCATCTTGGGAGCTAACATATACAGGTAGTTCAGGCGAGATAGCCTTGTAAAAAGGATTACTCCTCGTCTTTTTCTTTGCCGCCGGGCAACAGGCTTTTGGCTGCATACAATGCCTCCCACAAGTCTTCAAAGCCCCATCTGCGACTGAGAACCAAGAGCATTCCAATGTAAATTAGTGAAATAACTCCTCCAGCGGCGGCACCTCCGGCCATAAAGCTGAGGAGAACAAATAACGCACCACTGACCATAAACCACAAGAAACGCTCTTCTTTGCGGTCATCTTCTGACTTAGCCAGCTTGCCCTGTAATTCGCCTACTTGAATATCACCGACAGTCGGTTCTGCGACCTTTGCAAGTGAACCCTGATGTATAACAGGCGGATTAGTTAGCTGTTCGGCGTCTGTATTCTTTGAGGATGTCGTCATTCGGAATTTCTACGCCTCGCGCTCCCCGTGTATAATGTTCCGCCCATGCACCTTGGGGCCAGTGTGAATCTGCAACAAGCTGACCGCTTTTTAGGTGCCCAAATTCTTCGAGAGTTCGCTGAAAAATCGCTTCCCAAGATGCAATTGGCCCACGCGATGAGAAAATAAATTTCTTGATGGGCTTATCGCCAAACATTTTTGCTTTGTGGTAAGCTCCCGGCAAGACCGGGCCGAGGTCCCAAGCCTCAAAATATTCATCAACAAGAGGCTTATCAAATTCGCCTAACGCAATCATTTGCGCAAAATACAGCAGTTTGTTGGCTTCAAGATTGGTAATGTTCCAATCTTTAACCTCGCACATTCTGCGTAAGGCGGCAGCTGATGTAATTGTCATGTCGGTACGGCTCCTATAGAACATATAGTGAATCTTGACGAGCGGGTCAATTAATTCCGAGTATTTCGCAATAAAGCTAACCTTTCTCTCGTTCTTTATCTCCAAGAACAGGCCAGAACTTCGTCCATTAGCCGATACGGCCAATCTTTATTCTGCAAGACCAAGCAAACCACTTTTTATTAGCAATCAGCTCGACCGAAACTGTCAAACTTCAAAACGCCCAGAGATTCGACTTATATATGCTGACTTGTGATCTACAGGGACAGTGAGGCTACGGCAGGCAGTTAAGCCGCGATAGAGACGGCATAGCTTGCGAGTAGATTGACGTTTAAGTCAAATTTTCCGCCGTTTTTTCGCTGCTTTTCGTTCAGCTGCACGACGTTGTTGGCGAGATGCGAAAGGAGCGCCCTCCAGTGGGAACTCGTCATGCCGCGCATGGCGTGTACGCAATTCACTGCTCGGCTTCAGTCCATAGTGCTTTCTTGCCCGCTCGAACTGGTCTTTAAATTCTACAGTCCACTCGGGCTTCGCTACCACTAGCAGGTCTTCCGATCCGCCAGGCCGCCCAGTCACCTTCTCTGAAGCATCAACAGCGATGCCAACTACGGTTTCAAGATCAGACCGCATATCAAACAAATTATAACAATAAGTCTGCAGCATTGACGTCCTGTGTTCGCGATACTGAGTGTACCCATTTTCAAGAACGTCATCACCAGGATATGCCAGGATTAGAAAAACATACCCTACCGGGTGTTGCCTCGGCTCCGAAGTTGGAATCATATTTCGGATGAAGCGCGTTGCTTTTTCTGCTTCTGCAACTTGAAGCGCCTCTTCTACATTTTGACCAAGAACTCGACGATAGATCCGGTTTTCTGCGGCCATAAAGCGCAATCCGCGCTCAGCTAAAGTTACGTCAGGCGCGGTCTCCAATATCTCTACTGACGTTCCGGCTAAAACGTGCTCAACAAATATTTCAATCAACCGATCCCAATTGTAGGAAACCTCATCAGCCTCTTTCTTCCGTCGATACTCCGGCAGTGCAATAAAGCCATCGTATTCACCAGCCGGTATCACGATAGAATGATCGGTAATGTCGGCCGGCAAGTCAGCGGGTAAAAAGGAGCGCTCACCGGTCGGAGTGCCGTTCTGAATGAACGCAGCGACAAGGTCTTCCTCTCCCCCCGCCACCAGCAAACGCCCTGATCGGATGAACGCCTCTCGTTTTGTTAGATAGTCTAAAAAGTCTGAAACAGTATCCAATTCCGCTAAGACAAGGTCCAATGCCACGGGGTCGAAAACATGAACAAATGAACCGTTTGGATTGACGTCGCCAATTGCGAATGGATGATAATCCTTTGCGGTTTTATTTACGTGATCATTGCCCTCAATTGAAGGAATCACTGCGAACGTTCCACGCGGATCGTTGAAGTGTTGCCTAGCCATGTCGTTTGCTCCGAGCGCAACAACAATGCCGTGCACCCTTCGGCTAGCGAGTGGAGGTAAGTCAATCGGGAATGGGTGCTCACAACATTTGTCAATAAAGACACGTTTCTCGAATTTGGTTAGCCAGCGTTCAGCGCCCCGAACTTGATCCGCAGATTTCGCAACAGCACGACGATACCAACGTGACCACGCTAAATCCTTGTCCTCGCTGCTCGGCCATTCAATCTCCTTGTCGCTAAAGATGATTACATCATCCCCAAACACGACCAAAAGGTCTGCTAGTTCTTTACCGTCTCCTTTACCGCCAGATTTTTTGTCAATGAAGGTGTTCGGATACGACCACAGCCTCAGGAACGCTTTGTCCGCGAGCGAAGCAAGATAGCGCTCGGATTCGGTGAAACCTGTTCCTCGCACCACTTCTTTTGTCATTCAATTCAACCCTTTTTGCTATTCGATGCTTGTTGCACAGTCCCGCAATTGCGCGATAGCCATCAAGTGACAATCAAGACCGTGTCTTCAAGAGGTATATATAGGAAAGCGCAACTATTAGCCTTTGTGAAAAGCGTTTCAATCTTTATCGACTATTTGGCTGGTGGAGGTTGAGTGGGAGCAAACAGATTGAAGAAACATTTAGAAGATGTGCTGTTATTGCAGCTTGACTATTCATCTCTGAAAACGCCAGCCATGGATCGACGCGGGCTCGTTATTCGCAACGAAATCCCAAATTGGATACGCGCGAGCGGTGTACTCGAAACTGCAATTGGTGACCGGATTGTGGGCGAATTGAAGGTTCAAGGTAAGGACGGAACCGGCCAAAAATCGCGGGTGCCTTGGGTACGCATTTTTAATCCCGAACTATCGCCTTCACCCAGAGTAGGCTGGTACGTTGTTTACTTATTTAGGCCTGACGCCAGCGGCGTGGCTCTTGTGCTTGGCCATGGGTCAACGATTTGGGACGGGATGACCTTTAAGCCTAGAGCTGCAACAGAAGCAGCAGCTTTGATGACTTGGGCCAGAAAAATAGGGGGCGATGAAGCCGCGAGAGCCGGCATGTCAGAGGGCTTGGATTTAGGCTCCAAAGAAGACCTGGCTAGAGCCTATGAGGCAACTACCGCATTTTCAATAATGTATGACACCAACAATATCCCCAATGAAGCAACTCTCCAAAAAGACCTGAGCACAGCCCTTCGCATGCTTGAGCATCTTTACTCGGCTGCTCAAAGCGGCCAAGAGCCGGGAGCTCCTTCTCCGGAAATCGTCGAAGCTGTAGACGCTATTCAAGCGCTTGCTCGTCCGAATAGTTCCAAATCAAAGACACGAGGCCAAGGACGGGGACTGTCAGGCCCGCAAAGAATTGCTGTTGAAACTAGAGCGATGGAGATCGCGGAAGATTGGCTGCAGCGGGAAGGATATGATTACAGGGATGTTCATAAGAATAAGTCTTGTGACTTTGAGGCAAAAAAAGACGGTGTTGAATATGTTATCGAAGTTAAAGGCACCACTGGAGGCTTAGGAACAATTCTCGTAACCAAAAATGAAGTGGAACTTCATCAAAACCGTTTTCCAACAAATGCTTTGCTCGTGGTTCATTCTATCGATTTGGATCGACAAACAACGATAGCCAGTTCCGGAGAATTGGTAGTCTTTCAGCCATGGCTAATCCGCGATGAGCAACTCCAGCCATTGAGCTTTCAATACACTTTAGACGCTGGTGGTAGCCAGTAGATTCAAGACTCCTTAGTAGAGGACCAACTGTGACCCCACGGCAATATTTTAGATAAATCAAGATCTGGAAATTCCAATTTCTGGATATGGTTGCCCAAGGGAGTTGCGACGCCATATCGATCACTAATTTCCGTCTGGGGATTCTTATGACCCATGATGTACATTCGGGCGTCTTGCGGGATACCGGAAGCCCTAGCAGCGGTCGCCCAGACGTGCCGGAACTCTCTGGATGCCCTGCGGTCCTTAGGCAGTATTTGTGCCTCTTGAAGATGATTTGACCACCACTCACTAAACCCAGCGAAAAGAACGTTTCGTTCTCCTCGCGTCCGCAACTTAGGGAACAGTGCCACCTCCCCCGTCGCTTCAAGGTGCGCTAGGTAGTCCGGCAGATTTAAGTCCAGAAGAACCTTGGGCACCGGAAAAGTCCTGCGGCCCGCCTCGCCTGTTTTCAGGACCTGCGGCCCCTTATGAGGATGCCGCCCCTCATTGGTGAAACGGATCAACCAAACTCCAGTAATCGCGTCCTTAAAAACGTCATCCACTAATAGCTGCGCTACTTCCTCAGGCCTTGCGCCAGTCCACAACAGGATGAGCGGTATCCAGAAACAAGCCTCTCCCTTCCCCGCTCGTGGCCGCTCGCCTTGGGTGAAGATCGGAAGCCGAAAGATGGCTTGAAGTTCTTCAGTGGCGAAGCCTTTGGTAGCTGAGGAGGGGACAGGCTTAGCCATACGGTGACCTGCGAACGGGTTTTGTAGTTCAACAGATATACGACCTTCACTGGCAAGGTCTTTCCAGCACTTGGACAATGAGGAAATATGCTGTCTTTGTGTCTTTGGGGACATTCGAGGTACTTCTGGGTGCCCTTTATATCGCTCAACAAGCTGCCTTATGGGCATTGACAGCTGTGCCTTAGGAAGACGCGTAGGCCGCTTGGATATGAGGTCCAACCATTCCGAAACCAGTGTTCGGCTGATAGCGTCAGGGACGGGCTCACCGTGCGCCTCTTTAAAAAACCTCAAGGCTGTCCGGTTCCCTTGCCGGACGGAAGGCGACACCTGCAAGCGCGGGTTTTCCATATAAGAGCGCACACGGGAATCGAATGACAATCCCCCAATCGTGGCAGACTTACTAGAACTGTTGGGCAACGGGGTATCGGGAACGACTTTCAGCTTACCCTGCCTTCCCTTCTGAATTGCCTCACAGACACTTATTGCAGCCTCGTTTAGAGCTATACAGAGCGGGTCTAGCCTGTCTAGGTCACTTGGGTCCAAGACGATCTGTTGCCGCTCTAAGAGGGCCTCAGCATCACCACGCCATCGCTCGTGGACTTCTGTGAGATCACCTTCCGTGCTCCATGTCCGAAATTCATCCAACCATTCATCAACGCCCGCATCTTGCCGTGACTTGGCATCTGCGCCTTGCCATCGGATAGAATCCGCTTCTTTTCGCCATTCATTCTCAAATATGGCAGCGAGATAGGCAACTTTCGGTGCATCCAAGACATCAAAGGAGCGGTCTCTTTTCTTCACCGCCAAAGCAACCAACCTCTCATATTCTGCATGAGCCTCATGGTAGCGGTCCAATGCACCGGGAGCGTTTATATCGTTTGCTT
Organism: uncultured Sphingomonadaceae bacterium; assembly: GCA_947493215.1. GTDB lineage: Bacteria > Pseudomonadota > Alphaproteobacteria > Sphingomonadales > Sphingomonadaceae > Parasphingorhabdus. The sequence continues at coordinate 107,297 of CANLQE010000004.1, read as the reverse complement.
TCAACGAGCGCTTCAACTGCTTCGGCTGGCTAGGAATATGTAGTCGGAGGGCCGCAGGAAATACTCTACGGTAATCCAGACGTCCGGTATTGGGGTTTTTTGAAACAAATTTCACAATAATTCCCACTGACTTTTGTACCCTCTCTTGTACCTCAATTGAGGTAATAAGTTAAGGAAAAGCAAGGGTTTCAAGGTTTTCTGCGGAACTCGAACGAGTGTGGTGCCCAGAAGAGGACTCGAACCTCCACATCCTTGCGAATACTAGCACCTGAAGCTAGCGCGTCTACCAATTCCGCCATCTGGGCACGGGATAGAGGCGAGCCATTAGGCTAGGGGGGCAATGATTGTCAACCAACCCCTGACATTCTTCTCACGTTCATCTGCCCATTGTTCGTTTTCAATGAGATGTTGATCTTTCTGCGCGCGAATTTTCACAATTTTGCTGTCCCACGTAGTCGCTTTTGTGCAACCATGGCTCATGATCAAAGTGAACCTATTCGATTCAAAACTTTCATGCGCCGCCATGAATATTTGGCTCAAACGAATTCCACCGTCAAATCGCGTACCATTTGTCACTTTTGACAATGATCTTGTCATGGGGTCTTTTGGGCCGAAGGAGTGTTTTTAAGATGATCGATCTCTATTTTGCGCCCACGCCCAATGGTTGGAAAATCAGCGTTATGCTGGAAGAATCCGGGCTCGATTACCGGGTGAAATGGGTCAATATTGGCGCTGGCGAGCAGTTTGAGCCGGATTTTCTGGCGATTAGTCCGAACAACCGGATACCGGCGATTGTCGACCATGATCCCGTGGAAGGGGATGAGCCGGTCAGCGTGTTCGAAACGGGCGCAATTCTGCTCTATCTGGCGAATAAGGCCGAGAAATTCCTGCCTGAAGACCTGCAAGGCCAGATTGCCGCGACCGAATGGTTGATGTGGCAAATGGGCGGGTTGGGGCCGATGATGGGGCAGCATGGCCATTTCAAACTCTATGCGCCCGAGCGGATTGCCTATGCCACCGAGCGCTATCGTAATGAGGTATTGCGGCTGTTCGGGGTGATGGATCGCCGGTTGGCGGAGCACGCCCATCTTGCTGGCGCAGATTATAGTATTGCCGATATGGCCTGTTTTCCATGGGTGCAAACCTACAAGCGGCAGGAAATCGCACTTGCGGATTTTCCGCATGTACAGCGTTGGTATGAGAGTTTGAAGCAGCGCGAAGGATTGCGGCGCGGAATGGCTTTGGGGCGCGACAAGATTAATCGTAACCCACAGGATGATGCTGAGGTGCGGAAAACTTTGTTCGGGATAAAGGAATAGCCATGACAACCGTTGAATTTTACTTTGATCTATCGAGCCCATGGACCTGTTTGGCGTTCCATAATATTCAACCGATTATCAAGGAAACCGGCGCGGACATTATCTGGAAGCCCTTCCTTGTCGGAGGCGTGTTCAACGCCGTGAACCAAAGCGTCTACGCCGCGCGAGAAAATGCCGACAATCCCAAATTTGTGCACAGTTTCCGGGTGATGAAAGACTGGGCTGCACTGGCCGGTGTACCGATGAATTTTCCCAGCGCGCATCATCCGGTCAAATCCGTGCATGCGATGCGGGTCTGTTGTGCGCTGGAAGACGACCAGGCCGCATTGCATAAATTCGCGACCGCGGCGTTCAATGCTTATTATACGGATCAACGCAATCTCGATGATCCGGCGGTCTTGATCGCCATTGCGAATGAAATTGGCATGGATGGAGAGGCACTGGCGTCGCGAACACAGGAGCAGGCGGTCAAGGATCGGCTGCGAGCCAATACCGAGGAGGCAATTGCGCGAGGAGCTTATGGTTCCCCTAGCATCTTTGTGCCTTATCAAGACGGGGAGCGGATGTATTTTGGCAATGACCAGTTGCCGTTGGTTAATCGAGCGATTAAACTGGCATCTAAATCATAAACGAATCCAGCTGCTACGGAGCTTAAATATGTCAGAACGCGTCACTATTTCAGTTGAAAATCATATTGCCGATGTTCGGTTTAACCGCCCTGACAAGATGAACGCACTCGACCCGGAGCAGATTGACGCGATTATTGACGCGACCGACAAGCTCGCGGAGATGAAGGATGTCCGGGCGATTGTCCTGTCCGGTAATGGCAAAGGATTTTGTGCAGGTCTCGATATGTCGAGCTTTACCAGTTCGGGTACGACCAGCAGCTTGACCGATCGTAGCCATGGTAACGCGAATAAATATCAGCACGTGGTGTTGCAATGGCGGCGGCTGGCAGCTCCGGTCATTGTGGCTATTCATGGTGCTTGCGTGGGCGGTGGTCTGCAATTTGCGTCCGCAGCGGATGTCCGGATTGCCACGCCGGATTCCAAATTGTCGATCATGGAAATGCGTTGGGGTTTGATCCCGGACATGGGCAGCTACACGACATGGCGCAGTTTTGTGCGGGACGATATTTTGCGCGAACTGACCTACACCAACCGGATTTTTTCAGGTGAGGAGGGCAAAGAGCTGGGCTTTGTTTCTCATGTTGCAGATGATCCGCTGGCCAAGGCCATGGAACTGGCCGCAGAAATTGCGGGCAAAAATCCGGATGCGATCAAAGCTGCCAAGCGGCTGATGAACAAACTGCCCGATATGAATGAAGACGAGATTTTGATGATGGAAAGCGTTGAACAGAATAATGTCAGCCGCGAACCCAATCAGAAAGAGGCAGTCATGGCCTTCATGCAGAAACGGGCCGCGAATTTTAACGACTAAACGCTAGCCGCGTTGGACCATCTGCGCTTCCAATACGGCTTGAAATTCCGCATCAATCGCTTTGGCGCCTTGCTTGTTGGTCAAGACCAAAGTTGTGGTGCAGGTCGCAACACATTGATCGTTCTGGAAGGCTGCAGACAAAATATCCCATGAGGAATTGCCGATGCGGCCAATGCCGCTACAAATTTCGGCATCATCGGGGAAATGCGCCTCGCGGAGATAATTGATCTGCACCGCTGCTATCAGCCAGCGATCGCCATGCGCGCGGTTTTCCATGCCCATGGATCGGTTGAAACGGACCCGGCCGTTTTCGAACAGGTCGGCCATCGCCACATTGTTGATATGGCCGAGCAAATCCATATCGCCAAAGCGGGTCTGGGTGACATTGGAAAAGGGATAGCTGGCTTTGGACAGCTGCCAAGGTTCAGGTTTGGACATGATATGCTCTTTGAGTTGTGGTCGAAGATTTTAGCTCATTTTAGCGACGAGGTCTTTCTGCAAAGTCTTGCAGGCATAGACATACATGCCGCCGGCAACAATGAAGATGCTGACGATATATATCATCGACCAGCGTAAGCCCTCAGCACTGGCGGTGAGGCAGGCTTGTGCCTTGTCAGCGCCTAGAGCAGCGATCAGCTCATCTGGTCTGCCTTTACAGATTTGCGGCGTCAGTTCGGCGGCAAATTGCGATGCCGCCAGATCGGCATTCATCAAAATATCGCTCAATATCCCGATCGCCAGTGGGCCACAGCCATAGCCAATCAGATTTACAACAAACAGGAACAAGGCCACTGCGGTTGCCCGAGATTGCGGGCTCGCGACGCCCTGGCAAATTGTATATTGCGCGCCGAGATAGCCATAATGAAGGGCGGCTCCAACGATCAATACAACCAAGGCAAACGGGACGCTCTCCGTGGTGAAACCTATCCAGTAGAGCGGAACACAGGCAATCAGCATGATACCGGGAAGCCACGCGACGACGTTAGGATAACGACCGCTGAGCTTCTCGGTCATATAGCCAGTCATAAACGCGCCAAACGACGCGGCAAGACCCAGGGGTACTGCAATTTGCAATGCGACCTCGGATATCGACATTTCATGGACACGCTGGAAAAAGGCAACTTGAAAATTGCTAACGCCATAGCCGACAAAGGCCACCAGCGCCGCGGCGAACATATTAATCCAGAAGGTTGGCTTGGCGGACAATTCCTTGACCGTTTCGCCCATGCCCATTTTCTCGGGCTTGGTGGCGGTCGGCGGATCGGCATAGCCCCGCGGCGGTTCCTTCACCGTCCAGAGGAAAATCAAGCCAAAGAGAACGCCAGGTATACCAAGCGCCAGAAACGCTTCGCGCCAAGAGAACATTTCCGTAATCGGCCCGCCAAAGGCATTGGCAAGCACGCCGCCCAAAGTGATGCCCATGGTATAAATCGCAATTGCGCGAGCGCGGCTGCGCGGGGGAAAATAGTCAGAAATGATCGAGTTAGCCGCTGGCGTCAGCCCGGCTTCCCCAATGCCAACGCCGATCCTGAACACTAGTAAGGCAATGAAGCTGCCGGCAATGCCGCATAGAGCGGTCATCAACGACCACAATACGACGCTCGCCGCGATGATTTTGACCCGGTTCCATTTCTCGGCCAGCCGCGCGATGGGAATTCCCATCACCGTGTACATCAGGGCAAACCCAAAGCCAGAGAGTAGGCCGAATTGCCAATCCTGTAATTTGAACTCTTCAATGATGGGTTGTGCCACCACACCGATCAAAATTCGATCGATGAAGTTCAACGTGTAGAGCAACATCAGAGAGATGATTACATAATTGCGATATCCACTGGAACCAAATGCTTGTCCGGTATTTGTGGCGGGCGAGCCCTGGGCCTGGGTTGCGCTCATATCATCTCCTAGAAATATTTTTTCGGATGATGGCCGTATCTGTTCGGCAAGTCCAGCGTCCATTACGGGCTTGTTAAATAAATTATTTCTGAGTACGTTACACGATGTTACAACTAGATATATGATCAAGTAGGCTCATTTCCGCAGGGGGCGGTTGCAGCATTGTTGTTTCGAATGGTGAATTGGAACGTTAGGTTTGCCGAAACGTCGGGGCGTCACAGCACATGGATTATTTTATTCTATCGGCCTTGGACGTCGCGCAAAAGGAATTGCTCCTTTTCGCAAGCCTGTGTTTCATCATTGGATCCATCGATGACATCATATTTGACATCATGTGGATCCTGCATTCCATGAAACGCAAATTTTTGATTTACACGCGATATGATCGCGCATTTGTCGAACAATTGCCAGCTTCGGACCGAACACAACCACTGGCGATATTTGTTCCGGCTTGGAATGAAGCACCTGTTATTGGGGCGATGTTGCGTCGTTGTCTGGATCAATGGGACTATGATGATTATCGTATCTATGTGGGTTGTTATCCCAACGATAATGATACCATTGCTGCCGCCGCGGATGCAGCGAGCGGCGTTGAAAATATCCGGATCATTGTTTGTGAACAAGATGGACCGACGTCCAAAGCGGATTGTCTGAACCGTCTGTGGCGCGCTTTGTGTGAAGATGAAATTCTTGAATCAATCAGTTTTAAGGCGGTTATTCTGCAAGATGCAGAAGATTTAGTGCACCCTAAAGCACTCAATCTTTTCGACTATCTTATCGATCGTGCATCGCTAGTGCAGATACCAGTAATTCCTCGCCGTGCTTCCCGGTCGATATGGGTCGCCGGGCATTATGGCGACGAGTTTGCCGAAATGCATGGCAAACAAATGGTCCTGAGGGAGGCTCTGGGTGTGTCCATTCCTTCGGCAGGTGTGGGATGCGCCTTTCGGCGCGACGCTTTGGGCAAACTTTCTGCTCGAACGCATGGCAAGCCTTTTGACGCTGCCAGTCTCACCGAGGATTATGAATTGGGGCTCAACCTGACGGAAGGGGAGGCGCGAGGGATTTTTGCGCGACTTAAAGATCAAAATGGACAATGGGTCGCGACACAAGAATTTTTCCCTGACAATTTCGAAGATGCGATAAGGCAGAAAAGCCGCTGGATGGTCGGCATAGCCTTTTCAGGATGGGACCGGCTTGGTTGGAAGTCCTGCTGGCGCGAAAACTGGATACGCCTGCGTGATCGAAAAGCCAGCTTTTCCGCCATTATTGTCGCACTTGCCTATGTTGCCATCCTGTTGACCGGTGTTCTCCATATCATGGCTTTAGCCGATATCTATCGGCCTCGACCGATTTCTGACTTTCTCAAAACTATGCTCGTCTTCAATGGCCTATTTCTGTTCTGGCGACTGGCAATCAAAGGTTATTTTGTTTTTGCGCTCTATGGCTTGCGCGAAGCATTGCTATCGGTACCACGGACATTTGTCGCGAATATGATCAACATATTGGCGACGAGACGAGCGATGATAGAGTATCTCAAAATTCTCTCTGGCGCGCCGATGCGATGGGAAAAGACCAGTCATTTCCATCCCGATGTGATCGACGTTAAAAGGCTGCGGCCTACCGATAGTGTTCGCCGGAATCTTTAAACGATATGTCGGTGAGTAAAGGTGCGCCACTAAGAGCGCTGTCATCCATCGCTGGTTTTTGGATATTGGGCCGGATTATTTGGGAACTTGGTTCTCCGGCGGAAAAAATGATGCCCATACCAATTGCTGAAGCCGAAACGACGTTACCGGCCAATTCTATGACGGCGGCGCTGCTCATTCCACCGCGCCTTCGGCCCAATCATGGGCCCGGAAAAATGCTGTCGGTTTCACCTAAACATGACCCTGTTGAAAGTGTGTTTTTGGGTTTGCCGCCCAGGTTTTTGGCGACGGCTCCTTCAAGAGGTTCTTTGGAACGGCCCCCCGCGCCTGGAGGGCCAAATGGGAAGTCGGTAAAGCCAGACTTGGCAAGTAGTGCGTTTTTGATTCAGGCACGCGAAGTGTTGGAATCGGGGAGGGGCCCTAGTCTTTCTTCATCATCAAATCCGCTATCGGGTTATTTCTGGGCTTTCGGACGTCAGGATAGTGGTGCTGCGTTGGGGTTGAGAGCTGCGCCACTGCAATCTCCCGGCGGGCAATATGGGGGCAGTCAGGCGGGAGCCATATTAACCTATCGATTGGCGGGCAGCCCGCGGCGCAATCTATCTGCTTTTGTTCGGGCATCCACCGCTCTCTCTTCGGCGGGTGAAGAAGAGGTGGCAATCGGAATCAAGACAAAACCTTGGACGAACATGCCAATAGCTCTGTTCGTTGAGCAACGGGTTGGAGCAACGAAATTGAGTGATCGGGGAACAGCATTTTATGTCGCGGGCGGAACCGGACCAGATATGTTGATCGCCCATACTAGCCTGGAAACCTATGGCCAAGCCGGTTTTTTAATGGCCGATGATAGCAGTTATTTCTTTGATGGCTCAGCGACCTTGCAACGGAAAATATGGGATCAAGGCAATTATAAAATTACGGCCGGGGCAGGGGTTTGGGCCGGCGGTCAGCAAGGGGTGACGCGGCTGGATATCGGGCCGCGCGTTAACGCCGACATCCCGATCAGCGGATTGGACGTGCGCTTTTCGCTTGATTGGCGGCAGCGGATTGGCGGCAATGCCGTTCCGAATTCGGGTGTCGCCGTTACCGTGACGACCGGTTTCTGATTGCCTTTCAATCGCAATTTCGGATCGTTTCCCTAAATTTCTTGGCCCAGCAGAGATCAAGTCCCTTTATCCCGTAACGAAAAGAGATTAGTCCTTGGAAATATGGATATTTACCTCCCAATAGCCAATTTGTCGGTGGACGCATTTGTCATCGTGCTGCTCGGCGGGCTGGTGGGTATCCTGTCCGGTATGTTTGGTGTGGGCGGCGGATTTTTGACGACGCCGCTTTTGATCTTCTATGGCATTCCGCCAACCGTCGCAGCGGCCTCGGCATCAACGCAAGTAACAGGCGCCAGTATTTCCGGTGTGGCTGCCCATATGCGGCGCAAAGGCGTCGATTTCCGGATGGGTGCTGTCCTTGTCGTTGGCGGAATATTCGGCACGTTCATTGGCACGGGCCTGTTTCAGATACTGCAACGCTGGGGTCAGATTGATACGGTTATTTCGGTTTTATATGTCCTGATGCTTGGCAGTATTGGCGGGATGATGGCCAGAGAATCCTGGGGCAGCGTAAAAGCGGTTCGGTCTGGTAAGCCGTTGCCCGCCCGTAAACGGCGACACCATCCTTTGGTTGCAAATTTGCCAATGCGCTGGCGATTTTATCGGTCGGGGCTTTATATTTCTCCCATCGCTCCATTCATGCTGGGTTTGATGACCGGGATATTGACGATGCTGCTTGGGGTCGGCGGCGGGTTTATCATGGTCCCGGCGATGCTGTACCTATTGGGCATGGGCGCTCAGGTTGTGGTTGGCACATCGCTTTTCCAGATATTGTTCGTGACCATTGCTTCGACCATGATGCACAGTATGACCACAAGGGCGGTTGATATCGTGCTGGCTGGGCTGCTGTTGATTGGAAGCGTCACCGGCGCGCAATTGGGCGCAAAATTTGCTCAGCGGATGCGGCCGGAATATTTGCGACTGGCCCTAGCTATCATGGTGTTGCTGGTTGCCGTTCGTATGGCGCTGGGACTTGGATTTCAGCCCGATGAGATTTTTACGGTACAGCCATTATGACCGGTTTGAGATCGAAATTCGCAACAATATTAGGCAGCCTCGGCATCTTGTTCATGACCGTGGGCAACACGCCAGTTCTGGTTCCTGATGTCTCGCAGGACAAGATTAGCATTCAGGGCGATTTTAACGGTGCCCAGCTCTTGTTATTCGGGGCCATTACATATCCTCCGGGAACCCGTAATCGTGACCGCGCGGATATCGTCGTGGTCTTGAAGGGCCCGACAGAATCGATTGTCCTGCGAGAGAAGAAACAGGTTGCCGGTATCTGGATTAACGCGGCCAGTAGCGAGTTTAGATCGGCTCCCGGCTATTATGCCGTCGCTTCCTCGCGACCCATTGAGGAGCTTGTCGATGACAAAACGGCGGATATTTACGAACTCGGTCTCAACCATCTGCAATTATCTCCCGCGGGTGCAATTGACAGCAAAGAACTGGATCGTTTTACCAACGGCCTGGTGGACCTGAATCGCCGTGGCCGCTTGTACAAAAACTTGCCAAACACCGTCGAAATCACCGATTCTGTTCTATATCAGGCCCGCATTAATTTGCCCGCCAGCGTACCGGTTGGCAAATATTCTGCCGAGACATTTCTCATCATCGATGGGCGGGTTGAAGCAGCAGAAATAAAGGACATCACGATCGAGAAGATTGGATTGGGGCGTTTCATCACCAATTTGTCGCAGGAAAACGGCTTTATCTATGGTTTGTTGGCGGTTTTGATTTCTGTCCTGTTCGGCTGGGCAGCTGGCTATTTTTTCCGAAAAATCTGACAAAAGCGTCTGTCTGAAGCGCGCTTCACCTTTTTGAAAGGCTGGTAAATATTCCTTAACCATGAAGGCGTAGTCCTGAGCGCACATCAACAATACAGGATTGCGCCTTCATGTCAGATATGGGTTCCCATAATTTTCCAGCGGCTCGGCCGTCTTCTCCAGTTGGTGACGAGGTGGACGCGCCAGTAGCATCCCACGCGCCGACACCGACGCCGAAACGGACCGAAGGCCATAAAATTGGCGAAGTCATTGAAATTGCCGGATCAGGATCACGCATCGTCATGGACGCGGTGGTTCTCGCTGGCCTGACCGAACATCCTGATGCAACGGTCAAAATGGCCGGTCAGGTTGGTAGCCAAGTTAAAATCCGGGTTGGCCAGACATGGTTGCTCGCCAATATCCGTACCCAAAAACTCTATGAAGGACAGGCCGGTCTGATCATTGCCGAAATCGATTTTCTGGGTGAGGGCGACGAAGAGCGCTTGACCGGGCATATTTATAATTTCCGTCGCGGTGTTACCCGTTATCCGGTTCCCGGTTCTGTTATCTATGCTGTAACAACCCCCGACCTGAAACAAGTTTATGCGTCTGATGGCCGCGCCAATGTTGAGATCGGTACAGTCTATCCAACCGACGATATTCGCGGCGCGCTTTATGTCGATGCTATGCTCGGCAAGCATTTCGCTCTGCTGGGTTCAACCGGTACCGGTAAATCTACATCGGCTGCGCTGATCCTGCACAAGATCTGTGATATTGCGCCAGAAGGTCACATTTTGATGATCGATCCCCACGGGGAATATTCCGCAGCGTTCAAAACCAATGGTCGCTTGTTCGATGTGAATAACCTGAACCTGCCCTATTGGTTGATGAACTTTCGCGAACATTGCGAAGTGTTTGTCCAGTCCACGGGCGATGCGAAACAGATGGATTGTGATATTCTTGCAAAATGTTTGCTGGCCGCCAAGGCAAAGAGCCAGGCCGCGCAGGGCGTTGCCAAGCTGACCGTGGACAGTCCGGTGCCTTATCTGTTGTCCGACCTGACCAACATCATTCAAAATGAGATGGGTAAGCTCGACAAATCCACCAATACCGCTCCTTTCATGCGGTTGAAGACCAAGATTGACGAGATCAAGGCTGATCCCCGTTATAGCTTCATGTTCTCCGGCATGTTGGTTGGTGACACGATGGCCGATTTTCTTTCAAAGATTTTCCGTCTGCCTGCTGATGGCAAACCGATTTCGATTATTGACGTATCGGCGGTACCTTCCGAAATAACCCCGACAGTGGTCGCGGTTTTGAGCCGGTTGGTATTTGACTATTCCATCTGGGCAAAAAATGAACCGAGCCGTCCTATCCTACTCGTTTGCGAAGAGGCTCACCGTTATATTCCCAATGACGATATTGCTGGCGAAAGCAGTGTCCGCGATATTCTCAGTCGGATCGCCAAGGAAGGCCGTAAATATGGCGTTTCGCTAGGCTTGATTACCCAGCGGCCATCGGATTTGGCTGAGGGCGTGCTATCGCAATGTGGTACCATCCTCTCCATGCGTCTGAACAATGACCGCGACCAAGCCTTTGTGAAAGCAGCGATGCCAGAGGGCGCACGTGGTTTTCTGGATTCCATTCCTGCGCTTAGAAACCGTGAGATTATTTGTTGCGGTGAGGGTGTGGCTATTCCCATTCGTGTATCGCTCGATACGCTGGTCGAAGAAAAGCGTCCGGCGTCCGAAGATCCGCTCTTCTCTGAACTGTGGCGAGAGCAAGGTGGCGAGGAAGAGATTATCCAGCGGGTTATCAAGCGCTGGAGAAGTCAGGGACGCTAATCCCCAATCTGACATTTGTCTTTATTCGTAGGTTGTTGGTCGAACACCAATAGCGCCACCATCTCTATCGATTACATTTGTAGTCGAAAGGCGAGGCATGTTGCCCGCCCGTTGGATGGAGAAGAAAAATGGCAACTGGAAAATTCACAGGAGCAATTGCAGGACTGGCGGTCATTGCAATGACATCAATCGTCCCTCTTGCCGCCAGTAAGGCGCATGACGGCAAGCACAAGTATGACAAGAAATGGAGTAAAAACCTGGCCCAGAAGATCGAGGCCAGGGTTACCGCCGGCATGGCCAAGGGCGCTACGGGCATGGAAAAAGGCGCAGAGAAAATGCTGCGCGGTGCTGATAAGATGGAAGCTTATGCCGACCGACTGGAAGGCGATGCGGCTTTTCGCGAGGCAGAAGCTGCCAAGCGGAATAAGTGGAACGAGGGGAATCTGACAGCGGACGAATTGCTGGAGCAGGCGCCCGAGTTTCGGCGCGGTGCCACAGAGATGCGCGAAGGTGCAGTGGAAATGCGAAGAGCAGCTGAAAAAATGCGGCGCGGTGATACCAACTAGGTGCCAGGGCGGTTCTGTGGTTTTTTACGCGAAGAGCACTAGGATTTTGAAGAGGTCAGTGGAGGAGTTTGAGATTGGTGCCTATTGAATCAGGGGGACGGCAGTTGTTCGCTACGCGTTTGAGTTCTTATCCCCGGCGATAGCCGCCTTAATCACCCCACTGGTTCTATCCCAAGATCGACCACAAAACCCGCCCTCTTAAAAATCTTAGCGCACTTCGCGTAAACCCATCGCCGAAACTTAAAAAGCCCGCTCCACGGACAGGTTTTACGCTATGTACGCAAAGATTTTGAAGAGGTTAGCGAAGGAATTTGAGATTGGTATCTAATGAATCAGGGCAGGCGGTAGTTGTTTGCTACGCGTTTGAGTCCTTCTTTCAGGGTGATGCCGCCGAAGTTGATAAGCAGTCCCAACGGCAGTTTCATGAGCCGGAGATAGGTTAGCGTCTGACGGGTGTGGACAGGGAAGAGCCGTTCCACGGCTTTGATTTCCAGCAGCAACCTGTTCTGAACCAATATGTCTGCGCGAAATGCTGCTGCAAAATCCAGACCATCAATCCGCGTACCGACCGGCATCTGCCGGTCAACCGTCATGCCTTGTTTGCGCAACCGGTTAGCAAGAACTTGCTCATAAACCGACTCCAGCAAACCCGGCCCCAAATCAACATGCACACCCATAGCGGTATCAATGACCCGGCTCGCTATTCCCTCAAGATCGACCATAAAATGCCCTCTTGAGAATCTTAGCGTCCTTCGCGCAAAACCCTTACCCCAAACGTGCAAGAGCAGCTTGCAGCCTTTCAGCCTCCGCGCTTTTATCGGCAAGATCTGCACGGGCTTTCTCAACCGCTTCCGGTTTGGCTTTCTCAACAAAATTGGCGTTACCCAGACGGCCCTCAAGAGACTTGGCTTCCTTGGAAACACCTTCCAGCGCTTTGCCAAGACGCGCTTTTTCCGCATCAATATCAATCGCGCCAGCCAGCGGCAGCACATAGGTTGCGCCATCAATGACAATCTGAGCCGTCGCCCCCTCAGGGGCCGGATCAAAGGAGAAACTCTCAAGCCGGCCCACCCGATCCAGAGCAGACGTCTGCCGCGCAATGCGTGCCCGCAAGGCATCATCACCATCGCGGACATGGGCGGTCATCTTCGTGCCCGGCGCGATATTGAGTTCGACTTTTGCTGTACGGGTTGCTGAAATCAAACGGATCAACCAATCGACCTCTGCCTTCGCGTCGGCATCGATTTCCGCTTTCGGTTCCGGCCATTTCGCGACGATCAGGTCGTAGTTTCGGCCACCGGTTTCAGAAGCCATGCTGTGCCACAATTCCTCCGTGATAAACGGCATGAACGGGTGCAGCATGACGATGATCTGGTCGAGCACCCAACCGGCCACCGCTCGGGTTTCTTCGGCTGCGTCGGCATCGTCGCCTTGCAAGACGGGTTTGATCAGTTCGAGATACCAGTCGCAGAACCGGTCCCATGTGAAATGATAAATGGTATTGGCTGCGGCATCAAAGCGCAGGTCACCAAGCGCCTTGTCGAGCGTGGCGAGGGTTTCGGTCACTTCGGAAATGATCCAGCGGTTGACGGGCAGCTTGGCCTCTGGCGCGCGCAGCGTCTTGCTCGCACCAATGCCGTTCACTTCGCAGAAGCGCGAGGCATTCCAGAGCTTGGTCGCGAAATTGCGATAGCCTTCAACCCGCTTGTCATCCATTTTAATGTCGCGACCCTGGCTTTCCATCGCCGCCATGAAGAAGCGTAAGGCATCGGCGCCATATTGATCAATCAGGCCGAGCGGATCGACGACATTGCCCTTGGATTTGGACATTTTCGAACCGTCTTCGGCGCGCACCAGCCCGTGCAGATAGAGCCGCTTCCACGGCACGTCCTTCATAAACTGTATGCCCTGCATCGCCATCCGCGCATCCCAGAAGAACAGGATGTCAAAGCCGGAGATCAGCAGATCGTTCGGGTAATGGCGTTTCAGGTCTTTGGTTTCTTCGGGCCAGCCGAGTGTGCCGAAGGGCCAGAGGGCAGAGGAGAACCATGTGTCGAGGACGTCTGAATCTTGCCATACAGGGGCATGAGTAGCCATCTTTTCAGGGTTATCTAATGTGTATGCTACGGCTGCTGTTCTATCTGCAACCACGACGATCTCGCGCTGGTAGAACTCTTTCGCAGCATCAATCATATTACTTTCGGATTCTGAGACAAAGACCTTGTCATCGTTCGTTGATCCAACGTTGCGAAGCTCGTCGTTATCAGGAATGTGAATAGAAAGTCGATTGTCACCGTGCAGTTCGAAACCAAACCAAGCGGGTATCCGGTGTCCCCACCAAAGCTGGCGCGATACGCACCAAGGCTGGATATTTTCCATCCAGTTAAACCATGTCTTCTCCCAGGTCTTGGGAACAATTTCGATGCTGCCATCGCGCACCGCCTTGATCGCAGGTTGCGCTAACGCCTCCGCATCGACATACCATTGATCGGTGAGCCAAGGCTCAATCACTACGCCGCCGCGATCCCCAAAGGGAGTCGCAATGGTGCGTGGTTCAGCATCATGTTCTTGTGTTTCGCCATCTTTGTTTTTGGAAACATGCGGGATCAGGCATCCCAGTTCCTTCATCCGCTGCACCACCAGTTCGCGTGCGCCGCTCACACCATCTTTCTTGAAACGATGAAGCCCGATAAATTCGTCCGGCACCAGACCGTCAGCGGATTGGCAAACATTGGCTTCACCATCGAGCATGTTGAGCATCTCGCCCGCCGCAAAACCGGCGCGCTTTCCGACCTCGAAATCGTTGAAATCATGGCCCGGTGTGATCTTCACCGCACCGCTGCCCAGTTCCGGATCAGCATGTTCGTCTGCCACAATCCTGAAACGGCGACCGGTGATCGGTTGCTCAATCTCTTTGCCGATCACGCTTTGATAGCGCTCGTCACTAGGGTGCACGGCGACGGCCATATCGGCCAGCATCGTTTCCGGACGTGTGGTCGCGACTTCAATATAGTCTTGCCCGTTGTCGAGCGTTACGCCATCCGCCAGCGGATATTTGAAATGCCAGAAGCTGCCCTTGGTATCGGTGGTCTCGACTTCCAGATCGGAAATTGCGGTCTTCAGCGCCGGATCCCAGTTGACCAAGCGTTTGTCGCGATAGATCAGGCCATCATTATAAAGATCAACAAACACCTTGAGCACGGCTTCATTCATGCCTTCGTCCATGGTGAAGCGCTCGTTGGACCAGTCCATCGAACAGCCCAGACGGCGCAGTTGTCCGGTGATCGTGCCACCGGATTCCTCTTTCCATTCCCAGACTTTTTCAACAAATTCTTCGCGGGTAAAATCGGTGCGCTTTTGCTGGCGCTCATTCATTTGCCGTTCGACGACCATCTGGGTCGCGATACCGGCATGGTCCATGCCGACAACCCAAAGCGCATCTTTGCCCTTCAGCCGTTCATGGCGGATGACGATATCCTGCAACGTATTGTCGAGCGCGTGACCAATGTGCAAACTTCCGGTGACGTTTGGCGGGGGATTGACGATCGTAAACGGCTCCGCATTGCCGCGTTCAGGGCGAAACTGGCCGGATTGTTCCCAATGCGCATACCAGCGTTGTTCAATGGCCGCTGGATCGAAATTTTTATCTAATGTCATGCGCTGCCTTTGCCAGCGCTTGCGCCGTTATTCAACCGTTCAAAATTGCGTCAATTTCCGCATTGGCTTTGGCGCGCAGCTGGCGTTTGCAGGCGGCGAAACCGGGTTGTGCATTTAATTCATGCGCCTTTGCCACGGATTTCTCGATCAAATCGCCGGGCATCAAGGTTGCTTCAACCAGTCCGGCCCCAATGGCTTCATTGGGTTTCAGCAACATGCTCGACAGCGCCAACCGCCGCCGCCACGATGGTTCCAGCCAATGGTCCAATATCGCTTGGGGGACGGGCGGGAAGGGCAGGCCAGCTTTGGCTTCCGGCAAGCCGATTTTATAATGGCCAGAGGCGGCGTAAATCCAGTCGGCGCACAGCATCATAATCCCGCCAGCGCCAATGGCGTTGCCATTGACCGCACATACGAGTGCGCAGGGCAGGCGGTGGAGCGCAGCGGCATAAGCATTGATGGCGGCAATGGCTTGTTCCTGGCCCGCTTCATCGAGCGAAGCCGCGATCTTGATATCCATGCCGCAGGTAAAATGCTCGCCGGCACCGGTTAGCACAACGCCGCCCTTGGGTTTGTCCTGCGCGAGTTTTTCAAAGACGCGGATGCCCTCTTCGAGCAATTCTGACGACAGCGTATTGCGCGGGGCATTGGTCAGGGTGACGATGACGGTGTCGCCATCCGTTTGGGTTGGAAAAAAGCTCATTCGCTTTGCCCTTCTTTTGTCCAGCGGGCCATCCAGTCGAACACTGTTTTATGCCATTGTATGCTGTTCTTGGCTTTCAGCACCCAGTGATTTTCATCCGGGAAAATCAATAGTTTGGATGGGATATTTCGTTCCTGCGCGTAAGTGAACGGCATGAGCGACTGGGTATAGGGAATGCGGAAATCCTTCTCGCCATGGATGAACAGAGTCGGTGTTTTCCATTTGTCGATATGCTGGATCGGGTTCCATTTTTCCGGATCAGCGCGCTCCCACCAGGGGCCGCCATGATCCCATTGATCGAACCACAGCTCCTCGGTTGAAAAAGCAAAGCTGCGCAAATCAAATATACCGGCATGGTTGATGATACAGTCAAACTGGTCCGGCCATTGGCCCGCAATCCAGTTCATCATATAGCCGCCATAAGAGGCGCCCAATGCGCAGGAACGTGTCCCATCAATCTGCTTGTCGATTTTTAGCGCTGCTTCATGACCAAGTTTCAGATCTTCAAGCGGTTTGCCGCCCCAGTCCTGATTGATGCTATCCATAAATTCCTGACCATAGCCCGCCGAACCATGGAAATCGATCGTGACGACAGCATAGCCTTGCGCTGCCATTACCTTGGGATTCCAACGGGTTGACCAGCTATCGCCAAAGCTACCCTGCGGTCCGCCATGGACCAGAAACGCCATCGGCAGCTTGCCCTTGGCACCTTTCGGTTTGATGATCTGCCCCCAGACCTGATCGCCTCCAGCACCCTTAAAATCAAACCGTTGCACGGAAACTTCGTCAATTTCCGCTAAGGCTTTTCCATTGATATTGGTCAGCTGTGTAACCGTCCCATCAGCCGCTCTGCGATAAATATCATCCGGTGCCTGCAGGCTCCTCTTCGTGAAAATCATCGAACCGTCATTGAGCGGTGTGATATTTCCCACCCTGCCACTTTTGGTCAGCCGGGTCACTTTTCCGTCGGTTATATCAACATGAAATGCGGCATAATCGAGAATCTCCGCTGCCGTAACGATCAATGCCTTGCTGTCCTTGGCCCACGCTATCGAACTCACCGAGCGATCCCAGTCACCCGTTAATTCCAGCGGTTCTTTCTCACCTTTCCTCAGCAGTTTAACGACCATGCGATCGCTTTCATATCCAGGACGCTCCATCGCTGCCCACGCCAGCCATTTGTCATCGGGAGAGAAAGTCGGCAGGTTGTCGGTTGCATCCCCATTGCCAGGCATCGGTTTTGGTTCAGGGCTATCGATACCGACGCTGTAGATGTTCAAATCCGTGGACTTGGGTTCGTTGCGGTCTGCTTTGCGAAGTGTGAAAGCCAAGTCGTTTCCGCTTGGCGACCACGAAATCTCCTCGCCGCCACCAAATGGTTTTGATGGGCTGTCTCCGATCAGATCACCATCCAGTGCCTTGCCACCGCCGCTTAACTTGCCGTCCTGCAAATCAAATCCAAATATGCGGCTGTAATTGCCGGGTGTTTCCCAGCTAGACCAGTGGCGGACGAACAGTTCGTCATATTCACGGCCTGTGCCGGGACCGGGCAAGGCGTTGTTACCATCTCCGCCTTCTGTTTCACCGCAACCAAATGTTGGGCAGTCTTTCGCAATATCACCCCAGATCGCGACCTTGTCGCCTTTTGGGGAGAGCTTGAAACCCGCGATATCAGTTTTGAGGTCACTGGCTTGAACCGGTTCACCTTCCTGACCTCCCTGGTTTATCGCAATCTGCCAAAGCTGTTCGGACTTGTTGGCATCGGACAGATAGTAAAGCGTTTTACCGTCGGCAGAAAAGGACGGACTGTGTTCGCTCGCACCCGCTTTGTCGGCAATACGAACCGGTACTGCACTAGGTGTTGTTAGGTCGAGCAAGTAAAGCGCGGTTGAGCGTTCATAGCTTTCGGGATCGGTTTCGGTAACGCCAAAAGCAATCCAATTCTCGTCCGGCGATACGGTTGGCGCACCAGCGCGTTTCAGCGTCGCCAGATCCTGTGCGGTCATTGGTCTCGCGGAGGCGATTGGGTTGGAAAATAATGTGCCCATCATGAGCAAGGCTATGCATGATGCTTTGGATATAATTTTCATGATCACAGGCTTAGCATGCCTGGAAACTATGGCAATTGTGATTGTATCGGTGGCGTTATTTGTCGTTAATCCGCTGAATTTCACGGGCGACCATTTCCTCTACCAGCTTGGGCAAATTCTCATCCAGCCACTCTTTGAGCATTGGCCGCATAAGATCGCGGGTGAGGTCTTCTAGCGAGGTATCGCTGGTTGTTTTTTTAGGAGCAGGATTGTTAGCTCCCTCCATGGCCACAAGCGCAGAAAGCGATTGGCGCATCGAATCGAGCTTTTGATCATTGATTAGTCGTTCTTGCTGGCGGCGGTCACCAAAGACACCTTGGGCGGAAGATGGTCCATTGTCCTTGATCTTGTTGGTCAGTTCCAGCACCCCGTCGTCGCTATCGCTGGGTTTGATAGTGGGCTTTTTGACTCTTTCTGCTTTTGCCGTGATGTCTTTCGGCAAAGGGGAGATTGGCGTTACATTGTCTGGAACAGATTTTAAACGCGGCGTGGACTCTTCTGCATGTGCGGCATCTTCATCTTTCTGAGATGAACGATCCGTCTCGATCGCCTTATCTTCGGCAATGATGCGCTTAATGGAGGACAAAATTTCTTCCATCGACGATTCGTTATTCTGTTTCGTCATGTAAAAATCCTCAAATCCATAAAATGCAAAAGCTAGCTGCTATCGAAACACCTTAACCTAATAACCATCGTATCGGCAACTACGCGCCAGTCAATTGCTATTCATTTGGTGTTTTTGATTCCGGTAGTGGTTCAATCTCCGCTGTTTGCGCAGGAGTATCAACGGTTCGAGTCGCTTGCGGTTTAGGATTGGAATCGCTCTGAAAGTCATAAAACTGGTTTTGAACCCGGTCATAATTGACTTGCGGATCATATAACGGTCCACCTTCGAGGCCAAGATCACGGGCTTCTGCCCGGCCCATGGCAGCCAATAGGGTAAAGCCGGCAACATAACTGTTTCGCCGCGCTGTGACCAATTGTACCTGCGCATTGAGCAGTTCCTGCTCGGCATTCAAAATGTCGAGAATGGTTCGATTGCCTACGCTATTTTCTGCCCGCACGCCTTCAAGGGACAGCGCGCTAGCGGCTACGGCCCGTTCTGACGACTGAATGACACGTTCCGACGCACGCCAACTGGAATAGGCTGCGCGCGTTTGCGCGATGACGCCGCGTTCAGTTTCAATCAGCTGTTCATAAGCTTGACCAGATCGCGCCTGTGCTTGCCGCACTTGCGCTGCTGGTCGGCCGCCTTGATAGATAGGAACGGTTAAGCGCACACCGGCTTCTGCATTGGATTGTTCCTGAACAAGGTTTGTGTTGGAAATATTCCCGCCCAGAGTATTCAGAAAGTTTACATAGCTGCCTTGCGCATAAGCCTCGACTGTTGGTTTGACGGCACCGCGCGCAGCTTTAATGTCGATTTCCGCAGCGGCGCTGCGTTCTTTGGCTGCAAGCAGGTCGGGATTAAATTGTAAGGCAATTTCGGCCGCTTCATCTGGAGTCTTCGGTAGATTCGGAAGTGGTGGTGGTGATTCCAGCGCGCCGGGCACCTGTCCCACCAAAGCGATATAGTTTTCCTTACTGTTAATCAGATTAGCGCGGGCCGATTCCAGTTCTCCCTTGGCAACCTCCAGTCGCGATTCGGATTGGGCAACATCGGTGCGGGTCAGATCACCAATTTCAAAACGGTCACTGGTCGCTTCCAAGTTGACGGTAAGCACGCCAACATTGGCCCGGTTTAGTTTAACTACGGCTTCATCGCGCATTACATCCATATAGGCGGCGACGACGTTGCTGAATAGGCTGGCCTCGGTACCGCGCAAGCCATATTGGCCGGCCACAACTCGGGTTTTTGCGGCTCGCACGGCATTTTTTACTCTGCCGCCGGAATAGATTGGTACATTGATCTCTCCGCCTGCACTGACTTGTCGGAGAGGGGCTGTAAAGCTGTTGGAGTTGCGCAGGAAATTTTCTTGGAAGTTAAAGCGTGAGCCCGAATTTGGACGGCCATCGGCTTTGGCAATTGCTACATTTTCATCTTCTGCGCGCTGCCCAGCCTGAGCGCCAGACAATGTCGGGTTGGTTTTGTAGGCCGCAACGAATGCTTCGCGCAATGTGTCGGCATTAGCCGGGGTGGAGAGGGTCGCGATGGCGACGGCGCTAAGCAACAGATGGCGCTTACTCATTAAAAAACGTCTCCCGGTATATGTTTGCAGGAATGCCCGCATATTAGAAACTGAAACTCTTGGCCTGTTCAAAGCCGGGCAGGGCTACACCTCCGCAATCTGCGAAATATTGATAACCAATGCTATTTCCCACTTTGTGGCCGATGACAAGGCGTGCTACCCCTTTATCCATAACCGCTCCCACCAGTCGGCCATCCGCGGACAGTTGTTCCGCCAAATTAGCTGGGATCGTTTCGACGATGCCGTCAATGATGATCACGGAATAAGGCGCGCCTTCAGTATATCCTTCAACATGAGCAGCTTTTTCAATCCGAACATTATCCAGGCGATCAAGGTTTTTCTTTGCCTTGGTTACCAGTTTGCTTGACTGCTCGATGGCAATAACCGCGCCGACCAGTTGAGCGAGCACGGCCGCCGTATATCCTGTGGCTGCGCCGATAAGCAGTACGTTATCGTCTTTTGTTAGTTCTGCAGTATTTAATAAGCGACCAGTCGCGAGAGGGGCATTGAGCGCACGGCCTTCACCAACATTTACCCCTCGATCAGAATAAGCGACTTCGCGTGATGCGGCGGGTACAAAATCTTCACGAGCCACATGGCTCATTGCGGCAATGACACGAGGATCACTGACATCGGTTGTTCGCAATTGGCTAACCACCATCGCTTTGCGCATTTCTCTGAAATTTTCGTGACCCACTATACCACCCTTGATGTGTTTATATTCTGCCTATGCCATCTCTGTATTATTAAGGCAATACAGCATGGATGTTTTTCGTGCGCTTCTAACCGCACTTATCGACGCCGCCAAGACGGATTTCAGCGATTTTTCCGTAATAGCCACTTTTACGTGGCATTCTCAACAACGGTTATGGATAAGTTAGGGTTGACATTGGCGTCAAAGCGAAGCAATTGCGCCCCCTCTCCGGCCCGATGGCGGAGTGGTGACGCAGTGGATTGCAAATCCATGCACCCCGGTTCGATTCCGGGTCGGGCCTCCAGATTTCTGACATTCCTGAATTACCTCCTATTCAACTGCATCAATAATGCCGCCAATCTGGCGTCGATTGTGAAGAATGTTTGGTAAGCTGGATCCCCATCCCATCCTAAAACTCATCGGCTTACCCGTGGACTTCAGCGCTATCATCTATCACCAGTCACACATTAACCCACCAATGAGCTGGGACGGGGTCATTCATCCTTTTTTTAAGTTGCTATAAGCCTAGTGTCCACTTTGGGCGCAAAAGCGGACGTCAGTTGTTGTTTCTGCAGCATCCCGTATGCGGACGTTAGGATTGGCTTTCTAATTGTCGGACGGCATGGACCACCGGATGTATGTCGATCCTTTAAACGCCCCGTCAGGGCCAATTTGACTTAACATACAATGTGATTCGGCGTCATTTGTAACTGTCTGAATCGTAAGAAAAGTTATATGATCATAGATTGATCGACACAAAAATGTCGTTGGTCGAAGCTTTTTACCGTTCGCCGACGACAATGGCGGTTGATCGAACTTGGGGTGATCGCCGAACCGCTCCCCCGTATCTCCAATTGCGAGGCGGGAGCGACCCCAAAACGTCTCACAGTCCATTCTCGGGCTTTGGAACACCCCAGCTCCCGTTCTTTAACCCCAAGTGGGCAGCGTCGGTCCCCCAATGTTTCCGGTGCTTCCCCAAATTATTCCGAGGAGTGACGAAATGACAAATACAATTATGAGCAAAACCCTGATGGCCGCCGCAGCGGTTGCCCTGACCACCGTTAGCTTTGCCAGCACGGCCAATGCGGAAACCCGGATTACCCGGACAGCGGTTGTTGATTACAGCGATCTCGATCTTAACAGCGATGAAGGCCGCTCGACGTTTCAGGGTCGGATCAAAGGAGCAGTACGCAAGGTTTGCGGTACCTTTAGCATCCGTCAACTCAACGAACGGAAGGATCACAGCAATTGCGTGGACGAGGCTAATCTATCGGCAAAACGCGCCAGCGTGACGATCATGGCCGCAGCAGCTGCGGGAAGACCCATTGAAACTGCGATGGCCTTCAAAAACTAAAATCTCGGGAGCCATACTCATCCAATCAAGCGACTTCTGAAAACCAAACTCCTGATAACCCCGGCGCCACCCTACGCCGGGGTTTATTTTTATGAGTGAGGCAGTTGGATTGTTTCATGCACGTTTTGCGCTTTGGCGTGAGCTTGTCTTTATCCGTTATTTTTTCGAAGCATGGGATAAATCATAGGCGAGCTCCTGTGCTGGATTTTACCCATCACTCTAAATCCGTGGCGTTCATAAAACGCAATATTGCGCGGATTGGATGAATCAAGATAATCAGCAGCATTAGGAACCATCCAACGCATCATCGGATCAGCAGCGAAACTAAGCACCACGGAGTACATTGCCCGTTCACGATCTTTCTTGGTTGCAGAAATGACCTCCGGACCAATCACAGTGATTTACCTCTCTGCCCAAAACGGGAGTGATCAATAAGTACCTTGCTGCATCAAAGTAAATCCTAACATCCGCTTTTGCGCCCATAGCAGACACTAGTCCATGCAAGTTGTTCTAGTTTCTTAAGCCAGAACATCATTCAGTTTGCTTCACGATTTAGATATTGAAAGCACACTTTGCTCAATGCTGCGCTTCTGGCAACTGTACTGTCAATCCATCCAATGTGTCGTTCACCCGAATTTGACAGGCGAGGCGAGAAAATTCGGTGACGCCTTCTGCTAGTTCGAGCATGGTCTCTTCCGTTTCTTCTCGGGCCGGAATTTTTGTGGCCCATTCGTCGTTGATAAAGATGTGGCACGTTGCGCAGGCACATTGGCCGCCGCAATCCGCATCGATGCCCGGAACTAAATTGTCGAGGGCCGCTTCCATCAAAGTCGCGTCATTGTCGGCGGATATTTCATGAATGGTTTCATCATGCTCGATAAAGGTAACTCGGGGCATTTAGTGTTTATCCTTTGGCATAATGCGGACCATCACTTCTGAATAACCCATAACAAAGCTGCTGTTCACGCGAATGGGTTCACGCACCATTTCGATACGCTCAAACCGCTTCAATATTTCTTCCCAGAGGATGCGGACCTGCATTTCGCCGACACGGTTGCCCATGCAACGATGAATGCCAAAGCCGAACGACATGTGCTGACGGGCGCGGGCACGGTCGATCAACAATTCATCCGCATTCTCAATCTTGGTCTCATCGCGGTTGCCCGAAACGTACCACATAACAACCTTGTCACCCTTTTTGATCTGCTTGCCTTGGAATTCGATGTCTTCCTTGGCGGTGCGGCGCATGTAAGCCAGAGGTGTTTGCCAGCGAATTATTTCTGAAACCATGTTGGGGATCAATGTCGGATCGGCCAGCAGCTTGTCATATTCCTGCGGATTTTGATTAAGCCCAACTATGCCGGCACTGATGCTGTTGCGGGTTGTGTCATTACCGCCGACGATGAGAAGTATCAGATTACCTAGCAATTCCATCGGATTGTTGATCATATCCTTTGTGTCCGGATTATGAGCCATCAACGAAATGAAATCGAATTTCGGTGGTTGGTCCGCTCGCTCATGCCAAAGCCGGGTAAAATAAGCGAGGCACTCGCGAAGGCTTGCTCGCCGTTCCTGAATTTTCTCTTCGGAAACGAACATATCCACATTAGTCGTTACGTCCGACCACTGAGTGAGCAAGTGCCGATCCTCAAACGGGAAGTCAAACAATGTCGCAAGCATCTGCGTTGTCAGTTCAATGGATACACGATCGACCCAGTTAAATTCCTCACCAATGGGTAGCCCATCCAAAATTTTTCCGGCGCGTTCCCGAATGAGTCCTTCAAGATCAGCAAGGCGGGCGGGCGCGACGCCAGGGTTCGCGGCTTTGCGCTGCACGTCGTGTTTCGGCGGGTCCATGGCAATGAACATCGGCGTAGTAAAGTCTTCCGACGGATTGCCGATAGAAATGGCAGGTTCGGAAGAAAACTGTTTGTGATTGCTATCAATTTTTACGATGTCATCAAATTTCGTGATCGACCAAAAGGGACCTACTTCGCTTTCTGCGCAATAATGAACCGGGTCTTCTTTTCGTAGACGCCGGAAATATTCACCATGCGCATTGTTTTGAAATAAGCGACTTTGGTTCATGCGAATTTGATCGAGTGGGATCGAATACGGATCGGGAATAGCATCATCTGCATTCATTGCCGTGGCCGCGTCGGTCATATTGATGTCCTCAAATTAATTTCTTGGGCGTAGTTATCAGTAGCACATTGCAACTCTAATTCAATGTTACTTGAATGTTACGTTTTTGGAGTCCGCTTTTGCGCCCATAGCGGACGCTAGCAACGAGCTACTCTAGGTTAATGCAGGTCGATGACAGTCAATGTGGATAAACGTTTTGGTACCCATCCATGCAGCGTCCATGTTGCATGGAGCCGCCGGAGTCTTTCGAAATGGGCTGTGAACAGGGGTTTTTAGTGCGAGACGCTGCAACATAGAAACCGGCACGTTTTCTGTCCACAAATTCTATATATAACTGAAATATAATGAGAAAATATGGATCCCCCGTGAGGATTCGAACCTCAATTAACGGAGTCAGAGTCCGTGGTATTACCATTATACGACAGGGGAGTGCCGGGGCGCGCAATAAGCCCAGCCGGATTGTGGGTCAAGGCTTTTCAAATCAGTGAATGGATAGCCGGTTTATCGCTAAACTCTTGCACATCGGCCGGGCTACGGTTATCTCTAATGGCAAGTACCGGCGGCATTACCCGATCCGGAGAAATATAAGAGTAACGGTCATGGCGGATGAAGCATCCCCATCGCCGCAAACACAAGACGGCGGAAAATCTGAAAGGATGGCACGCCCGAAAAATGCGGCGACATATAAGAATGGTAGGCGAAATGCGTCTCCTTCTCACAATAATGGCGGCCGCTGGCCAAAGCTGCGGTCCTATGCCGCGATCGATTTGGGCACGAATAACTGCCGCTTATTAGTTGCCAAGCCTTCTTCCGACGGTTTCATTGTCACCGACGCCTTTTCCCGTGTCGTACGGCTAGGCGAGGGCTTGGTTGAAAGCGGGCGGATCAGCAACCGTGCGATGGACCGGGCCGTTGCGGCATTATCCATCTGTGCCGACAAGCTAAAACGGCGCAATGTGACACTTGCGAGGTCCGTGGCGACAGAGGCTTGCCGCCGCGCCAGTAATGGTGATAAATTTATCGACCGTGTGCGGCGGGAAACTGGGATAGCGCTTGATATCATTACTGCTGAAGAAGAGGCTCGGCTGGCCGTATTGGGTTGCCAGATTTTGCTGGAACCTGGCGAAGGGCCGGCGCTGATATTCGATATTGGTGGCGGATCGACGGAGCTTGTTCTGGTCGATACATCAGGTACTGCCCCCGAAATTATCGATTGGTTAAGTGCGCCATGGGGCGTTGTATCACTGACTGAGAGCGAAAGGTACGACGGCAATGACGCGCCGGCCCGCGAGCGAGCCTATGCCAATATGCGCGCGCGCGTGACAGAGAGCTTTGCGGAATTTGCCAGCCGCTTGCCGCTATCCGATCGTAGTGATTTTCGCTTGCTGGGTACAAGCGGAACCGTGACAACCCTTGCGAGCTTGCATCTTAAGTTACCCCACTATGACCGCAAGGTGATTGATGGCTTGATCGTACCGGCAGATTCGATGCGTGATATTAGTGCGATGCTGGCCGCTTGTTCTCCGGACGAACGTGCTGCAATACCCTGTATCGGCAAAGAGCGCGCCGATCTGGTTGTTGGTGGTTGCGCGATACTCGACTCCATTCTCGACATTTGGCCAGCGAGCCGTGTTGGTGTCGCTGATCGCGGGATCAGAGAAGGTATATTGCGGTCGCTAATGTCCTCTAACGAACGAAAGCCACGGTTATGAACAGGACGCTAGCATGAGCAGA
Organism: uncultured Sphingomonadaceae bacterium; assembly: GCA_947493215.1. GTDB lineage: Bacteria > Pseudomonadota > Alphaproteobacteria > Sphingomonadales > Sphingomonadaceae > Parasphingorhabdus. The sequence continues at coordinate 81,148 of CANLQE010000004.1, read as the reverse complement.
GGCAGATCAGGTCAGCGGGAAAAGGTTAAGACCGCGAAGGGTCGAAAAATTGGCTCCACACGCTGGTTAGAGCGGCAGCTTAACGACCCTTATGTCAAACAGGCAAAGGCGGATGGTTATCGCTCGCGCGCTGCCTATAAGATATTAGAACTGGATGAGCGGTTCAAATTTGTTCGCAAGGCCAAGGCCGTGGTGGATTTGGGCATTGCGCCGGGCGGCTGGGCACAGGTCATCCGCAAATTTGTCCCGAAAGCGAAGATCGTCGGTATCGACATATTACCGGTGGACGCCATTGAAGGCGTGACGATTTTCGAGATGGACTTTATGGATGACAGCGCGCCAGATAAACTGATCGACGCGCTGGGCTGTGCTCCGGATCTCGTGCTGTCGGATATGGCAGCGAACACGGTCGGCCATCAACAGACCGACCATTTGCGCACTATGGGCCTGGTTGAGGCCGGTGCTTACTTTGCAGTGGAAAATCTGCAAGAGGGCGGGGCGTTTGTGGCTAAGGTTTTGGCGGGCGGTACCGACAATGATCTGCTTGCTCTGCTCAAGAAGCATTTTAAGACCGTCAAGCATGCTAAGCCACCTGCCAGCCGCAAGGGTTCTTCCGAATGGTATGTCGTGGCGCAGGGCTTCAAAGGTCGCCCAGAAGGCAGTTAATTTCCCTCGGAGTTCACACAATTCTGAACGGATCGGCGTATGATATTTGCTTCGCCGGCTAATATTCAAAACTGAAAAAGAGCCAGATGGATTTTTTCATAAAGCCCGGTCTTTAAGAAAACCTCGTGAGATCAACGGCTTTGAGCGCAGGTCTCGCCGCACTCACCTTGCGCCTATTTTGAACCCCGTGCCTTTGCGATCAGATCTTTGAGGCCATCATAGCCGACCGCACCAACTGCTGTCTCATTACCGACCACAAAAGCCGGGGTGCCTGTAAATTGCAGCTTTCGAGCGATTTCGATATTATTCTGTAGCTCTTTTTGTGCTTCTGGCGTCGCCATAAATTTCCGTGCAGCGGCCATGTCTATACCTACTTCCTTTGCGGCATTTGCGATTGTGGAAGGGGTTGGCCGTCCAGTCGCGAACATGGTTTTGTGAAAAGCAAAATACTTGCCCTGCTTGGCGGCAGCCAGTGCCATCAGCGCCGCATCATTGCTGGCTTCGCTCAGGATGGGAAGCTCGCGGAATACCACTTTGATATTCTTGTCTTCTTTCAATACTCTGCCGATATCTGCTGTGGTCTGCTTGCAATACGGACAAGCAAAGTCTGAATATTCAACCACAATGACATCGCCATTTGGATTGCCGGCAAAGGCGGTGCCGGCAAATGGTGCCTCGATGTCTTTACGAATCTCATTAATCGCCTGAGCTTTTTGCCGGGTTTGTAATATCTCGACGGCTTCAGGAATGATTTCGGGGTTTTTGAGAATATAGTCCCGGACAATAGCTTCGATCGCCGCTTGTTCCTTGCTATCAATGCCCGCTGCTAAAGCCGCTTGTGCCGCTTCGTCGCTTGCTGATGCGCCACCTGTCTGCATAAACCAGACGGCCGCAGCCGCTGCTATGGCCAAACCGCCACCTGCCATAATCATCCACTTCCTGTTTGTATTTTCCACGTTCTTCCAATTCAAGAGACAAGGCTTCCTTGTCGGAGCTTCGTCCACTTGTCCACATTTGTTACAGAGGTTAAGCGAATATTGCCTGCCAGAGGGCTACCGGCGCCGACGGTCTGACCGTTCAAATTCGTTTTTTGCGATCAAAGAGATATCCTGCGCGCGGATCCATTCTGGTGTATTCTCTGGAATGCCGGACATGGCAATTTGGGAGCTGCGGATAGCGCTACCATAGTTGCGTTGTAACAGCGCGCTTTCTGCGGTTGCCAATTGCGCGCGCGGAATGTCACCTTGCTGTGAATAGACTACGCCCAGCTGATACCAAGCAAAGGGATTTCGGTTGTCCTTGACCACAGCAGCTTTCAACACGCGTTGTGCTTCTTCAAAATGGGTATCATCCTCGGTCGCGATCAACGCGTGACCAAAGAGACTGGCGATTAGCGGTTGGTTGTTAGTCAGTCGCACAGCTTTGCGCAAAGAAGCGATCGCTTCTGCCGGTTTGCCGGACTCGAGCAATATCTGTCCGTGCAATTCCAAGAAATAGGGGTCATTTGGCGCGTCTTTCAGAAGATTGTTAACTTCCAGCAAGGCGCGATCGGGATAGGCACTTTTATGCCAAGCATAAGCGCGGGCATAGCGTGCCGGCACGCTCTGGTCGCTCTCCGGAAATTTGCGCAGCGTTACAGCCGGTTCGTTGGTAAATCCTAGCAGTTTCGCTTTCACCCGTTGAAACCGCTCTTCGATATCGGGATTTACAGGCGTGTCCCATGCTGGATCAGCCTGATAAACATCACGGAGCAGGGACACACGTTCGCCGGACAATGGGTGTGTTCGTCCATAACTATCTTCCTGCGGAATACCGAGGCGGAATTCGTAATTTTGTAGCTTTTTGAAAAAATCAATCGAACCTTTGCCAGTAATACCCGCACCGGATAAATAGCGCGCCCCCGCGCTATCCGCGCTGCGTTCCTGAATCCGGCTAAAGGCAAGAAACTTGCCCGTCGCGGCTTGTTGGCCGGCCGCTAATATGCCCGCACCCGCGTCGCCAGCACCAGCGGCAATGGCCGCGGCGCCCAAAATGAGGCTGAGAATTGTAATGCCGGTTGCGGTTTTGATGCCTTCGTCGAAGCGGATGATATGACCGCCAGTAATATGACCAAGCTCGTGCGCCATGATGCCTTGAATTTCAACGGCGCTATCGGCAGCTTCAATGGTACCGGAATAAAAAAACATGCGCTGCCCGCCAGCCACAAAAGCGTTGATCTGGCTGCTGTTAATAAGGATGACTTCAACATCTTTGGCGTCGAGTTCTGACACGGCGACCAAGGGGGAAACCATGTCGCTAAACAACGCTTCGGTTTCTGCGTCACGAAGAATAGATTGTGCCGCCACCGGTTGAACCGTCACCGCGATCATCGTCAAGAAAGCTGTGATTAGCTGTCCTATACGGGCCAAAGAGAAGTGACCTAAGGGCTGGCGGATATTATCATTCGGCGATGACATAGATTTCCTTTGGAATTTCCTCTTGATAAAATTCTTACGAATATACCTTCCTATTGGCCAAGTCAGGCTGAACGTCCGATGAAATCGGAACCGGTTTCCGCACCATAAGGCGCGGAAACCGGGTTATTTATATCAACCGAATGTGCGTTGCCACCAGCCGCCACGGGGCTGGGCGGTTTTCTCTGTGCCAGTGTCTTTCGCAGCATCTATTGGCGTATTCTTAGACGCTTCTTCCGTCACCTTTTTAGCCGCTGTTTTTTTTGCAACTGCTTTCTTAGGCGCAGGTTTAGCAGCAGATTTGGCTGCCGGCTTCTCGGCAGAGTCCGCTCCGTCCGTATCGGCTTTCTTCGCTCTTGATCGCGGCGCCCTTTTGGCCGCCGGTTTTTCCGGTTTTTCTGCATCAGCGGTTTCGGTTGAACCATCCGCTATTTCAGAAACCGCTTTCGTTTTGCGCGGGGCGCGGCGGCGTTTCGGCTTTTCTTCGGCCTGTTCCGCTACCCCATCGCCTGCTGCTGGCGCAGCTTCAGATGCTGCAGCGGGCGGGTCGACTTTCTTGCGTGAACGACTTGCCTTCTTTGGCTTTTCTACTGGTTCAGCAGTGTCGTCAGAGCTGGTTTCTGTCGCATCTTCTGTTGTCTTACCTGCATCGGCAGTCGGCTTGCGGTTGCGTCCACCACGTGAACGGCGTGGTTTTGGTTTGCCGCTATCATCATCACTGCCTTGCTCGGTGGTTTCCGTCTTGGAATCCTCATCCGACTGATCGCCTACCTCGCGGCTATCGCCTTCGCGAGTTTCATTGTTGCCTTCGTTGTTACGATCAGCACCGCGCCCACGCCGTCCGCGCCGACGGCGACGCTTGCGCGGACGCTCTTCGGCCTCTTCTTCTTCACGTTCAGCTGAATCGACAATCTCATCATCGTCGTCTTCGTCTATAATGGGTTCGAATTTCGGAGCATTTTTCGGTGGACCGCCGGAGCCTTTGACTTCCATGCGGGCGCCTTCAATTTCACCATCTGGTGTGATCGCAATCGAAACGCCATAGCGTTTTTCGATGTCATCAATTTCATGCCGCTTGCTATTCAACACATAAATGGTCGCTTCCTGACTAGCGGTAAGCGTGATCTGGCTGGCTTTGCCCTTGGCTGCTTCTTCCTCAAGCAGCCGTAGCGCTGAAAGCGCAGAAGAGGAGGCAGTACGAACAAGGCCTGTGCCCTCGCAATGTGGGCAGACTTTGGTGGATGCTTCCAAGACCCCGGTACGCAAACGTTGGCGGCTCATTTCTAGCAAGCCAAAGCTTGAGATGCGCCCAACCTGAATGCGCGCGCGATCATTTTTCAACGCATCGCGCATTGCTCTTTCGACTTTGCGAATATTACCATGGCGGTCCATGTCGATGAAATCGATCACCACCAGGCCAGCCATATCGCGCAGGCGTAATTGGCGAGCAATTTCTGCTGCCGCTTCAAGGTTGGTTTTTACGGCAGTGGCTTCGATGCCATGCTCGCGCGTAGAACGGCCTGAGTTAATATCGATCGACACTAACGCCTCAGTGGGATTGATTACAAGATAGCCACCCGATTTTAGCTGCACCTCGGGTTGATACATGGCTGAGAGTTGGTCTTCGACGCCATAGCGTTGAAACAGCGAGACCGGGTCGGCATAGCTTTTGACCCGTCGACTGTGGCTTGGCATCAGCAATTTCATGAAATTCTTTGCGGCCGCATAACCGTCAGCGCCCTCGACCAACACTTCCTCAATCTCACGATTGTAGATATCGCGGATGGCCCGCTTGATCAGATCACTGTCGCTGTGGATTAATTTTGGGGCCACGGCGCCCAGGGTGTTTTCCCGAACCTCGTCCCAAAGCCGTGCCAGATAGTCAAAGTCGCGTTTAATTTCTGGCTTAGTGCGGGACAGGCCTGCTGTCCGCACGATGCAGCCCATTGTGTTGGGTAGATTGAGGTCAGCTATAATGGTTTTCAACCGCTTGCGATCTCCGGCATTGTTGATTTTCCGGCTGATACCACCACCATGAGAGGTGTTCGGCATAAGCACGCAATAACGGCCAGCAAGGCTCAGATAGCTGGTGAGGGCGGCGCCTTTATTACCGCGCTCTTCTTTTACGACTTGCACTAAGACGACCTGACGGCGTTGGATAACGTCTTGAATCTTGTAACGCTTGCGTAGCGCCATACGTTTCTGGCGGGCTTGGTCACTCGCTTTTGCTACATTACCTTTGCCGCCACGGCCGCCGCGTCCCCGATTACGGCCTTTGCCGCGTCCGCCGCGACCTTTCGGTTTAGCATCATCTTTCGCTGATTCTTCTTCGGACGCATTGTCTTCATCACTGTCTTCGTCACTGTCGTCATCGTCGTCTTCGTCAGTGGCGTCTTCGGCAGGCACTTCACCTTCAGTAACGTCAATCGTATCGACGCTTTCGTCTTTCTCGACATCTTCTACGCCGTCATCCAGTTCTTCTGTTGCTTCAGAAGCGATAACGTCTGCCGGTCCTTCGCCTTCTTCTTCCTCGCGCTCGCGCAACTGGGCTTCTTCCGCAGCATGCTCAGCCTCTTCGGCAAGCAGGCGTTCGCGATCTTCTTTGGGAATCTGGTAGTAGTCGGGATGGATTTCGCTGAAGGCCAAAAAGCCATGACGATTGCCGCCATAATCCACGAAAGCGGCCTGTAGTGAGGGCTCTACGCGGGTTACTTTCGCTAGATATATATTGCCTTTTAACTGTTTATGTTCCGAAGACTCGAAGTCGAATTCTTCAATTTTGTTCCCTTTTACGACTGCCACTCGGGTTTCTTCCTGGTGGCGCGCGTCGATTAACATGCGCGTTGTCATTAAATATACTCCTAGCATGATGCGGCGGGAATGCTCCCGGCGGGACCATGCAATATAAAAGGGATGACGTCTTCTTGCGCGCTGCCGAAATAGGGGGAGCGGGCGGCGTCATCCGGTTAAGTTCAAATAGTTTTGAAAAAAATGTGTCTGCAACAAATGCATGGCCCGGGCCGTTAGCCAGGGTCTTTCCGTCCATAAAAACAATTCCCTGTGGAAGAGTTTCGGAGCCGGAGATGTCATGCCTCATGTCGCTTCAACCTGTATGAACTGAATAGAAATCCAGCTTAGCTCGTATCGTTGCAAGAAATTCTCGCACAACACAGGTGGGGTGCTAGCACTGCAATAGCAAATCGGCAACACAAACTATCGCCGGATCGGACTACTATTTTTCTTCAGTCATTTGATCGCCGTTAAACTCGATTAGAACACGGTAAACCCGCCGTTAACCAACTCATTTTACGCGAGATTACGATTACATCCTTAATGCAGTTTTCACCGCGATTTGCGGCGAAAAACTAGGGGTGTTGTAGCCAACATGAATTTTAACTGGACCAGGATAGCAGGCGCATTGCATAAGACCGCCATGCCTTTCGCAGCAATATTAGCTTCTTCGCTATTGACCCTAAGCTCTGCAAATGCGGGATCTGTTAGCCGCATTGATAGCAATGATGGCCAAATCACTGTTTCTTTTGATGGGTTCGTTGAAGGCGCATCGACGTTTTCTCTGGTTGGCCCGGACCGGATTGCTGTTGATATCAAAGGCGGTAAGGCTGGCCGTGGCGGCCGCGCAACCGGAATGGTCAAATCTGTACGGCAAGGGCAATATGACCCCAATACCGCAAGGATTGTTTTTGATTTGGATCGGCCAGCGGTTATCACCGGTGGTGGTTTTTCTGCTGATGGCAAAAGCTTGAGGCTCAGCCTCAGGTCTGTTGGTGGTCATGCGGCCGGAAAGGGCCGTAAGTCTTTTCTGCCGCCAGCTAAGTTTCGTGCAGAACCTCCGAAAAACAGTTATAGCGTGAAGGTTCCACTCGGAAAGCCGCAGGACAATGTGGCTTTGCCGAAAGTTAGCGGCCCGAAAGACGCAAGCCGGCCTTTGGTCGTCATTGATGCCGGACATGGCGGGCATGATCCTGGCGCTATTTCTCCTCATGGCAGTCAGCGCGAGAAGAATATTACACTGGCTATCTCGCGCGCAGTCCGTGACCAGCTGGTCGCTAGTGGAAGAGTGCGCGTCGCCATGACTCGCGACACTGACAAATATCTCGTGCTACAAGAACGCTATGGTATCGCTCGGCGACTAGATGCTGATCTATTTATCTCGATCCATGCCGATTCCGCGGGTAACCAATCCGCTGCTGGAGCAACCGTTTATACATTGTCCGAAGTCGCATCTGACCGAGAAGCTGCCAAACTAGCAGCGCGGGAGAACCGAGCGAACATCATCAATGGTGTCAATCTCGGCGGCGCTAATCAGGATGTATCCTCTATCTTGATCGATTTGACGCAGCGAGAGACGATGAACGTATCTGCCGATTTCGCCAAATTGTTGATCCGGGAAGGCGAGCGGATGATAAAGTTCCGGACTAACCCGCATCGCTTTGCGTCTTTGGTTGTGCTGAAAGCGCCGGATACACCTTCGGTATTGTTTGAAAGCGGCTATCTGACAAACAAAGAAGATGTCGCGTTGCTGAGCTCTCGTTCTGGTCAGTCAAAAGTCGCGATCGGCATCGCAAATGCGATCGAAGCGCATTTCGCTCGGAAATTGGCGCAACGCTAACTGACTGCTTGCTGTCGAGCTCATGTTTGTGGGGCTTTGGGCACCGTAAAGTTGCACGCGCCTTTGTCCCATGCCGAACCAATGTAAATTTTCATCGATATTCGCTGGAAAATGCTTCTGATAGTGCTAGATAGCGCAGTATATGGTCGACAATATACCCGATAACGAAGGCGCTGGAGCCGCAGAAAGTCTGGCGTACAAGCTGGAACGCAATACTGGCGGTTTTTTGAGCCGGCTGGAAAAGCTATGGCAGAAGCGGTTATTTCGCCTGTTTTTGGTGTTCGTAGCGCTGTGCTTATTGGGGTGGTTGCTGATTTGGGTCATTTTCGCGCGGGACTTGCCTGACGCGAAAACTTTACAGCAATATGAGCCTCCACTGCCGACAATGGTACGTGCCTATGATGGCGAACCGGTTCACAGCTATGCCCGGGAACGACGTGTCCAGTTAGAATATGCCGAATATCCGGCCATGTTGGTCCGCGCTTATCTGGCCGCAGAGGACCGGACGTTTTTTGAACATGGTGGCCTTGATTATCCTGGCATAGCAACGGCCATTGTTACCAATATTTCCAGCAGCGGCCGACCGGTTGGTGCGTCGACGATAACCCAGCAGGTCGCCAAAAACCTGTTGTTGACCAACGAAGTATCTTACCGACGGAAAGTGCGTGAAGCACTGCTTGCTTACCGGATCGAAGAAGTGCTGACCAAACAGGAAATCCTGGAGCTTTATCTCAATCAGATATTCCTTGGGAGAAACGCTTATGGTGTGCAGGCCGCAGCACAAGCCTATTTCGGTAAGGATGTCGACGAATTGGCGCTGCATGAAATGGCCTATCTGGCGATTTTGCCGAAAGGCCCATCCAACTATCGCCCCGAAAATAATGAACAGCGCGCTGTTAATCGGCGCGATTGGGCTCTGGGCCGAATGCTGGAAAATGGCTGGATCAAGAAAGAACAGCATGACCTAGCGGTTGCGCAGCCGTTGGGCGCGATCCGCTCGCGCGGCGCGCGCTTTGAGCGTGTAGGCGGTTATTATATAGAAGAAGTCCGCCGCCAATTGATCGAGCAATTTGGCGAAAATGAAGAAGCTGGTCCTTACAGTGTATATTCCGGCGGCTTGTGGGTGCGCACATCGCTTAATCCCGAGCTGCAAGAATATACCAAAGATGCCCTGCGTACCGGTTTGTTGCGCTATAGTCGCGGTAAGGGCTGGAGCGGCCCGATCAATAAAATTGAAATCGATGACAAATGGTCACAGCGATTGGCTTCGACCTTCATCAATACCGATCATGCTGACTGGCGGATTGCTGTGGCGTTAAAGCGTCAAGGCAATGGCGCTGAAATCGGTTTTACCGATGGCACAACCGGGCGTCTTGGTAGCGCCCCCAGCAAGCTTGCGGCAGGCGATATTATTGCGGTTAGCCCCGCAGGTGGCAGCGCTTATATTTTACGCAGCGTTCCCAAGGTTTCTGGCGGCATGGTCGTTCAAAATCCGCGCAACGGACGTGTCTGGGCGATGCAGGGCGGGTTTGATGACCGTATGAGCTCGTTCAACCGTGCGACTCAGGCTGAGCGGCAACCAGGTTCGACCATCAAACCGTTCGTCTACGCGACAGCACTGGATCAGGGCATGACGCCAGCAACGATTATCGTCGATAGTCCGTTCTGTGTTTATCAGTCTGCCGCTTTGGGCCGGAAATGTTTTCGGAACTTCGGCGGGTCTCGCGGGGCAGGGGAACAGACCTTGCGCTGGGGCGTCGAACAGTCTCGTAACCTAATGACGGTCCGTGCTGCCAATGACGCTGGCATGGACAATGTGGTCCAAACCATCAAGACCATGGGCATCGGTGACTATAAGCCGTATCTCGCCTTCGCATTGGGCGCAGGGGACACTACAGTTGCCAAGCTGACCAATGCCTATTCGATGCTTGTCAATCACGGCCGCGAGCTAAAACCCACTGTCATCGACTTTGTTCAAGACCGCAAAGGCAAAGTTATTTTTCGGGCCGACAAGCGTATTTGCGAAGATTGCAATCAAGATGACTGGAATGGCGAATCAATGCCGCGTCCACGTCCAGCTGGCAAACAATTGATGGACCCGATGACGGCTTATCAAATGGTCAATATTCTTGAAGGGGTTATTACCCGTGGGACCGCGCAAAATCTGAAAAGCCTAAACCGTCCGCTGTTTGGTAAGACGGGAACGGCCAGCGGTCCAACCAACGTTTGGTTTGTAGGCGGATCGCCAGATATGGTCGCCGGGGTCTATATGGGATTTGATCAGCCGGCAAATATGGGTGGCTATGCACAGGGCGGTACATTGGCAGCGCCAATTTTCAAAGAATTTGCGCAGAAAGCTATGGCTGGTATGCCGAAAACGCCATTCGTTGCACCGCGCGGCATCCGCATGGTGAGGGTGGACCGCAAAAGCGGAAAACGTGTCTTTGGTGGCTGGCCATCCGATGATCCACGATCCGCAGTAATATGGGATGTATTCAAACCGGAAACTGAACCCCGGCGTTCTATCCGCAAGGAAGAATTACTCGCCCGTTTGGAGGCCCAGAAAGCACAAATCAGGGCTGCTAAAATTGCGGCCCGCAATCGGGATGCGAATAATGCGCGCGGCAATCGACCGGCCCAAAATGACAATGACTTCCTTCAGGACGAAGGCGGCATTTACTAACTGCGATATCTTCACAGGTCTTCGGATCACTTGTTTCAGCACGGCGACAAGACAGGGCGGATAACCGCAAAAGCCGAAAAACTGGGCTTTTTTGCGACGAATCGAGCTACCTGCTTATTGAAATAATCAAGGGCATCCCTAATTCACGCTGGCGGGGCAACACCGAACAGGGGTTTGGAGTTGATTATGCGTAGTTCGATAAAATTATTTTCAGTCCTAGCTGCCGGAACGTCTCTTGCGTTCGGTGGCACCGCATATGCCGGAGAGCCTTATGTAGGCGCATCGGCCGGACTTAATATGCCGAGCGATTCAAAAAATCGCGGAGAGTTTGACGAAGACGTCGCGGCAACGGCCGACTTTGACGCCATAGCATCGGGTACCGATCTGGATTGGACGACGGAACTCAACAACGGCCTCGACCTTAATTTACTGGCTGGTTATCGCTTCGATAATGGTGTGCGGCTAGAGCTACAGGGCTTTTACAACAAAGCTAATGTCGATTTGCATCGCGATCTAGCTGTTGGTGGAACTGGCATTGATGCTTTAGATTCTGCTGTTCTGACCCGGGCTGCTGCTGATCCGGCCAATCCGACGGTCGGCGCAGTTTTGAGCACGGATGATGGTCAGATCAAAAACTACGGTCTGTTCGCCAATGCTCTCTATGATTTCCAGATTAGCGAGACTTTGGTGCCCTATGTTGGAGCAGGCGTAGGCTTTGCGCGACAGGACGTTGAATATGCGCCTTCAGGCATTGATGTCGTGGATGATGAAAAGACCCGCTTCGCCTATCAGGCCATGGCTGGCGTTACGTATAAGCTAAGCCCGTCATTTGAGGTTTTTGGGCAATATACATATCGCAACATGGATCGCGGGGATTATGACGTTAATCTTCTGCCGGCGACTTTGGGCGTGAAGAGCGAGCAATCCCTTTTCAACGTCGGCTTCCGCATCCCTCTTGGCGGCGGTTAGATTCTCGCTAACAGAACGTCTTTAGACTGAACAGATGCACGCTGCTTAATATCGTTCAATGAGCAGCGTGCATTTTTGCGTGTTTCTCTACTGACAGGCCGCATTAGCCCTGCTATCGGCGCGGACATGACTGAACGCTCCCATATTCGTAATTTCTCGATCATCGCGCATATTGATCACGGCAAATCAACGTTAGCGGATCGTTTGATCCAGCATACCGGTGGTCTGACTGCGCGCGAGATGAGCGAGCAAGTGCTCGACAATATGGATATTGAGCGCGAGCGCGGCATTACGATCAAGGCGCAGACGGTGCGTCTTCACTACACAGCCAAGAACGGCGAAGCTTATGAGCTCAGCCTGATGGACACGCCGGGTCATGTGGATTTTGCTTATGAAGTGTCCCGCAGTCTCGCCGCCTGTGAAGGCGCTTTGCTGGTCGTTGACGCGGCGCAGGGAGTAGAAGCGCAGACGCTTGCGAACGTCTATCAGTCGATTGAGCATGATCATGAGATTATTCCGGTTCTGAACAAAGTCGACCTGCCCGCAGCCGAACCGGAACGGGTGCGCCATGAGATTGAAGAGATTATTGGTTTGGATGCTTCGGAAGCCGTGCTCGCTTCCGCCAAATCCGGCATCGGTATCGAGGATATTTTAGAGCAGATTGTTGACAAGATACCGCCTCCCGGTGGCGACCGTGATGCGCCGCTCAAAGCCATGCTGGTCGATAGCTGGTATGACCCTTATCTGGGGGTTGTCATCCTTGTCCGCGTCATTGATGGCGTATTGACCAAAGGTCAGCGGATCAAGTTCATGGCGCAAGGAACCGAGCATCTGGTGGATCGCGTTGGTTGTATGACACCAAAGATTGAGCAGCTGCCTGAATTGGCTGCCGGAGAAATTGGCTTCATTACAGCGCAGATAAAGGAAGTATCGCAAACCGCGGTCGGTGATACGATTACAACCGTTAAGGGCGGCGCGGCAGAAGCATTGCCCGGCTTTAAGGAAGTGCAATCGGTTGTGTTCTGCGGTCTCTTTCCGGTCGATGCAGCGGATTTTGAAAAGCTGCGCGAAAGCATTAGCAAGCTGCGCTTGAATGACGCGAGCTTCACCTTCGAAATGGAAAGCAGCGCAGCTTTGGGGCAGGGGTTTCGTTGCGGGTTTTTGGGGCTGTTGCATCTGGAGATTGTTCAAGAGCGTCTGACCCGCGAATATGATCTTGACCTGATCACCACCGCACCATCGGTGATTTACCGAATGGTGATGAATGACGGGTCGGAGCAGTTTCTCCACAATCCGGCCGATATGCCTGATGTCGTCAAAATTGCCGATATCGAAGAGCCTTGGATTGAGGCGACTATCTACTGCCCTGATGAGTATCTCGGCGGTATCCTCAAACTGTGTCAGGACCGGCGCGGGATTCAGAAGAACCTGACCTATGTCGGGGATCGTGCGCAGGTGGTTTATGAATTGCCGCTCAACGAGGTTGTGTTTGATTTTTACGACCGATTGAAAAGTATCTCGCGCGGCTATGCGAGTTTTGACTATCATCAAGTCGGTCTACGCTCCGGTAATTTGGTCAAGATGAATATCATGGTCAACAGTGATCCAGTTGATGCTCTTAGCATGATTGTCCACCGCGATGCAGCCGAAGCGCGCGGACGGCATATGTGCGAACGGCTCAAAGACCTGATACCGCGGCATCTGTTCAAAATTCCGGTCCAGGCTGCTATCGGCGGCAAGGTCATTGCGCGTGAAACAATCGCAGCGATGCGCAAGGATGTGACGGCCAAATGCTATGGCGGCGACATCAGTCGTAAGAAGAAACTACTCGACAAGCAGAAAAAGGGTAAGGCCAAGATGCGTGAATATGGCAATGTCAGTATTCCGCAAGAGGCATTTATCGCAGCTCTGAAAATGGGTGACGACGGCTAGGCAAGTCTTTGTTATACAATGTTATTGCTTTAACTCGCACGGTTTGATTTTGCCTGGCAAAGGTGCTTTGCCAACGGGGCGGAACCGCGCGAAATAGCCACCCAGCTCAGGCCGCTCCATATAGCCGATCAATTGATATCCGACGGCCTCAAACTCGCAGAAAAGCTGCTTGGGCGGAATGCCGTGCTGCGCAAAAGGTCGATCAACGTCGACGACAATCACTTCACCGCCATCATATTCACCGCCATCGCGATCCGCTCTGATTGAAGGGCGTAGTCGGGAAAGAAAGGCATAAGGCTCGCGCACTTCATGATACATATGGACCAGAAAGACGCGGTCGAAACTGTCCTCGGGCATGCGAGGGTCATCGGGCGCACCCAGCTTGATGGACACATTGTCGAGTGCATCCCGCGCCACTCGGTCTGCCAACCGTTTAATCGCGTCTTCGTCAATATCTTGCGCCAATACGCGGCCATCGGCCCCGACTCTCTCAGCCAGACGTACGGTATAATAGCCTTCCCCGGCGCCAATGTCGGCAACCGTCATGCCAGGTTCGAGTCCCGCCGCTTTCATAATTTCTTCTGCCTCACCGCGCTTGTCGCGTGCGGTTTCGGTGGACCATTGGTTGCCAGCCAAATCAGAAACCGGTCGCGAAGCCGGCGGATAGGCCCGGGCCGTCTCTGGTCGATTCGCATCAGCATCCGGCAACCGCTTGCATCCGGACAACGGAGCGGTGGCCGCTAGAGTGACAAGCGCCATGATGGGAAGAGCGAAACGATGCAGCTTGAACATTTTCATATCGGGATAATTAGGCGAGGCGGATGGCGGGGGCAATGGTGTTAATGCAGCGCTTGTATGTGAATGTCGACGAAGGGCCTAAATGCCGGTACGCGTGGTTCCAATGGCATAAGAAATCTAACATCGGCTTCTGCGCGTTGGTACCGGCGATATTTCGGTATTTATCTCGTCTTGGATCAGGGGGTTCTACCGGCTTTTCTGTCGGTGCTGATAGATGTACCAGCCGATCCATAGTGCAGCATATAGTCCAAGGCCGGCAAATATCGCAGGCTTGGGATCGTTCGGACTGCTGATCGAACCGGCATATGCGGCTATTGCTACATAGGGCAGAGTGCCCAATGCATAGAATATCATATAGCGCATCAACGGCATATGGGTGACTCCAGCCATACACGCGGTGACTTCCGGGGCCATCGGGACTGCGCGCGCGAGCATGATCATAGCAGGGCCGTTGCGCGCAAAACTGGTGGCGATTTCGGTCCGTTCTGTTTCATTTTTGATAAGAAGATTAATAGCCCTGTCGCCATATTTGCGGCTGATCATATATCCAGTGAGCATCGCCAAAGTCAGTCCGGCAAGGCCGGCCGCTGCTCCCAAAGGAAAGCCAAGGAAAAAGCCGGCTAGCAATATGGTCGCAAGTGTTGGAACAGACAGGATAATATCTAGCAAAAGGATGATGATGACCGCTGCAAAAATATAGGTTGGATCAGTTTGTTGTGCTGTTTCCAACAGGACACGAACCTTGTCCACGGTCAGTAAACCGAAGAACTGGCCAAGTAGGAATATCGCTATAAATATCAGCGTTAGCGCAACCATAATTTTCAGGAGAGGTCTCATCGTCAGACTGTGCCCGCGCGCTTGTTGCTATTCAAACACTATATATTGCGGCGCTAACTGCGGGCCGCCATGATTTCTTTATTTCGTGCCTCCACAGCTCGGAAGCCTTTGAAAACACTGAGGCTTGAGTCGGTTTTTCCGCTTTCGCCGAGGTTGTGCAGCTGTTCGTAAAACCAATAGATGGTAGCGAAGCCATCTATCGCTTTGACCATCTGAAAGCGCTTCAGAAAGCCCAGCCAATTGGGGATAAGCTGCAGTGTATTTTCGTAACGCGGAAGCTCGTCAAGGCCAGCGAGTAACTGTTTTGGAGCATCGGTCATGACGCACATCGGACGGCCGAGTCCAATCAAATCGGCTGCGCCGCCAGAAAGCGCTTGTTCCATCGCGGCGCGAGTACGAAAACCACCGGTGACCATTAGCGGGACTTTTACCGACGCCTGCATTGCTTTTGCAAAATCGACAAAATAAGCTTCGCGCGCTTGCGTAGAGGGCGCAACATTCTGTTCCTCTTTTTCTTCAAGTCCATCGGCGCCCATCAAGGCCGGCTGTTCATAAGTGCCGCCGGATATTTCGATCAAGTCGACACTAGCGGCTTCCAGCCATTGAACCACTTGCAAACTGTCCTCAAAAGCAAAGCCACCTTTTTGAAAGTCGGCGCTGTTGAGTTTTACCGAAATAGGGAAATCGGGACCGACTGCGGCGCGAACCTTTGCTACCGCTGACAATAGAAAGCGTGCTCGGTTTTCTAGATTGCCGCCATAGTCATCGGTGCGCTGGTTCGCGCGAGGACTGAGGAAACTGCTTAGCAAATAGCCGTGAGCGCTGTGGATTTGCACGCCGGTAAACCCAGCGTCCTGACAGGTCTTCGCTGCGAGAGCAAAACGATCGACAAGCTCTTCAATCTCTTGAATCGTGAGTGCAACCGGCTCGCCAAACTGACCACCGGGCAGGCCAAGTTTAACAGCGGAAGGTGCCTTAGGGTGCTTGTTTACATTGCTCTGAGTTTGCCGTCCGGCATGACTTATCTGCGCCCAGAAATGATTGCCGCCTCGCGTTGCGACCGACGTCCAGGCCTTTAGGGCGGCCATCATTGCGTCATCAGCCGGCTTGTCGATCACGACATTACCTGGCCGCTCGAGATGATCGCGATCAATCTGGATATTCCCGCTCAGCAACATCCCCGCTCCGCCGTCGGACCAAACACCGTACAGCCTTTCAAGTTCGGGCGTGGGCAAACCATCCGGGGTCGCCATGCCTTCTGTCATCGCACCTTTGCCAATGCGATTGGGCAAAACTGCACCACAGGGCAGGGAGAGCGGATCGGCGAGAGTGATAGTCATAAATTTGCCCCGATAATAATATTAGTAAAAGCGACGGTAATTGCATTGCGAATGAAAACTGATTCTGTAGGAGCTTGTAATTTTTGGCAAGTCCTATGTCATATTAATGATATTTTAAGCCTGAAATCCGCCGATTTGGTTTTTCATGAAAACCGGTTATAGTGTCAGGAGCGTTTAGTCGGAAGAAAATATTCGACAGCGCGGAGAGAGACTGTTGAAGGGGAATGAAAATGGTTGCAGCAGCATCCCGTAAATCGGTCACGAAACATCGTCCCGACGGTGATAGGATGACCACGCACTCGGTCCGTTGGGACAAGAAGATGAGCAACAATTGCGCGACTGCTTTGCTTGTTTACACAATGATGCAAATCTTTTTTGTGCTGAGTTTTATCGAAACCAAAGGCATGTCGATTGCACCTTATTTCGGTTTGGTTCTGCTTGTCGCGATTATCATCCCATTTTGCCGGAAATATGAGAAGCGCTGGGAAAACATGCCCTCAGTTGGCCTAAGTCAACAGAGTATCGCTGCGCGGTTCCGCAAAGATCAGGTCGTTCTATGGGCGCTGGCGTTGGGATTACCATTTATTTTTGTCGCGCTGATCAAGGGCATTGGCGCCATCGTCTAAAATATTACCTGATCGGTTTAGACTGATAGCGGCGTTGACCTAGCCGCCTGCGATACCTATGTCCTGCCCATGCTAAAGCCACAAGAAGCGCAGGATCGCGCCGACGCCCTTATCTCCCAAGCCAAAAAAGCCGGTGCGGATGCCGCAGACGCGATTTACGTCTGTGATGCTGCCACCCAAGTGCAGATGCGGCTGGGTAATCTGGAAGATGTCGAACGGTCCGAAGGCGAAGAAATCGGCCTGCGGGTCTTTGCCGGTAAGCGGTCGGCAACCGTATCCTCCTCGGACATGGACCCGGAAATTCTTTCGGCTCTGGTTGGCCGGGCGATGGATATGGCGCGCGAAGCACCAGAAGACCAATATGCGGGCTTGGCCCCTGAAGAACTGGTCATGAAATCCGCTCCCCATCCGATTGACGGTGACGATGGTATTGATCCCGATCCAGCTATACTTCGCGAGATGGCCCTAAAATCCGAAGATGCTGCGCGAGCCGTAGAGGGCGTCACGAATAGCGAAGGTGGCGGGGCCAGTGCTGGCCGTTCGATCGTTGCGTTGGCCACCAGCCATGGCTTCTCGGGCGCCTATTCCACCAGTGGCTATAGTTGCCACGCCAGTGTGATTGCCGGTGAGGGCGATGGTATGGAACGCGATTATGCCTACGACAGTAGGCGGCATTTTGAAGATTTGGATATGCCGGAAGCAATTGGTAAAGAGGCTGGCGAACGTGCGGTTTCCCGATTGAACCCGGTGGACTTCACATCGGGCGCGATGCCGGTAGTGTTTGATCCGCGGATCAGCAGTTCGATGCTCGGCCACTTTGTTGGAGCTATTGCTGGTAGCGCGATTGCCCGGAAAACAAGTTTCTTGCTCGACGCTCTCGATACGCAGCTGTTTGATAGCGCGATCAATATTATCGACTGCCCGCACCGCAAACGCGGCCTGCGATCAAAAGCTTTCGATGGTGAGGGGCTACCCACCGCAAAGACAAAATTAATCGACAATGGTCGTCTGACCCAGTGGATCATGGAAAGCGCTTCGGCACGGCAATTGGGACTGCAACCGACCGGTCATGCCTCTCGCGGCGTTGGCGGCGCTCCTGGTGTCAGTGTGACCAATCTTCACATGAATGCGGGCTCGGTCAGCAAGGCCGATCTGATCAAAGACATTAAACATGGCGTCTATATCACTGAATTAATTGGCCAAGGCGTCAATCCAGTTACGGGTGACTATAGCCGCGGTGCTGGCGGCTTCCTGATAACTGATGGTGAAATTGGTCCACCGGTTTCGGAAATTACCATTGCCGGAAACCTCAAGGACATGTTTGCTAGTTTGATCCCGGCTGATGATCTGGAATATCGCTATGCGGTTAACGCTCCGACGTTGCGCACCGATAGTATGACGGTCGCCGGTGGTTGAGAAATTCGGCCAGCGCTAAATCGTTAGTGGTGAGCTTGTCGAACCACGTCTATCAGACAAGAAATGCCCTCCCAATGGGAAGGGGACAGGCTCAGGGCTAACGGAGTTATTTTGGGTTGATTGATTTTGATAAGATTATTGCAATAACCAGAGAAGCAGGCGATCTTGCCATGCAGCAATGGCAGGCAGGAAAAGTTACCGAAAATACATGGGAAAAATCGCCCGGACAGATTGTTAGCGACGCCGATATTGCGGTTGACCGCTTTCTTCGCGAACAGTTGGAAGCGCAACTGCCAAAAGCCGGTTGGCTGTCAGAGGAAACCGCAGAAGACAAATCTTTGCCTGGCCGTGATATGGCATGGGTCGTTGATCCGATTGACGGCACCAAGGATTTTGTAAAGGGCAAGCCCGGCTGGTGCGTATCGGTTGCGCTGGTGCAAAATGGGGCCCCGGTATTTGGTGTGCTCAACGCGCCTGCAATGGATGAGATTTGGACGGCGAAGGCGGGTAGCCATACAGAGGTAAATGGCAAAGCGCTCAAAGCCAGTCAACGCATGGAATATGATGGCGCGCGATTGCCGGTGGAAGAGTTACCCGATGGTATTGATCTTACCGCCGTATTCAAACCCAATAGCATCGCTCTGCGTCTGGCAATGGTGGCCGATGATCGCGCCGATCTGGTCGTTTCGACCCGCTGGGGTAGCGAATGGGATATCGCTGCAGCCCATGTAATCGTCGAAGAGGCTGGGGCAATGGTTACGGACGCTCATGGCAAAAAGCTCCGGTATAACGGCACGCATGGGCAAGCTTTTGGCGTGCTGTGTACGTCGAAGGGAATTCATGATGCCGCAGTCGCGCGTGTTGCGAAGTTTCTCTCGGAAAACGAGGGCCAGAGCTAAGCTGGCTTTTTCGGGCGGGTCCAGAGCTTTCTGCGATCCGTCCCTGTCGATTTAAATATCGCCTGTCCGAAAGCCTTGGCGACCCATGCGGCCTTCGTCGCCTTGCTGGTTACAACCCGATTGTCCAGCGAACCGCCGTCGCTTTGCCGCACCTTACGGGCAATGTCGCCATAGATGCCAGCCGCCGCCAGCACTGCCCAGCGGGATCGAAAGGGCAGTTGTGCTGCACCCACACGCGCCGAGGCTTCATATTGTTCCGCCAGATCGCAAAGCCGCGCGATTAGCTGGACCAGAGCCTCTCGCCGTGTAGGGTTTAAAATATCGTCCGGATCAATCCGCATCTCCGCCAACCAGTCCTTGGGCAGATAGCATCGCCCGGCTTCTGTATCTTCTGCCACGTCGCGTGCGATATTGGATAATTGAAAGGCCAGTCCGAGATCGCAGGCGCGGTCGAGGGTTTCATCGGCGCGCGCCGACACACCCATGACGATCGCCATCATACATCCGACTGCACCGGCAACATGATAGCAATATTGGTAGAGATCATCCTCGCTTTGCGGTCGCCATTCTTTTGCATCGAGCGCAAAGCCGTCAATCACATCATTGGCGAAATCATTCGGCAGACGGCATTCCTGCGCGACGACCCCCATAGCATCAAAGGCGGGTTTTCCTGTCTTCTCACCGCCTATCGCACGACGGGTCAGCATGCGCATAAGAGCTATGGTTTTCTCCGAAACCGGTGTGGCTGACATGCCATGACCATGATCCTGGCCATCGGCCAGATCATCGCATTCTCGGCACCACGCATAGAGCATCCATACCCGCTCGCGCGTCGGAATAGCGAAAAGCTTGGAGGCGAGCGCAAAGGATTTTGATCCGCGATCAATACTGGCTTTGGCGTGAAGGACGAGGTTGGCGCGGTTCATTATGTGTCTTGCAAGATGTCCTCAAGCATCAGCTCTGCCGTTGCTTTGGCGCTCCCAACAACGCCGGGGATGCCAGCACCCGGATGAGTGCCTGCGCCGACAAAATAGAGATTGTCGATGACATCATCGCGATTATGCACCCGGAACCAGGCACTTTGGGTCAGTAGCGGCTCAAGGCTGAATGCGCTGCCGAGGTGGGCGTTGAGGTCAGTCCCGAAATCCTGAGGGGTATAATGGAAACTGGTGACAATCCGGTCATGAATGTCCGGAATCAGGCGTTGACCGATTTCATCGAGAATACGCTTCTCGTAAATAGGGCCCATTTCTTCCCAATCAATCGGCAGTTTGCCCTGATGCGGGACGGGAGCCAGAACATAGAAGGTGCTGTGACCTTCTGGTGCCATTTTTGGGTCTGTGACAGTCGGATGGTGGAGGTAAAGCGAAAAGTCGCTCGGTAATACGCCATTGTCGTAAATGTCCTCCAGCAAGCCTTTATAGCGGGGACCGAATAGGATCATGTGATGCGGAATACCCGGCCATGTGCCCTTGAGGCCGAAATGGACCACGAACAGCGACGGCGAATATTTCTTTTTCTTGAGCGCAGTCGTTACCTTTTCGCTGCGATGCTTGTGGCTCAGCAGGTCGCGATAGCTATGCATAACATCGGCATTGGACGCGACCGCATCAAATGTCTCGCTCCAGCCTGATTTGCAGGTGACGCCCGAAGCGCGATCACCCATGGTATCAATGCTGGTCACCGGATCGGACAAGCGGATCGTGCCACCAATCCGCTCAAAATGTTTCACCATCGCCGCGATCAGCATATTGGTGCCACCCTTGGCAAACCAGACACCGCCGAGCCGCTCAAGTTTGTGGATCAGGCCGTATATCGCGCTGGTTTTCATCGGATTGCCGCCGACCAACAGCGACTGGAACGATAGAAATTCACGCAATTTCTCGTTTTTCACAAAGCCGGACACTTTCGCGTAGACAGAGCGATAAGCTTCAAATTTCATCAACGCCGGTGCGGCCTTGATCATCGATTTGAAATCGAGAAAGGCCTTGGTGCCGAGCTTGACATAACCTTCCTCATAAAGCCCGCCGCTATATTCGAGGAAGCGTTTATAGCCTTCAACATCATCCGGTTCGATCGCAGCGATATTGGCGTAAAGCTCTTCGGGATCGTTGACATAGTCGAAATTGGTCCCATCCGGCCAGTTGAGCCGGTAAAAGGGCGATACCGGCATCAGCTCGATATCTTTGGCCATATCATGACCGGTCAGTTCCCAAAGCTGGCTAAGGCAATCAGGGTCGGTGATGACAGTTGGTCCGCCATCAAAGATAAATCCATCCTTGTCCCAATAATAGGCCCGCCCGCCTGGCTTGTCGCGACTTTCAAGAATGGTTGTCTGAATGCCGGCAGATTGTAAACGAATGGCGAGTGCCAGTCCGCCAAATCCGGAGCCGACCACGGCGGCTGTTTTGAACAATTCGGATTGGCTTCTGGTTACGTCGGTCATCGCAGATTGTCGCTCATCTATATTTCAACAAGAGGGGTATGGCACGGCAAATAGGGATAGGCGGCTTGCCAGTGAGCAAGTTGAGTTGGTCCCTCATGGTTGTTTTGCCCGCATAGAACCGCGCGAGCAGTTTTTCGTCCTTGGTGTAGGTATGTTGAAGAGTTCGATAACGCTCTTCTGGATCTGCGCCCTTGAACATGAACGCACAAAGCATACGATAGAATTTGCCACCTTTCCAGTGCTTCGTGGCGAAATCTTTGAGTAATTTATTGAGGCTTTTCTGATCAATCTCTGGTGTGCCAGCAATGAGCATCGCCGTGCGCACGGCCATCGGTAGAGAATAGCT
This sequence comes from uncultured Sphingomonadaceae bacterium, assembly GCA_947493215.1. GTDB lineage: Bacteria > Pseudomonadota > Alphaproteobacteria > Sphingomonadales > Sphingomonadaceae > Parasphingorhabdus. Next base: position 59,107 of record CANLQE010000004.1, on the reverse strand, counting down.
TGTAATCGGTTGAATTAACGCAGCTCTGGCCCCGGCGCGGGCATCTGGGCCTTCGTTTTCTTGCCAGAATTTCTGAAAGTTGCCACCGTAAAGTACCGGCAGTTTTCCGCGCTCCTCACGCAATATCTCGTCGACTATCCAGCCTTGTTCAGCCGCGTATCGCGCGATACGCCGATGCAAATCATCGATCGGCAAATCTTTCGTGTCGGAGTAGTAAGTGTCCTCAATGAATATTTCGGTTTCGCTGAACGGCAGACAATAGACGAAGCGATAGCCGTCAATCTGTTCCACCGTCGCATCCATAATGACAGGGCGCTTCAGGCCATGCGGCTTTCTTAGCTTCAGCATTTGTCCACAGAATTTCTGCCAGCCAAACTCTAGTGCCGAAAAGTCCCCATCGCCGCGCACGTCCAATATCGCTTTGGCCGCGATTTCCTCGCCATTTTCCAAGAGAACTAAACCATTGGTGACGCTCTTGGCCTTCAGCCCGGTCTTCAGTGCCGTCGGTGGCAAATTGCTGTATAGTTCGCGGTGCAGATTTTCAGATTCAATCGAACAATAGCCATTGTTGATGCTCCGGCTATATTGCGGGAAATGAACGTCATATTGTGCCCATTGCCGTGAAATGAGAGGCTTGAGCAGCCAAAGATCTTCCGGTTCAATATCGCTCTCAAAAAAAGACCAGATATGGTTGCCGCCAAAATGATCCTCGGCTTCGATGAGAGCTATATTCAGTTCCGGACGCAGTTTATTCAGTGTCAGAGTGATCAGACCACCCGCAAGACCGCCGCCAACGATGGCGAGATCATATTGATTTTGCGGCGAAGCTTCTTTCGACATCGCAATGCCGTAGCCGATGGCTGAGTTGGGGGGAACCCTGTCTCAAAGCATGTAGTAAAATAATTGGCTTTTGCCTTGCTCAGGGCGGATTTGCGGCATAGCAGAAACGGATGGAGCTATTCCTTCCAATCCTTGCCTCGGCGATTGTCATGACCCTGATTGTTGGTGTGCGCTACTTAATCACTAGCGGCTTTTTTGCATGGCTCACTCAACGGAATCGTCCCGGTCAATATGACAAGCTGAAACCCCAAATCTCAAGGGAAATTCGCTGGTCGCTTTATTCCGCCGCGATTTACGGCATTCCGACCGGTATTGTGGCTTGGGGCTGGCAAAACGCCGGTTGGACACAAATTTACATGGATATCAGCCTGTATTCGGTCTGGTATCTGCCGCTATCTCTTTTGATCTATCTGGCTTTACATGACACATGGTTTTACTGGACGCACCGGTTGTTCCACCGACGCGGTTGGTTTGAGATCGCCCATGCGGTCCATCATGAAAGTCGCCCGCCAACTGCCTGGGCTGCAATGAGTTTTCACCCAATTGAAGCGATCAGCGGTGCGATTGTTATTCCGTTTCTTGTAATTATCGTGCCGATCCACATTGGCATTTTGGGTCTTGTGCTGCTGATCATGACGATTATGGGAGTGACCAACCATATGGGATGGGAGATGTTTCCGCGCTGGTTGGTTAACGGTCTATTAGGGAAAGGCCTGATAACCGCTACTCATCATGAAAAACATCACAGTGCATATAGGGGTAATTATGGGTTATATTTTCGGTTTTGGGATAAAGTCTGTGGCACTGATCTCGGGCTTGGGTCTTTTAACGACACTGCCGATCAGCGGAGCGATCGCTAATCAGAGTTTGGTTGCGCCAGTAGCGGCGGCAACGGTTGATATTTCTATTTCCAATTTGCGGTCAACAAAGGGCGATGTGCTCGTCTGCTTAAGCCAAGACCCAAAATATTTTCCTGATTGCACAAAGGATAAGGATGCCCGCAAGATCAAGGTCGCCGCATCCAGCGCTGGCAAAATCCATATTCGTGATGTTAAACCCGGCACCTATGCCGTAGCTTTAGTTCATGACGAGAACGGCAATGGCAAAATGGATTTACGCCTTTTTTTGCCGCGTGAAGGTTTTGGTTTTTCGCGTAATCCAAAAATTGGCATGGGCCCACCCAAGTTTAAGTCGGCCCAGTTTACCGTTGGCGTTGATGATGCGAGCTATGCCGTGAAAATGAAATATATTTTGTGATATAGCCTGAATTCGGTTCCCCAATCGATAGGACAAAAAATGCACAAATACGCCTTGGCCGCAACCTGCCTATTCTTTGTCACATCACCGCTTTCGGCGCAGCCGCAAGGTCAACGCCCGCCAGCGGGAAAAAGCGTTTTTGACGGTGACTATGTTACCCTGGGTGCGGGAATCGCCGTCGGACCAAGCTATGATGGTTCGGATGATTATAGAATCTCACCACTGCCGGTTATTTTGGGCAGCGTTGCGGGAATTGATTTTGAACCGCGTGGTCCTGGCTTGGCACTAGATGTTGTCCCTGACAGGGATGGCGCTAAGACAGATTTCATATTCGGCCCGGTTGGTCGAGCCCGTTTTGACCGGAATAATTCGATCAAGGATGATGTGGTCCGTAGTCTCGGCGAACTGGATGTTGCGGTGGAACTGGGCGCTGTGGCTGGGGTAAAGGTCAACAGAGTGTTCAGTTCGTTCGATTCACTGACAGCCAAAGTCGACTTGCGCTGGGATGTCGCAGGCGCCCACAGAGGCAGGGTTATCTCACCGAACTTGACCTATTTTAGACCATTGAACCGCGGTACAGCGGCCAGCCTCACAATTAGCGCGGATCATGTCGATGATGATTACGCAGATTATTATTTCAGTATTTCGTCTGCAGGAACAGCAGCCAGCGGGCTACCGGGCTTCAGCGCTAACGGTGGTTGGAAAAATGTCGGTATCTCTTTGTTCAGTGCCATTGATCTGGATGGAAATGCAGCCAATGGCGGGTTTGCGGTGATATTAATCGGCAACTACTCGCGCTTGCTCGGAGATGCCAAACGATCACCGGTTACCTCAATTCGTGGCGATGCCAACCAGCTTTTTGGCGCGATTGGGGTTGGTTATACTTTTTAGGTTTCGGAGCGATCATTGGAAGATATCATTATTAGCCTATCATATCCGGTTCGTCAGTCCACATCCTCCACATCAACTTTTTCTCCCGTTACGCGCTGCGATAAAGCGGCGGCAATGAAAGGGTCGAGCGCTCCGTCCAGCACATCGGAAGGGGCACTGGAGGTAACGCCAGTGCGAAGGTCTTTGACCATCTGATAGGGTTGCAGGACGTAAGACCGAATCTGATGGCCCCACCCGATTTCGGTTTTTGCCTGATACTCCCCGCTAGCTTCGGCTTCGCGACGTTGCAGTTCCGCTTCAAATAGACGCGCTTTGAGCATGCCCACCGCAGTTGCACGGTTCTTGTGTTGGCTGCGGTCATTTTGCGAGGCAACTACTATACCAGTTGGTTGGTGAGTGATCCGCACGGCACTGTCGGTCGTGTTGACGTGCTGTCCGCCTGAACCGGATGCGCGGTAGGTATCGATCTTGAGGTCACCTTCGTTAATCTCCACCTCGAAACTGTCGTCAATCACGGGATAGACCCAGACGCTCGAAAAGCTGGTATGGCGTTTCGCGGCGCTATCAAATGGGGAAATGCGCACGAGGCGATGCACGCCGCTTTCGGTTTTCGCAAAACCGTAGGCATTTTCTCCTTTAATTTCGAGCGTGGCGGATTTGATCCCGGCTTGGTCGCCTGCCTGATAATCTACCATCGAGACTTTATAGCCGCGCGCTTCGGCCCAGCGCTGATACATGCGCAGTAACATTTCGGCCCAGTCCTGACTTTCGGTGCCGCCGGCACCAGCATGAATTTCCAGATAGGTGTCGAAATTGTCCGCTTCACCAGAGAGCAATGCCTGTACCTTGTCGCGATCAGCCCGGTCAGCAAGCCTGCTCAGCGTTTCAACACCTTCATCGGCTAATCCATTGTCGCCTTCTTCATCGGCCATCTCGATAAATTCGAGTGTGTCATCCATTTCCTGCTGAATTTCTTTTGCCGCTGTGATGGATTCATCCAACCGTCGCCGCTCGGTCATAACCGCTTGCGCTGCGCTTTGATCGTCCCACAAAGTTGGGTCCTCGACCCGCGCGTTTAGTTCATCGAGGCGCCGCAAAGCGACGTCCCAATTGAGCGAGGTTTTTAGCAGGTCAAGCGCTGCGCTGATCCGGTCCACATGCGCCTGAGCTTCCGCACGCATTTCAAATTCTCCAATTTTCTCTTGGCGTTTCGATTAGACGATATGACGGTGATGTAAACAGGGGATGGCTTGGCGCTTGTGCAAATTTCAATAGTGAGGGTGGATTATTATAGATGTTATCTATCGAAATTGACGTTTGGTTTAAAATTTCTATTCTGGAGAAATCAGCTATTGCGGCGTAACTATATAAGTTTGCAGCCAAACACGGCCTAGTTTAACCGATAGGGGAATTGAAAATGAAATTGCGTCAATCTTTCGGATGTGTGGCTATCGCTGCTTTGATGGCGGTTCCGGTCCAAGCCGCTAACGATAAATCCTATGACTATGGTGCGGAAAAAGGCGCTGAAAAATGGGGGCAGCTCCATAGTGACTTCGCCATTTGTGAAAGCGGCAACATGCAGTCGCCGATCGATCTGGCCGGTGCCAATGCTGTTGGTAATGTCGCCGTTGACGTTGATTATAAATCAGGACCACTGGCAGTTACCAACAAAGGGTTGACGGTACAGGCTGATTTCGCGTCCGGTTCTACCATTACCAGCGGCGGGACGACCTTCAACCTGATCCAGATCCATTTTCATACTCCGTCCGAACATGCCATCTCAGGCAAGCGTTTTCCGCTAACGGGCCATTTCGTTCATGCGACCACCGATGGTAAGCTGGGCGTATTGGGTGTGATGTTTGAAGAAGGCGCGGCCAATTCCGAACTTGCCAAAATTCTTGCCGCTGCTCCGTCCAGCAAATCTGACGTGAAAGCCGGCGGTGGGCAGATGATCGATCCGGCTGAGATGTTGCCCGGTGATCTTGCGGTCTATCGTTACATGGGTTCGCTCACCACACCGCCATGCAGCGAAGGCGTTAACTGGCATGTGCTGCGTGACTCTGTAACGGCGAGCAAAGAACAAATTGCGGCTTTCGAAAAACTGATGGGCGACAGCGCCCGTCCCGTCCGAGCGCTTAACAATCGCCTCGTGGTTGCGCCTGAGTAAATAAAACCGTGAGGCGGCTAAACCGCCTAGCGATTATCTTTAGAAACGAAGGGCTTGGACAATTTGTCCTGGCCCTTCGCTGCTACGGAGAGCGCGCGTTCGCTGACCGGCGAGATACCCGGCCGTGGCGGCAGGTTAGATGGCAGTTTGATGTCCCAAGCCAGACCCATTTTCTCCAACAACAATATAAACTGATAGCCCAGATCAATCTGACCCGGATAGAGGCCATGGCAAGCGGAGCTAGGGAAAGCATGGTGATTGCAGTGCCAGCTTTCGCCCATAGTGGGTATGGCGAGGGCAGGGACATTATGTGCTTGTAACGCCGCATCATCCAGATGCCAGTCTTGCGGACCGCGGCTATGCGCGAAATAGGAAATGAACCAGTGCATGGTGGTACAGGCCGCAACCCGCACGACAACGCCCCATATGACCCATGGCAATCCGCCAATCGCGAAAAGAATTATCGCCACCGGAATTTGGTGCAACATCCAGGTGCTTTGCAGAAACCGGTAAAAGGGATCATTCGCAATTTCGGCGCCGGGATCAAAGCCAGGCGGGTTTTTCAGCTTCAGTTTGAAATTGAGGTAATAAAAACCTTCCGTCCATAAGGGTTTGCCATGGCGCAGGAACCAATGGCATTTTTCTTCCCGCTGCGCCCAGTCGCGGCTGTCGTGCAAGCCGATCGTCCAGATGGGCCCGCCCATGCCGACAAGCGTGCCGAAATAGACAAGCGTCCGTTCCAGCCATTTCGGACATTCAAAGCTCCGGTGGATGAGGCGCCGGTGAAAACCTACCGAATGGCCTGCGCACAAGGTGATGGCGGATAGCGCGAGAAAGGCGGTTAGCGCACCCCATGTGAAATAAAGCGGTCCCAAGATGATCGCGCCCAACAGAAAACTCGTGTTCCAGATGGAGCGACCGGCATCCCACAGTACTTCGCCTTCATCAGGACTGGCCTGATCGAGATTGGTTAGCGAGTTCACTTTGAAAGCGGCGCTGCCGCTCTGCAGATCACGTCCCATTTTGCACCTCTGTGACAGGATGGCGGAAGATTATATCGCGCAAAAATTGCTTGGCGCTTTGTTTCGCCGCGAGATTTTGCATCGGGCCAAAATACCAGGCGGGGTCGAGCAGCCGCTCATAACGGACGGTAAGCGCCACGCGGGTGCCGCCATTGGCGAGCGGCGTGAAGCGCACATCAGTGCCGTCAATTTCCATATAGCTGTTAAGATAACTATCATTGCGGGTGATTTTTGTCTGGATATGCTCCGGCGTAACCTTGGCGATGGTCACATCCATTTGACCCTTATGGGTGTTGGTCCATATCCAACGCTTGTAAGTGAAAGCCATGTGATGGACATCGCCTTCGTTGAGGCTGCCCGCCTGAACACTGTCTGGCAGCGGGAACAGCCGCAAAAACCAGTGCCGGCCGCTGGAGAAGGTAATCGGCGCCGCCATATTTGCTTGCAACTTAGCAATGCTCAGCGGACTTTCTGCCACAAAGGTAGCCGTGCTAGCGCGCTCCACCGTGGTCGCAGGGATCATTCCTTCACTCACCAGTAACAAAACCAAAACAGGAAAAGCCGAGACTTTAAAAATATTATCCAGCGAGTCATCCGATTTATCGCGCGATAGCCAGCGGAACAAAAAGGTCAGGGATGCAATGAGATAATAGATTGGCATGAACATCAGCATGCAGACAAAGCCTTCAAACAATATGACTGACGTCGCCAGGAATATGATTGTCATAAGGCGCATGTGATTGACATATTGTTTTCGAATGGTTGTTCCGTCGCTGACTTTTGTAAAAAAAGCCAGAGCGACAGAAATGGCGAACGGAATAGCGATGTAGAGCAATGTACCCTTGCCGAATTCGCTATCCAGCAAAGTACGGATCGTTAGCGTTGATATGCCAACAATGAGCAGCAAATATTTCCAGGAAATTCCCATCATCAGTGGTGTGCCGCACGATGATTATCGTGGCAAGATAATCATCCCCTTATAGTCAGATTATCCGAAGCGTTTCTTTCCAGCCATCGCGCGGTGCGACATCGCCATAGTGGTAAGTTGCGCGTTGACGCGGATGCAACTGGGCATGACGCTGGCATCGGTTACATAGACGTTGGTCGTGCCGTGCACCTTCTGGTCGAGATCAACGACGCCTTTGGCTGGGTCGGCGTTGATCGCATTGCCGCCATGAGGGTGAGAGCTCGACAGGACGACATCATCTGGCTCTACGATGGCGTCTAGATAGAAAGCATCAATTTCGGCATCGCTCATGCCTTTGCGGAGGGTTTGACCTTTGAGCAGCGCTGGGTAAACTTCGATCGCGCCATTCAGGAAATGCACCTTGGTCATCGTCGCCAGCGCGCGGCGGAGCAGGGCGAGTTCCGGTTGACCAATTTTGAGTTTCAGCTGGCCATCATCCATTTTACCGAGTCGGTCGGCAGGGAACAACACGCCAGCAGAGACCAGCCGATTAAAGTTGAGCATGCGCCGGAAATGTTCGTCAAACCAGCCGGGAACCAATGTCGCCATGCTCATCGGCGGCTGAAAATGGCTTTCGATAAGATAGTCACCGCGATCGACATAGGTGGACATCTGGTCTTCGTTCCAGACGTTCATCTCCCGTCCTTCGGGCATGAGCGCGACGACCGGGCAGGCGATGTTGAGTGATATTTCGTCGCCAGATTTTTCGATGCCGCTGTTGATCAGCAAATTGCTGGAAGCCAGCGCTCCTGCTGCGACGACCACGCCTTTGCGCGCGTTTATACGGCGCTTGCGGCCATCGCGTAAGGTGACCTCGACGGCCTCGGCGACGCGAGCTCCATTATGGTCATCTTGCCAGATGATCTCCGTTGCTTCTGCGCCATCCAATATCCGGGCGGGTTTGGCGCGCTCTGTGCTAGTTGCATGGGTGAGAAAACTTTCCGGCATCGCTTTTTTGCGGCCATATGGGCAGCCGGTATTGCAATAGCCGCAATAGACGCATTCGCTATCGGGCGTTTTCGGGCCATAGTTTTTCTGGAACCACGCCGTTATAGCATGCTTGTCCATCGGGTCATTGGACTGGGCGGCATATTTGCGCCAACCATCGACCAGATGGGGACCATTATTGCGGCCCGATATCGCGGATATTTCGGAAACTTCCAGTGCGCTCTCCACCGCCTCATAGCTAATCGTCAACTCCGCTTCGCTAACTGGCGCGCCGAGATTAGCCCAAGTTTCATAAACGTCCTCTGCCTGCGGGTGGACAAGGCCCGCATGCTTCATCCGCAGGCAGATGCCGTTGTTGATGACGGTAGAACCGCCCACTACGCGGCCCTGAAAGACGATCACGTCGCGGTCCTTGGTAGATTGTAACGCTCCGTCCTTGAACAGCCGCGCCGTCATTCGCGCTTCTTCATGGGTGATGCGCGAAGATGGATAGTTATGTCCAGCTTCGAGGATCAGTACTTCGTGGCCCTCATCGGCTACCGACGCAGCTGCTACCGCCCCGCCTGCACCAGAACCTATTACGATGACGTCGACCTCTTCGGGGATCGCATCATGACCAACAAAGACTTCTGCCTTCAGATCGCGTCTGGTCTCCCGCTTGACTGGCAATTCACCGGGCGCAGAACGGTCGCGTTGGCCGGGCAGTTGATACTTTAGACGCTGATAAATCGGATTATCGAAATTGCTCTCTTCATCGCCATGTTCCCAATGACCATAATAGCCAGCCAGGATCACACCTTTGGTCCGTGCAATGTCCTGAAACAGGTCTACCCGGCTATTTTGGAGTCGACGTTGGATCAACGATTGGCGCATTTTTGGCGGGGCGAGAAAGAAAAATGGACCGCCCAGGATGAAGAACAGTGCATAAAGCGCGAGCCCAATTTCCTTGGGTTTATTACCGTCAATATTGGAAAAATGCTCCTGCAGGTTTTCGACAACCTGTGAAGGTGATATAGCCATTGGCGTGTCATGAAACATGGCCTGCGTCAGCGCTTTCAGCATGCGCGCTTGCAGTGGATTAAACGGTTTTTGCATATCTATCTTCCTAAGTGCGACCTCGGAAAAATATCAGCGGGCTATTACCCTTAATTGGTTTTGGAGGTTCCAACGGTTTCGGAGATGCCCAATCCATCGCCGTTCGTTCCTCCAGCTAGTCGGCCTATTAATTTGCCTTCGACCATATCAATTTCGGCTATCCGGTTCAGGCCGGTTTCGGCTGCATAGAGCCGCGTGCCGTCCGGCGAAAAGAGAATGGTGACTTGCGCGGCTTCTTGGGTGCCGCTGACGATGATCGCGCCTTTGGACTGTCGTGTTTCGACATCAAACAATCCAAGCGCGCCATCTCCCAGATTGGAAGTCACCGCAGTTTTTCCATCGGGGCTTATCGCTACGCGGATCGGGAACTTGCCGGTTTTGAGCGTGGCCACTTCTTTCAAACTGGCGGCATCAAATACCCGCAATGTGTCGCCGCGACGGTCCGCGACCCAGACGGTTTTTCCATCTGGGGTAATGGCCATACCCTCTGGCTCGGTGCCAGCCGGTAGGTCTTTGATTTTGGAACCTTCTACCAGATCAAGCACGCTGACTGTTCCAGACTGCATGTTGCTAACAAAGGCACGGTTTTTGTCTGGTGTTACGACAACCATATGGCTGCCCATTTGTCCGGTCGAAATTTGGCTCACGGAACGGGATTGTTCTTCATCTGACGGGGGAGAAACAATCGTGATGCTATCGCTACCCTCGGTCGAGGCGATGATACGACCATCATCTAGCCACACGATACCGTGGGGGCTTTTGCCAGGTGTCAAAGCGATGGTCTCGATTTTCTCATGCGCGGCAATGTTGAAGATATCGATATGCTCGGCACCATATGAAACAATCGCAGCCAGCTGGCCATCGGGGGAGATTGCAACTTCATGCGGGTTTTTGCCAGTGTCGCGGCGAGCAATTTCCCGGCCTGAGGCCAAGTCGATGAAGCTTAACGTATCCTCGCCCTTATTGCCCACCAGCAAAGTGCCGGTCGGTGTTTGGTGATCAATAGACGGATTTTCTGCAGAGACAGAACAAGCGCTAAACAGCGTTGTTGCTACCAAGGCGATTGCAATTTTTTTCATCCCGGCTGTCTCCTGAAAAAATCCCCGGCAGGGCGGTCCGCCTTACCGGGGATGATTATGGTTTAGTCGATATCAGGCCTATTCGGCTTCTGGAGCAGCGGCACTAGGGTCTTGGGGAAGACCGCCAAGCTGCGACACCATTTTTGTGTAAGCGTCAAGATAGGCGAGGGCCATGACTCGGCCAATTTGCGTGTCGGTATATCCACCACCAGCAGCACCAGCCAACGCGCCGCCAAAGAAACCGCCGCCTCCGCCGCCAAATTTCAGGTCAGATTTGCGAGAATAGCCTTCGGTAATGCGCTCCATTTCGGTGGTACGGACGTTGACCAATGAAAGAGTTACGTTGGCCTCTTTCTTGTTGACCTTTACACCGCCAAAGACGCCACCAAAAGCACGGCGTCCAAGGCCGCCCAAAAGAGCGCCGCCGACACCGCCGCCGCCAGAATTGGCGTTGGCTGAAATAATATCAGGTACGATGACATAATCTGCGGCCTTCACCTGACGTTTGCCGATGTTGGATCCGCGCTGCAATTCGCCAGAGTCGGCAAGCGCACGCTCAACCGCGCGGCTAGCCAATCCGCGGCCGCGATCCACCAGACCGAAACAGCCAGAGCGCGCAACAAACGTCTTAATGAGTGCTTCTGGCGAACCAAGCTTATAGCTCACCCACCAGCGTTCTTCCGGTTCGACAATCGCGATCGTACCTAGCTTTTTGTAACAAACAGGGATTTCCGCTACGCCGCGTTCCTGTGCTTTCTGCCCTTTGGATTTGCCTGCAGCCAGTGCTGTCCCACCGGACAGTGCAATGGATGAAACGGCAATGGCGGTGATCATTTTTTTCAACATAAGTTTCCCTCTGGTCTAAAAATTCCCTGTTAGCATAACGAACTGTATTAATTAGCTTTTGTCACTTGGTACACAAATTGTCCACGGCACAAAATGATATCGGCATGATGTATCAGTTTTGTTGGCGCGTCAGCTCTATCAACCTTCATACTCTAATAGTTTCTCTCAACTGTGATCTATAGCACGTTTTCGACATTTTGATCTTTTGCTGACCAGCTCACCAAAACGACAGTGAAAGTTCGTAACTCTTTCCTTTTATAATTATGCCGTTAGCATGCATTGAACGATAAATGACCTTGAGTCAGGGAGGAACGTGCATGCGGCATATCGCGATCATCGGGTCCGGGCCAGCGGGCTATTATTCGGCCGAAGCGGCGCAGAAGAAATATGGCGATGATGTTACCGTCGACATTATTGATCGGCTGCCTGTTCCCTTTGGTTTGATCCGCACTGGCGTTGCTCCCGACCATCAATCTATCAAAGCGGTATCGCGGCGTTACGAAAAAACAGCGCTAGGCGAAAATGTCCATTTTGCCGGAAACGTGACTGTCGGGGAGGATGTAAGCATCGAAGAACTGCAAGGTTTTTACGATGCCGTAATACTGGCGACCGGTGCGCCCAATGACCGGCCTCTGGAAATAGAAGGCAGCGACTTACCAGGCGTGATCGGCAGCGCGGCCTTTGTGGGTTGGTATAATGGGCATCCCGATTTTCGAGACCTGGACCCACCGCTAGATAGCAAATCCGTGGCGGTCATTGGTAATGGTAATGTTGCTTTGGATGTTGCTCGTATATTGGCGAAGACGGAGAATGAATTTGCCGGCAGCGATATTGTTGCGCATGCGCTTGACCAATTGAAGCATAGCAACATCGAACAAATCGCATTACTTGGCCGCCGTGGTCCGCATCAAATTGCGATGACCCCAAAAGAGCTCGGTGAACTGGGTCATTTGGAACGGGCGCGGCCAGTTATCGACACGCTGGATTTTCCTGATGAGGGCGCAGATGCGATGCTGGAACCCGGTATGCGCAAATCCGTGACTCATCTACGCAGCTTTTTTACTCGAGCGGGAGAATTACGCGAAAAGCCGGTTAAAATTGATTTCGACTTTTTCGCTATGCCGGTCGCGATTGAGGGCGATGGCAAAGTTGAAAAACTGATCATCGAGAAAACTGAATTGGATGCGGATCTGCGTTCCAAAGGAACCGGAGAGCATTACGAGCTGGACTGCTCCATGGTAATCAGCTGCATCGGCTATCGCACACCGCCGATTGAAGGCGTGCCTTACGAGCATGGCCGCGGCCGTTTTGCCAATGTCGATGGCCGGATATTGCCGGGCCTCTATTGCGTCGGTTGGGCAAGACGCGGACCGAGCGGAACTATCGGTACAAACAAGCCAGATGGCTTCGCGATTATCGAAGCGGTTGCGGAAGATATCGGGTCAGGGAATAATAAAGAGGGCCGCAAAGGGCTCGATCGCCTGTTCGAACGTCGCGGCGTTGAAGCTGTTACCTTTCGCGACTGGAAGAAGATTGAAGAAGCTGAGGTCGCCAACGCTCGTGAAGGAGCACCGCGAGAGAAGTTTACTGATATTGCTGATATGATTGCGGCGCGGGAAAACTAAGCTAACCACTTTCGCAAAATTGCGTTGACCTTCTCTGGAGCTTCTTGCTGCACCCAATGGGAAACGCCATGTAAACGATGGAGTTCTAGATGGAGAACCCATTGCTCTGTGCCTTCGGTACACCTGATATTAAGCGCGCTGTCTTCCTCGCCCCAGATCATCAGCGTCGGGGTGTCGAGCATTTTGTCCTCAACATCAACGGTATCTCTATGCCGGAGCAAGGCGCGATAATAGTTGAGCATAGCGGTCAGCGATCCGGGACGCATGGCGGCCTTTGCGTAAACCTCCAAAGCCTCGTCTGGAAAATTGCTTTGGTCGCACGCCATATTATAGAAAGCCCCTTTAATTGCTTTGCCACCACCGCGCGAAATCAGAAATTCCGGTAACCATGGAATTTGGAAAAAGAAAATATACCAACTGCGCCGCAATTGACGCCAATGGCGTATCTCACGCCGGCCAACCATCGGGTGCGGTACGTTCATGATCACGAGGCGTTTCAAGGGTCGAATTTGTTGGATTGCGAAAGCCCAAGCGACAATTGCTCCCCAGTCATGCGCGATCAATGTTACCTCTTCCGCACCGCTGGCATCAATGAGGGCTGCAACATCAGCACAGAGATGATCCAGCGCATAATCACGCACGCTTGCTGGTTTGCTCGATCCGCCATAGCCGCGCATATTGGGGGCCCAGACGCGATAGCCTTGCTCGACCAGCAAGGGAATTTGAAAGCGCCACGAATAGTGCAGTTCCGGAAAGCCGTGGAGACACAGCGCCAATTTCTTACCGTCACCGGCCTGCGCCACTTCAAATGTCTGGCCATTGGCCTCGACCCAATTGATCGCGATGCCGGTGGTTGGATCGGGGTTCCAAGATGCTGTTCTTACCATGGTCAAACAGATAGCAGGAGACAGCTTTAATCATCCAGTTAAATCTGTTATTGATGAGAAAAATAATCAGGAGAGACTCGATGCATGATCTGGTAATTCGCGGCGGTACGGTAGTTGATGGCACAGGCGGCGCGCCCTTTACAGCAGATGTGGCCATTGATGGCGATCGCGTTTCCTTGGTCGGACAAGTGACGGCAGAAGGCCGCGAAGAAATTGATGCGACTGGCAAAATTGTCTCTCCCGGCTTTGTAGATGTCCACACCCATTATGATGGGCAAGCGACCTGGGATGATGAAATGGCCCCATCCAGCTGGCACGGCATTACTACTGTTGTGATGGGGAACTGCGGAGTCGGATTTGCCCCTGCCAGACCAGACCGGCATGAATGGCTAATCAACCTGATGGAGGGTGTAGAAGATATTCCCGGCACTGCGCTAGCCGAGGGTATGAGCTGGAACTGGGAAACTTTCCCCGAATATCTCGACGAACTGGAAAAAATGCCGCGTACCGTTGATGTGGCAACCCACGTGCCGCACGGAGCCGTGCGTGCCTATGTGTTGGGCGACCGGGAGAAGCCGGGCGCCGTACCGACCGATGATGAAGTCGAGCAGATGTCGAAAATTGTCGAAGATGGATTGAAAGCTGGCGCCCTTGGTTTTTCAACATCACGCACCATTTTGCATCGGTCCATCGACGGCGAACTGGTTCCCGGAACCACGGCGACCAAAGAAGAGTTGATCGGTATTGGTCGTGCCATGGGCCGCGTGGGCTATGGTGTATTTGAAATGGCGTCCGACCTCAACAAGGAATGGAATGAGTTTGAATGGATGGGTGACCTGAGCCGTGAAACCGGCATGCCGGTGACCTTCGCTGCGCTACAGTCCATTGCGAAAGACCAGACATTAGATGAGCAGATCGCGAATATGCGCGCGCAAAATGACAATGGCGCGAATATCGTCGCGCAAATTGCCCTACGCGGAAACGGCATTGTGATGGCTTGGCAGGGTACGGTGCATCCCTTTGTTCGCCACCCCAGCTGGATGGCGATGGAAGAACTGAGCTGGGATGAGAAATATGCTAAGCTGAAAGATCCCGCGTTCAAGGCGCAATTGCTGAGCGAAGTGGGACAGCCTCCAGAGGAAGTCGATATGGTGCCCGTATTCATGGTCATAACCAATGGCTGGCCAATGCAGTTCGAAATGGATGATGATTTTAATTACGAACCACAGGCGGATGAAAGCATCGCGACACGCGCCGCGGCAGCCGGAAAATCGGGCGCAGAATATGCCTATGACTTGATGATGTCGGATGATGGCAAAGGTTTCATTTATCTCCCGCTGCTCAACTATATGGACGGCAATCTTGATTTTCTTGAAGAATTGCAGCAGGCTGATGACACTGTGAACAGCCTGTCCGATGGCGGCGCGCACTGTGGTACGATTTGCGATGCGGCGAGCCCAACATTCATGCTGGAGCATTGGGTGAAAAACCGTTCGCGCGGTACATTGAAGTTGGAACATGCCATCAAACGTCAATGCCTCGACACTGCGCGGCTATACGGCTTGAACGATCGGGGCGTGTTGAAGCCGGGCTATCTCGCTGACGTAAATGTGATCGATATGGATCAGATTAAGCTAGGTAAACCTTGGCTGGCGTTTGACCTTCCAGCTGGCGGCAAGCGTTTGCTGCAAAAGGCAGATGGTTATGATTATACGATCAAGTCGGGTGAGGTCACGTTTAGGGGCGGTGTTGTTACCGACAAGCGTCCGGGCGGTTTGATTAGGGGACCACAGGCTGTCGAAATGCTGGAGGCAGCCGAGTAGGATAGAATTTGTGCTCCGCACTTGATCCGGTGCCTAGAGTTTTAGTGCGTGACAGCTACCCCAGGCTCCGCATCAAGTGCGGAGCACATTGCTTTGAATTCTAGAACGCTTTTTGCCAGCCGATGGTGAACATCCAGTCGCCGGTCATTTGTGGTCCGTTGAGATCCTGATAAACTGACGCACCAAATTCAAGACCTAGGCGATGACCTGCCAATGGACCGTGGGTTCCGACCAGATTAATGCCGCCAATGAGGTCAATCCGTTCGCCACCCTGAAAGTCGGGGTTCGCCGTCTGCACTGGTCCCATGATAATCGGATCAATTCCTTTTACGGGGCCAGTGGCACGACCCTTGATACGGCCAGACAGGCTGATCCATTGGGCAGGGCGATAGCTGACCCATGTGGTCAGTTCATGGACATCGCCAAAGCGATAGCCTTGATCATTGGTTCCCATCCGAATTGTTCCGGTATATTGCGAACCTAGCCCGATGGCTCCGTGCCAGCTTTTATAGGTCACGGACGGTTTGAGATCCCATGTTCCCGACCCGATTTGCATCATATAAGGAACGCGGACAGTCGGCTCCCCGCCCATAGGTGTGAGGATGGTTGCAGTTTCCGATGTTGATCCAGTCGGTATGGAAGCCGCCGCCCGGACATTGAGCTCGCGCTGATCATCACCTTTGCGATCTGCCACGCCCAATATCGGAAAAATGCCGCCGAGAGTAATATCGCCAAATCCTTTTGGGTTTGTCGTGAAATTGCCTCGCACGTTCGTACCGGCGGCGCCTGCAAAGGTGATATGGTCCATCTCCTTTTCGACATAGTTGCCCATGGCGACCAGCGTGATCCAGTCGGTCGGCGCATACATTGCGCCCACCATGGTCATATCTGTGCGCATTGCCGTCGGCACGATGCGTAAGGTCGGCGGTTGTCCCGGCGTGCCAAAGAAAAGGTTGGGGATCGCGGTAACAATTTGTTCGGGGGAGGCACTGTCGGTTCCAATCTGATTGTCGCTCATCTCCATATGCATATGGCGGACGGAGAACATGACTTCGCCCTTTTTATGGGCATGATCTGCCATCACACCGATCGGCGCGTGGTCATCCGCCATCACGTTATGGGCGTAAGCAGTGGGTGAAAGACAGGCGGCAATAAGCGCGCCTGCACAAAGCAAGTATTTCATAGTTTTTTCCTGTATCTGTCTGATCTTGGCCAATGAAATGCTCCCAAAGGCCAGTAATTAGGTGTCAGACCGTGACAGGTGGGCCGGTTGCTGGCGGAATATTGAGCCGGTTACGAATCGCAAAATGGCGTTGCGTTTTGGGTTCATGTGATGCGGTAATTTGATCAGCAACCGCGATTGTGGGCCCGGCTGAGATTAGGCTGGCCCCAGAGGCCGCCGCATAGGTACAGACCGAGCTACCGGTTTCAGAATTTAGGGGGTCTGGTTGTTCTTGATCGGCATAGATTATTGCTAGCAGTGCGTAGTCGGGATGATCTGGCGTGATGGCTAGCTTGTCATTGGCATGGCCGGAACACAGCTCGATGGAAAAGCCATTTGCGGTTTGTGCTGGCATGAAGCCCTGCGGAGCAAGAGCAGAAAGCAATAGCGCCAAAACCGTCAGGGTGATGGACAGCAGATTGCCTTGCAGTGGCCGTCGAGAGAGAATGTCGGAATTCATCGCGTTGGCGGATGTATAATCTTGCTTGCAGGCCTTGACCAGCATGGAGTGATGATCAGCACAATTTTATCGGACTGTTGGTTTCGATGATTCTAGCAGTTCTGTCCGCAATGATCAGGAAACCAGTTTTCGGCGTTCCGAAAGTAAGGCGATGCCGTTTAAATTTGAAGATGGAAGCATCCGAAACTGCTATTTGGCTCCAAGGAACAAAAAAAGGTCGTTGGAATGGACCGAAGATTTTCCATACCGATACGCGCAATCCAGTCCTGCAAATGTCGAGGCGCAAACACCCAGAGAAATTGACCTTGGCGACGGATATCCTACCCATTGCGCCTGACTGCGACCGCATGGCCACAAGAACTTCTTCAGGCCTATCCGGAAAACGATTTTGAAGCGCTATCCATCCTGACATGCGTCCTAGGAGCGTAACAATGATCAGCCACATAGCCAGAAACAGCAATGGGAATAGCGCTAATATGGCTGTCTCATCTACCGGAAAGCCGAATAGAACGAACGGTTCGACAGTGGAAGCAGAAACCTGTTTACACCCGCATTGGCATTAGCACATAAAGCGCTGCGCTTTTGTCATTCTCACGGATCAGCGTTGGCGCACTCGCATCAGCTAGGTGGAGTTCGACATTATCACCTTCAATTTCGCTTAAAATGTCTAGAAGATACCGCGAGTTAAAGCCAATTTCGAAAGTATCCTCTTTGTAGGCACCCGGTACTTCTTCCGCTGCCGTACCATTTTCAGGTGAGGTAACGGAAAGTGTGATTTTATCGTCGCCCAACGCCATTTTAACCGCTCGGGTTTTTTCGGTGGCGATGGTTGATACGCGGTCCACGCCTTGCGCAAAGCTTTTCGGATCGATTTTCAGAATCTTGTCATTTCCAGTTGGAATGACACGTGTATAATCTGGAAAAGTGCCGTCGATCAGCTTGCTGGTCAGGATCGCTGTGCCCAGCGTAAAACGGATTTTGCTGGCGGACAGATCAATCTGGACAGATGCTTCGCTATTTTCGTCGAGCAGTTTGCGCAGCTCATTGACACATTTGCGCGGCACAATAACATCCGGCATGCCTTCCGCTCCGGCAGGACGGGGTAGGGTGACACGGGCCAAACGGTGGCCATCTGTTGCCGCGGCTTTTAGGACTGGTGTCTCTTCATCTTGTACGTGCAGGAAGATGCCGTTGAGATAGTAGCGCGTTTCCTCAGTCGAGATCGCGAATTTGGTTTTATCGATGATTTGTATGAGTGATGCGGCTGGCAGTTCGAAACTGGTTGGCAAGTCGCCTTCTGCAATGATCGGAAAATCATCGCGGGGCAGGGTCTGCAGATTGAATCGCGCACGGCCGGCATTGACTTTCATCTTGCCATCGGCAGCGTCCAGTTGGACTTGAGAACCATCTGGCAATTTCCGAGCAATATCGAATAATGTGTGGGCCGAAACTGTTATGGAACCCGGGGTATCGACCTGTGCTTCCACAGTTTCGACTACCTGCAAGTCGAGGTCGGTTGCCATTAATTTGATGCCGCCGCCGTCGCTGGCTTCGATCAAAACGTTGGACAAAATGGGAATGGTATTGCGCCGCTCAACCACCGACTGGACATGGCCCAGACTTTTCAGCAGTGCTGCGCGTTCAATTGTCGCTTTCATAAACCGTCCTTCATTTCCTGTCCCTGAGTGGTGCTTTCCACTCTAGTGGCTGTGTCCGGGCACGGTAAAAGACTCCGTCCAATTCACAGATAGTCATCGCTTCATTAACAATATCAACCGATAGGGCAAGCCCGATACATGAGTGTGCGAAATATATTGCGGTGAAAATCTGTGGAAAAAACCGATAATGCCGCTACACCCGCTAAAGATATCAGCCAACGGTGCAGAGCGAGGACATAATAGATCATAGGTATGAGCAGTTTAAGCAGCGATTTGAGCACCAACGGCAACCGCCTGTTCATTGCACGCCATGGTGAGACGATTTTCAATCTAGCGGGGCGGATTCAAGGTAATGATGCGCATACACCGCTGACTCAACGCGGCTTTGCGCAGGCCGATGAAATGGGTCGGGCGCTGGGGCGCTATCTTAATGATTCTGTTGCGCTGGAACTAGTTGCATCTGACACAGGGCGGGCGCTGCAAACCCTGTCCGTGGTGTGCGAGCATATAAAATTGGACTGGCATCAGGTCGCCGCCGATCGGCGCCTGAGAGAAATTAATATGGGCGAATGGGAAGGCATTTATTACAACGATCTTGGCGGAAAGTTGGAAGTTGATCACGATCGGGGATTGTTCCTGACTCAAGCGCCAGGCGGCGAAACTTATGGTGATATTGTTGCCAGACTGACAAGTTGGATCGCGGATCAGGCATTTGAGCGGGATATGCTGCTGATTAGCCACGGGATGACAAGCCGAGTCTTGCGCGGTCTGCTGACTGGCCTGCCACCGCTGGAATTGATTCAGGCGCCGATGGCCGACAGTTTGCCTCAAGGATCGATGGTGCAAATTGTCGATGGAACGGAAAAAATTGTCCATTTGGGCGCAGGAGAGGGCGAGAAGGCATGAGGGCTTTGGCCGTTCTAATTGCTTGCTCTCTTGCCGCGGTTTCGATGCCTGTGGCGGCCAGAGAATCGCTCGGTATTTTTAATAGCTGGGGCGTCTTTCGCGATCCCACTGTTCCCCGTTGCTATGCGATTGCGGAATCGGAGGAAATAACTGGCAAGGCAGAACGCAAATCCTATGTGTCTGTAGGGTTTTGGCCAGAGCGTAACATCCGCGCCCAAATTCATGTAAGGTTGAGCCGAGATCGATCGAGCAATAGCAGGGTTATGGTTGGTATAGGTGGTCGCCGATTTCAGTTGACCGCTAACCGGTCGGATGGCTGGTCCCAAGACAAACGCATGGACTCTGCGATTATTGCGGCGCTGCGTTCGGCCAATAGCATGACGATTGAGAGCACAGGGCGTGATGGGCGCCCGATTGTGGATGCCTACCTATTGCGTGGGGCGGCGACGGCTATTGATGCGGCGTCATTGGGTTGTTCGCGATTGCGGTGAGGGAATGATGTGAAACGCCCCGCTGCAAATATTGCAGCATCGTCTTGATGCTATTTTTCTGATGGCTAGTATTTCCCGCATAGCGGCCTTATATGCCGGGCTATGCAGATTCCCGGCCATATTGATCCCGTCCCGCTTCCCGCCAAAGTGACACCTCGTGAAGATGGGCGCGTCGACCTTATTGGTCTGAGCGTTGCTGAAATTCGGGATGTGCTGATCGAAGCGGGTCTTGAGGAAAAGCAGGGCAAACTGCGTTCCAAACAGCTCTTCCACTGGATGTATCATCGCGGAATTGATGATTTTGCGATCATGACCGATATGAGCAAGACGTTGCGCCCTTGGTTAGCAGCGCGGTTTGTTATTGGTCGGCCGGAGATTGTCGAGGCCCATCTTTCGGAAGACGGGACGCGTAAATGGTTGTTGCGGTCCGCTGATAGTCAGGATTATGAGATGGTCTTCATCCCCGATGAAGATCGCGGAACTCTGTGTATCTCCTCACAAGTGGGTTGTACCTTGAATTGCCGCTTCTGCCACACGGGCACAATGCGGCTGGTGCGGAACCTGAGCCCCGGCGAGATCGTCGGACAGGTCATGCTGGCGCGCGATGCGCTGGGCGAGTGGCCCAAGGGTGTGATGGATTTTGCTGACGAAGAAGAGGCGGAAAACACCAAAGAATATAATCAGGCGTATAAGTCCGACGGGCGTTTGCTGACCAATATCGTGCTAATGGGCATGGGCGAGCCGCTTTATAATTTCGACAATGTGCGGGATGCGATGAAGGTTGTGATGGACGGCTCCGGATTGGCTCTTTCCCGCCGCCGGATCACTTTATCAACGAGCGGTGTGGTTCCAATGATCGCGCGCGCTGGCGAAGAGATAAACGTGAACCTTGCGATCTCGCTCCATGCCGTGAACAAGGAAACTCGCGACGAGATCGTCCCGCTCAACCGTAAATATTCGATTGAAGAACTGCTGCAAGCCTGCGCCGACTATCCCGGTTCCAGCAACTCGCGGCGGATCACCTTTGAATATGTCATGCTGAAAGATAAGAATGACAGCGACGAAGATGCACGAGAATTGGTCAACTTGCTGCGACAATATGATTTGCCGGCCAAGGTCAATTTGATTCCATTCAATCCGTGGCCGGGTTCCGACTATGAGTGTTCAACACCGGAACGGATAAAAGCCTTCTCCAAGATTGTCTTTGATGCCGGGATTAGCGCGCCTGTGCGGACGCCGCGCGGTCGCGATATCATGGCAGCATGTGGTCAACTGAAATCGGCTAGTGAAAAGAAAAGCCGGGCCGAACTAGACCGCCTTGCCGAAGAGAAGCAGGCTGCTTTAGGTTGAGCTATCCGCTCTAAATCGTTGCTATCACATCGATTTCAACCATCAGTCCGGGTATCGCCAGTGCTTTGACCTCGACAATGGTATCTGCTGGATAAGGCGGTGAAAAATAGTGTTTTCGCGCTTGGACAATTTGCGGAAAATAGTCCATGTCGGTCAGATAGATAGTGACTTTGACAATCTTGTCTCGGCTACTACCACCTGCCGTTAACACACGATCGATATTGACGAAAACCTGCGTAACTTGCTGATTAAAGTCTTCCGCCCCGACAATATTACCAGCTTCATCAATAGCTGCCTGACCAGATAGAAATAACAAATCACCGGCCCGCCAGCCCGGAGCAATGGCATAAGGGGCTAGGGGGTCAGGTTCTAATTGAATGACTTGGCAGTTTTCGGTCATGGATACCTCGATACTAAAATTTATTGTGCCTCTGGACGGATTTCTTTTTCTGCAATGTAACGACTAACTTTCTTTTGTCGAACAACTGATTAGAATGAAAATTGAAATGATAGAAACGCCACAAGACAAACCAGTGCGCCATCGACTGACGACTCGGTTCTGGCATTGGATTAATGCATTATGTCTGCTTGTGTTGATCATGAGTGGTTTGACGATCTTCAATGCACACCCGCGGCTATATTGGGGCGAATATGGAGCTGTTGGCGATTATGCCTGGGCTGCTGTTGGCTCTTCGGAAACCTTAGGATATGTCCGTGTTGGCGAAACGAAGATTGAAACCACCGGTTTCATTGGAAACTGGCGTGATGGCAATGGCAAGATACAGACCTGGGCGTTCCCCGGTTGGGCGACCATCCCCTCCTACTATAGCCTAGCGGAAGGACGGCGCTGGCATTTTTTCTTCGCGTGGGTTTTTAGTGTCGGACTAGCGTTCTTTATGATTCGATCGTTGTTCAACCGGCATGTGCAGCGTGATCTGCATATCGCGCGCGAGGAATGGCGCCCATCCCATATCTGGCAGGATGTGAAAAATCACATGCGATTGCGGTTTCCTGCGCCGGGTACCGTCAACATCTATAATATTCTTCAGAAACTTAGCTATATTGGGGTGATCTTCATCTTGCTGCCATTGATGATTTTCACCGGACTTGCCATGTCGCCGGCGATGGATGCGAACTGGCCTTTGCTGACAGATATGTTTGGTGGGCGGCAATCGGCGCGGTCGATCCATTTCATTGGCATGTTTCTGCTGCTGGTGTTTTTCATTGTTCATATGGTGACCTTGCTTTTGGCAGGTCCATTCAAGCAGACTTGGGCGATGATCTCTGGCGGCAAACGAGAAGGAGCCGGTTATGCGTAAGTTGCTTACCCGACGGTCGTTGATCACCAGCGCCGCTCTTGGCGCGGGAGGGCTGCTAAGCGGCTGTGATGCGCTTAGTCGCAGCCCGGGTTTTCAGAATATTCTTGCCAGTGCCGAGGACGCGAATTTCCTAGTGCAGCGGGCGCTCGGTGACCGGATGGAGTTGGCCAGCGAGTATGCCATTGCCGATTTGTCTCCGAAATTCCGCGCTAACGGTACACGTGATCCCGGAACGCCGGATTATACCGCGAGCGCCGCGCAGGGCTTTGCCGATTGGCAATTGCGTTTCACCGGTTTGTTCACTAAGCCGCAAAATTTCTCGCTATCGGCGCTGCAATCGATGCCGCAACGCACACAAATCACCCGTCATGATTGCGTCGAGGGATGGAGCGCTATTGGTCAATGGACAGGGGTTCCGCTCAAATTATTGCTGGACCTGGCGCAGTTGCAGGGCAAGGCAAAATTTCTGGTTTTTCACTGTGCAGATCGGCTCGGTGGACGGCCTTATTATGAAAGCATTGATCTGCTGGATGCCTTTCATCCGCAGACGATTATGGCGCACCGGCTAAATGGCGAGGCTGTGCCGGTTGAAAATGGGGCGCCACTGCGCCTCAGGGTCGAGCGGCAATTGGGGTATAAACATGCCAAATATGTGACCGGGATTGAGGCCGTTGCGACGCTCGACAATATTGGTTCAGGTAAGGGTGGATATTGGGAAGATGTCGCCGATTATGAATGGTATGCAGGAATTTAACGGGGTTTTGATGGGGGATATTATGTGCTGAGGAGCAATGGATGTCCATATTAGGTCGTTTTTTAGGAAGCGTAGTAAAAAGAGGGTCGATTGCCGTCATTCACGCGGACGGATCGACGGAAAGATTTGGTCAGTCGGAGGCAGGATTTCCCGATGTCGCGGTGCGCCTCGCAGACAAGGGCGTGATGCGCCAGATATTGCTCGACCCACGTCTGGGAGCGGCAGAAACGTTTATGGACGGACGTCTTATTGTCGAGCAGGGTGATATCATGGAACTGGTCCAATTGCTCCGCGCCAATCGGCGATGGGACCGCGGCGGTCGACTAAGTGACCCGAGTGCTTTCAAGAAGGCGAAAGACCTTGTCGCTGGTCGGCTTGACCGGATCAATGGACAAAGGCGGTCGAAAGCCAATGTCGCCCATCATTATGATTTGAGCCGGGATCTCTATGAGCTGTTTCTTGATGAGGACATGCAATATAGTTGTGCATATTGGACTGATCCAGACAATACGCTTGAACAGGCGCAGCTAGACAAAAAGGCGCATATCGCCGCCAAACTGGACTTGAAGGCAGGCCAACGGGTGCTGGACATTGGCTGTGGTTGGGGCGGAATGGCGCTTTACCTGCATAAAAAATTCGGTGTTGAAATGCTCGGCATCACATTGAGCGAAGAGCAATTGAAAGTGGCACAGGAACGAGCGGAAAAAGAAGGTGTAGCCGACAAAGTTAAGTTTGAGCTGATCGACTATCGCGACTTGGCGGAACGCGAAGCGGGGCAGTTTGACCGGATTGTTTCAGTTGGCATGTTTGAACATGTCGGCACACCGAATTTCAAAACCTTCTTTCGCTGTGCCGCCAATTTGATGACCGATGATGGCGTGATGTTGCTCCATACTATTGGCCGGATGGGAAAGCCGGGGACGACCGATGCCTTCACCCGCAAGTATATTTTTCCGGGCGGTTATATTCCGGCGCTGAGTGAGACTGTCGAGGCGAGTGAACATTTCCGCCTGATGGCTACGGACGTTGAGACGCTGCGACTGCATTATGCTTTGACTTTGCGGGAATGGTATAAACGGACGGTGGCGAACAAGGACAAGATTGTTACGCTATATGACGAGCGTTTTTTCCGTTTGTGGACATTTTATCTGGCAGGCGCGACCGCAGCGTTCGAAAGCGGGAGTATGTGCAATTACCAGATTCAGTTTAGCCGAAATCGGCATACGCTACCGTTGACGCGGGATTATATAGGAGAAACCGAAAAACAGCTGCAAGGCTGATCATTCAGGATATTTGTTCGCCATATAATGCAGGTCTTTGGTAATAATCTCCTCCAGCACGTCGAGATCAATATCGGACAGGCGTTTCACATAGAGGCAGCTCTTGCCAAGACTATGTTTGCCAAGTTTTGCTAGCAGCTTTTCCTTATCCTTGAATCCACCGATGCAATAGAGCGTTAGGGCAGTTTTGCGCGCGCTGAACCCGGTACGCATCATGTCGCCTTCGCGGCCACTGTCGTAGATATAGTGATATTGGCCATAGCCGACCATGGTGGGGCCCCACATTTTCGGTTTGTGACCTGATAGCCGTTCCATCATGGTGGCAATTGTCTTGGCGTCTTCCTGCTTCCATTCTGGTGTCACAGCATCAAGATAGGTTTGTACATCTGCGCCCGTTGGGACGGTTTTGTTTTTTGCCCGTGTTTTTACCATGCTTCTATCCTCCAATAAGCTGCATATCATATTGCGCGGGTTGTTTCAGCCTGTTAGGCGCGCCGCTATTCCTTTTTTGAAAGTATGAGCATGAGCGATTCCGTAAAACGTGTGGTTCTGGCCTTTTCCGGCGGCCTTGATACCAGTGTAATCCTGAAATGGTTGCAGCAGGAATATCAGTGTGAGGTAGTGACCTTCACTGCTGATTTGGGACAGGGCGAAGAGCTTGGTCCTGCGCGCAAAGTTGCTGAAACGCTGGGCGTTAAGCCAGAGCATATTTTCATAGACGATCTACGCGAAGAATTTGTGCGTGATTTCGTCTTTCCGATGATGCGTGCCAATGCGCTTTATGAGGGGCTGTATCTGCTGGGCACGTCCATTGCGCGCCCGCTTATTTCCAAACGCCAGATCGAGATTGCCAAGCAAACAGGCGCGGATGCTGTGTCTCATGGCGCAACCGGCAAAGGCAATGACCAGATTCGCTTTGAACTAGGCTATTATGGTCTCAATCCAGATGTGAAGGTAATCGCGCCATGGCGTGAATGGGATTTGACGAGCCGTACGCGCTTGATCGAATTTGCCGAAAGGCACCAGATTCCAGTGCCGAAAGACAAGCGCGGAGAAGCGCCATTTTCCACAGACGCCAATATGCTCCACACCTCGTCCGAAGGTAAAATTCTGGAAGATCCTTGGGAAGAAGTGCCGGACTATGTATATTCACGGACCAATAATCCTGAACATGCGCCAGATAAGCCAGAATATATCACCATCGATTTTGAACGTGGAGACGGCGTCGCGATTAATGGCGTGGGCATGAGCCCTGCGACTTTGCTTGAAAAACTCAACGATT
Source organism: uncultured Sphingomonadaceae bacterium (assembly GCA_947493215.1). Taxonomy (GTDB): domain Bacteria; phylum Pseudomonadota; class Alphaproteobacteria; order Sphingomonadales; family Sphingomonadaceae; genus Parasphingorhabdus. The sequence goes on along the minus strand of CANLQE010000004.1, from coordinate 32,938 downwards.
ATGGCCGCGAACATGGCATTGGCCGACTTGACTTGGTCGAGAACCGCTTTGTCGGCATGAAATCGCGCGGCATGTATGAAACGCCCGGTGGGACCATCTATCATGCGGCGCACCGCGGAATTGAACAGCTGACGCTCGATAGCGGGGCGATGCACATGAAGGATGAACTCGCTCCTCGCTATTCGGAGCTGGTTTACAATGGCTTCTGGTTCGCACCAGAGCGTGAGATGTTGCAGGCTGCAATCGACAAAAGTCAGGAGCGGGTGACCGGAACGGTGCGATTGAAACTTTACAAGGGTTCCGTCAGCGTTGTGGGCCGCAAAGCCGATGTGAATTTCAACCTTTACAGCGAAGATGTCGTGACCTTTGAGGATGACGCCGGCGCTTATGATCAGAAAGATGCGGAAGGCTTTATCAAGCTCAATGCCTTGCGTCTTAGATTGCTCGGCAAGCGTGACAATTGATCTGATCTGACATGCTGATCGCGATTTTCACTTTGTTGATCGGTTTCGTTGTCCTGATTGTCGGCGGCGAACTGCTGGTTCGCGGCGCCGTTCGTGTGGCCGAGCGTGCCGGCATGTCTGAATTGCTCATCGGCCTGACAATTGTCGGCTTCGGAACATCGGCGCCCGAACTTGTGGCCAGTGTAGAAGCAGCACGGGCCGGATCTCCTGGTATTGCGTGGGGCAACGTCGTCGGGTCAAACCTAGCGAATAGTCTTTTGATTTTGGGGACCGCTTCTCTGATTCTACCGATGGTAGTTCCTCGCGGGCCATTGTGGCGGGATGGCGGTTTGGCGTTGGTTGCAACCATTGTTCTGTGGTTTGTTGCTAGTACCACCGGCATTACGGTCGCCATTGGCGTAGGCTTTTTGACTTTCCTCTGCGCCTATCTCGGCTATGCCTATTGGGCGGAGCGCACCCAACCCGTTGGGGCAAGCGCCTTGCATGAGAAGGCAGAGTCGCTCGAAGTTACGGACACTCATCTGCATGATGAGGAGCCGCTTTGGCGGTCTATTCTTACTTTGGTTGGCGGGATTGTGCTGATTGTTGCTGGCGGACGCTGGTTGGTTGAGGGCGCTGTCGATCTCGCCCGTCTGGTTGGTATGAGCGAGGCTGTCATTGGATTGACGGTGATCGCTATTGGTACATCGCTGCCGGAATTGGTAACCTCTGTCATCGCAGCGTACAAAGGCGCTAGTGCTGTTGCGCTTGGTAATGTGCTGGGTTCGAACATCTTCAACCTGCTGCTTATCGGCGGTGTTACGGCGGTTATTGCGCCTGGAACTATTCCGGGCGAGATTGCCAACTATGGCTTGCCGTTGTTGATTGCTACGTCGGTGTTGCTGATGATTTTCGCTGCGACCGGGCGGAAAATTACGCGGCTGGAGGGCGGGATTTTGCTGGTCATCTATTTCGTTCAGCTGGTCTATAACGTGGTGGCTGTCTAACCTTATCGATGATGTTGAAGTTGGCGAAAGTTCCGCGCAGCTTGACTTTGCATTTATATTTCGATATTATTGGAAATATGGAAACGAATGAGAATCAATCCGCCGTAGAAGCCCTTTCAGCATTAGCGCAGGAGCATCGCTTGGCGATATTCCGGTTGCTGGTGCAGGCCGGGCGGAGCGGATTGCCCGCCGGTCAAATCGCGAGACAACTTGGTCTGCCGCCTAGCTCGCTGTCTTTTCACCTGTCGCATCTCAAAAATGGCGGGGTGGTGAGCGACGAGAGGGATGGGCGCTCGATCATCTATCGCGCCGATTTTCAGGCGATGAACCGGCTGATGGCATTTCTTTTGGAAAATTGCTGCGCGGGGGACGGTTGCTTGCCTGCACAGGTGTCTAAGGATCACACGGAAGGACAAATTTTATGAAAAGATTTCACGTAAATCTCAAAGTATCGGATCTCGAAAAATCCCGCGCCTATTATGCTAGCCTTTTTGGCGAGCAGCCGACCGTCGTGAAGCCCGATTATATCAAATGGATGCTTGATGATCCGTTTATCAATTTTTCGATTGAACCTGCCAGTGATAAAACCGGCATTGCCCATGTCGGTTTGCAGGCAGAAAACCCTGAAGAACTGAAGGCGATCTACGAACGTGTGCAGAAAGCCGCGGGGCCGCGGTTTGAGGAAGGGGCGACCACTTGCTGCTATGCTTCGTCGGAGAAAAACTGGACGCAGGACCCCGATGGCCTGATCTGGGAAGCCTTTTACACCGACGGGCAGGTAACCCACTATGGGAAATTGCCAGATCTTGGAGATGGCAGCGTCGATGCTGCTTGTGTTTGAGGCTTCGATCAAGGGACAAAATTAAGGCGTTGCAAATTTGGGAATCAGTCCCTAAATAGCAGTCATCCCAACATTGTGAGATTTTGAAGGGGCTGGCGCCAAACGGGGCCGGCACGAAAGAGTTTTGCATTTTACCTGGAACAAGATTTGACTGATATGACTGCCCTTGTAGACCTGATCAAGCCTGAGAGCGATGCTCTCGGTTTTGAACTGGTGCGCGTGCAGTTTGTCTCTGGTTCGGATGAACCGACCCTGCAGATCATGGCAGAGCGCCCGGAAACCGGACAGCTTGGCATTGATGATTGCGCAGCCTTGTCGCGGCGTATTTCAGCGAAATTTGATGAGCTGGAAGAAGAAGGCCGTGACCCGATTGAAAATGCCTACCGGCTCGAAGTCAGCTCACCTGGCATTGACCGCCCTTTAACCCGCGCAAAAGATTATACCAATTGGGCAGGGCATGAGGCACGGATGAACTTGATCGAAGCTGTTTCGGGCAAGAAACAGTTGCGCGGCTTGATTGAAGGCATCGAAGGTGAGATAATAGCGATTGACGATCGCAAGGCGGGGCGTCAAACGACCACCTTGGATAATGTTCACAGCGCGAAGCTGATGCTGACCGATGCTCTGATTGCCGCGACCATCCCGGTTACTGCCGATGGCGCGGACGAAATTGAAGAAGAACCTCTAACCGAAGAACAGGAAGACTAATCATGGCCAGTGCCATTTCTGCGAACAAAGCCGAACTGCTAGCAATTGCCAATGCGGTTGCATCGGAAAAGATGATCGACAAGGCCATTGTGGTCGAAGCGATGGAAGAGGCTATCCAGAAAGCGGCCCGGGCGCGCTATGGTGCGGAAAATGATATTCGCGCCAAGCTCGACCTGCAAACCGGTGACCTTCGTCTGTGGCGTGTGGTTGAGGTGGTCGAAGAAGTTGAAGATTATTTCAAACAGGTTGACCTGAAGCAGGCTGAGAAGCTCGAAAAAGGTTCCGCAGTTGGTGACTTTATCGTTGATCCGCTGCCTGCTGTTGATCTCGGCCGCATTGATGCGCAGTCTGCGAAACAGGTTATCTTCCAGAAAGTCCGCGATGCTGAGCGTGAGCGGCAGTTTGAAGAATTTAAGGACCGCGCTGGCGAAATCATCACCGGTGTCGTCAAGTCTGTTGAATTCGGGCATGTCGTTGTTGACCTCGGCCGCGCCGAAGGCGTTATCCGCCGCGATCAGCAAATTCCGCGGGAAGCCGCTCGTGTTGGTGACCGCGTTCGTTCGCTGATTATGAATGTTCGCCGTGAAAACCGTGGGCCACAGATATTCCTGTCCCGCGCGCATCCCGATTTCATGAAGCTCTTGTTCGCGCAGGAAGTTCCCGAAATTTACGACGGCATTATCGAAATTAAAGCCGCAGCCCGTGACCCCGGCAGTCGCGCCAAAATCGGTGTGATCAGCCAGGACAGCTCAATCGATCCGGTTGGTGCCTGTGTGGGTATGAAGGGTAGCCGTGTTCAGGCCGTCGTGCAGGAAATGCAGGGCGAGAAAATCGACATTATTCCTTGGTCCGACGATATCGCGACCTTTGTTGTGAACGCGTTGCAGCCTGCGACGGTTAGCCGCGTGCTGATCGACGAAGAAGAGGGCCGCATCGAAGTGGTTGTTCCTGATGACCAGCTGAGCCTTGCCATTGGTCGCCGCGGACAAAATGTTCGTCTCGCGTCTCAATTGACCGGTTTGGCCATCGACATCATGACTGAAGCGGACAGCAGCGAGAAGCGTCAGGCCGAATTTGCTTTACGCACCGCTATGTTCCAGGAAGATCTGGACGTTGATGAAACCTTGTCGCAGCTTCTGGTCGCTGAAGGCTTTAGCGAAATGGAAGAAGTCGCTTATGTGGCTCCCGAAGAGCTTTCGAATATCGAAGGCTTTGATGATGAGCTGGCGGCCGAACTCCAAAACCGTGCTCTTGAAGCTTTGGAGCGCCGGGAAGCGGCAGCCAAAGAAGAGCGTACCGCGCTTGGTGTCGAGGATTCGATTGCCGAATTGCCTTATATGACTGAAGCTATGTTGGTCACCTTGGGCAAGGCGGGTCTCAAAACTCTCGACGATGTGGCCGATCTGGCGACTGACGAGCTGGTCTTGAAGCGCAAAGCCGAGCCACGCCGCCGCAATGACAATCGCAAGCCAGAGCCCGATGGCGTATTGGCGACCTATGGTCTGACCGAAGAGCAGGGCAATGAGATTATCATGGCCGCTCGTGCGCACTGGTTTGAAGATGAAGACGATGCAGCTGCACCTGCAGCTGAAGCGGAAACAGGGGAGGACGCTAATGCGGAAGCTCCCCAATGAGACGCCTTCTAAACCTTTAGATCGCGCGCCACACCGTAAATGCATTTTGACTGGGGAAAGCCTTCCTCAGGAAGCATTGGTGCGTTTGGCGCTCAGCCCTGATGATGCCATCGCACCGGATGTACGGGCTAAGGCGCCCGGTCGCGGTGCTTGGATCAGCGTGGATCGCAGCGCATTGGAACAAGCGCTGGCCAAGGGGGCGCTCAAAGGCGCTCTGTCGCGCGCGTTCAAAACCGGCAAGCTCGCTATTCCAGATGATCTGGCCCAGCAGGTTGAAAATGCGCTCGAACGCGCCACATTAGACAGGTTAGGGCTTGAATCGCGTGGCGGGATGCTCCTGACCGGCTCGGAAAAGATTGAAACGGCGGCACGGCAAGGCGATCTCAATATGCTTTTGCATGCCTCTGATGCTGGCCGTGACGGGTCGGCAAAACTGGATCAGGCCTGGCGCGTCGGTAGCGACCGTGAAGGGCAGGATATTCGTGGTCAGATATTGCCGGTGGACCGACAGGGCCTTTCTGTGGCATTGGGCCGTCAAAATGTCGTGCATATCGGAATAACCGACAAGCGCGCAGCGGGGCGAATATCGCACATGCTGGATAGATGGTGCCGCTTTATCGGTTATGATAAAGTCGATGGCGGCAGTGACGATGGCAGCGGGGCGGAAAAGAAGGTTGCGTGAACTGATTGTAAGTTGGTCAGTTAAGATATTGAAGTAATGAATTTTTTAAGGATTAAGTCTGTTCGATGAGTGAAGATAACAAAGATACCGCGAAGCCTGCACGCAAGCCCTTGGGACTAAAGCGTTCGGTAGAGCCTGGTGAAGTCAAACAGACGTTTAGCCACGGACGGACCAACAAAGTCGTCGTCGAGGTCAAGCGCCGCAAGCTGGTGGGTAAACCTGGTGCACAGGAAGCTGCCAAGGATATCGTTCCGGAAACCCCGGTACCTGCGCCTGCGCCTGCTCCGGTAGAAGCGAAAAAAGCCGCACCTGCACCTGCGCCGACCCCTAAGCCGAAGCAAGAAGACGTCATGACGCGTCAGGAAAAGCAGGCTCAATTGCTGCGTCAGGCAGAAGAAGAGCGCCTGAACGCCATGGAAGCCGCGCGCAAACGCGATACCAAGGCCAAGAAAGATCAGACCGCCGACGACAAGAAGCGGGCTGAAGAGAAGGCCAAAGCCGAAGAAGAAGCTGCTGCAAAAGCGCAGGAAGAAATCAAGGCTGCTGAAGAAGCGGCGGCGGCATCGGTTGCGGAAGCCGCTGAGGTATCAGAAACAGATGAAACCAAACCGGCTGCGACAACGGCCAGTCGTCCACCAGCGCGCAAATTTACGCCTGTGGAAGCGCCGAAACGGCCTGAACCAAAAGCAAAACCGAAAACTGGACGCAGCGACCGTAATGATCGCCGTCAGTCTGGCAAGTTGACCGTCAGCAGCGCTCTGCGCGGTGAAGATGGCGCAGCACGTGCCCGTTCCCTCGCAGCACTGAAACGTGCTCGCGAGAAAGAAAAGCGCGCGCAAATGTCCGGTCAGCCGCGCGAGCCGCGTGAAAAGCAGATCCGCGATGTGATTGTTCCAGAGGCAATTACTGTACAGGAACTGTCCAAGCGTATGGGCGAAAAAGGCGCTGCCTTGGTCAAATCATTGTTCAACATGGGTAGCATGGTCACCGTCAACCAGACGATTGATCAGGATACAGCCGAATTGCTGGTTGAAGAATTTGGCCACAATATCCAGCGTGTTTCGGAAGCTGATGTTGAAATTGATGCGGAAAAAGACGTCGATCCCATCGAAACACAGAAACCGCGTCCTCCAGTGGTGACGATCATGGGTCATGTTGATCATGGTAAAACATCCTTGCTCGACGCTTTGCGCGGGACCGATGTGGTTGCCGGTGAAGCTGGCGGAATTACACAGCATATTGGCGCTTATCAGGTCAAAATGAAATCGGGCGACAAGGTTACTTTCCTTGATACACCGGGCCATGAAGCCTTTACCAGCATGCGTCTTCGCGGCGCAAATGCCACCGATATCGTGATTTTGGTGGTTGCTGCTGATGATGGTTTGATGCCGCAGACGATTGAAGCGATCAACCACACGAAAGCGGCCGGTGTGCCGATGATTGTGGCGATCAACAAGATCGACAAAGAAGGCGCGGACCCGACAACGGTTCGTACCCGTCTGCTCGAACATGAAGTGATTGTGGAAGCCATGTCCGGTGATGTGCAGGATGTTGAAGTCTCTGCGCTCAAAAAGACCAATTTGGATGAGCTGATCGAGAAAATCCACCTGCAGGCGGAATTGCTTGAACTCAAAGCCCGTCCGGATCGTCAGGCGGAAGGTATTGTCATCGAAGCGAAGCTCGATAAGGGTCGCGGACCGGTTGCCACCGTATTGGTGCAACGTGGTACATTGAAACGTGGCGATATCTTTGTTGTTGGCTCGCAAACCGGTAAAGTCCGGGCGATGATCGACGACAAAGGCCAGCAAGTCAAAGAAGCTGGCCCATCAACGCCGGTCGAAGTGCTTGGCCTGTCGGGCGTGCCGTCCGCTGGTGATAAGCTCACCGTGGTCGAGAATGAATCGCGGGCACGCGAAGTCGCGACTTACCGCGCCGAACAAGAGAAATTGCAACGCACGACCCAAGCACCAACCAGTCTGGAGAATATGTTCTCTGCGGCTGCGGACAGTGCGGTCGAATTCCCGCTGTTGGTCAAGGCCGACGTGCAGGGCAGTACCGAAGCTATTGTCCAGGCGCTGAACAAGATATCCAATGACGATATCAAGGTTCGTATCTTGCACAGTGGCGTTGGCGCGATCACGGAGTCCGACGTGACCTTGGCGAGCGCGAGCAAGGCACCGATTATCGGCTTTAACGTGCGTCCTAATGCAAAGGCACGCGAAATTGCCAAGCGTGATGGTGTGCGGCTCAAATATTTCGACATTATCTATGATCTGACCGATGAAATCCGCGCCGAAATGGCCGGTGAACTGGGTCCAGAGAAGATCGAGAATGTCATGGGCCGTGCCGAGGTCAAGGAAGTGTTCAAGTCCGGCAAGAAAGACAAAGCCGCTGGTTTGCTGGTCACCGAAGGCTCGCTCCGCAAAGGTCTGTTCGCGCGTCTCACCCGCGACGATGTCATTGTCAGCGCGACGACCATTGCGTCGCTGCGGCGTTTCAAGGACGATGTCGAAGAAGTCCGCGCCGGCATGGAATGTGGTGCGGTGCTCGAAGATACCAACGACATCAAACCAGGCGATATGCTCGAAGTCTTTGAAATTGAAGAGAAAGAACGCATAATTTGACGGCGGATCAGTCCTTCTGGGGAACGGAATTGGTTGAGGCTCTGAAGCAAGAGGACATATTGGGCTTTAAACGCCCGCCTTGTTCCGAAGCGGTCAATGCCGTTATCCTGGAAGCGGATAAGGAAACCGGTGCGGTTCGGATGCGCTTTGATGCCCCGCAGGCTTTCACCAGTCCGCGCGGCACGATTCAGGGCGGTTTTGTCGCCGCGATGGTCGATGAAGTGATCGGCATACCGGTGCTGGTAAGATCCGGCGGTGAAAATGCGCCGCTGACACTGGATTTGAGCGTGACTTATATCAAGCCGGTCCTGCCAGGCAGGGTTTATGGGGAAGGGCAGATTGTCCGCTTGGGGCGGAGTATCGCTTTTCTCGAAGCACAGCTTTATGATGAGGCTGGCGCGCTTTTGGTAAAGGCTACATCTACAGCGAAGGTTGGACCAACGGTTAAATAATGGCAAAATATAACGACACATCTCCTGAAGGCCGCTCGGTGCGATTGCTCCGTGTGGGCGAACAAGTCCGACATATATTGTCCGAACTTTTGGCGCGCGGCGAAGTGCATGATGATGTGCTGACCTCTCACAGCGTCAGCGTGACCGAGGTCCGGATGTCTCCGGATTTGCGTCATGCGACGGTTTTTGTGAAGCCTTTGCTCGGCGCCAATGAGGCCGACGTGCTGAAAGCGCTGAAAACCAATACCGCCTATTTCCAGAAGGAAGTCGCGGCGCGGGTGCAGATGAAATATGCAGCGAAGCTGAAATTTCTCGCTGACGAGAGTTTTGACACTGCCGAGCATATCGAGAATTTGCTCAGCAATCCAAAGGTTGCTCAAGACCTTAGCAAAGACGATTGAACCGGAAAATCGTAATTAACTGTTGATCGTCACCCTGAATTTGTTTCAGGGTCTCACGAGATGTTGAAACAAATTCAGCATGACGAAAGACTGAGGCAACCCGATGGCCAAGCTCTATTTCTATTATAGCTCGATGAACGCGGGCAAATCGACCACCTTGTTGCAAGCAGATTTCAACTATCGCGAGCGCGGGATGCAGACCATGCTATGGACGGCTGTGCTTGATGACCGGGAGGATGCCGGATGGATAAATTCGCGCATTGGTCTTAAAAAAAAGGCTCATCTATTTGATAATGCTACAGATATGCTTGTTGCAATTAGCGGTGAGCATGAAGCAGCGACGCTGGATTGCGTGCTTATCGATGAGGCTCAGTTCTTGACCAAAGATCAGGTGTTCCAGCTTGCCTTGGTCGCGGATCAACTGCGCATACCGGTGCTGGCTTATGGCCTGCGGACCGATTTTCAGGCGGCATTATTCCCCGGCAGCGCACAATTATTAGCTATTGCTGACGAGCTGGTGGAACTCAAAGCGGTCTGCGAATGCGGTAGCAAGTCAACCATGAACATGCGGGTCGATGAAGAAGGCAACCCGGTGCTGGCTGGACAACAGACAGCGATTGGCGGCAATGAGCTTTATGTTGCGCTGTGCCGCAAGCATTTCATGGAAAAACTCAATGGCTGAATTTTCAACGGCGCTGGAGCCCAAAATTCTGGAAGAGGCTCCGGTACGTCTTGAACCTTTGGCTGAACGCCATATCGAACCGCTGCGCACCGCCTGTGCAGAGGATCAAAAGATTTGGGATATTTATCCCGTGTCGATGCTGGATGAGCATTTTGACAAGGCGATGAAGGCTTTTCACAGTACAGACAATTGGGTTCAGTTCGCGGTGATCCACACAGAGACTGGCAAGCTGGTCGGCATGAGCAATTACATCAACCCTGATCCGAATAGCAAAGTCGTCGAAATTGGCGGGACTTATATTGCACCATCGGTTCGCGGCAGCGGCTTTAATGATATCATGAAGAAATTGATGATCGATCATGCCTTTGCTTGCGGCTTTACCCGCATCGAGTTTCGGGTCGACACCCGCAACAAACGCTCGATGGCGGCGGTGCTTAAACTCGGCGCCAAGCATGAAGGAACGCTGCGCAAGAACCGGATCACCTGGACCGGCTATGTCCGCGATACGGCGGTGTTCGGGCTGCTTCGAGAAGAATGGAGATCATGAAACCCCATGGCTGGATCATCCTCGACAAGCCGCTGGAGCTGGGATCAACCCAAGCGGTCGGGGCGGTCAAACGCAACTTGCGCGAGGCTGGGCTGCTCGGAAAGGGCAAGGACAAGACCAAGGTCGGCCATGGCGGGACGCTAGACCCGCTGGCGACCGGGGTTTTGCCAATTGCTATAGGCGAGGCGACGAAGCTGTGCGGGCGGATGCTGGATGCATCCAAAATCTATGCGTTCACCATTGCATTTGGAAGCGAGACCGAAACGCTGGACGCAGAGGGGGATGTGTCAGAAACATCTGATCATCTTCCAACGCTGGCCGAGGTTGAGGCGATATTACCGCAATTTACCGGGTTGATCGAACAGATACCGCCAAAATATTCCGCGCTGAAAATTGATGGCAAACGGGCTTATGATCTGGCGCGGGCCGGCGTGGCGGTTGAGATGAAGATGCGCGCGGTGGAAATATATGCGCTTTCTATCTCCTCTCCCCCGGAGGGAGAGGACAGCGATGCTTACGAGCAAAGCGAGTTAGCAAAGCTTGGAGAGGGGGTGAGAGGAAGCGCCCAGCCAGCCCCCTCACCAACTCGACCAGGGCAGCAAGCCGCCAAGTCTCCGTTTCCTTTCCCTCAAGGGGAGAGGATTAATTCTGTCACCCTCACTGCCAATGTCTCCAAAGGCACCTATATCCGCTCTCTTGCTCGTGATGTTGCTCGCGCGCTGGGTACAGTCGGCCATGTCACGATGCTGCGCCGCACCAAGGCGGGTCCGTTCATGCTGAAACATGCGATTTCGCTGGACAAACTCAATGAAATTGGTAAGGGCGCGGACATTAAAGATTATCTCTTGCCACTTGAGGCAGGGCTGGACGACATCCCGGCTTTTGACCTCACTCCTGATCAGGCGAGACTGCTTCGGCAAGGCCAACGGCTGGACGAGCAGGATTTGATTGGGAACCCCGCCATAAACGGGCTCTTTTTAGCAACCGAGGATAGCTCTCCGGTCGCGCTGGCAGAGCTGGTTGATGGGACCATCAAGGTCGTTCGCGGGTTTAATTTCTAAAGATGTTCGAAGGAAAATAAGAATATGACGATTACCGCAGAAAAAAAACAGGAACTGATTGAAAAATTCGGCCAGACAAAGGGCGATACCGGTTCCCCAGAAGTGCAGGTTGCAGTCCTCACCGAGCGTATTGTAAACCTCACCGAGCATTTTAAAGGCCATCACAAAGACAATCACTCCCGTCGTGGTTTGTTGATGATGGTGAACAAGCGCCGCAGCTTGCTGGACTATCTCCGCAAGAAAGATGCAGGACGCTATTCCAAGTTGATTAAAGACCTTGGTCTCCGGAAATAAGAGTTTCGAAGACGGCCTCCTGATGGGGGCCGTTTTTGCATTGGGCGTTGCAGCAATAAGGCGGCAATGCTCCACACAAGGGGCAAAAATGACCCCGAACCGCTGTTCAGCCGGATTGCTGGACAAATGAAAGCCCCCGCACTGCATAGGGCAGGCGGGACAAAGGAAAATACGAATGTTTGATGTAAAAAAAGTTGAAATGGAATGGGGCGGACAAACCCTCACCCTCGAAACGGGCCGTATTGCTCGTCAAGCTGATGGCGCGGTACTCGCGACCCTCGGCGAAACGGTTGTACTGTGCGCAGTGACCGCCGCTAAATCGGTACGTGACGGACAGGATTTCTTCCCGCTCACCGTTCACTATCAAGAAAAATTCTCAGCCGCTGGACGTATTCCAGGCGGTTTCTTCAAGCGTGAAGGCCGCGCGACGGAAAAAGAAACGCTGACATGCCGTTTGATTGACCGTCCTTGCCGTCCGCTTTTCCCGGAAGGTTTCTTCAACGAAATCAACGTGATTTGTCAGGTCATGAGCTATGACGGCGTCAACGAACCCGACATTCTCGCAATGGTTGCAGCATCTGCTGCGCTGACCATCTCTGGTGTGCCTTTCATGGGCCCCATTGGTGCTGCTCGTGTGGGTTACAAAGAAGGCGAATATCAGCTCAACCCGTCCATGGACGAAGTTGGCGAAGGTGAACTCGATCTGGTTGTTGCCGGTACGCAGGGCGCTGTGATGATGGTTGAATCAGAAGCGAAAGAGCTTCCTGAAGACGTCATGCTTGGTGCTGTGCAATTTGCCCATGACGCTTGTAAGGATGTTGCTGGCTTGATCATCGATCTCGCTGAACAGGCTGCAAAAGCACCTTGGGAACTGGCTGCTACGGAAGATAATAGCGGTATCAAGGAAGACCTGCGTAAGCTGGTCGGCAAAGATATTGCTGCAGCTTACAAGAAAACCGACAAATCAGAGCGTTCAGACGCGTTGAATGTCGTTCGTGACAAAGCCAAAGAGAAATATGCCGACGAAGACGGCCAGACCCAGATGACTGCTGGTAAGATGGTCAAGAAACTGGAAGCTGAAATCGTTCGCGGCGCGATCATCAAAGACGGTACCCGTATTGATGGCCGTAAGCTTGATCAGGTTCGCCCGATCGAAGCCATGGTTGGCCTTCTGCCTCGTACTCACGGTTCTGCGCTTTTCACTCGCGGTGAAACACAGGCAATCGTGACCACGACACTTGGCACCAAAGATGCCGAGCAGATGATCGATGGTCTGGATGGTCTCAGCTACACCAACTTCATGCTGCACTATAACTTCCCGCCCTATTCGGTTGGCGAAGTGGGCCGCTTTGGTTTCACTAGCCGCCGCGAAACTGGCCACGGTAAGCTCGCTTTCCGCGCGCTGCGTCCAGTTCTGCCGACAGTGGAAGAATTCCCTTATACGATCCGTGTGCTGTCTGACATCACTGAGTCTAACGGTTCATCTTCGATGGCAACCGTTTGTGGCGGTTCATTGGCAATGATGGATGCTGGTGTGCCGTTGGCGCGTCCGGTTTCCGGTATTGCGATGGGCTTGATCCTTGAAGGCGAAGAATTTGCGGTTCTGTCCGACATTCTCGGCGACGAAGATCATCTCGGCGACATGGACTTTAAGGTTGCTGGTACCGAAAAAGGTATCACATCCTTGCAGATGGACATCAAGGTAGCCGGCATTACGCAGGAAATCATGAAGTCTGCTCTGGAACAAGCCAGTGGCGGCCGTACCCACATTCTGGGTGAAATGGCCAAGGCGCTTGATACCACACGTACCGAAATGTCCGAACATGCTCCGCGTATCGAAACATTGCAGATCAACAAAGAGAAGATCCGTGAAGTTATTGGTACCGGCGGTAAAGTGATCCGCGAAATCGTGGCTGAAACCGGCGCGAAAGTGGATATTGATGACGAAGGCCTGATCAAGGTTTCTTCTTCCGATAAATCCCAGATTGATGCGGCAATCGCATGGATCAAAGGTCTTGTCGAAGAAGCCGAAGTTGGCAAAGTCTATGATGGTAAAGTTGTGAATCTCGTCGACTTTGGTGCATTTGTGAACTTCATGGGCGGCAAAGACGGTCTCGTCCACGTCTCTGAAATCAAGAATGAGCGTGTTGAGAAAGTTGCTGACGAACTGTCAGAAGGTCAGGAAGTCAAGGTCAAGGTTCTCGAGATTGACCAACGCGGCAAGGTTCGCCTGTCGATGCGGGTTGTTGATCAGGAAACTGGTGAAGAGCTGGAAGACACCCGTCCTCCACGCGAAAACAAGCCCCGTGGTCCTCGTCGTGATGGCGCAGGCGGCGGTGGCCGTGGTCGCGGTCGTGATGGCGGCGCAGGCGGTGGTGGACGCGGTCGTGGTCGTAACAACGATGGCGACGGCGGAAACAAAGATGGCGGCGGCGATATCCCGTTGCCAAGCTCAATCACCGAAGACTAGGTCTTCTAAGAGGTTACAGAAAAAGGGCTCCGTGAAAGCGGGGCCCTTTTTCGTTTCCGGTCAGGCTTCTGCCAGTTCGGCCTCTTTTTGGTTGGCGAGATATTTATGCACCGCCTGAATAACGACCGAGCCTTCGCCTACGCCAGAGGCCACACGTTTGACCGAGCCGGAGCGCACGTCACCCACGGCCACAATTCCGGGGCGGCTCGTCATATAGGGACTGTCGGTAGGTTCGCCCTGACAATCGCTGCCGGTGCGGATGAAACCGCCATCGTCGAGCTGCAGGCAATCGCCAATCCACCTCGTATTGGGGACGGCGCCGATCATGACAAAGACATTGCGGATGTCTTTATCCTCTAAGCCATCTGGTCCTTGCCAGCGCAGGGACTCCAGATAGTCCTCACCGACTAATTCGGTGATGGCTGTTTCATATCGTATCGTGACTTTGGGCGAGGCTTCCAGACGGTCGATTAAATAGCTCGACATGCTCGCCGCCAGTGTCTTGCTACGGATCAGCAGGTGGACATGTTTTGCGGTCTGAGAGAGGAACATGGCGGCTTGTCCGGCACTATTGCCGCCGCCAACGACGGCGACTTCCTCGTCATGGCACAATTTCGATTCCATCGGTGTCGCGGCATAGTGGATGCCTTGGCCTTCAAATTTTTCATCATTTTCCAGATTGAGCTTTCGGTAACTCGCGCCGGTCGCGATAACCAGCGCCCGCGTACAAATCGCTTCGTCGCCTTCCAGATTGACCTTATTATAATCTCCGCCGCAATCGAGTCCGATCGCATTGCGAGAAATGGCCAGTTTTGCGCCGAATTTCTGTGCCTGTATCTGCGCGCGTCCGGCCAGCGCCTGGCCCGATATTCCGGTCGGAAAGCCGAGATAATTTTCAATTTTTGAGCTGGTGCCCGCTTGGCCACCTGGGGCCAGTTTTTCGATAATTATTGTTTCGAGGCCTTCGGAGGCTGCATATACCGCAGCCGCAAGACCAGATGGCCCCGCACCGATGACAGCAAGGTCGTAGACATGATCAGGGTGCAGTTCTTCGGTGAGGCCAAGCGCGTCGGCGAGCTCCTTGTCGGACGGTGCTTTTAACAGGCACCCGTCCGGCAGGATAACAACCGGGAGATCGCTCCGCTCTATGCTAAACCCGTCCATCGCACTCGCACTGTCTTCATCGGAATCAATATCCAACATCCGATGCGGATAACCATTGCGGGTGAGAAAACGGTCAATTTGAAGAGTCAGGCTGTCCTGCTTTCGCCCGAGAACGGTCACTCCGCCTTGCATGTGCCGGATCAACCCCACGCGGCGCAGAATAAACGCACGCATGATGATTTCACCAATATCCGGCTCTGTCACGACCATCCGACGAAAGTCGGGACGCTTGAACCGCAACACTTCGGTGACGCCCGATGCGCGACCACTGACGAGAATTTCGCGATCGTTGAAAAGATCAAGCTCGCCGGTGAATTGATGTTCTCGATGGACGGTAAAGACATTGGCATTGCCGCTATCGTCGGTTTCGAAAATTTCAACAGCGCCCGATAAGATGATGAAGAAATCCACACTCCGCTGACCGCGTTCAAACAGCAATGCCCCATCGCTCAACGTTTCTTTTTCGCAGAAGGACTGAATGCGATTGAGATGGCTCTCTTTCAAAGTGGGAAATGTTTGTTCCTCTCGCTGGTAGGGATCAGCGCCGTCAACGGAAGAGACGCCGTTACTATTTTGCGGGATGGAAGTTTGCGAGTTTGTCGGGGGTGTTGTCATATACCTATTTTGATCATTCATCGCGCAGATATCAAGATGCGGTTATGTCACCAACAGATAGACTGCAGCGATCGTGAGCCTAGCGCCCATAACCACAATGATGACGGCGACGACATGATGCTGGCTTTTGCGCTCTTGTTGTTTGGATGTCTCAAGGTAAACTCCGATCAACGAATCCGCGATCGCAGGACGGAACAAGGGGGCGAATATATGCAAAGATACATGTCGATGGGGATCGCATTTTTTGCTGTTTTCCTTATGTCCGCCTCTGCCCAAGCTAGCAGCGATGGTGGCTGCTATCCGGAATGGAAACTCAATACCGACACCGCTTGCGCCAGCACTATTGTGTTGGTGCCAGGCAACGATACCCGGACGAATATGCTTCTGCTGCTCGCCGACCGCGTTTCGCCGGTATCGAACTTTGAATATCCCAAAACCAATAATTATGAAGGGCAGGGGCGTAATTTCTTCCGCTGGAATACATTGGATCAAGCGCTTTATCCCAAGCCTGTCGAGAAATTGGACCGCTCTCGTTTTGGCGGCTCTCGCTGTCAAACCTATCATAGCGGAACATTGCTTTTTGGGGATGAATTGCGAGCCGCCAAAATAAAGCGGAAGGAACAAGACGCGCTAATGGCTGCTCGTTCCACTATCTTTGCCATTTGCGCTGATCCGCAGCGTGGTGGCTATTCCCGCTATTATTTCTCTGAAGAGCAAAAAGCGCTCGCAAAACTGGACTGGAGTGACCCTGCGGCACAGATCCGATCAAAAAAGGGCCGTGAATTTCTCAAATATCTGCTGGGCGCTCAGGCTTTTTATGTTGGCGATTTTAAAGTCGCCCATGATAATTTTGTCGGATTGACCAAAAGTTCCAATGATTGGCTCAAAGAGACCGCCATCTATATGATTGGCCGGACCGAGATCAACCGCGCGCAAGCATCGGCTTTTGGCAAATGGGGCGACTTTGAAGGCGCGGATGCGGTGAATAAAATAGCTATAGCCAATGCTGAAAAGGTTTTTGCAGCTTACATTAAAAACTTTCCCAAAGGGCGCTATACGGCGTCGGCAAAGGGATTGATGCGGCGTGTTTTCTGGCTAGCGGGAGACACCAAGCGGTTGGCAGAGGCTTATGAGCAGCTGTTAACGCAAACAAACAGTCTCGACCCGGGTGCTTTTGCCGAAGAGGCCGATACAAAACTGTTTTTCAATGCAAATGTGAAAAACGATATTTCTGATCCGCTGCTGTTGGCGGTTATTGGTCTGGAACAGATGCGCAACCCTGCTTATCGGGAAAAAATAATCAGCCTCGCAGAGTTGAAGCAGCTAAAAGGCTCGTTTTCGAATGAGCCAGAACTTTACGACTATCTGCTGGCTAGCCATGCTTTTCATGTTGAAGGTGATGCCAGCAAAGTTTTAGGACTTATCCCAGACGCCGCGCGGCAAGAGAATTTCAGCTATCTGCAATTTAGCCGGCAGGCGTTGCGCGGGATGGCGCTGGCGCAGCTCAACGACCGCAATGAAGAAGGTTTCTGGCGGGATATGATCGCTGGCGCAAAGCAACCCTATCAACGTCCGTTCGTCGAACTCGGGCTGGCTATCAGCCTTGAATCCAAAGATCAGGTGGACAAGGTTTTTGCCACCGATTCTCCCGTTCAGGATCAGACCATTCGTGAGATATTGTTGCAATATTCGGTAGGTCCGGAAATATTGCGCCGTACCGCAGATGATGTATCGCGTCCTGCCCATGAGCGGGAAGTGGCTTTGTTTACCTTGCTCTACAAGCAACTGGCCAGTCGGGATTATGCTGGCTTTTTGCAAGATTCCAAATCGATACCGGCCGACGCCGAAAGTGCAGGATATCTGACAATGCTGCATGCCGACGAAAATGTTCCGCTCGGCTTGTTTAGCAAAGGCAATATTCAGGATGATTTTCCTTGCCCGAGCCTGGCTGCGACTGCCGGATCTCTGGCGAAAAATAAGAAGCAACGCCGCGCTCGTCTATGTCTGGGTGAATTTATCCGGCTCAACGGTTTCGACTATTTTAGCTTTGGTAACCGCTTGCCAAAGGACGGAGCATTGGGAAGCGCAGGATCAAAATTTGCTAGCGACAAATTGGTCCGGCAAGATATCTACAAAGACATTATCGCTGATCCTCGTGCCAATAAAGAGGATAAGTCCTATGCGCTTTATCGTGCGGTTTATTGCTACGCCCGTACCGGCAACAATAGCTGTGGTGGTAAGGATGTCGCGCTCTCACAACGGAAAGCCTGGTTCCGGCGGCTGAAGAATAGCTATCCAAATTCGAAATGGGCCAAAGCCCTAAAATATTACTGGTAGTGGTTCGATACACCAGTCTTTGGTTTGCGCTCATGCCGACCCTTATGGCGCTATCAGCTTGTGAACGGGACACTGTAAACCCAACGGTCAATGCCGCAGAATATGAAAGTTTTTGGCTATGGGCAGGCGTCAAACCGCAACCGGTTCTTGAGCAAGCCAAAACCGTTTATATTCTGGAAGGAGAAGTGCGCGCTTCGGATGCCTCGACACTGGTGTCGCTGAGGCCCGGAACACCCGATATCGACCACGCAGATATCTGGATGGTCGTTCGGGTCGAAAATCTCGATTTATCGCCAGAAATCTATAGCCAGATTTTCGCCAAATTGGCGCAGTGGTCGGCGCAGGGCAATAAGGTCGTTGGTCTGCAAATAGATTTTGACGCAAATACCCGGTCACTGGATCAATATGCAATATTCCTGCGCGCGCTTCGCCAGCAGTTGCCACGGCAATATGCCCTTGGCATTACCGGACTTCTCGATTGGAGCGCCAATGGCGATCCGTCTGCACTGGCCTCGCTAGCGGGCGTTGTCGATGAAGCTGTATTTCAGGTCTGTCAGGGGCGCAAAACAATCCCGGGTTACGAGAAATGGCTGAATAATATCGATGATTTACCCATGTTTTTCCGCATCGGTCTGGTGCAGGGCGGTGAATGGAAACCGCCGGCAAGCTTGGCGCGAAATCCAAATTTTCGAGGCTATGTGATATTTTTGGTCAATGATGCTGCGAATGAAATTCACGCCGACTAGTCAGACCATTCATCGTGCAGATAACAAGACCGCGCTATGCGATCCTTTTATACGCACTCCAATAACCTATTGGCCTGCTCAAGATTTGTGTTTAAGGGATTTGCCATGAACAGAAAAACCAGCCTTATCCTCGCATCGACCCTTTCTCTAACAATGCTCTCTGCCTGTGCAGGTTTTGGCGGCGGAGGCGGAGGCAGCGCGGATACACGCTATGTCGCCCGTGATGTAAACACGCTTTATAACGCGGCAAAAGACAGGTTGGATCGCGGCCAGTATAAACTCGCGGCCGCTTTGTTTGATGAAGTTGAGCGGCAGCATCCCTATTCACCTTGGGCGCGCCGCGCGCAGCAGATGAGTGCATTTAGCTATTATGTTGCAGGCGACTATAACAAAGCGATTGAATCATCGCGGCGTTTTCTGTCGATCCATCCGGGCAATAAAGACGCGCCTTACGCTTTTTATCTTATTGCGCTGAGCTATTATGAGCAAATTAGCGATGTGACTCGGGATCAAAAAATCACCGAAGCTGCGTTGGCAACATTGGGTGAGGTTGCGCGCCGCTATCCCAATACGCGCTATGCCGCCGATGCCACATTGAAGATGGATCTGGTCAACGATCACCTTGCTGGCAAGGAAATGGAAATCGGCCGTTTTTATCAGCGCCGTGGCAAATGGTTGGCGGCGACGATCCGGTTCCGTGTGGTTATTGAAAAATATGAAACCACCACCCACTCGGCCGAAGCATTGATGCGGTTGACGGAATCCTATCTCGCCTTGGGCATCCCGGCAGAAGCCAAGAAAACCGCTGCGGTTCTGGGTGCAAACTATCCCGGTTCGAAATGGTATGAGCGGGCCTTTGATCTGGTCAACAAACATGGGAATAAGCAGGACGCGACCTGATTTCATGTAAATTGCCACGATCCATGTCCATGGGCGTTGCAGCTAAGATAAACGTGATTTAAGAGAGGGCTGTGCTGCAGTCTCTTTCCATTCGTGACATTGTTCTTATTGAAGCGCTCGATCTTGAATTCGGGTCTGGCCTTTCGGTGCTCACCGGTGAAACCGGGGCGGGTAAATCGATCCTGCTGGATTCTCTGGGCCTGGCGCTCGGCAATCGCGCGGATAGCGGATTGGTGCGACAAGGCACCCAAAAGGCGCAAGTAACAGCGAGTTTTGATGCGCCAACCGAGAGCAGCAAATTGGCGCTGTATCTCCAAGATAATGATATTGATGTGGAACCGGGTGAACCGTTGATCATCAAACGGTCGGTTAAAGCCGATGGCGGCAGCCGCGCGTTCGTCAACGATCAACCATGTTCCGCGACCTTGCTGCGCGAATTGGGCAGCAAGCTGATTGAAATTCACGGGCAGCATGATGACCGGGGTTTGATTAATCCCACAGGGCATCGGGCTTTGCTGGACATTTATGCGGGCGCTGATGGCGGGAAGGTCAGGCAGGCTTTTGAAGGCTGGCAGTCGGCAAAAGCAGCCTTGGAAGACGCTCTAAATGACCAGGAAGCGGCCGAACTGGACCGCGAATATCTTGAGCATAGCGTGGAGGAGCTCTCCAAGTTCGCTCCGCAGCCGGGCGAAGAGCAGGAACTGGCCCTCGGACGCGCGACAATGATGAAGGGCGAGAAGCTGACCGGTGATCTGGAAGCGATCAGAGCGGTCTTTGACGGATCGAACGGCGGTCTTGCGTCCTTGCGAGCGGCCGCACGGCGGCTTGACCGGATCTCCGAAGACCATCCTTTGCTGGCAGAAGCGTTGCAAGCACTAGACCGCGCGGTGATCGAGGCTAGCGAGGCGGAACAAAAACTGAATGACGCCGCTCATGCGTTGACGTTCGATCCGCAGCGGCTCGATGATATGGAAACGCGGCTCTTTGATCTACGTGCCTTGGCGCGCAAACATCGGGTCGAGGGCGATGCCTTACAGCAATTTCTGGTAGACCTGGAAACCAGGCTGGCTGCGATTAGCGACGGCGGGAAATCATTGGAGGCTTTGGAGGCGAATGTGAAAGCCGCCCGGCAAACCTATGTGGAAGTGGCAGAAGCCTTGCGGATCAAGCGGACCAAGGCGGCCAAGGCGTTGGACAAAGCGGTTGCCGGGGAACTGGTGCCACTGAAACTGGACGCAGCCCGGTTTGAAACCTTGTTGGAGCCGTTGGACCAAGATCGCTGGGGTGCCAATGGCATGGACCGGATCGAATTTTTGATCTCCACCAATCCCGGCGCGCCTCTCGCGCCGCTCGGTAAAATTGCTTCGGGCGGTGAATTATCACGGTTCATATTGGCCCTGAAAGTCGCCTTGGCGGAAGAGGGCGGGGCGAAGACGATCATCTTTGACGAAGTCGATCGGGGTGTTGGCGGCGCGGTGGCTTCGGCCATTGGCGACCGGCTATCGCGGCTGTCGGACAGCGCGCAATTGCTGGTGGTCACGCATAGTCCGCAAGTGGCATCCAAAGGCAATGCGCATATGCTGATCAACAAAAGTTCTAACGGCACTGTGTCGCGGACGGATGTTAATGTGTTGGATGATGATGGGCGCCGGCAAGAGATTGCGCGGATGTTGTCCGGTGCGGACGTGACCGATGAGGCAAGGGCGCAGGCGGATCGTTTGCTGGAGGGGGTTTGATAAGGTCTAGTCTCGAGCCCCTCCCTTTCAAGGGAGGGGTTGGGGTGGGATGTGGCGCAGCCATATCATTCTGTGTCAAAAGGCAATACGCTACTCATGCATTCCTCCGAAGATGAAGGGTTTTTTGTTTGGTTGATCGATCAATCTTATTGCAGCGAGCAAAAGAGATGCGACTCAATCCGACAGAAACGGAAAAACGATTGTGGCGGCATTTATCAGCCTCGCAATTGGGCGGATATAAATTCCGTCGGCAGGCGGTAATTGATCAGTCCATAGCCGACTTCTTCTGCCCGCAAAAAGCGGTTATTATTGAAATTGATGGAGATACTCATCATCCGTTGCAGGACGCAAAACGTGATCTTCGATTGAGCCAGACGGGTTTTCGCACTATCCGTTTTTCTAATCAAGAAGTGATCGAAAATTTGGACGGCGTGTTGATGGCAATATTGGAAAACTTAAGTGACATGCCTGATCGGTGGTCGGGATCCTCCACCCCAAACCCCTCCTCTAAAGAGGAGGGGCTTAAGTGAATATCTCCGAAGCCGATG
The DNA here is from genome assembly GCA_947493215.1 of uncultured Sphingomonadaceae bacterium. Taxonomy (GTDB): domain Bacteria; phylum Pseudomonadota; class Alphaproteobacteria; order Sphingomonadales; family Sphingomonadaceae; genus Parasphingorhabdus. The sequence goes on along the minus strand of CANLQE010000004.1, from coordinate 11,046 downwards.
CCGCCAACGAACTGATGCGCCTCGCTCGCACCATCGCGAAGCATAACAAGCTCTATCACGCCGACGATATGCCGGAAATTGCCGACGCGGAATATGATGCGTTGGTGCGGCGGAATAATGAGTTGGAAGAGGCGTTTCCGCATCTGGTGCGGGATGACAGTCCGAACAAGCTTGTCGGCGCAGCGGTTGCCAGTTCACCGCTGTCGAAAGTCCCACACGAACAGCGGATGATGAGCCTCGATAACGGCTTTTCGGATGAGGACATTTCCGAATGGCTCGCACGGGTTCGGCGGTTTTTGAACTTGCCAGAGGACGAACCAGTCGCGGTGACGGCTGAGGACAAGATTGATGGGCTGTCTTGCTCGCTGCGCTACGAGAAAGGCGAACTGGTGCTCGCTGCAACGCGCGGCGATGGGCAGATTGGTGAGGATGTTACCGCCAATGTGCGGATGATTGCAGACATCCCGCAAGTGCTCGCTGGGGAAACTCCCGATGTCTTCGAAATTCGCGGTGAGGTCTATATGGCCAAGAGCGATTTTGATGGTCTCAACACCCGCCTGATGGACGAAGGCAAAGCCGATGCGGCTGCGAAAAACGTCGCCTTTGATCCAGAGAAAATCCGTCAATTTGCCAACCCGCGTAATGCGGCGGCAGGATCGTTGCGGCAGAAAGATGCGCAGATTACCGCCAAAAGGCCGCTCCGATTCTGGGCACATGGTTGGGGCGTGGCAAGCGCTTTGCCCGGTGAAACCGCTTTTGACGTCATGACGGCAATTGAAAGCTGGGGCCTGCCGCTATCGCCGCTGGTCAAACGGTTTGAAACGCTGGAGCAGATGCTGGCGCATTACCGGCATATTGAAACGGAACGCGCCGACTTGCCTTATGATATTGACGGGGTGGTCTATAAGGTTGATCGGCTTGATTGGCAGCAGCGCCTTGGCTTTGTCGCCAAGGCTCCGCGCTGGGCCTTGGCGCATAAATTCCCGGCCGAGCAGGCGCAGACCACGCTGGAAAGCATTGATATTCAAGTAGGCCGGACCGGCAAGCTTACCCCGGTGGGCCGTCTCAAACCCGTGACGGTGGGCGGTGTGGTTGTCTCCAATGTGACACTCCACAACCGGGATGAAATCGAACGACTGGGCGTACGTCCCGGTGACCGTGTACTGGTGCAACGAGCCGGTGATGTCATCCCGCAAGTAGCGGAAAACCTGACCCGTGAGGAACAACGCGAACCTTATAATTTCCCCGACCATTGTCCGATATGCAAAAGCGAGGCCGTCGCGGAAGAAGGCGAAGTCGATGTGCGCTGCACCGGTGGTTTAATTTGCCCGGCCCAGCGGTTCCAACGACTGGCCCATTTCGCGTCGCGGGCTGCGCTGGATATTGATGGCTTGGGTGAGAAGAGCATAGCTGAATTTATCGACGCTGGCTTTCTAGAAAGTCCGGCCGACATATTCCGGCTGCACCAGCATCATGATGCCATTTTGGCGCGCGATGGCTGGCAGGAAAAGTCTGTGGATAATTTGTTGGCAGCTGTGGAAAAGAAACGCTCCGCCGATGCCGCGCGCATATTATTCGGTTTGGGGATAAGGCATATTGGCGCGGTTTCAGCACGCGATCTGCTGAAAAAAGTAACGCGACTGGAAGCGGTGCGTTCGCTCGCGGAAGCCATTGAGGCAGAGCGATCTGGCGTCGAAAAACTGCCGGACGAAGAGGATAAGAAATACCGGCAGCGCATTGATGCTGCGGTTTCGGAAGTTATCGCGCTGGATGGCGTAGGGGCCGCCGTCGGCCATTCTCTCGCCGATTTTTTCCATGAACCGCATAATCGCGAAGTGTGGGAAGCTCTGCTGAGTGAAGTCACACCGCCGGATTATATCGTCGAGACCCGGGACAGCGCCGTCGCTGGCAAAACCGTTGTGTTTACGGGCAAGCTGGAAACGATGAGCCGTGATGAAGCCAAAGCGCAGGCAGAGGCTTTGGGTGCTAAGGCCTCCGGTTCTGTCAGCGCAAAGACCGACTTGCTTGTTGCCGGGCCTGGCGCAGGATCAAAAATGAAAAAGGCAGCAGATCTGGGCATTGAAGTGATTGATGAAGCGGCTTGGGCGGAGATTGTGAAAGCGGCAGAGTAAGTTGAATATGGCGAGGACGATAAATGGCTAAAAAACAAGGAATATTGAAGCAGCTCGCCAAAGATTTGGAGGCGCCGCCAGAGGTGCGCCGTTTTGGCAGCGGCTGGTTGGCGGGTTTTTTCGCGGTACTCATGGCGATTGTCGGTCTGGCTATGGTGATTGCATTGCGCTTCCCCGAATGGTTTGCGACACCGGAACTGCAAGCGGTCAAGGAATGGACCGGCTTTCGCGGGGCTGTTCACCTGCTGCTATTGGGTTCCTACGCACTTGCCTTGCTGAGCTTGCTGTTACGACCGCGCAAGGCTTTGGGTTTTGTCGCGCTTGCCATTGGAGTTACCGCAGCCTTTCTTGGCGGCGCCAATGTTCAGCCAGAAGATACCCAAAGCTGGGGCATATTTTTTGGCCTTGATTTTTTCGTCGTCAATTTGGTTGTCACCGGTCTGATGTTCGCGCCGCTGGAACGGATATTGCCGCATAGACGCGCGCAACGCCTGTTCCGTATCGAATGGCGGGAGGATCTGTTTTACTATCTGATCAGTTCGATGATGGTGCAGGCTTTGACCTTCCTCGCGCTGGCGCCATCCACTGTGGTGGTTGCCAATACGAACAGCTGGGACGCGTTTCGCGCAGGGGTGGCCTCGATCCCTTGGATATTGCAATTTGTGATCGTGTTGATCCTGACCGATTTGGTGCAATATTTCTTTCACCGGACGTTCCACCGTTGGCCCTTTTTATGGGGCTTTCATGCGGTGCACCATTCGGCCAAGTCGATGGACTGGCTCGCCGGTGCGCGGATGCATTTTATCGAGATCATCCTGTTGCGGGGAATTACCGCGTTGCCAATGATGACACTGGGCTTCAGCCCATCCGTGCTTCAGGCCTATATCGCTTTCGTCTATATCTACTCGTCGCTGCTGCACGCCAATATCAAGGGCGATTTTAACTGGCTCGGCCATTGGGTTGCCACCCCGCGTTTTCATCACTGGCATCACGGACTGGAGCGGGAAGCATTTGATGTGAATTTTGCGATCCATTTCCCGTGGATCGACAAGCTGTTCGGGACATTTTATCTCCCGCCCTCAAAATGGCCGGAAAATTACGGGATTCCGGAGGACGTGCCCAAGGGATATCTGAAGCAATTCGCTTATCCGATAACTCGCAAGAAGCCGGATTATTAAGTGTGATTTGTAGCTAAGTTACCTGCGAAACATTCAGGCGGAATAATTGGAGCGGCTGACGTTTCCCCCGATCCGTCAGCCGCCCCGGGCCCCCACCCCAACTCGTTATCCAGCCTTCCCGGCGGCTTCTTTGGCTGCGAGTTCTTTCACGCCAAAGCCGCCGGTTTTATTCTCTGGGAACAGCGGCCAAGCGAGCTGCTGTCCAAGAGTGGCTGGTGCCAGATTTTCAACGCCATAGCTGTCCGGATAGCGACGGGTGATTTTCGCCGTGCCGAACAATACGTCCCAGAAGAATAGAAGATTGCCATAATTGCCTTTGTAATTGGTCGCACCGTCTTCCATGTGGCGTCCGTGATGGGCGTGGTGGGTCGCAGGTGTCGAGATAGTTCTCTCCACCACCCACATCAAAGGCGATAACCACTTGATTTTATAAAGCGGCTCATCCCAGGCGACATCGCTATGCGCGCCGATGATTACAGCCATTTTGACGATGATGTATCCGACATAGACCCAGCCGAGGCCCAGATAAATAAGGATGCCTGAGAACCAAATGCTGGGCATGAACAGATAATAGAATATGTTGTTCCGGTACACGAGCCGGATGCTCATATATTTTGCATTATGATGCGCCCGGTGAAGATTGTAGAGAAACGGAATCTGGTGCGACAGGCGGTGCAGCCAATATTGGGCCATATCGTCAAAGACCAGAAACAAACCAATGGCCGCGATCAAAGGGATGCCTGCTAATGCACCGGCCCATTGCGGCGCAGCTGCGCCCATTAAAAATTGTGCAGACACGATAATCATAGGCTGGGTAATGATAAGCAAAACGGCGGAGCCCACAATTTCGACCATTACGTCGTCGAAACTTTGATCCGGTTTTGCAAAGAGCTTGGTGCGAAACAGTTCCAACGCACCAAAAAAGAGGAATATTGCGACTATTGCGTATATTTCTGGTCGCATGGTCGTCCTCCCTTTTCTCTGTTTGAGCTTGAAATCACCATGCTGATAACAGATAGCAGACGACTCAAATGCTAAGAGGTTTGCAATTGGTTCAATCATCTGATTTTTCTCGATCTACCGTTGCTGCTGCTGGATTTGTAATTGCGCTGCCTGAAGATATCCGTGGCCGATTACTGGATCACGGCCGCTCCCGTCATTTCGTAAAGGGAGAGCTGATCCAGCAGCGCGGTGATACGGGCCGGGAGTTCTGGTATATCCAAAGTGGAGCAGTGCAAATCGGCCGTTACTCGGTGGATGGTAAGCTGAATATTTTTGCCGTGCTCGGCCCCGGAGAGAGCTTTGGCGAGCAAGCATTTCTGGGTGAATTTCCGCGAATGGTCGATGCGATTGCGGCCAGCGACACCCTATTGATCCGCATTGGCGAATCTGAATTGCAGGCGGCTATCGCATCGGATGCTCGGGTCGCGCGGATATTGCTAAAGGCAATGGCTCACATGGTGCAGCAAGCCTTCGACCTTGTCGAGGCGGGGCGCAATTTGTCGACCGTAGAAAGGGTGGCTCAGGCGTTGCTCAGACTTTGCGATGAGGATGCTCACGATTGCATTATCGATGTGACGCAGCAGGAATTGGCTGACCTGGTTGGCGTGTCGAGGGTCTCGCTCGGTAAGGCTTTAAAAAAGCTTGAAGCGGAGGGGCTATTGATATGCGGCTATGGCAATATCAAAATGCCCGACAGCCTTGCTTTGCAAAACAGGATTGAAGATTGATATTGCGTGTTTGCGACGCATTTCTGTCGTCTCAAGAAACTTCAGTCTTCCTTGCCTACGGCTGTAAGCTCTTTGGTCATTTTATGTATCATCGCCGAACTCTGCATGGATGCTGATACATCAGATGGTGAGTTGTAGAGCGAACTTAGCAAAGCGAGGTCCAGTTCACTGACCGTTTCTGGAGCATCGCCAGGCCCGTTTCCATCGTCAAATAAGGACAGGATTGAATAGGACGGCGTGTCGCTATTGGTCGATTGCTCGCTTTCGATCAAGGATCGCATCGCGGCAAAATCAGCGATTTGAACAGTAGTCAGACCCACCAGCGCTTCTTTTTCGATCAGGAGGAACGAGCGCGTGATCTGTTGCTTCACCGTCTTTTTGATCCTGGATTTCACGTTGGAGTAGAGAGTCGGCACATATGTCTTGTCTATTTGATCAGAGGGCAGTTCTGTCACGTTATCTGGGCGCTGGGCGACGTTTGCTTCTGCGGAAATAGTGTCGAGCCGCTTCCAGCCATAAGCCGGCCCCCCGCTTTTGGCGATGAGATCACGTTTATATAGAGGAACGGAATCAAACATATCAGACCGCTTTTTTCGGATGAGTGATAATGCTTCTGCTCCATCTGCGACAATATTGACATGCACATTTGGGGCGCAACTTTTCCGTCCAACGGCTATGTCTGAAGCGAGAGCAACATTCCGGATGCGCTCTTCAATTTGTAGGTTATTTTCTTCCGATAAACCTTTTACCGACGGGCAGATCGCGCCCGTAAACCGCGCAAATTGACCTGCGTGCTTGCCGCCTTTTGGCGTTGCGATTGCCGAATCAATGAACCGTGCGATGACTTTTTTGACAGATTTGGGACCAGTCACAACAATATCGCTATCGTCATTGGCCTTTTCAGAACTGTTTTTTGTCGCCGTAGCTGCCGTCGACAAACTCAGCGCGATGATTGCTGAAGATATCTTAAGGCTCATGCGTGTTTTGTCTAAAACGGCCATTAAAATATCCCTCGTTGTTATTTCCTGTCGGTGAGAGACTATCATAATGGTCTTTGGTTTCAAGAAAACTCTCTGACCCGCTTTAATCGTCTGGAAACCACCGCATCACACCCCCTTGAAAAGGGGTCCAAATTCCGGTCCTGATCCCAGCACGGCGAAGCACGTCGTTCGTCCAGTTATTGCAGGTATAAAAGGCGTTATAGTGACCGTGAGACTGATAGAATAGATCGCCGGTCCCATAGCCAGAAGAGGGCAGGGGTTGTCCGTCTTCGTCGAGGATGAACCGCTCTTCGACGGCTTTCACAATTAATCGATATTCCGCTTCGCTCACTTTAAAGCTCCGGCGGTAATGGGGATAAGCCTGTGGATAGTTCAGGTGGTAAATGTGGAGCAATACATCATCGCTGCCGAATATAGCGCTGGCGGCATCTTTGAACCGTAAATCCTCCCAATGCTCCGTATTGCGATAAACGCCTTCATGGCCCCAGCCGACCAATATATGGCTGCCATAGAGTGTGGGACTATCAAGATGCTCGGGACGGATGAATTTTCCCCAGTCATATACATCACTGCGCATCGGCATAATGATTCCTGTGTGCAGGCCATTGGTTTCTAAGAATAATTCAATGCCGTCGTCGGGGCTTTTCCAATATGGATTGGCGGGTAAAATGCTACCGAACAAAGCTGCGGCGAGATAAAACCCAATCACAGTCAACAGGCCAATGGTGACGCGTTTTGACCATTTTGTCCAAGAAGTTGCCATTGAAACCTTTTCTGCTGTAGGATGGTGTCATGTTAACCGCCCCCGACCCAGAAACCCATGTCTATGACAAGCCGCCGGCCCACGCAAATGCGGACTGGACGATAGACCAGAATTGGTCTGCTTATAGCGCGGAAGACCATGACACTTGGGATACGCTTTATGCGCGTCAGCGCGAGATGTTGCCCGGTCGCGCCGCGCAAGCATTTTTGAACGGCATTGATGTGTTGCAACTGTCTAAGCCGGGGATTCCTGATTTTGAGGAACTCAACCGGATGTTGATGGATGCAACCGGATGGCAGGTTGTGGCAGTGCCGGGATTGGTGCCTGATGATGTGTTTTTTGAACATCTCGCCAATCGTCGCTTTGTTTCCGGGAATTTCATCCGGCGGCCTGATCAGCTCGATTATTTGCAGGAACCGGATATTTTCCACGACGTTTTCGGCCATGTCCCGATGCTCGCGGACCAACGCTTTGCGGATTATATGGAAGCCTATGGACGCGGTGGGCTAAGGGCCTTGAAATTCGGTACTTTGAAACAACTCGCGCGCCTTTACTGGTATACCGTGGAATTCGGCCTGATTCAGGAGCCTGAAGGACTGCGTATTTATGGCGCGGGCATTGTGTCGAGCTTTGGTGAAAGCATGTTTGCGCTGGATGACAATAGCCCCAACCGGATAATTTTCGATCTGGAGCGGATATTGCGAACGGAATACCGGATTGACGATTTTCAGCAGAATTACTTTGTCATTCCCAGTCTGGATGAACTGCTGCGGGTAACGGTAGAAACCGACTTTAAGCCTGTTTACGAGAAAATTGCTAACATGCCTGATATCGCTATTGCTGATATTGTCGAAGGCGATGAGGTTCTGACCCACGGTACCCAAGATCACACTAGCGCGCAGTCAGGCAAGGCGGTTGTGATTTGAACGTCTTCCATCCTTAATCAGGATGTCGATCAGCACTCGCCAAAATAGTCCGATGCCAAGGGTGACCGAATAGAGCTGTGCCGCCTTGTTGGACCATAGTCGCGAGCTTTGACCAATGTTAAACAAGGCCATTCATTTTCGACCCGGCTGTGACGAAGGCGAAAACCCTCTCGGATATATGCATGCAATACTTCTGACCGCTGGGCTTTGAGTAATCCCGCCAGAATTAGAACAGTGTTTGTCGTGGACGCCGCCCCGATTTGGGGAGCTAGAGCGATGAGCGGTCCCGCCAATATGTTCGCTATGATAAGATCATAAGGCGCACGCTGTCCGATGGCGGGATGGTCAAGACCATTGCTGGCTTCCAATCTCACTGCAGGGCGCAGATGGCCGATTGCTATATCATTGATCGCGGCATTTTTCGCGCTGACGTCAACAGCAATCGGGTCAATATCGCTGGCGATGATCTGGGCCGCTGGCCAAAGATGGCGCGCCGCAAAGGCCAGCAGGCCAGTGCCGGTTCCGACATCAATGATATTGTGATAATTTTGGCTAAGCCGTTTCAGCCGATCGAGGCTTTCCAAGCACCCCATGGTTGTCTCATGATGGCCGGTGCCAAAGGCTTGCCCGGCATCAATACAGATATTCTTGATCTTCGGATCGTCCAGTGGGGCGCTGTTTGATGTATGCACGTAAAAACGGCCTGCGCGTAGAGGTTCCAAACCTTGCTGGCTGAGCGTTACCCAATCCTCGTCTTCTAGTTTTTCGGTCACCGGCGCCGTGTTTGATAATTTTGCAGAAGGCGAAAGGTTGGCGATATCTTTGAGTAACTTAGCATCGGGTTTTGCATTGCAGTAAACTTCGATCACCCAGTCATCCGGGGTGTCAGGGTCTGCCTCGCGTGTCACGATTGTCGGTACGCTGTCGCTGGAGCCAATGAACAGATTATCCTCTGAGAGGCTGTCTGCGTCTTCGCGTGTGCAGGGCAGGGTGACTTTCCACGTATTGGTCAAGAGACCACAGCCCTGCAGGCAATCCAACCATATATTGGCAGATTAAGCATTGGCTGTCTCCAACGCTTCATTCGCCTCCAGCCAAGCGGCTTCACTTTGCTCTAACTCATCCTGAATAGAGGCGCGCAGTTTCATCAACTCCGTCATGGTCAAATCAGCATAATCTTGTTCCGCGCTGGCCGGATCGAACATCGCCCGGTCAATAGCGGATAGTTTTTTGCCGAGCGTCTCGATTTTCTTTTCGGCGGTGCCAGCTGTTTTCCGCAATTCTGATTGCTGTTTGCGGCGTTCAGCGGCTAGGCGGCGCTCTTCCTTGCGATTGCCGCCGCTGCCACCGCCAGCCGTCGGTTTGGCTTCCTGATTTTTACCCAGCACGAAATCGGTATAGTCATTGAGCGTCCCGGAAAACTCGGCAGCTTTGCCGCTATCGACCATCACCAGACGGTCGGCGGTCAGTTCCAGCATATGGCGATCATGGCTGACCAAGATCACGGCACCGGTATATTCGTTCAAGGCATGAACCAGCGCTTCACGCGCGTCGACATCAAGATGGTTTGTCGGTTCATCGAGAATCAACAGATGCGGCGCATCGCGCGTGATCAAGGCGAGGGCCAGACGCGCGCGTTCACCGCCAGACAATTTCCCAACTTTCATGGTGGCTTTGTCACCGGAAAAACCGAACCGTCCCAGTTGCGCCCGCACCGCGCCGGGCTTTGCGTCCTTCATCAGCCGGGTCATATGTTCCAGCGGGGTATCCGTCGTGTCCAGTTCTTCGACTTGATACTGCGTGAAATAGCCCACCGTCAGCTTACCGGACTTGTTCATTGACCCTGCTTTGGGTTCTAGCTGGCTCGCCAGTAGACGGGCGAGGGTGGTCTTGCCGTTACCGTTGCGGCCTAGCAATGCGGTGCGATCGTCGGGATCGAGGCGCAGGTTCAGACTGGAAAGAATGATGTTATCACCATAGCCAACAGCGGCGTCGTCGAGGGTGATGAGCGGCGGCTTGAGTTCTGCCGGGCTGGGAAAATGAAAGCTGAGCGACGGGTCTTCAACCGCGGCTGCAATCGGCTCCATGCGGGAAAGCGCTTTCACGCGGCTTTGCGCCTGTTTGGCACTATGGGCTTTCGCCCCCCAGCGATCGACAAATGCTTGCAGTTTTTCACGCTGGGCCACTTGTTTTTCGCGGGATGCCGCCTGTTGCGCCTGACGCTCTGCGCGTTGTTTCTCAAACGCATCATAACCGCCGGGATAAAGCGTCGTCTTTCCGCCTTGTAAATGGAGAATATGATCGACCACATTGTTGAGCAAATCCCGCTCATGGCTGATTACCAAAATCGTCGCCTGATAGCTGGTCAGGAAATTTTCCAGCCACAAAGTCGCTTCCAAGTCGAGGTGATTGGATGGCTCATCGAGCAGCAGCAATTCGGGCTGCGAAAACAGGAGGGCCGCGAGCGCAACGCGCATCCGCCAACCACCGGAAAAACTGTCCATCGGTTTTTGTTGTGCTTCTTCGTCGAAGCCCAGGCCGATTAAGATCTTTGCGGCGCGGGCAGGGGCGCTATGGGCTTGGATCATGTTAAGGCGCTCGTGAACTTCGGCAATCCGGTGCGGTTCGTCAGCGGTTTCCGCTTCCTCTAACAGTGCGGCGCGTTCTGTGTCAGCAGCCAAAACCGTATCTAGCGGCGTTTCAGCCCCGGCGGGTGCTTCCTGCGCAATATAGCCCATGCGTGCCCCTTTGGGCATATCCACGCTGCCGTCATCCGGGTCCAACAGTCCAGCGACCACTTTCATCAAAGTGGATTTGCCAGCACCGTTACGGCCGATCATCCCCACACGCGCGCCAGGGGGCAGAGCCGCCGTGGCGCCATCGAGGATGACCGCGCCACCAAGGCGCACCGTTATGTTACTAAAATTGAGCATGGCCGCTCGTTAGCGGAGCTTTAGGGATTCGGCTAGTGAGAGTGAGCCCGGAACACCAAAATCCAATTATTGGAGAATGGTCTGCTTTATCTCGAAAGCGGACGTTAGCGCCTCTGGCTCAATGCAGAGTTAAAAATCTAGATCAAACCAAGAATGCTGGTCAGCGAATTTTGCCCCGGTAGGAAGAGGAACTGTGCCATAAGTTCCATCGTCATTTCGGCCGTAGTAAACGTCAAACATGATTTTCCATCCGGTCCGGCCGAAATGGTTGAGATCAAACTGAATTTCTCGTGCCGACGGCTTCAAGAACCGGCGCTCACCTTCCCGGAAGGAGTTGTATCGCGCAGGTGTACTCCACCAGCCCTTGGCGGCCCACCAATTCC
>CANLQE010000003.1 GCA_947493215.1 uncultured Sphingomonadaceae bacterium | reverse complement strand
TTATTGACACTGCCTGTCTGAGAGGTCCGAATGAGCCGGCCCAGTTCATCATATTTATAAGTGACCGTCTCACTAGCAAGTGTTGAGCTTGCCGCAAATACAGCAAGAATTGCGGCGCAACTGAGTTTGGAGAAGCAAGACCAGGATTTGCGAACACTAATTTCTGGTTGATCCGGCACGCATTGCCGGAGCTGGTTCGCAAAATCCATAAAGCCCCCTTTGTTATTTGCAAACTGTAATCTTAAATCCGACGTGTCAAAGAATGTTGCATCCGTTTCGGAGGGAACTTCTGAAGTGACAAATATGCAGACGGCATATCGCAACCTTTGGATAGGCATATCGACTGAACATACTGGATATTATCAACCTATGCGATGTTGCAGACGCCAAACCTCAGATGGCGCGTACTCCAGCAGATGAAATTCCGCCTTACGCATTTAATTGCCCGAAGGAAACGGTACCCCGACAGTGCTCAGTTTTTCGTTGTCTGACAATGATCTGTAACTTAAAGTCCGTTCTTTTACATTGGCTACAAGAACGCCGCCCGCGGCTTGAAGGCGTATGTACATTTCATACCCAGCACTAATTGCGTGCCTCCAATCAGCTTCTTTTGACTTGAATACTTCGGAACTAGTCGTCAATTCGTGTAGTCCGCGGATAAATTCGAAAGTCAAAACACTAGGATCAGCAAACGGAGATTCAACTAATTGCTTTTCGGGTGGGTTTCCTTTGGCTTCATTGATGTACAATTTGAGCTTCGATGCGTAGGTGTGAATGTGCAGAATGATCATTTCTTCAAGTATTGCGGCTCGGCCGCCGTCTTCGTTGTCGTCAGTTTTTTTATCGGACTTTCTTTTTAGGTTCATGAATTTACGAAGATTCGGAGACCACCCTAGGTGAACCGCAAAAGCAACGTGAATCGCATCGTGATATCGATAACCATCTCCACCGCTATGGTTGTCTTTAAGGGAGGCTCCCAGCTTTAAATGATAGCCGTCTTCCCGTAACCAAAACATCTCTGAAATTTGCTCATCTTCCGGGTTAGGTACGAACGCAATCTCAAAAGTTTCGGGAAAGCTTTCTTGTTTGCGGAAAAGCCCGTCACGTATAACTGATGGTGAACCCTCGCCACGAAAATCTGTTTTTACTTTTAAGTCTTTTGATATTTCAGAAAGCTTCAAATCGTTGAGGGTTGCTAGTGCAGCCAGATGCCAAGCAGTTTCGATGACTATATTCTTGTCCGACTTCTCATTAACTTCGGTGTTAATCTTGACCTTCTCACTTTCCGGCATATAACAGCGGACGAGTTGCGCGGCTAGTTGTTGAAGCACCGCCACGCAAACATCCCGAAGCTCGTCGCCTTCCGTTCGCCTGGTTTCAAATGCTGCACGTTGAAAATTATCAAGCGTCTTATCCATGTCGAATTCAGTTTTAACTTTTTCGAATTCCGCAATCCTTTGAGGGCCAGCTTGTTTCACTCTTTCTGATTCAGTTGAAGGGCCACAATGCAAACTTTCTAGCTCATCAAGACACTCGGAAAATATATCTTTTCCATCGCATAGAATGTTTGTGCACATCCCCACATACCAGAAGGCATCGCCGAGCTCTTCGCGAAGCTCACCTTTCGTAATATGCTCGGCTAATATGCCTGCGTCCTCTCTGAGAATGACTTTTTTTAATGCTGATAAGATAGACCCTAATTCACTGACCAGTCCGAAGCGTGCAACGCGGTCCCGACGAGTTGGGGTGTCACCAATTGTGACGTCTGTATTCTTAACAAGCGACAAAAAATCCGTCGTAAGCATTATAGTCACCCCCCTTAGCTTCCCTCGCTGAACAAATGTAAAGAGGTGCTAGAGGACTTATATGTTACTGTTGCGAATGCTTGTAAAGAGAACATTTCCGAATAAAGATGAAGCCAAATCCAAGTAATTATTCAAAGCAAAGCCAGTTGTTCTTTTTTCGTAGTTTTTGAAACAATGGATTTAGGCATCACATAAGAGAGATTGATAGAATTATTCAGCCCCCAAGATGGTGGATACCAAGGTGCAGGAGGGCGCCCAATCGGGCTGAATTTTTGCTTTATTCTTGTACGTCCTGCTTTTCCTGAAATCTCAGGATGCGAGACGCGCGAATATTTAGATATCTCGCAAAACAAATTCTGACAATCAATCAGTTGAAGTGCTCTTCCCCAAAGAGAAGGGAAATCAATCTCAAGTCTGTCAAAATAATCATTTTGACGTTTTGCCATTTCACAAATAATTTTTTCAGGTGAGATATTATCGGCACCGATAAAACACTTGCTGATTCCGTCTAACGCCCCTGGCCCCGCCCTTACAAATTCCATTTCAGAGAAATTTGTAATCTCACTGTAGTTTACATCAGTAGTGAACTGATACGCTAAAAAAGGTCCGATAGATGGGGACGCTAAAAATAGTTCAAAACCGTCTTTCATATTTGTAAAACCTGAAAGACGCTGGGGATAATCACTTTTCAACATCCATACGATCAATTTCAGATGATTTGAGTGCTTGCGCTTATGGCCAAATACACTTCCAGCAGAGGGCATTATATATGCAGCGGAGTAGTTTCTTATCCCTACATGATGTCTGGCAGAGAGAAATTCGTCGATTTCGTCAAAGTTGAAATTTGACCATGTGATAGGTCCAAATGCGTCTTGAATAGCTTCCCATGTCTCAATCTTGTTGAAAATTTTAAACAACATGATTCTGTAGAAAACGTTTTCAATGTCATCAGGAAGGTCATCTCTGTAAATAACATTCTTTATTAGATACTGACTAACCCGATCAGAGGCCCTGTAACTGTTTGTGAACTTGTATTCCGATAATATTCGGTCATCAGTAAGTATCGGAGAATTTGTACCGTTAACGCGTTTGAAAAATATTCGTTGACGTTCAGCCGCAAAATGCCAGTACTCTTTAAAAACAGGTGTCGTTTCTAAAACTTCACCTTCAATGCAAAAGCGACCTAGAGCTTTATTGTCCCCAGAATCGGTTTTGCGCTGAATGTCGCCATGATTATCAGGTAGCATATTATCCTAAAGCAAATCTAAGTGCTAAGTTCGGTCTGAGTGATTATTGATATCAGAATCAGGTTGTAGGCAAAGTCGAAACAAAAGGCTAGCACAAGAAAAATGAGGCTCCAAAATGTCAATAATTGGACACGGAATTGACATTGAAGACTTAAAAAGGTTCTCATTTCTTGCAAATGAGGACTGGATGGCCAGGGTCTTCACTGTTGCTGAATTCGACAGCATCCCCAGCGGTGAAAGGAGGCTAAAGCATATAGCGAGCCGGTTCGCGGCAAAAGAAGCTGCGATGAAAGCATTCGGTTTGAGTTTTGGCCCCGGCGCATCTTTCAAGGATTTTGAAATATATAGAGAGTCAGGATGCGCTCCCGAGCTCAGACTATCCGCACGAATGAGGAAGACCGCCGATCAACTCGGGGTATCAGTAATTGTGCTTAGCATAAGTCACTCCGAAACATCTGTCGTTGCAAGTGTGATTGTCGCTGCTTAAAAGTATTAGCCTTCAATCAACGCTCGGCAAGCCTCTACAACACCAGCAATCTCGCCAGTTTTGGCTGTCTCTAATTCTGCTTTACCAACCATAACGTTTAAGCGACAAAAGCGAAGGCCCATTTGCTCGGCCATAAATTGACCTAAGTTTATCAATCCCAAATAGTTCCCATAAGCCTTTCTGTAAATTTGTTGTGTCGGATAAAAAGCATTTAAGGCCAAACTGTCGCCATTGGGTAAGAAGGAAAGGCTATGCAAACAAGGGAATGGCAAACGCGCAGTGTTCGAATGATCCCTTACTGGATCAAAAATCGCAGCTTGATACATAGATTTTCTAACACCGTTTCTGCTCCGATAGCTCTCGATGAACCATTTAAGTTGGTTGCCTTCACATTTAACGTCGGATCCATACATAGTTAACCGTTCGAAATACAAGCCACGCCTATTTGCGGTGTTTCTAGCCTTTAGCTTTGGGTAAGCTCGCTTATAAAGGTCAAAGAAATCATCTGCGCTTTCAGAAATGTCGTAATACCTTTTCGGGAAAATAGTAAACGCCACCGTGTCGATAGAGTGCGCATGAGATTGCTTCGGACGAGTCTGATTTGTAATCGCATATGAGTTATCCAATGCGTCTTTTATGCCGCCCTTTCCACTCAGCATTTCATCCGCATTTTCTGCCCCAACACTAAAAGTGAGTGGAGTGATGACTGCACCTGAATTGTCAATGACCTGTATCAATAACTTGGCAAAGGCCTCATCGAGCGTGGAAGCCTCTATTAAAATTGGCACGGGTGCATCTTTGTTCGGAGCTAACATTTATAATTCCTCTAAGTACCTGAATTTTGAGCGCCCTACGTAAGCATTTCTAGAGACTCTAATTTTTGACGACCACCCGTTTGCAGCAACCCTAGTCACGCCTACTTTTGTAGGTTCTAGCAACAAGGCATTTTTAACAGGCTTTATAAGTCGTAAATGAGTAGCGTCATAAACAGTCTCTTTTGGTAAAAGAAGTTGGGTGTTAAGCTCGATATCAATAGATTTTGCTTTGCTGGAGGCTCCCGCAATTACCAATGGCTGATCGCATATTTCACCGAGTAAAGCATGTCGAACGCGTTTAGGCGACATCTTTAGGAGCGCATTAAACCGGTCGGTTGAGATTTCTCCACTAACAAAATGTAGTTGAGTGACTAGCGTCACATACCCCACGCCAAAATCGCATGCGATTGCATAGAGTTGCGCAGGTGTCGCATCCTTCGGCTTCCAGCCCCTTCGATTAAAGGCACCTCTCAGTCCGATTTCTGGCATCAAAAAATGACCTGCGAATGAGTCAGCTAAAAACTCGTCCGGATCCTGCCAACTATGTAAGCTTTTACGTTCTGCGAGTTCATCAATTGTGCTGCCGTGTCCGAATAGATGATGTGCCAACTCATGGGCGCAGTTAAACATGCGCCGGGGTAATGGCCTTAAGGCAGATATAAAAATCTTTGCGGGAGGGCCCTTTTTATACATTCCCTCCATGTTGATATCTGTAAATCTCACATTGACGCCTAACTGTTGGCACGCATCGAATGCAGAGACTGGTTCATCTTCCTCCAGATTTAAGTCGCTTCGAACATCGCAAGCCATCCTCAGGGCAATTTTTGCGTGAGCCTTTCTGTCAAAATATGAAGATGGTTTTATTCTGTTCAACATTGTTCACCCATCGCTTTCATCGCGCATTGATGCTATAAGCCTGAGTAGTCTCTGAAGATCGTCGGACTTCAATTTGGAAAGTTCGCGAGCTGCCAGCTGCAATTTTGGATCATTTACATCTAATGCCTCAGGTGAACGGCCTAATATCCAATCTGGAGCCACATCATATGTTTCGCAAAGCTCCGAAAGTTCTTCGGCGGAAATTCGCCTGTTGCCGGATTCTATTTCCGAAACTGATGGTCTGTGGATACCCAAAACGCTAGCCGCTTGGGCTTGAGAGAGGCCTGCCAATTTTCTGGCCTCTTTCAAGCGTAACCCAATTTTCACCCTATGCTTTTTTTCATTCACGCCATCACACCCGATGCATTGTTGTCTTGTGCAATTTCGCAAACGAGACCGACTGTTTCGTCAAGCGTCAGCATAGTTTCAGTCGTTTCATTGGCAAATATATTGGCGTCGTCGGGTATTCCTATATCTAGCTCTTTCTCCAATTTTGATGTTGCAGCGATCCCAATTTTACTATCAAATTCGGGAACATCCCTATGCGGCTTGATTGTGCCGTCCAAAGGCGGGCAATCAAGAGCGCTTTTCGTTTGGATTTGCTGAATAATTTCGATCAGTTTTTGTTTTACAAACTCCGGGTTCATACGAATCTCCTGTCCCATTTAATGTAAGATTATCTTACGTACGGTAAGGTGTCAAATGTTTTGACAATCGGAGAGATGGCAATTGCTTCTCATATTAAAATTCACTCCCCTATCCAATCGCCAGCCTGAATACGTCATAGGCCTCTGCGATCAAATCCGCCTCGCTGCGAACGGCAATCATTGTTTGGCGCATTTGTTCCTTCGCCGGCTTGCACCTCCGCCCTGCTCCAGTAATCACGCTGACAATGTCGGCAGGCGTTTTTCAAAACTATGCTGTAAACCAGTAAATAACTGGACTTCCGTATTTGTTCGAGCATTGCTGTTGGTATCGCAAACACAATATGCGACATGGCCGCGCGCTCTTTTGAGCGATCCGTGGCTTGGCTCAGTGGAAGCGCTGGAACAGTCAGCGCTAAGCTGGAGACCCTGAATGTCGATACCAAGATCAAAAAAACAAACTAAATCAGCAGAAGTTATTGTACTGCTATCACGCGCCAAGGGTGCAACCCTTGATGAGGTTTGCCAGGCTACGAACTGGCAGTCGCATAGTGTCCGTGCCTTCCTGACCGGCCTTCGCAAAAAAGGCTTAGTGCTCGCAAAAGAGCAACGCGGCGATGGCGGAACATCCTACCGGATTACAAAAACTCCAGAGCCAGCGACCGCTAAATCAGAGAATGTGGACTGATCATGGATCATATCGAAGATCAGCTCAAACAACTCCTCACAATGTCTCCAGCCCAATTACGGTCCTTTTGGCGTGACACCTATAGTAACGTCGCGCCGGTTGTGGGACCTGACCTGTTGCGCCGCGCTATCGCCCACCGATTACAAGAACGAGCACACGGCAGTCTTCCCAAAGCTACCAAAACCAAAATCGATCGCCTAAGAAAGCGCGTAGAACGAACCGGCAAAGCTGGTGCCTCGCATGCCATCGCTCTTAAGACCGGAACACGATTGGTGCGATCATGGAATGGTAAAAGCTATCATGTACTTGTTTGCGACAGCGGCTTTGAGTTTGATGGGCGCCACTATGCCAGTCTCAGCCATATCGCTCGGCAAATAACCGGCGCCCATTGGTCAGGACCACGTTTCTTTGGTCTGCGCAAGCGCAGCGGCTTTAAAGCAAAAGTGGCCGCCAATGGTTGAGAAGGTCACAAAACTGCGCTGCGCAATCTATACCCGCAAATCTACAGAAGACGGATTGGAACAGGATTTTAACAGCCTTGATGCGCAGCGAGAGGCATGTGCTGCCTATATACTCAGCCAAGCCAGCGAAGGTTGGGAACCGGTAACAGAACTCTATGATGATGGCGGTTATAGCGGCGGTTCCATGAAGCGCCCTGGCCTCGAACAACTTCTCGATGATGTGAAAGCAAAAAAGGTTGATGTGATTGTTGTCTATAAGGTTGACCGGCTGACACGCAGTCTTGCTGACTTTGCAAAAATCGTAGAAATACTGGATGATCAAAAAGCTTCATTTGTAAGCGTTACCCAGTCCTTTAACACAACAACGAGCATGGGGCGATTGACCCTGAACGTCCTGCTGTCATTTGCCCAATTTGAACGTGAGGTCACTGGCGAACGCATCCGCGACAAGATCGCTGCGTCAAAGAAGAAGGGCATGTGGATGGGAGGTCCCGTTCCGATTGGATATGATCTCAAGGATCGTAAACTTTTGATCAACGATGCAGAGGCCAAGACAGTCCGTCATATGTTCACTCGATATTCCCAACTCCGATCGGTACCGCAATTGGTTGAAGAACTTGCCGCATCGGGTGTTCGCACCAAGATGCGCCCTTATAAAGATGGACGAACAAGGGGCGGGGTAGCGTTCCGCACTGGAGCACTTAGCCAATTGCTCAAAAACCCAATCTACATTGGCAAGGTCCGACACAAGGAGGCCATCTATGATGGTGAGCATGAAGCTATCGTAGATCAACACTTGTTTGATGAAGTGCAAAACATCTTTGCCGCCAATCGCAGCGACAATACTCTGGGTAATAAGTCCAAGAACCCGAGCTTGCTAATCAGCCTGATTACAGATCCCGATGGCAGGTCAATGACACCAACGCATGCCAGTCGCAGATCGAAGCGATATCGATATTATGTGACAAGACTTGAACCCGGTGCTGACAAGAACGCCGCATGGCGAATGCCAGCGGGGGAAATCGAACGGCTTGTGATTGACGCTGTTGTAAAACAGCTCGGCTTGCTTCTCTCGTCCAGTGGCAAAGACGCTACCATATTGTCGGGACAGATCGATCAGAGCAATCAGCTGAAGTCCGATCAAGCGTCAATGAGCATTGCCGATAAACGCAGGTTGTTGCTCAAGCATGAAGTACAAGTGCAAGTGAAGCCCGAGACGGTTGTGATCGGCATGGTCATTGAGAGCGGAGAAGACAGGCACCAATTTACCATCAATGCAAAGCTGGTCTCTAGAGGATCGGAACTCAAACTTGCGATATCGCCCGATCAGGGTTTGGCAGAACGCGAGCCAGATCCCGTTCTTCTTAGGCTGATCGCTCAGGCTTTTGCAGCGCGGGATTATTTGGTGCACGGCAATTCACAGCCGATGGTGGAACACTATTCCAGACGTTATTTGCATCAGCTGGTTCGGCTCAGCTACCTTGCGCCGGACATTATTTCTGCCATCATTAATGGAACCCAACCGCCAGATCTGACCGGCCGCAAGATTGCGCGGCAGAACAATATCCCGCTCGACTGGGCGAGCCAGCGATCAATGTTCGGGTTCGGCTAAACTCCAAATCCACTGCTAAATACGATTAAATCCAATGTGCATCTGGACTCCAATAATCGGGGCACAGAGATAAACGGCCCGAAGACCGGTCATTGCGCACTGACAAATGGTCTCTGGTCGCAAGTTCGATCACGTCAGGGCCGGTAACTGACGAGAATATAGGGATAAAATATGCTCCGCAAACCTCGGGCCAGAGAAACCAAAAACTGGTAAAATGGGTGGTGCCGCTTAGAGGACTCGAACCTCTGACCCCATCATTACGAATGATGTGCTCTACCACCTGAGCTAAAGCGGCGTACGCTCTGAAGGGCAGCCTTTCTTGCCGGGCCAACTGATCGTCGGAGGCGCCTTTAACAGCAGGCCTGACTTGTGACAAGCCTGACCGTGGCATTCATTACGTTATTCCTTGGAATTTGTGTCAGATTAGCATGAGAAATGTTCATAAAATTTACCAGATATTTACCATGGCTGCTGCAGAACGGGTTGGAAACGAGTGAAACCAGTAGGATTAGGCATGGAAAATCTTCGCAATTCTGATGAAAACAGCGGTTTAGCGGCTGGTCTTGACGCTGACTACGCCGCCTATGAAGATGATGAGGTGACCACCGAGGCGCCTCCGGCCATCGGTCAGGACGAGCGCCGCATGCATGTGCGAGCTTATAATTTCTGGGCCGGGCTGCTCGGTGAACGGCAATTCCCAAGCGTCGAAGATTTGGCGCCAGAATCAGACAATGATTTTGGCCCAAATAGCGTTCTCCTGGACTTTACCAACGGCGTCGAGAATCCGTCGATCCAGTTCATCGGAAAGTCCTTGCGCAAAGAATGTGAGCTGGATGACAGCATAACGACAATTGACGAGGTACCGGCACGCTCATTGCTATCGCGGATCACTGATCACTATCTGCAAATTATTGCTAATCAGGCACCGATTGGTTTTGAAGCCGAGTTTATAAATCAGCGCGGCGTCACGATCATGTATCGCGGGATATTGCTGCCCTTTTCAACCGATGATGACACGATTGATTTTATCTACGGCGTGATCAACTGGAAAGAAGTTGTTGCAGACGACTATGCACAAGAGCTGGAAGATCAGGTAACTGAAGCTATGCGTTCGGCGCCAGCTAAAACTGAAACTGGGCCGATCTGGGCCGATGGACCAACATCCAATCACTTGGAATTGACTGCCGAAAATGCTGCGGCCGCAACTGCTGCACTTGTCGGTGGTGATCATATTGATCTTGAAGATATTGATGATAAGCCTGGTGAAGACGCCAGTCTTGCCGACTGGCTTGTTGCCGCACGCAGCAGTGCGGATAATGCCGCGCATAGCGAACAACGCAGCCGTGCGGCACTCTACAATGCCATTGGTCAAGCTTATGATTTCTATCTGATGACCCAAGATCATCCAGCGGATTATGATATTTTGCTGCAAGATTCGGGCTTAAAGGCCCAAGAACGTGCCCCGATGACGCCAATCGTCAAATTGGTCTTTGGAGCGCATTATGATAAAACTAGACTGACCGAATATGCCGCCGCTTTGCGGTTTGCGGCACAGGCTGGTATCGCCAAAGGGGCATTTGCAGACTATCTCGAAAAGCAAGATGGCGGCCTTAAGGCCATCGTTTATGCCGAGAGAGATGCTCGAAATCCTAAACAAAAAATATCTGCAAACGTTGTACAAGATGATGAAGTTTTGGAGCGGCTACGCAATGCACCAGGTCGTCAGCTAGTTGATGTCGATGCAGGCGATGCGGAATTTGTGGTTCTCGTTGCACGTCGCGATGAGAGCGGACAGCTATCAATTGTTGGCCCTGTATTGGATGATCAAAAACTGACCAATAAAGTTTTGAAGCAAACCAACGTCTAAAGAATCAGGACCACCACCTGGTTTCAAATGTAACCAATATATCACGCTTATGATGTAATCAGCCATAGCTACCTCGATTGGTTGTCATACACTCTTGAGGAACGCTGATATTGGGAGCATAAACCCTTCAAACAGACGGAGTCTTCATCCGAGCTGATTATCTTGGGGGAACCATGACCGGTAGCCGCGACACAAAGGCAGCGAAAAAGGCCACCTCAACGGCCGATAAAAAACTCGAAAAAAAACTCATCGGCGCTTTCCAAGAAAGCGCATTGCCGGGCGAAAATATCGGCTTTGACGATAAGGCCTGCAAAGAAGCGGTTCGTTTCGCACTGGATTGTGGTTTGTACCGGGATGGAACCGATGCGACTTTGCTGCTCGAAAGTGTGATTAGCGCCAAAGGCCGGCGCCATTTGAGGCTTGCCATCGTCAATGATGACATGCCGTTTCTGGTCGACTCGGTATGTGCGACGATTGCCGGCTTCGGTCTCAACATCGAGCGATTGATCCATCCTGTAATCGGGGTAAAAAGAGAGGCTACAGGCAAACTCAGCGCCATTCACAATGATCCAGGCAGCGAGGAAAAACGCGAATCAATCATTTATGTTGAGCTCGAACGAACAGACGCCAAATTGCGCCGTGCGCTGGAAAAGTCGCTCAGGAAGAACCTTAAAGATGTAGCGGCAGCGGTTATCGATTGGCCTCGATTACAGATAGCTTTGGGAGAAGATGCAGATGGCTTACCAGAGGGGGAAGGGACATCGCTATTACGCTGGTTCTTGGACCGCAATTTTACCTTATTAGCGCACGAGAAAATCGACCGGAAAGGTAAAAGAACAGGCAAGCTTGGCGTATCCCGTATGCGGGAAAAGCCCGTACTATCCGAAGAAAGTCAGAAACGCGCCTTCGACTGGTTTAAAGCTGGCGGCAAAGCGCCCCTGATCATCAAATCCAATCAGATATCGACCGTTCATCGGCATGTCTTGATGGATATTATTATAGTGCCCTTGAGAGAAAAAGACACGGTGGTTGGCCTTTCTTTAACCACCGGCCTTTGGACGAGTGCAGCATTGGCCGCGCCACCTGAAAAAGTACCGCTGCTGCGGACGCAAATGACAACGCTATTTGACAAATTTGAGTTTGCCGCGGCTGGTCATGCGGGCAAGTCCCTAACGCATGCCTTGACCGCCCTGCCCCATGATATTCTGATCACGTTTCAACAAGAAGACCTTGAGAAACTCGCGCTTATTTCCATGTCGCTAATTGACCGGCCGCGGCCCAAGTTACACAGCGTGATGTCACCGCTGAACCGGCATCTCTTCGCCTTTATCTGGCTGCCTCGCGAACAACTGTCGACTGCACGCCGCGAGAATATTCAAGCGATGCTCACAGAAGCCACGGGCGCTAGGATCCTAAGCTGGTCGAACACGCTGGATGAAGGCGGCATCTCGTCGCTCCGCTACATTTTGGATATGGGCGTAAACAGCAAAATCCCTGATCCCGATACGCTTGATCGGCAATTGGAAAATATGATCCGTGGTTGGCGGCCCGAAGTAGAAAGCCGCTTGAGTGAATTTGTCCCTGAAAATCGAGCTGCAGTGCTTGCACAACGCTATGCCGATTGCTTCCCGGGCACCTATCAATCGATCTATGGTGCGATAGAAGCTGCCCGTGACATCATGCGACTCTTTCAATTGGAGCGAGGTGGGCAAAAATCAACACGGCTTTATCGTTTAGACAGCGACGACGATCATTTGTTGCGGTTAAAAGTCTACCATCTAGGCGGCGTTTTGCCTTTGTCAGATGCCGTTCCAACACTCGAAAACTTCGGCTTTTCTGTTCTGGAAGAAATGCCAACCCCTCTCGATGAAGGACGTCTGGGTTACATTCATGATTTTCAACTGGCTTTGCGTAACCCGGATACCCGGGATGATTTGATTGCGCGCGCTTCTGAAATTCAAGATGCAATTACAAATGTTCTGGAAGGTGGCGCAGAAAATGACGGCTTTAACCAGCTCATTACAACCACTGGAATCAGCGCCCGATCGACGGTCTGGATCCGGTCATGGTTTCGCTATTTGCGTCAAACCGGGTTAAGCTACGGGCTCATCACTGTTGTCGAAGCACTGGCGGAAGCAGGCCATGTAACGCAAGCGATGATAAGGCTGTTCACCGCAACACACGATCCAGACTTCGGCAGTGATCGAGAAAAAAATGTGGCAGAGGCGGTCAAAGCCATTGAAAGCGGCTTGGTCAAAGTCGACGGCATTGACGACGATCGAATTTTGCGACTTTTCCGAGCTGTAATCGACTCGGTTTTGAGGACCAATGCTTTTAGCGTTCAATCTGATGGCGCCCTAGCTTTCAAAATCGAGAGCGCCAAAATCCCTGACTTGCCTGCCCCCGTCCCATGGCGTGAGATATTTGTTTATAGCCCCCGGGTCGAAGGAATTCACCTTCGCGCCGGCCCAGTTGCACGCGGCGGCCTCCGCTGGTCGGACCGGCGCGATGACTTTCGCACAGAGATATTGGGACTGATGAAAGCCCAGCGGGTCAAAAATGCGGTCATCGTTCCAACTGGTGCTAAAGGTGGCTTCTATGCCAAGCAATTGCCCTCGGGCGATGATCGCGATGCTTTTATCGCAGAGGGTATCGCGTCTTATAAGATATTCATCAGCGCGCTGCTTTCGATCACCGACAATATCAATGAAGGAACGGTCACGCCGCCAGAGCAGGTGGTCCGTTTGGATGGAGATGATCCGTATTTCGTGGTTGCAGCCGATAAGGGCACCGCAAGCTTCTCTGATATTGCCAACGCCATTGCGATCGAAAATGGATATTGGCTCGGCGATGCTTTTGCGAGCGGCGGCAGCAATGGTTATGACCACAAGGCCATGGGAATTACCGCACGCGGCGCATGGGTTTCGGTCCAACGTCATTTTGCGGAAATGGGGGTGGATGTTCAAAAAGAACCCGTTTCAGTCGTAGGCATTGGCGATATGTCAGGTGATGTGTTTGGCAACGGTATGCTGTTGTCCAAGACTCTCCGCGTGGTTGCCGCCTTTGATCACCGCCATATCTTTATCGACCCCGATCCTGATCCGTCGAAAAGCTGGAAGGAACGCAAGCGCCTGTTTGACCTCCCCCGTTCCAGTTGGGAAGACTACGACAAGAGCCTGATTTCAAAGGGCGGTGCGGTTTTCTCTCGGCAGTCTAAGACGTTGAAGATTAACAAGCAGATCGCTGCACTGGTGGGCCTTACGGGCGAAAAGGAAGTGACTCCAATGCGCCTGATGTCAGCCATCTTGGCTAGCAAAGCTGACCTATTGTGGTTCGGCGGCATCGGTACCTACATCAAGGCATCGAGTGAAAATCACATAGAAGTCGGAGATCCCGCCAACGACAAAATCCGTGTCGATGCAAAACAACTACAGGTCAAAGTCATTGGTGAAGGGGCTAATTTAGGCATCACCCAGGCTGGACGGATTGATTTTGCGGAGCGCGGCGGACGAGTCAACACCGACTTTATCGACAATAGCGCCGGTGTTGATTGCTCTGATAATGAAGTGAATATCAAGATCGCCCTTAACGCTGTGATGGCCAATGGCAAACTGAGCTCTGCGGCTCGGAACAAGCTGCTTGAGGCGATGACGGATAATGTCGGTGCGCTCGTCCTAGAGGACAATCGCCTTCAGGCGCTTGGTCTGTCCATTGCCGAAATGGGCGGCAAAAAAACTCTGCCTTCTTACGTCCGCTTGATTGAATTTTTTGAGGAAAAGGGACAATTGGACCGGTCCGTTGAAGGCATCGCGACCAACGAAGATCTGATGCGCCGCGGACAAGAAAATCGCGGCTTGTATAGACCGGAATTGGCTGTCTTGATCTCAACTGCAAAACTCGGACTGCAGGAAGCGATCGAAACCAGTAATTTAGGTGATGATCCCGGACTGGATAGTGACTTGCTTGATGCCTTCCCCAGCGCGATGCAAAAAAAGCATAAAAATGCAATTTTGACACATCAGCTGCGCAAGGAAATTATTGCCACCAAATTGGCGAACCGGATGATTAACCGGCTTGGCCTAATCGATCCATTTGAGCTGGCCGAAGAAGAAGGCTGCTCACTCGGCGAGGTTGCTGCAGCGTTTGTCATGACAGAACGTTTGTTTCAGGCGGAAAAACTTTGGGTATCGCTTGAAAAAGCAAAGATTGGCGAAGATATCCGCCTGATACTTTTCGACCGGCTTGCTTATGTCCTTCGCTCCCACATGGCGGATTTGATGCGCATCGGGTTGGCAGACGGCAGCATTGACAAAGCTGTAGAAATGCTAGCACCCGGCATCCGAATGCTGGACGATAAAGTCGACAGCCTGATAACGGCCGAAGGACAATTGGAAGCAACAAAACAGACCCGGCTATTAGTCGAGGCCGGAGCGACATCCGAAATTGCCCACAAAATGGCAAATATCTATAAGAATGACGGCGCTGCTGGCATTGCGTTCTTGGCAAAAATCCGCGAGATTGACGCCACTGAAGTCGCAGCAGCGTTCACCAAATTGGGCAGCCTATTGGGGTTGGACTGGGCGCAAATGACGGCAACGCGGATCAACCCATCAGATCCATGGGACAGATTGCTAGTCGCAGGACTAGCCCGCGACTTCCAGCAAATGCGGTTAGACTTTTTGAGGCGAGCGCGCAGCAAGGATATGGAACAATTTCTTGTCAGTTGGGCAGATAAAAATGCAGAGCGCGTTACCCAATTCCGAAATATTGTTGATCGCGCCCAGCTATCACCAAGACCGTCCATCGCGATGCTCGCGCAAATTGCCGGACAGGCGAGGATATTGCTAACGCGTTAGATTATATCCAATAGCCTAGGATATGGAGCATGACACCAACCAAGCCGCCAACCAATGTTCCGTTTACACGGATATATTGCAAGTCGCGGCCGACTGCATTCTCTACGCGATCGGTGATTGTTTGCGCGTCCCAACCGCGGATCGTTTCCGACACTAGTTTCACGATATTATCACCATAGCTGGCAACAACCCCCGCTACCGCTCGGCGCGCAAAGCGATTAAGTTGGCGATTAAGTAGGGGGTCTTTCTGAAGGCTGTTACCCAATTGAGTCAACGCATCGCCAAAATGCCCTGCCATTGCGGCTTCGGGGTCACGCGATGCTTTCAAAAGTGATTCACGGCCGCTTTCCCACATGCCATCTATCCAGCTTGCAATGGCAGGATTTTCGATCATCTCGAGCTTCCATTCATTCACCCGCTGGCGCAAGTCTGGATCATTCCGCAGCTCTTGTGCCAATTGCACGATGCTTTCTTCGGTTTTAGCGCGCACCGGATGCTCTGGATCGGAGGCCATATCCGCTAGCAATTTGTATAATCCGTCAACAACCTCGTTGGCCAATCGGTCATCAAGCCCTGTCCAACGCATCACCGTATTGGCTCGCTCGTGGACAATCGTACGAATAATATATTCATTGGCGTCAAGCGTGCGATAAGCCCATTTGATCGTTGAATCGATCAAAGGTCCGTGCCGGTTCTCGGCCATTGCCGCTTCTAAAAGCTGACCCATAGGAGTTGCCAGATCAAGCTCTCTAGCCTGGGTCTTCACAGCGCCTTTAAACATGCTGCCAAGTCGGTCCTTGTCAAGTGAGCCAATAATATCGCCAATTAACCGCGATGCTCCCAGGCGCAGCCGGCCCTGTCCGCCGCTGGGTGATTTCAGAAACCGTCCGACACCACCTGCCAGATCAATGCCGTGCATTCGCTGCGCGACTATTCGCGAGACCAAAAAATTATTTTTCAGGAAATTGGCAAGCGTTTCTCCGATCCGGTCCTTGTTGCGCGGGATAATCGCAGTATGCGGGATCGGTATGCCCATAGGATGTCGGAACAAAGCGGTGACCGCAAACCAATCCGCCAACCCGCCCACCATTGCCGCCTCGGAAAACGCACGAATGAATCCCAATGCGGGATGAACTTCCTCATAAGATTTCGAGGTAAAATAGATCACCGCCATCAATACCAGCAGACCGGACGCAATAATTTTCATATCGCGTCCAGCGTTGTTCATCTCCGATCGAAGTTCAGGAGAGCCGGCGATAGAAATGCCCTTGGGTGTCGGTGCTAATTTGGAAGAAAGCGGCTTCACTCGGCTGGCTGCACCCGTGTTTTATCGTCCGCATCATCACCTGGCTTATAGGTTAGCAATGTCTTGCGCAGCCGTGGTCCAATACGGCGCTCAAAGCCATCAGCGAGACTGAATCCAGCCGGTACAATGACCAAAGTCAGCAGAGTAGATACAATCAATCCGCCAATCACCACTGTTCCCATTGGAGCGCGCCAAGCCCCGTCACCTGACAAAGACAAGGCCGTCGGGACCATCCCTGCGGTCATCGCAACAGTGGTCATGACAATAGGCTGGGCGCGCTTATGCCCCGCATCCATGATCGCTTCGAATTTCGGGACGCCTTTTTGCATCTCCATGATCGCAAAATCGATCAACAGGATCGAGTTTTTACTGACAATGCCGAGAAGCATGAGGACACCGATCAGCACCGGCATCGACAAGGGTTGGCCGACGACCCAGACAAGGAATATCCCGCCCAGAGGAGCCAAAGCCAGTGAACCCATATTTACCAAGGGCGACATCAATCGCTTGTAAAGCAACACGAGCGTCGCGAAGACCAGCAAGACACCTGAAATCAGAGCGATGATGAAGTTTACGA
The DNA here is from genome assembly GCA_947493215.1 of uncultured Sphingomonadaceae bacterium. Taxonomy (GTDB): domain Bacteria; phylum Pseudomonadota; class Alphaproteobacteria; order Sphingomonadales; family Sphingomonadaceae; genus Parasphingorhabdus. The sequence goes on along the minus strand of CANLQE010000003.1, from coordinate 334,754 downwards.
ACAATTCCTGCTGCCATTCTTCTTCGCCAAAGGCGTCGCGGGAAACACCAGACGGCAGGTTTTTCATGATCGGCAGATCGTTAATGAGGGCCATGGCTTCGCCTTTGATGACATCAGGCGCGAGATCCGCGCCAACAAATGTCCGGCGATTTTGGTTATAACGTTGAATGGTCGTTGGGCCCGAACCGAAACTGACCTTGGCGACCCGGCTCAATGGGACAGTGCCGCCGCTTGCGGTTGGGATAGGCAGATTCTCAATCGTTGTCAGGTCCGTACGCGATTCTTCGGGCAACATCACACGGATTGGGATTTGACGGTCTGACAACGAAAATTTCGCTGCATTTTGGTCAATCTCACCCAGGGTTGCGATGCGGATTGTTTGGCTAAGCGCTGACGTCGTTACACCTAGTTTGGATGCAAGGTCATTGTAGGGGGTAATTAAAATTTCCGGCCGGCTGAGATCGGCGGCAAGACGAGGCGCCGTTACCAGATTGATATCTTTCATTTGCTCCACGAGCTCAAACGCCGTTTCATCTAACAATTTCGGATCAGAACCAGTCAGCATGATCGAAATATCACGCCCCGTGCCTCCACCGCCACTTTGTGACTGAAAGGAGATACGCGCATCCGGTATCTGTTGTAACAGCGGAGCCATGCTGCGCTCGAATTCAATCGATGTCTTGTCGCGCTCTTTTTTGTAGTTCACAAATACAGTGGCATTCGTCTCTCGTACGCGGGTTAGAGCGCGGTCAACTTCCGGTTGTTGATACATAAGTTCAGAAACCTGGTCCGCGATCTTTTCGGTTTGTTGCAGCGTCGTACCGGGCACTACTTCAATCTGGACCCGGCTAGAATCCTGATTAATGGTCGGCTGGAACTGCGCTGGAGTAACAGCAAACAAAACCACTGTTATACCGAACGCCAAAAGACCGACCCCCATGAGCCAAACGCGATGGTCCAAAAATTTAGCAACAAAACGCCGGCCACGGCCGCCACCTTCCGCATATTTTCGGGCTGCCGTCTGATCCAGACACCATCGCAGCAACTTCAGATAACGGTCCATCCAAACGCCCTCGCCATGTTCGGCATGACCTTTGGATTGTAAGAAGTAGGCGGCAACCATCGGCGTAATCATTCGGGCAACCGCCAAGCTCATGAGCACGGAAATCACCACCGTTATTCCAAAATTCTTGAAAAACTGGCCCGAAATGCCCGGCATTAAGCCCACCGGCAGGAACACCGCTACAATACAGAAGGATGTCGCAACAACGGGCAATCCGATTTCATCGGCTGCGTCAATAGAGGCTTGATAGGCGGATTTACCCATACGCATATGGCGGACAATATTCTCGATCTCCACAATCGCATCATCCACCAGAACACCGGCAACCAGACCCAGTGCCAGTAGCGACAAGAAGTTGAGGTTGAAGCCCAGTAAATCCATGAACCAGAAAGTTGGTATAGCGGACAGCGGTATCGCGATGGCGGAGATAAGCGTCGCACGCCAATCACGCAAGAACAGGAACACGACGACAACAGCCAAAAGGGCGCCTTCGACCATCGCGGCCATCGAGCTCTTATATTGGGTCTTCGTATAGTCCACGCTGCTACCAAGACGGATAAACTCCACCCCTGGGTTCTCTTCTTTAATCTGATCCATGACGATAATGGCATTGTCATAGACGGTCACATCCGATGCACCGCGCGCGCGAGACATCGAAAAATTCACGACCTCCACACCTCTGACTTTGCTGATCGAACTGCGCTCGCCAAAGGAGTCATTCACATCTGCAACGTCACTCAACTTTATCGTTTGACCATTGCCTAAGGATATCTGGGTTTGAGAAAGCGCGTAAGCATCTTCCGCATTGCCTAGGACACGAACCGATTGCCGCGTACCGCCAACTTCTGCGCGACCGCCAGCAGCATTGACATTGACCTGACGCAACACACTGTTGATCTGATTGGCTGTTACGCCAAGTGCCTGCATCCGATCGGGTTTTAATATCACCCGAATTTCGCGATCTACTCCGCCAAATCGGTCAACCTCAGCCATGCCTTCAACGCCGAGGAGTTTTTTCGCCACTGTGTCGTCCACGAACCAGCTGAGCTGCTCCACCGTCATATCGGCTGCTTTGACCGCAAAATACGCAATCGGGCCGCCAGAAATATCTTCTTTGGAAATCTGCGGTTCCAAGATGCCATCCGGCAAGGACCCGCGGGCCTGATCAACCGCATTTTTTACTTCATTCACCGCATCATTAACATCTGTACCGATTTCAAACTCTACGAAAGTTCGGCTACTGCCTTCTCTGGCAGTAGAAATAATGTTTTTGACACCGCTAATGCTGCGAACTGCCGCCTCAATCCGTTGGGTAATTTGATTTTCTATCTCAGTCGGCGCTGCGCCCGGCTGTGAAATACTGACGCTAACACCAGGAAATTCTACTTCAGGATTGTTGACCACATCCATCCGGTTGAAGCTCAGCAAACCCGCCAGCAACAATGCAGTGAAAAGAACAAGTGGAACGACAGGGTTACGGGTCGACCAAGCGGAGATATTGCGGAGGCTCATAAGTTAATCTTTCACGCAGTCTTATCTTTTTCAACCATAGGCTGGACCGTTTGCCCAGGATTCAGGAACCCAGCTGCCCTTAGCACAACACGCTCGGTACCATTTATCCCCGAGGTGATAGACAGGCCAGCTGCAGTGACAGAACCTATGACCACATCACGGCGAACCACCTTGTCATCCTTGTCGACAATATAGACGAAACTACCCTTACTGTCGTTCTGTACGGCTGATTCTGGCAACACAGCAGCTTGTGACGTGCCGCTTTTAATCCGCGTACTTGCGAAGCCGCCAGGACGAAGCGCGCGGTCGTAATTCAAAGCAACTTTTGCAATACCTTGCCGTGACTGCGCATCAATCATCGGTGAAATCTGCCAGATTTGCCCGACCAGAACCTTGTCTGTTCCGACAGGGATGACTTCTGTGCTGACCCCAACCGACACGTTTGCCAGATCACTTTCGCTTAGTTGCGCTTGCAATTCCATTTCGCCATTTTGGGCGAGGCGGAACAATATACCGCTTCCTGCGCTAACCGTTTGTCCGACTTCAACGTTGCGTTCCAAAACAAAACCGCCTTTTGGCGCGACAATGTTCAAAAAGCTATTACGTGCCCGGGTCTCGCCAAGCTGCGCTTGGGTTACTCGCAATTGAGCCGCGCTGGAGTCGCGTGTGGCCGTCAACCTGTCGATATCGGCTTTGGATATAAAACCCCGCTCCACCAGCCTTGCAGCCCGGTCTAAATTGGTCTGCGCCAGGTTAAGATCAGCTCTCGCCGAAGCAACCGATGCTTCAAGACGCGCCGCCTGCTGATTTTGGACCGAGCGATCAATGCTAGCCATGATCTGACCCGCTTTTACCCAATCGCCAGCGTCCACATAAACCTGCGTTACACGGCCGCCCTCACCTACAACACCAACTGGAATTTCGCGCCGCGCCGCCAATGTACCTGTGGCATTGATCGTGCGAACCACATCCTGTTTACCCGGCACCACGACTGTCACAGCAGGTGCCTGGCTATCGCTCGCACCTTCCGCAGCAGCTCCATCGCCGCCGCCTGCAAACAACTGATAGGCGACATACGCAAGTATAACTGCGGCCGCGACAGCAACCACAATGATCACAAGACGCTTGCTTCGTGCCTGCTCGTTTTCATCTTCCAATGTCGAGACCTCTAGGTCTTCGCCAGAAATTTTCGATTCATAGTTCATTTTCAATACTCTTCAGCCCGGCTTTTATCTTGTTTTTGCGCTGCAATATACAAAAAGAATCACGGTTTATAGGGAGGAATTTGTAATTCTCATTTTTAGTGTATTATATGAATATATCAGTCGCGACAAGCCCGAACAATTATCCATATCGGATAAGCCCCTTCAAATGCCGCTAAACTGCTAAATCAGTTTGGTTTTCCGCAAGAAAAAGGCCGGCCTAATGGGCCAGCCTTTGCTCTACAAATTGCTTCGCGTTTGTTAGTTTAACGGACGCGTCCTCGCTTAATTAAGTTGACGATGCCCAACAAAACAATCGCTCCGCCAAAAGCAACAAGTAATGTCATCGGGCTAAATGGTGCATCCCGCAGATTCGAAGTGCCGCCAGTAAAAAAGCTGAACAGCCATCCACCAAGCATAGAGCCAACGCAGCCGACCACGACGTTCCAGAAAATTCCCATCGAAGCATCCCGGCCCATTACCATGCTGGCGAGCCAGCCGATAATACCGCCCATTACAAGTGCGATGATAAAGTTAATCATATTTATCTCCCGATCTGTTTTAACCCCATATTTCAGGTCCTGTCAGGTGACACTTATACATAACGTCGCCCTGAAACCAGAAAATACTCCCAAACAGAAGAGAAAAAGGCCCCGGGAAACGCATTTCCGAGGCCTTTAAACCACTAATATTTATACTTAATCCTACTGGCGTAACCAAAGGGCAACGCCAATGCAGCGATTAGTATTTTTGCTGACGTTCATAGAGATCACGATAGTGCTGGATCCGGGTAACCCGTAAACCGGGCATTCCGGATCGGTCCACGGCACGTTGCCATGAAGCAAATTCTTCCAGCGACAGACTATAGCGATCGCAAACCTCATCGACGGTCAAAAGACCGCCATTTACCGCCGCAACGACTTCCGCCTTGCGCCGAACCACCCACCGGGTTGTTCCCGGGGCCGGCAAATCAGCTACGGTCAATGGCTCGCCCAAAGGACCGACTACTTGCGCTGGTTTAATTGTCTGGTTCTCGATCATACTACCCTCAAAATACGCCTCGCGGCATTTGAATTTATGTCCAAATGATTTTACATTTCTAGACATAGAGTTTTTCAAACTACTAAATTACCAAGGTAAATAAGGCGTTCATATTTTACCCGAAGCCTTGTCACCCTGCGAATGCACGTGCAATAAATCAGGCCGGAAATGACCCTTTTTAAAAACACGTTCGCTTTTCACAAATAGGCTGCGCTGTGGCTGCTCACCTGCAAAAAACTTGATCCGATCTTCCATCAATCCCCGGCTCGGACGATTTGGCTGTACGGCCAATCCGCTCCGCTGTGCCAAATAAGCACGGGCCGAAGGAGAAAGAGTCTGACGCGCGATCGCATGCGCAATCAGTGCATCATGTGCTCTGACTGGTTTTGCATCCGGTTCGGCTCTGGTCTGTGCCGGACTCTTATGAGGGAAGTTCATTTCCATAGAGAGCTGTCTAACAGCGAAGGTATAAACTAATGTAAAGGAGGCGTTCACGCGGTCTTAGGACTAGTTAAGCAAACCTTCCTTCCAATTCGCCATTTCGTCCCAATATGAACCAAAGCGGGGTTCGATACGAGATTTTGGGCAAGAATTTCGGCAATACTGGCGCTGAGCTCGGTTCATCGTTAAGGGACGGAACATTATGACAGACCGAATCAACAGTGAATTTCAGCTTGGCGACGATATGACAGGCAAGCGGATCGTGGTTGCCATGTCCGGCGGCGTCGATTCGAGCGTTGTTGCAGCATTGGCTGCGCGCACGGGCGCTGAGACTATTGGCATCACCTTACAGCTTTATGATCATGGCGAGGCGGTTGGTCGCACCGGTAGTTGCTGTGCGGGCCAAGATATTCGCGATGCGCGGGCTGTGGCTGAGAAACTTGGCATCGCTCATTATGTCTTTGATCATGCCAGCCGCTTCCAGGAATCAGTCATGGACGTGTTTGCGGACGAATATATGGCGGGCCGCACGCCCATCCCATGCGTGCAGTGTAATATGGGCGTCAAATTTACCGACCTTTTAAACCTGTCACGCGAACTTGGGGCCGATTGCCTAGCGACCGGCCATTATGTTCGACGCGTCATTGGCGAGCATGGCTCTGAATTACATCGGGCGATGGACCCTGCTCGGGACCAGAGCTATTTTCTCTTCGCAACGACGCAAGACCAGCTTGACTATTTACGCTTCCCGCTCGGCGACATGCCCAAGGACGAAGTTCGTGAGATTGCCAAGGAAATGGGTCTTGCCGTTGCCTTTAAACCTGACAGTCAGGATATCTGCTTTGTGCCTGATGGCGATTACGCCAAGGTTGTCCGCAAGCTGCGCCCAGAGGCAGATGATGACGGCGAGATTGTTCATATCGACGGAACGGTGATGGGCCGGCACAAGGGGCTGATCCATTATACGGTCGGTCAGCGCAAGGGATTGGAAATTGGCGGTCAGGCAGAGCCGCTTTATGTCATTCGCTTGGATCCGGAAACCAAACGTGTTTTTGTCGGACCTAGGCAGGCGCTGGCGGTAGCATCAGCAACGCTGCGCGATATCAACTGGATTGGCGGCGACTTTGAAGGACCAATGCAAGTGAAGGTTCGCTCTATGGCGAAGCCAACTCATGCGCGGCTAGAAGGCGATACGCTGCGCTTTCATAATCCGGAATATGGCGTGTCCCCGGGACAGGCGGCAGTCTTTTATAATAAGGACCGCGTACTCGGTGGTGGATGGATCGAAAAAACCGGTGCAGTGTCACAGCAATGGCTAGCGGCGGCCACGGTTTAAGCAAAGCTCAATCGGCTTCAGCCTCGGTTAGCATTACACAACCCCAGCCTTCGCGAAATTCAGCTGTGTTAGACGCCAGCAGCGGAACCGATGCGGTTACGCGGCGCTTTTCGTCATCTAACGACAAGCCGATAACTTCCATACCGGGTTCAAAATCTTTCTCACAATCGGTTAGATCGCGGCCACCTATATAATGGCAGGAACAAGCGACACGCGCTCCATAAGCGGTACCGATGCCTAGCTGCCCTTTGATGAAGCTGTAATTATAGGCAAAGACCGCCACCAGGATCAGCACAAACAGAGCCAGCACATATAGAGCAATGCGACCTTTTCGGTTTTGTGGTTTGGGTGCGTTTTTCGGAATGCTGTTTACGGTTGCCATAGTGGCCCCTATTGGTGCAACCCATGCTTATGTACAAGACTAAAATCGCTGCCCTTTCCGCGCTCGCTTTCACACTGTCCAGCTGTGGCGCCACTGACGAAGCAGCTGCACCGCCTCCGAAAACCGCCGAAGAGCTGGCTTATATATCGGATGCCAGCCCGATCAAAAAGGCGCGGCTCGATGCTGTAATTTCGCCGCTATTCGAAGACCCGGCGATGGCAGAGACCCGCGCGCTGCTGATCATGCACCGGGGCGAGATACTCGCTGAACGCTATGGCGAAGGCTATGATGAAGACACTCGGTTCATCAGCTGGTCGATGGCGAAATCTTTTACCGGCGCGCTGCTTGGCTTTCTGGTAGCTGACGGACGGTTGGTTCTTGATGATCCTGCTCCGGTTCCTGCATGGCAGAGACCCGGAGATCCGCGCGGCGACATCACCTTGCGCCAATTGATCCACATGTCATCCGGCCTCGACCATACGGAAGTGGGCGAAGAAAATGGCAAGACGCTATATGAAGCCGATACGCAGCAGATGCTTTTCCTGTCTGGCGCCGGCGATATGGCAGGCTATGCCGAAGCGCGTCCGATGGAAGCGGAACCCGGTGCGAAATTTGAATATAGTACCGCCACAAGCATTATATTGGCGGATATCATAACCCGGACATTGACCAAAAGTGATGACCCCCAGGTACGCCGTGATACAGCTATGCGGTTCATTCGCGGCCGGCTGCTCGAACCGCTGGGCATGGACAGCACCTATTTCGAATTTGACGCCAATGGCACGTTTCTGGGCGGTAGCATCATTCAATCAACCGCGCGCGACTATGCAAAGCTCGGTGAGTTTCTGCGCAACAATGGCGCGCGCAAGGGCGCTCAGCATTTGCCGGTTAGCTGGGTGAAATTCATGCGGACATCGTCAGCTAATGATCCGGCCTATGGCGGTCATATCTGGCTGAACAAGAAACGTCCCGACGGCCGCAACCAAATATTATTTCCAGACATGGCACCTGACACGGTGTTTGCCGCCCTTGGTCATCTTGGTCAGCAGATTGTTGTCTCACCGGAACAGAAGTTGACAGTTGTCCGGTTGGGCAAAACGCAGGATGACGTAAACCGACCGATGAGCGATCAAATCGGTCGTATTGTAGCGTTGTTCCCGATCAGCAAATAGCCCGGCTTTCGCTGGAAGGAGAGATTTTCAATTTGGGTGCCCACTGCGCCCAAGAGTTAAAGCCGAAACTGTCCGACGACCACGGTTACACATTTCCCGCCGAGCCAAGCCTTGTCGCCATCGAGACGGCAATGCACATAGCCGCCGCGGGTACTGGCCTGATAAGCGGTAAAGCTATCGCGACCGAGCGCATTCGCCCAATAAGGTGTGAGGACGGCATGAGCAGATCCGGTCACGCTATCTTCATCGACCCCGCCGCCGGGAACAAAAACACGGCTCAGCGCGTCGGTATCTATCCCCGGTGCCGTACAAATAAACTGTTCATTCCCCAAAGCGCCCAGTGCCTTTAAGTCCGGCTTTAGCGCAAGAACCTCGTCAGCAGTTTCATAGCGGATTACATTATAACGTCCTTCATGAAACTGTGTGTCAATCGGTGTTCCCCCAATCAGGGTAACAATGTCTGGCCGTTCTTTGGGTGATGGCGGATAGGCTGGCAGCCCCAGCGCATAACCCTCTCCGTCACGGACCATTGTCAGCACACCGGCTTTGCGTGTACGAAAAGTTACCTGATCCTTATCCGGATTTTGCGACAGGATGATATGACCGCTGGCCAGCGTCGCATGCCCGCATAGGGCTATTTCTATCGTCGGCGTGAACCAGCGCAGTTCATAATCCGCTTCTCCCGTCGCATCAGGCAAATAGAATGCAGTTTCCGCGAAATTATTTTCCTCGCCAATCGCCTGCAGCACATCATCATTGAGCCAGCTCTCAAGCGGCATCACCGCCGCCTGATTGCCGGTAAAAGGGCGCTCTGCAAAGGCATCGACATGATAATAGGGTAAGGTCTTGGTTTTCTGCGTCATGGGTAAAGCATTCCTTCGCTCCAGTTATCGCTGTCACCATCGGTGACCCGGACAAATATTCTGCGTTCATGCAATCGATGTTCACGATCTTGCCAAAATTCAAACCGTTCCGGCGTCAGGCAATAGCCCGACCAATACGGCGGACGGGTTACATCCTCACCATCAAAGCGCGTCTTCACTTCTTCAAAACGGGCCTCAAAAGTAGCGCGACTGTCCAGCGGCTGTGATTGGTCGGATGCCCAAGCACCCAGCTGAGAGTCGCGGCTGCGCGTTGCAAAATAAGCGTCAGCCGTCTCATCAGACACAGCAGATAAACTGCCTTCTATCCTGATCTGTCGGCGCAAGCTTTTCCAATGGAATAATATCGCCGCCTTAGGATTGGCAGCTATGTCCGCCGCCTTTCGGCTTTCTTGATTGGTGTAGAATATAAAGCCGTCCGGGCCGTGTCCTTTTAGCAGCACCATCCGCGCGGCTGGCTGACCGCTGGCATCTGCCGTTGCGATGGTCATGGCGTTGCCGTCATTTAATTCGGTTTCGCGGGCTTCGGCAAACCAGCTGTCGAAGATAGAGAAGGGATTTAATGTCATAAGACAGCCTGTATCAGTGTGATTGCCAGCAGGAAAGTCTTGCTTTCCGCTTTTGTCTTATCGCTCGCATATCATACATCGGTCGCAATATTCGCTGTGCTGACGAGAGCCGATATCGGAGCCCTCGACTTTGTCCGCTGGTCCTTAAAAAACCTAACAATCGACCGTCAGTAAGAGAAGGACCAACGATTTGGACGGGTAGATGCCTGAACTACAAAAAACTGATGATGCGCAAAACGCGCCGCTGAACAATAGAAGAAATTCTAGGGAAGCTCTCGATTCAGAGGTCCTTGTCCGACAGTCGGATTCGCAGCCATTCCGGACGACGCTTTCAGATTTGTCCGTTTCCGGCTTCAAGCTAACAAGCTATACCGACCTTGATCCCAAGAAACCTGTCTATATCCGTTTACCGGGGATACAGACTCTCAGCGCAGCGATTAAATGGCGCGGTTATCAAGAATATGGCTGTGCATTTGCCAATGATCTGCACCCGGCCGTTCTAGAGCATCTGGTAAAAAAGTTGCGGAAATCTTAGTAAGCTGCAGCCCGATGTCGCACGGGGACAGGCCCAGCTATTGCGCTTCGCCAGCTTTATCGTATTTGAGCTCGAGATAGCGGCCGCGGATCGACAAATTATCGATATCACCTTTTGCAATCTGCTGGGTAACCCCGGAAATCTCTTTCTCAATCAAAGACAAGCCGCTGATCAGTTGTTCATCTGGCGATTTGCCGGTGTCATTGGTTTTCCGGCGCATCGGCTCGGGAATGGCACGATAGCCGGAGATTAATTCCGGCAAATGCTCACCCATAAGCTTGCGAACTTCATAGGCTGCTGGTTCCGCTTCATTGAGTTTTTGCAATTGTGGTGACAACATATCCAGCTGCGTCCCGATATCGTTGATAATTTTCACCGCGGGTTTCGGCAAAGCGAGCCGTTGACTCTCCAGCCATATTTCCGTCTTTCCGGCCAATGTCTTGAGATCGGACTGCACCAAGGTCTCGGGCGTCGGGATTTTCATTTTTGGAAATTTCATCGCCGCCCAAATACCGCCGGCAATCAAGCCAGCAGAAATCATCACGCCCCAAAAGCCGATGCCATTTAATATGCCGCCGATGACGCTTGCACCAACCAAAACCCCGACCGTGATTATGGCCGCGCGCGCCAATTTCTTACGAAAATAGCCGCGTTTCAGGCCTTTGGATCGCTCACCGATGGATTCGGCAAATTTATAGCTGCGATAATAGTTCGCCGCATTATCATAAATCTGCTGATTGCTTTCGCTCATGCGTCTTATTCCTCAAGCGCCGTCAGCGGGTTTTCGGATGGCGCTTCGAGCGCCGCCTTGTCCTGCCCCTCAGCGCGGGCAATATAGCCCTTGGATTTTTCAATCTCACCAGATAATGACGTGACGGTGGTTTTCATATTTTCCAACGCCTTGATCTTGAACGTGTCGATATTGTCCATCGTGTCATAGATATTCTGGAACGCGCGTTGCAGCGTTTCGAGCGGGATTGTCGCTGATGCTGCCTGCTCGTGAATGGCCGCGGTCTGGTTCTTCAACATATCGCCCGTGCTGTCGATAATGCCTGCAGTGGTCGTGTTGAGCGCGGTCACCTGATCGAGCACCAGTTTTTGATTGGTGAGCGCTTGCGCCACGGTCACGCCAGTGCGCAGGGCGCTAACCGTCGTTGTGCTGGCCCGGTCAACGCCTTTGACCAGCTCGACGTTATTTTTCTTCACCAGATCCAGTGCCAGATAGCCCTGCACGGTCACGGCCATTTGGGTGAGCAAATCCTGCGTCCGTTGACGCACATAAAATAACGCGCTTTCCCGGATCGCTTTGGCTTTGGCAGGATCGCTTGCATCGAGTTCAGCGGCTTTGTCCTCCAAACGCTGATCCATGACCTTTGAAACATGGATCATCTGCTCCAGCCGGCCCATGGCCGCCCACAGGTTCTTGCGCTCAACATCAATCGCCGCATTGTCCATCAGCAACTCGTCCTTGCCGCCCTGCAAGCGGGTCAGGATGGAAGAAATATGCCCTTGCGCGCTGTGATAACCGTCAAAATAGTTGCGCAGCTTGGAGCCGAATGGGATAATCCCGAATATCTTGCGAGGAGCGAGCAGATTGCCCCGCTTGCCGGGATCCAGATCTTCAACTGTCCGGCGGAGTTCCGTCAGATCAGCACCGATACCCGACTCTTCGTCCATTGAACGGATGGGGCGATCAAGAAAGCGATTGGACTGACCCGCCGCATCGATAATTTCCTTACGGCCCATATTGGTGATTTGGTCTACTTTCTTGCCAAATTCCGGACTATTTTCATCCTGTGCCACCAGATCATCGATAAAGCTGTCGACCTTTTCTTCGAGCTTTGACTTTACCTCGTCACCAACTGGCACGAGCCCGGCCGCCTTAGTGGGCGCCACAGCCACAACCGGATCAGGGGGGGTCAGGGTCAATTCTTCTGTCGCGGTAATCGTCTCGGTCGCCATCGGCTCAGTCTCCATATCGCTGTCTCTGGTGCAGCACTCTTACCCATAAATGGATGCAAATGCCCCATTTTTCAAGCGTTTCCCTGCTGTATTATAAAAATAATACAGTTAATATGCGACCGGCCAGCGTGATTTCATTGTTTTTTATGTGTTTCCAATGGCCTGATGGCCGTTGTCGCTACTGTTCCTGCAACAGTTTTTCGACGTCTGGCGCTATCCGTTCGACAATGACATCAATGCCTTCTGCATTGGGATGGATGCCGTCTGGCAGGATCAAGTCCGACCGCCCGACAACGCCCGCCATGAAAAACGGATAGAGGCTAGCTTCATATTTTTTGGCCAGACCCGGATATATCACATTGAATTGATCGCTAAATTCTTTCCCCAGATTGGGTGGCGCGAGCATCCCGGTGAGCATCACTGGAATATCTTTATCCGAAAGTTTTTTCACCATCTCTTCCATATTGGCCAGAGTATCAGAAGGTTTCAACCCGCGCAGAAGATCATTGCCGCCCAGACCGAGTAGGACCAGATCAGGCTTTCGTGTGAGGCTGTCCAAAACAAAATCCATCCGCCGCAGTCCAGCCGCCGTCGTATCGCCAGAGACACCGGCATTGTGAACCTTCACATCCTGACCAGCGGCATTGAGCGCTTTTTGCAGCTCTGGCGCGAAGCCCTCATCAGGCGCCAATCCGTAACCGGCATAGAGGCTGTCACCAAAGACCAATATCAGCGTCTTTGCTTCTGCAGCGGGTTCATCAACTGTGTCACTTGCCACTTGCGGCTGCTCAACCGGAGTAGAATTTTCTTCTACTGCTGGACCACAAGCAATCAGAAGTTGAAGAATTGCAAAACAAAACCCATATGTCATAAACCTGTTCAACATCGGATACACCTTCCCACCATGTTACAAAAAACCGCCGCAACCAGCGACGCCGCAAATATCAAACCCCATATTGCTATTGAAGCACAAAATGTCACCCTGTCTTTGGGGGAAGGCGATGCGCGGGTTGATATATTAGGCGGCATTAATCTGTCGATTGAGTCCGGCACGACAGTCGCCCTGCTGGGGCCATCGGGTTCCGGAAAGTCATCATTGATGGCAATATTATCAGGTCTAGAGCGCGCGACCGGCGGGACTGTAAATATCGCTGGCGCCGATTTTGGCACGATGAACGAGGATGAACTGGCTATCGCCCGCCGCGGACGCGTCGGCATTGTTTTACAAGCCTTTCACCTATTACCGACGATGAGCGCACTGGAAAATGTAGCGGTGCCTCTGGAGCTGGATGGCCAAGCAGATCCCTTCGGGATTGCAGCTAAAGAATTAGAGGCTGTTGGCCTCGGTGATCGACTTGGACATTATCCCACGCAATTGTCTGGCGGCGAGCAACAGCGCGTTGCCATTGCAAGGGCGATGGCTTCGCGTCCCTCGATCATCTTTGCCGATGAACCCACCGGCAATCTGGATGGCGCAACGGGTGAGATAATTATTGAACTGCTGTTTGAACGCCAGAAAGCCAGCAACGCGACCTTGCTGATGATCACGCATGACCCGGAACTCGCCAAACGTTGCGACCGGATCATCGAACTGCGTGATGGGATGATCGAGAAAGATAGCGCCCAAAAGCCTGCAAAATCATGAGCGCTAACCTTTCCAAAGCATGGACGATTGCACGCCGCGATCTGCGCGGACGATTTGTAGGTCTGCGTCTGCTTATCGTTTGCCTTTTTCTTGGTGTGGCCACTCTTGCCGCCATTGGCAGCCTGACCAGCGCTATCACCGACGAACTCGCCAATCGCGGCCAGTCTATCTTGGGTGGCGATCTCGAAATTTCAGTGGCGCAGCGCGAGGCGACAACGGCCGAGCGCGAGGCGCTCAATGCCACTGGCGAGCTGTCCGAAACGCTGCGCATGCAAGCGATGGCGCGATTGCCCGATGGCAGCGACACGCAATTGGTTGAGCTGAAGGGCGTTGATGCTCCCTACCCGCTTTATGGTGATTTCACGCTAGAAGATGGAACCATTGCGCCGCCCCTGGGCGCCAACGATATCTATGTGACCCCCGCTCTCATCCAGCGCCTTTCCTTAAAAATCGGCGATACCATCGAATTTGGCGAAGCGGCATTTACGGTGACGGGGATAATCGGTGACGAACCAGACCGGTTGAGCGAAGGCCTATCGCTGGGACCAGTGGCGATAACGTCACTGGAAAGTCTGCGCGCCACCAACCTGATCCAACCTGGCAGCCTGTTCCAAAGCAAATATCGCTTGAAATTGCCCGCAACTGTGGACCCTGCCGAACTGGGTGACCAGCTGGAAACGCAGTATAAAAATGCCGCGTGGGAAGTTAAAACCCGCGACAATGGCGCGCCCAGTACGCGCCGCTTCATCGAACGCATGGGGCAATTTCTAACGCTCGTTGGCCTTGCATCGCTGGTCATAGCGGGCATTGGCGTCGGCAATGGGGTTGCCTCTTATCTACGCGGGAAACAGGGCGCGATTGCGACGCTGAAAATATTGGGCGCAGATAGCGCTATGGTCTTTCGCATTTACATGTTCCAGATTTTGGCCGTTGCTTTGGTCGCCATCTCGGCAGGCTTGATCATAGGAGCGCTTGCGCCTCTGATCATCATTGAAGTCGCAGGCGATGTCCTGCCCATCAGACCAGAATTTGCGCTCTATCCATTGCCGTTGATCGTTAGCGCCGCTTACGGCCTGCTGATTGCCATTATCTTCGCCTTACCGCCGCTGGCTCGCGCCAAGTTGATCCCGGCCGCCGGTCTGTTTCGCGGCGAAACCCGGTCATGGCGTCAGATTGACAAGCCGACATGGGCGGCAGTTTCACTTGCCATCGCCGCCATTATCGCGCTGGCCGTTGGCAGCGGACGGGAACCGATATTCTCACTGGCGTTTATCGGCGCAGCTTTGGGCATATTATTGCTGCTCGCCTTGCTCGGTACGTTAATCCGCTGGCTCGCGAGCAAAGCGCCACGCCCGAAACAGCCACTGCTGCGACTGGCCTTAACCAATCTCCATCGCCCCGGCGCACAAACCGGCCAGTTGGTTGTTGCTTTGGGCCTTGGCCTTACACTGTTTGCCACGCTGGCTGCTATCCAGACCAGCCTGACCAATGAAATCCGTCTGAGCGTTCCCCAACGAGCCCCGAATTTCTTCGTTCTTGATATTCCGGTGGAACGGGCTGATGAATTTAAAACCCAAGTCAACGCAAGTGCGCCCGAGGCAGAAATCAACATCGTCCCCACCTTGCGCGGTATCATTACAGAATATGGCGGCCAGATCGTCTCGGAACTAGAGACCATTCCCGAAGGCGCATGGGTGTTACGCGGCGACCGCGGCCTGACCTACAGCGCGGAACTGCCGGAAGGCAGCGAGATTACTGAGGGCGAATGGTGGCCGACCGGATATGACGGTCCGCCTTTGGTGTCGGTCGATTCAGAGCAGGCTGCTGCGCTGGGACTGAACGTTGGTGACAGCCTGACCGTCAGCCTGCTGGGTGTTGAGATTAAAACCACCGTCGCATCGCTGCGCAAGATCAACTGGCGCAATTTCGGCTTTAACTATGTGCTTGTATTCCCGCCCAATGTGCTGGCCAACACCCCGCATAATGTGGCGGCTACTATCCAGCTGGATGAGACCAAAGAAGACGGCTTGCTCGGGTCCTTGCCGCGCGAATTCCCATCTATTTCCATGGTGAAGGTCAAGGAAATTGCGTCGCAAATCGGCACGATATTGGATCAAATGGCGACCGCCATTGCCTCTGCTGCTTCGATAGCCATTTTTTCCGGCATTGCTGTGCTGATCGGGGCCATTGCGGCCTCTCGCCAATCGCGGGTTTATGACAGCGTCATCCTAAAGCTACTCGGGGCAACACGGGCACAAATCCTGTCGGCACAAGCGATTGAATATGCGGTGCTCGCTTTGCTTTTGTCGGCTGTTGCTCTGGGTCTTGGTTTGCTTGCCGGCTGGTTTGTCATCACGCAGATTTTCGAATTTACCTGGCAGCCTGATTGGGGCGTGGTGATGATCACATTAGGCCTTGGAGCGGTTGTGACGTTAGGTATTGGGCTGTTAGGATCGATCCCGATTTTATCTGCCAAACCCGCCCGGGCATTGCGCGAGCTTTAAGATTTGGACAAATGGACCGCCAATGGAGCTGACAGCACCAGGCTGGACAGATGATATAATAATAGCGGGATCAGCACAAAACCGGCGGCTTCTGGAGGAAATAATATAGCCGCCAGCGGCGCGCCAACAGCGATGCTTTTTTGCGCTCCGCCAAACAGCAAGGCCTTGCGGTCATTTATCACAAAGCCTGCGAAACTGCCCAACAGCCAAGCGCCGCCAAAGGCAAAGATCAACAGCGCGACAATCGCCGCAGCAATGATCAGGAATTGGTCACCCGGCACCTGTTGCCAAATCCCCGCAACCACCGCGCCGGAGAAGGCGACATAAACAGCCAAGCTGATCGCAATTTTGTCGGACCATCCCACGATGCCCTTATGTCGCGCCACCCACGGACGTGCCCAGCTTTGGATAAATTGCCCGATCACAAATGGTAACAGCAGCATCGTCATGATTTTCACAAAAGAAGCGCCGGTAATCACGATACCAACGGAGCTTGCCAGCAACGCGAAAAAGACCGGTGTGATAATTATGGATGATAAATTGACGGTCGCCGCCGCGACAACGGACGCGCCTACATTGCCTTTGGCAATGGCGGTATAGCTTGCCGCCGATTGGATCGTGGACGGCAGGCATCCGAGATATAAGAAGCCGACCGCAATCAAAGGCGCAATATACCCGTCCAAAACATGCGACAGAACGAGCCCGGCCAAAACCATAGCACCGAAAACAAATCCAAACACAGCCGATTGCAGGCGCCAATTGCGGAAGCCCGCAACCACCTCTTGCCGATCCAGCCGAATTCCGTGGAGTAGGAATATCCAGAAAATACCCGCTGTCACGCCGAATGCCGCAATAGGTTGAGCCGGCCCTTTCACAGGGACTATCGTCGCCAGAAGGACACAAGTTCCAAGCAGCCAGATAAACTTATCGGATAAAATCATTCTTACAGTTTGCATTGCGCCTTCGCCAATGCTCCAGCGCGCTATCTGACGCAAGTCCAAGAAACGGATATTTAGAGAGTGATCACAAGAACATGCATCTCTCTGCTGATCTCAGTAGTTACCAACTGCAACCTTGAACCAGAGCGGACTGTAAACAATGTCTAAGACCTGATCCGATGCACAATCGCACGCATCAGATCTTTCAACAGCTGGGGCGATGCTTTGAATACGGTCCACGGGTCGCTTGCCAAAGCCTTGAGCAGCAGCCTGACATCAAAATAATACCAATCAGACAATATCCGATGGACAAGCGCTTTGGCGCGCAAGGTTTTATCATCGACATGATCCAGTTCTCGCAGCAGCACTTTCGATACCAGTTGCCGGATATCTTTGCTCCGCTGATCGGTCAGGCTGCGGTCGTGCCGGCGATAAAGATAAAGGTCGCTATCCACGGGCACCATTTGAAATTGATGCGCGGCGCGCAGCCAATAGTCATAATCCTCCGCGCCAAAAAGCTGTTCATCATATCCGCCCAGCGCTTCGGTAACATGGCGGCGATAGAGAAAGGCGGCCCCGACCGGATTGCAGAACCAGCGCTCCTCCATCGGCGGCGGCGCGACGTAACGCAGGATATTCTCAGCATCATCAATCACGCTATAACCCGCGTAGACGAGATCTGCCTCAGGCTTGGCCTCTAGTTCCGCCACCAGCTTTGTGATCATATTGGGCCGCAAGATATTGTCATCGCTAGTCCAGCTATGGAGTTCACCCCGCGCTTCCGAAAAGCCGCGATTAAGCGTAGCGGGCAGTCCCAAATTTCGGTCATTGGTCAGATGCCGAATTCTCGAGTCTTCTGCCGCATGACGCGCAATGATCGCGCCGCTTCCATCCGTAGACGCATCATCAATACAGATAAGCTCCCAATCGGAATATTGCTGCCGCAAAACCGAATGGATCGCACGGCCTAGATAGCGCGCGCCATTATAAATAGGCATTACGATAGTAACAACTGGAATATCTTGATTAACCGATGACGGGTTCTCAATTTTCATATTCAATCTATATTATAACCAGCATAGGGCTGTTGATTTTTAGCCTATCTATTCGGAAAACGCCTATAATATTTTCATGTTACAGCGATAGACAATATCAAAGCGGGTTTCTGATGTTGCGGCGCAGCACAAAACAGGTTAAGGGCGCACGCAACATAAGGCGCGGCAGATAAGCCCCCTTTCCTCTCTTTACGGCAGAATTTAAAATGGCTCTTCGCAATATCGCTATCATCGCGCACGTTGATCACGGCAAAACCACGCTTGTGGACCAGCTTTTCCGCCAGTCTGGTACATTCCGCGACAATGAGCGCGTCGAAGAACGCGCGATGGACAGCAATGATCTGGAAAAAGAACGCGGCATTACGATTCTCGCCAAATGTACCAGTGTCGAATGGAAGGGCACACGGATTAATATTGTCGATACACCGGGCCATGCCGACTTTGGTGGCGAAGTGGAGCGTATCCTGTCGATGGTCGATGGCGTTATCCTGCTGGTCGATAGTGCTGAAGGCGCGATGCCACAAACGAAATTCGTGACCGGCAAAGCCTTGGCGCTTGGTTTGAAGCCAATCGTAGTCGTCAACAAGATTGACCGTCCAGATGGTCGCGCAGAAGAAGTGCTCGACGAAGTGTTTGACCTGTTCGTCAATCTCGACGCCAATGATGAGCAACTCGATTTCCCGACGCTCTTCGCCAGCGGACGGAATGGCTATGCCGGTGACACCCCGGACGTACGCGACGGCGACCTTTCTCCGTTGTTCGACAAGATTGTCGAGCATGTGCCAGAGCCTGACGTTGATCCCGATGCCGAATTTAAATTCCTCGTGACCCTGCTCGACCGCGACAATTTCGTTGGCCGCATATTGACCGGTAAAGTCGAGAGCGGCAAAATCGACATTAATATGCCAATCCATGCGATTGACATGGACGGCAAGGTTGTTGAAACCGGCCGTGCGACCAAGATCATGGCATTTAACGGACTAGAACGTGTCCCTGTCGAGAGCGCCAAGGCGGGTGATATTATCTCTCTCGCCGGCCTGACCGATGCAACGGTGTCCAACACCATTTGCGACATTTCCGTCACCGAACCAATTGCAGCACAACCAATTGATCCGCCGACATTGTCCATGCGCTTTGCAGTGAACGACAGTCCGGTTGCAGGCCGCGAAGGCGACAAAGTTACGAGCCGCGTCATTCGCGACCGTCTGGCGCGTGAAGCAGAATCCAATGTTGCGATCAAAGTGACCGAGAGCGAAGACAGAGACAGCTTTGAAGTTGCCGGTCGTGGCGAACTGCAGCTTGGCGTGCTCATCGAAACGATGCGCCGCGAAGGTTTTGAGCTTGGCATTTCCCGTCCCCGTGTTCTCTATCGCGAAGAAAATGGCAAACGTCAGGAACCTTATGAAACGGTCGTCATCGATGTGGATGATGAATATGCCAGCACGGTCGTTTCCAAAATGCAGCGCCGTAAAGCGGAATTGACCGAGCAGCGCCCCTCTGGCGCAGGCAAGACCCGCCTAACCTTCTCCGCCCCTTCTCGTGGCCTGATCGGTTATCACGGCGAGTTTCTGTCCGACACACGCGGCACCGGCCTGATGAACCGCCTGTTCGAGAAATATGGCGAGTATAAAGGCGTTATCGAAGGCCGCCCGGTTGGCGTGCTGGTATCAAACGGCACCGGCTCCACAGCGGCTTATGCGCTGAACATGCTCGAAGAACGCGGCATCATGTTCATTGGCGCGCAAACACCTGTTTACGAAGGCATGATTATTGGCGAAAATGCCAAACCCGGCGATCTCGATGTGAACCCGATGAAATCAAAGGCGCTCACCAACTTCCGCGTATCCGGAAAAGAAGACGCGATCCGGTTGACCACACCCAAGGTCATGACGCTGGAACAGGCCATCGCCTATATCGACAATGATGAACTGGTCGAAGTGACGCCGAAAAACATCCGCCTGCGCAAACGCTATCTCGATCCCAATGATCGCAAGAAAGCGTCACGGAAAGCGGAAGCGGCTTAGGCGTAACAATTGTTGCATCATGCGCTGTGATGGATCATCGTCAGCGCATGATCACAAATATCAAAAGACTTTTCAACGCAGGCTGCTTCGTGGCCGCATCCATCGCGCTTGCGTCATGTTCAACCGGCACCGCCACTGACAACGATGTTACAGATGAGGGGCAATCCTGCCGCGACAATCCCATCGCCTTGCAGATACTAGGCTCCGGCGGGCCAATAGCAGACGATCATCGAGCGGGAGCGAGCAATATCCTGTGGGTCGACGGCAAAGCCAAGTTGCTGATCGATGCTGGCAGCGGCGCGTTCGTGCGTTACGGCGAAGCAGCCATTGATTTTAAAGACCATGACGCGGTTCTGCTCACCCATTTGCATGGCGATCATGCCAGTGGCCTGCCTGCGCTGCTGAACAATGGCGGTTTCGCGAAACGAGCAGAAGGCCTCACCATCGCCGGACCGACGGGCACCGAACAGTTTCCTTCAACCACCGCCTATCTAGACGCGCTTGTTGGCAAAGAAAGCGGCGCGCTGCGCTATCTTCATCCCTATTTGGATGAGAATGATGCCCTGCCCCGATTGACGGTTCAAGATATCGACACCAGCAAGACGGGATTGCAGCGGATCTGGGATAAAGATAGTCTGCAGATTGATGCCATTGCCGTCAATCATCTCAATGTCCCGGCGCTCGCGTACGTTATAAGGGCAAAGGGCAAAACGATCATATTTGCTGGAGACCAGAGCTTCCTGAGCGAGGATTTCATCGCTGCGCTATCCGGGACCAAACCTGACTTGCTCGTCATGCACAATGCCATCACAATGGCAGAAGGGCAGCCACGCGGACTACACCGTGATCCTCAATCTATAGGTGAAACAGCAGCCGCGCTGGATGCACAATCCTTGTTGCTGACCCATCATATGCAGCGTGCGGTACAGGCACAAGATGCGGTCAATATCGCCATTGCTGAAAATTATAGCGGCCCGGTTTTGTTGGCCGATGATCTATCCTGCCATCCTTTATGACCAAAAATAAGTTTGGGCCATAGTTAACCAATGAACGACGATAACCTTTAAGCTCTCTGCCTATAAGAAGGGGCAAGACGCGTATATTTCACTCAGTGAAATCGACGCTTGATTTTCAACCTGAGCCGCTTAGGCTGCTGAAAACAAGAATAAAGAGGGGAAAAATGATGGAATGGATGTTGATGCCACTGAAACGCTATGCGGATTTTAGCGGGCGGTCACGGCGCAAAGAATATTGGATGTTCGCGCTTTTGCAGTTAATTGTTATTTTTGCGATCGCAATAATTGGCGGTATCTTGGGCGCATTTTCGCCTGACGCTTCCGGTGGCATGTCCTTTGGCGGCGGCTTGATGTTCGGCCTGTTCGGCCTCTATGCCTTGGCTATCATCGTCCCGTCCATTGCCGTTCAGGTACGCCGTTTTCATGATCAGGATAAATCTGGCTGGTTCGTGCTGCTTGGCTTCATCCCTTATATCGGTGGCATAGTTGTGCTGGTTTTCATGTGCTTGGATGGAACCAAAGGCAAAAACCGTTTTGGCGACGATCCTAAAATGAGCGATAATGTTGGTGATGTGTTTAATTGAGCATCTTTGCCAACATGCTATAATTTAGGAAAATTTCCATGGAATGGATGCTGCTTCCGCTCAAACGGTTTGCGGAATTTAACGGGCGATCGCGGCGGAAAGAATATTGGATGTTCTTTCTGTTTTCTATTCTCGTTGGAATTGCAGCATCGACCATAGACATCGCTGTGCTCGGTTTCAGCTTTGAAGATAACGGCCCGGTAAACGGCTTGGCAAGTTTGGCGCTGTTGATACCCAGCATTGCCGTGAGCGTCCGAAGGCTGCACGACACCGGTCGCTCGGGCTGGTGGTTTCTGCTTATATTTGCCGTCATCATCGGGTGGATTGTACTATTGATCTTTTTTGTCAGCGATGGCGAGAGCGGTACCAACCAATATGGCCTCGACCCAAAAATCGACAATGACATTGGTGACGTGTTTAGTTGACGGCTTCAAGCATAGCTATAACTTGATTTTCGGATGGTTTGTGGCAAAGCGCAGCAACCCTTTTTGAAGAGAGCAATATTATGACCGACACCCCCAATGAACCGGAAAAAGAAGCCGCTGCGGAAACCAAGTCCGGCGCTGACACGCCTCCCGACCATCTTGCGATTAATCCGCGGAGCAAATATTACGGCGGTGAATTACTAGAACGCGGCATCGGTATTAACTTTCGCGGAGCGCGCAAGCATAACATCGAAGAATATTCCGTGTCCGAAGGCTGGGTAAAGGTTCAGGCTGGCAAGACCATGGACCGCAAAGGCAATCCTCTGCTGATCAAACTCAACGGCGATGTAGAGGCCTGGTTTGAAGATCTCGGCGACGATGCTCCAACTATTAAGAAAACCTCTTAAGCGCGATCGGGCATGATATGACAGCTCGGCGCATCCAATTTTTCATAGCGCTGGTGTTTTTCATATTAGGTGGATGGGCTGCCCTGTTTCCGCAGCATGTCATCGACACCGTCTTTCTGCCCGAATATCGTATAGGCGGACGCATATTGCCGTTCATGATGGCCTGCTTTGGAGCACAAGCTTTGCTGGCTGGGCTGTTCGCGGCTTTCGCCCGTTTTACCGCAACGACATTTTTGGTTTACGGCGTCGCGTTGTTGCCGTTTTTTGGCTTCAATTATTATTTCACCTTTCACGACCCTGTCTTCACCTACATGGGGTTGATTGACGCTTTAGGTAATATCGTGATGCTCGTCCTCTGCTATGTTGGATGGCGAAAGTTGAAGGCAGCCGAACAAAACGATCAGCAAAGGAATTGAGCAATGGACTTTACCGATAAGATAGTCTGGATCACCGGCGCATCATCAGGAATAGGCGAAGCGCTCGCCAAGGCCTTTGCAGCACAGGGTGCACATATCATTTTGTCCGGGCGACGGGTTGAAGCCTTGGAAGCCGTCGCCGCCGATATAGCGACGGATACATTGCTGCTCCCCTTTGAAACTACTGACTATGATGTGCTCCCCGCCAAAATTGCCGAAGCACAGCGATGGAAAGGCCGCGTCGATATCCTGATCAACAATGCTGGTATCAGCCAGCGGAGCCTAGCGCTCGACACCGATCCCAATGTCCATCATCAGATTGTCAACGTTGATCTGCTCGCGCCGATATGGCTGACCCAGCTTTTGTTACCCCATATGATCAGCGCCGGTGGCGGTCATATTGTCGGGATCAGCTCGGTTGCCGGGCGCATCGGCGTGCCCCTACGCACCGCTTATTGCGCCGCGAAACATGGATTGATCGGCTATATGGATGCGCTGCGTGCCGAAACCGAGACGCGCCACAACATCCATGTCACGAACATATTGCCTGGCTCCATTCGCACGGATGTATCCCGCAACGCTCTCACCAAAGATGGCACAAAGCGCGACAAGTCCGACGCTGTCATCGACAATGGCATGGAACCGGCCGAATGCGCGCGTCAAATTATTGATGCGGTCGCCAACAACGTCCCAGAGTTGATCATTGCCGAAGGGCCCGAATTGATGCTCGCGCAATTGCGACAAAGCGATCCAGAGAAGCTGTTCGAAATGACAGCTGGACTGGGCGCGCAAATTGCCGAAAAATATGAACTGGGAGACGACGATTAATGGCGCTGGTTCTGCTTGAAAAACTTGATGGAGTAGCCACCATCACTCTGAACCGGCCAGAGGCTATGAACGCCTTGTCTCATGATCTACGTAGCGATTTTTTTGATGCCTGCTCAGCCGTCGCCGCAGATACGGATATCCGAGCTGTCATTGTCACCGGAGCGGATGAACGGGCTTTCACCGCCGGTCTCGATCTAAAAGAACTGGGATCATCTGGCCTTGGCGCTGCGACGGATCAGAAACCAGCGAGTAATCCTTGCAGGGCATTGGAAAAACTAGACATACCGATCATCGGCGCAATTAATGGCGTCGCCATTACCGGCGGCTTTGAACTGGCGCTGGCGTGTGATGTGCGGATCGCTTCCACCAATGCGCGCTTTGCCGATACCCATGCCCGCGTCGGTGTCATTCCGGGCTGGGGTCTATCGCAGAAGCTATCCCGCTACATCGGCTTGTCCCGCGCTTGTGAATTGAGCTTCACCGGACAGTTTCTGGATGCCGACAAGGCTTGTAGCTGGGGACTCGTCAATCATGTCTATGAACCGGACGAGCTCATGCCTGCTGCGCAAGCGTTAGCGGCCGATATGGCGACCATCGAGCCCGAGTTTATCAAGACCTATAAAAAGCTGATCCTCGAGGGTTATGACCGCAATTTCAAAGACGCGATGGCTTTGGAAAAACAGGTTACCGATGCTTATAACGATAGCGTCAGCGCGGAGTCCGTTGAACAGCGGCGGCAGGCGGTTATCGAGCGAGGGCGGATCCTGAAAGGCTGACCTTTGCTCAACGCGTGATGAAGGCCATGATCTGCGCCCGTGCAAGCTTCGCCTCTCTGATCGGTAACAGCATCCAGACATGCTGCATCTGTTCCCCGACGTGAAGTGTGATATCAATGCCTTGGGTATCAGCCTTCTGTTTCAGGCGCAGCGCATCCGCATAAAGTATGTCATGGCTACCCGCGAAAATGGCGGCCGGCGGCAATTTGTCGATGGCCGCAAAAAGCGGACTGACGGGAAAAGCCGCAGCATCATTGCCCTCGCCCGCCCAAAACTGACCAGCCGTTCGGGCTCCCTGCACTGACAACAGAACGTCATGTTTCTCCAGCTCTAGCTGCAGCGGATCACTGGCAGTAGCATCGAGCCAAGGGGATAGCAGAATGATCTTGCCCGGCATTGGCTTGTCCTGGTCGCGCAACATCTGAGTAAGCCCGAGACTATATCCGCCGCCAGCGCTGTCGCCCATGATTGTTATATTTTCAGCACCATATTTGGCCACTGCCCTTTCGTAGGCCTGCATCACAACAGGATAGCTTTGCGACCAATCATGCTCGGGTGCGAGCGGATAAAGGGGGACAGTAGCGCTTGCCCCAGTCGCCTTGATCAGTTTCTTGATCATCGCCCAATGCACGATCACGATCTGAAAAGCGTACCCGCCGCCATGCAGATAGAAGATATGATGCTTGCTAGCACCAGCCTTTGGCTCAATTTCATAAACCTTATGACCATCGATATGGCTTTCGCCGATCACGCATTGTTTTTTGAACCATCGACCGGGCCGCGCCGGGCCATTTTTCCGGTCCCTTGCCAGAAATTTCATGCCGGTATCATAGTCCGCCAAACGCTCCTGAACCTTCAGCAGACGGAGGATAAAATTGATGAAACGCGCACGCTTGCTGATCACCTTATACTGGCCTCTAGATCAGCATTTATGAAGGCAGCTATCTGCTGACGCGCTTTCTTGGCTTCGGGAATGGGAAACAGCATCCATACATGCTGCATGGCAGGGAACTCGAAATAGTCTAACGCGAGACCTTCGGCCTCTGCTTTTTCCTTCAACTTTCTGGCGTCTGGCCACAGCAGATCAAAAGTACCGGTAAAAACAGCCATTGGCGGAAGCTTTTCAAGACTTCCAAATAGGGGGCTAACCGGCGGCATATCGACCGCTGTGGTTTTTCCAGCCCACCATTCGCCAGCTGCGCGCAGCCCATCAATCCCTAATATTCGGTCTTTCTGCGTCAAGCCAGGCTGCATCGGATCGGTCATGCTCACATCTAGCCATGGTGACAATAGGACCATTTTATGGGGCATGGCTTTGCCCTGATCCCGCAATATCTGCGTCAGGCCGAGCGCAAAACCGGCACCCGCGCTGTCACCCATGATGATGATATTATCTGCGCCGACTTCCGCGACCAGTTCATCATAAACCTGCATCATCCAGTCATAGCTTTGTTGCCAGTCATGTTCTGGCGTCAATGGATAGCAAGGCGCGACCACGGCGGCATCGGTGCGATCAACCATCTCTCCTAACAGTCCCCAATATCCCGGTTGCATGTCTAGAACATAGGCACCGCCATGAATGTACAAAATGCGGCGACGGCTTCCGGATTGGGGTGATAGGGTGAATATCGGATGGCTGCCTTTGATGGTTTCGGCAACGTCGAACTTGCGGTGCAAAGCCTTGCCCGGTGCAGCAACTGGCTTCGCCCGTGCTTTGGCAATG
Organism: uncultured Sphingomonadaceae bacterium; assembly: GCA_947493215.1. GTDB lineage: Bacteria > Pseudomonadota > Alphaproteobacteria > Sphingomonadales > Sphingomonadaceae > Parasphingorhabdus. Next base: position 308,317 of record CANLQE010000003.1, on the reverse strand, counting down.
CTTGCCCTGAGCTTCGCCTCGTTAGAAAATACCGCCTTCAAGCCGGTAAGCGGAAGGGCCTTGGCAAGCAGCCGCGCTCTTATACTTGTCATGGCGCGGCTCTAACCCGGATTGCCCGCTATTTGTGGCACATCAGGGTCAATGGTCACCCAATCCTGAGAGCTCTTGGTCCAGAAATGGACCTGCGGGTTCAGGTGGCTGGTGTCATCCAACGTCCCGGCTTTGACAAAGGTCATGCCCGGTTGCGTTGGCAAAGTGGACAGCAGCGGCGAACCGCATTTTCCGCAAAAATGGCGCTCTACAACATTGCCCGTTTCGCTGGTGTCTTGATAGGTCGTCAAATCACCGGTGATGTTCAGTTGATCATTTGCGATGCCGAATAATACGGAATAGGCGCTACCGGACTGGCGCTGGCAGTTTTTGCAGTGACAGACACCTGACATTTGCGGTTCTCCACTGACGCTGTAGCTTACTGACCCACAAAGGCATTGTCCTGTCATTGTCATTATATTTTCCCCTATCAAGCGACTTTTCTTACGAAAACCGTTCCTGCTGAATATCCTGCGCCAAAGGAACAGATAAGTCCAATATCCCCGTCCGACAGGTCGGCACTATGCTTGTGAAAGGCAATGATTGATCCAGCTGATGACGTGTTGGCGTAAGTATCCAGCACCGTCGGGCTTTCATCATCATTGGCTTCATGGCCCAGCACGCGCTGCGCTATTAATCGGTTCATGCCGGCGTTGGCCTGATGCAGCCAGAGCCGCCTTAGATCTGTATTTTGGATTCCCAAACGCTCGGCCTGTTCGACAATCATCTGTGCGACCATGGGAACCACTTCTTTGAAGACCTTGCGACCTTCTTGGACAAACAGCTTGTCCACATCGTCTCGCGTTTCCGGGCTGGTCCGGTTGAGGAAGCCGAAATTATTACGGATATTATTGGAAAATTGGGTCTTCAGCTTGGTCCCCACAATCTCCCAATGTTCGGCTGGAGCAATATCCTTCGCTTCAACCAATATTGCCGTCGCGACATCGCCAAAGATGAAATGGCTATCCCGGTCGCGCCAGTTCAAGTGGCCCGAACAGATTTCCGGATTGATGACCAAGACCGATTTGGCACTACCGGAGCGAATATAGTCCGCTGCGGTCTGGATGCCGAAAGTCGCGGATGAACAGGCAACATTCATATCAAAACCAAAGCCATCTCCCATGCCCAACGCATCCTGTATTTCGACCGCGATCGCGGGATAGGCCCGCTGAAGATTGGAACAAGCGCAGAGCACAGCATCAACATCTTCGGGTTTCCGTCCGGCCCGTACCAGTGCCTGTTTGGCCGCCTTGACGCCGATTTCAGCGAGGATCGATATTTCTTCATTGGGGCGCTCCGGCATTTGCGGGCACATCGTTTCCGGGTCCAAAATCGGATCTTTCGACAGCACATAGCGCGACTTGATCCCCGATGCTTTTTCGATAAATTCGACCGAACTATGTTGCAACTCAGAAACCTCACCAGCGGCAATAGCATCTGCATTTTCTTCATTGTGTAAATCGACATAGGCGTTGAAGCTGGAAACCAGTTCTTCATTGCTGATGCTGTCGCTTGGCGTAAACAGGCCAGTGGCGGAAATTACGGGAGTGTTAGCGTCGGTCATAATCTTCATTCTCATAAAATCTTGGGGAGCATATTGTTTTGTTGGTTAATATCGTAAAGTCCCCTCTCGCAACTAGCAAGCGATGTTGCTGCCTGATTGCCAATTGCGGGCATCTTGTTATTTGTCGGACATGACCGAAACTGATCACATAAAATTGCATGAAAGCTGGAAGGCGCCGCTGACGCCGGAATTTTCCAGCGACTATATGGCAAAGTTGCGCGACTTTTTGATCCAGCAGAAAGAGGTCGGGAAGGACATCTTCCCCAAAGGCAGTGAATATTTTCGGGCGCTTGACCTGACGCCGCTAGACAGGGTTCGCGTCGTGATTTTGGGGCAAGACCCTTATCATGGCCCCGGACAAGCGCATGGCTTGTGCTTCAGCGTACAGCCCGGCGTCCGGCCGCCCCCTTCTCTGGTCAATATTTATAAGGAATTGGAAAGCGATATCGGGATGGCGCGGCCCTCGCACGGTTTTCTGGAATCCTGGGCCACCCAAGGCGTGCTGCTGCTGAACAGTGTTTTGACGGTGGAGAAAGCCGAAGCGGCCTCCCATCGCGGCAAGGGATGGGAGCAGTTTACCGATGCCATCATCCGCCTGATTGCGGCGAAAGAAGAGCCGGTCGTTTTTCTGCTGTGGGGCAGCTATGCGCAGAAGAAAGCGGGATTTGTCCAGAGCGTCGAGCAAGGCGGCAAGCATCTGGTTTTGAAAGCACCACACCCTTCCCCGCTATCCGCATATAATGGCTTTTTTGGATGCCAGCATTTTAGCAAAGCAAATGCCTTTCTCGAGGCGAATGGCCTGCCACCGGTCGACTGGTCTTTGCCGCCAGCCTGATATATAAAGGGCAAGCAAGCGGAAGAAGGACCAGGCTAATGACAGCCAACAGACCAAAAGAACATCAAAGTTTTGATACATTCTGGCCATTTTATTTGCAGGAACATGCCAAACCGGCGACCCGTAATCTGCATTATATCGGGACCAGCCTGGTCGTCCTGATCGCGCTTTATTCGCTGTTCACGACCAATTGGATGCTGTTACTGGCAATGCCACTGGCGGGTTATTTTTTCGCTTGGATAGCCCATTGGCGGGTCGAGAAAAACCGTCCAGCGACCTTCACCTATCCACTCTGGTCCCTGTTCGCCGATTTCAAAATGTGGGGCCTGTGGTTGACCGGGCGCCTAAAACCAGAACTTCGAAAAGCGGGCGTTGAAGACGCCTAGCTCGCCTCTTCCAATTTTGTTTCCTGACCGCCAGTCGCCTCGGTTTCCTCGATCCAGATACCGATGTCCCGCGCCACTTGATCTGGCGTTTCTTCCATCGGAAGATGTCCAGCGTCCTTGTATATAATCAGTTTGGAACCGGGTATCACCGCTTCAAAAGCCTTGGCATGAGACACCGGAATGACCTTGTCCTGTTCTCCCCAGAGCAGCAGTACCGGCATTTTCAGACTGCCTACCTCATCCCATTTTTCCGGTTCACGTGGCGTGCGCCCACGGGCGAGCGTAGCCCGTCGATTACCGGGAAAACGCAATAGTTCCCAATAGCGTGTCACTAGATCATCAGTCAGCCGTTCTGGCTGCGCAAAATTTTCTTCCAGTGAAGAACGAACCAGAAATTTAGGCGTAATTTCAGGTAACAGCAATTGCCCCACGGACGATCGTGCAAGCCGTGCGCCGAGATACGGTTTTATTTTTTCTTCTGTTTGCGCCCCCGAAGCATCAATCAAAACCAGTCCTGACACCCGGTCTTGCACGGCAAGACCCGCGCGCCATGACAACCAGCCCCCCATGCTGTTGCCAACCCAATAGGCCTGTTCCACGCCGACTGTATCAAGCACTTTAACCGCCGCAGCGATATTTGCGTCCGCGCTATAGTCGCCCTTTGCCTGTGGACCGGTAAGGCCATGACCATAGAGGTCGAGTGAGATCAGGCGGTATTTATCGCCCAGTAAAGCCACCACCGGCTCCCAAGTCTGCAATATGCTGCTCGAACCATGGATCAGCAGGATCGCGGGACCGTTTTTATTGCCCTCATCGCGATAATGAATTTGGCCGCCTACGCCATCGTCGACAAATTGCGACGCATCATTGCTATATTTGGCGATCATTTCAGTCCGATCCGTGTCCGGCGTGCGGAATATAAAAAACGCAGCGACCAATATGACGGCCAAGGCCAATAATATGCGAAATGTAGTTTTCATTGATATGCCCCAGCGATGTTCAGACCAGGACAATACATATCAGTGGACATGTAGGACAGACAAAAAAAGGGCGGGAGTGCCTTCGCACTACCGCCCTTTCTAAAATTCTAACCGATTGGCTTAAGCTTGCTGAAGATTTACAGCTGCTTTTTTGCCATTGTTGCCGGTTTCAACGTCATATGACAAACGCTGCTCTTTTTCGAGCGACTGCATGCCAGCTGCCTGAACGGCTGTGATGTGCACGAAGCTGTCATCGCCGCCATCTTCAGGAGCGATAAAGCCATAGCCTTTGTCCGCGTTGAAAAATTTTACTGTGCCTGTAGGCATATTCTTATTCCTATTCATAACATAATTATGCTTGGCTCAAGCGGATTTGCCTGAGTCAAACGGGTTGGCCAACGTCGAGATAAAGGAAAAAAGAGTATGCGACCCAAAAGGGCGCGAAACCAGAATTTCGTCGTACGCGATTATTAGCTGAGACGGCCCATAGCAGCCTATTTACAACTTAGCAAACCGTGTGACCGCTGAGATACGCCAATCCGAGGCTTTAGGGCGTCGAAACCAGTGCAATGGCCGCCATTGTCAACGTCAACACACCCAAACCGAGCGACAATATCCACCGCAACCTCAGCATCCATGCCGATTCTATCCTTGCCGCAACCAACCGCTGGTCCACCAGCGGCGATCCAGTGATGTACAGACCGAGCAAGAGCGGAATCATGGGAATATCACTTAACATCACCAGTAATTGGCCGAATATGTTTCGCAATACCATCATCGCAACTCTTTCGTTTGCCGCCAATAAAGTGTAGCGCTTTATCTTATGAAACAGACACTTAAAATTGCGGGCACCGTCTCCGCCGCGCTCCTGACTATGACCCTCTCGGCTTGTGAGCCCAGTGCGCCGCCAGTTGCGCCCGATCCATCGTCTCAGGATATCTATTTTGACCGCCTATCTATCCTGTGCGGCAAGGCTTATCCGGGGCAGCTAGTTTCTGATCAGGAAGCGGATGCAGATATGATGGGCCAGCCGATGATCATGCATGTCGCGCATTGCGATCAGAATCAGATTCAAATCCCTTTTCATATCGGCAACGCCGACGGCACGTGGAACCGCTCCCGGACGTGGATGATCACCCGCACCGAAAACGGCCTGCGTCTCAAACACCGCCATCGTCATGAAGACGGGTCGCTTGATGAGGTCAGCAACTATGGCGGAGATACGGCAGCAGAGGGCACCAACGAGCGCCAAGAGTTTCCCGTCGACGAAGAGTCTGTAGCTCTGTTCAAAACAACGGGCCTCGATCAATCCGTCACCAACACTTGGGCGGTAGAGATCAGTCCGCCGGGTGAACAAGATGCCCGTTTTGCTTATGAACTGCGCCGCCCCGAAACAGCCGGCGGTCGTTTTTTCCGCGTCGAGTTTGATTTATCAAAACCAGTGGATATCCCTCCAGCCCCCTGGGGAGATGAAGGCTGATCGCGACTTGACTGCTGCCTCTATACTTGCGCAGAGTTTACCCCATGTTTGAGCAACTATTTGTCAGCGCCCTCATGGTTCTCCTAACCGTTTTGATCCACGGCATCGGCATTCTTGCGCTTGCCCGGTTTCTGAGGGTCGAGGCGCGCGAAGAGGCGGAAGAGCATATCCATCCAATGTCGTTGCGGGGTATCAGCGTCACACTCAGCTTGGTCCTTGGCCTTTTCGTTCTCCATGGTATCGAGATTTGGGTCTATGCTTTTGTTTATCTCTGGCTCGACGCATTACCGACATTGTCAGATGCGGTCTATTTCTCGACCATCACTTATGCCACCACTGGCTATGATGATGAAGGTTTTGCTGAGGCCTGGCGGATGGTGGCAGCCATTGAGGGCGTTAACGGCATCATATTGCTCGGTTGGTCCACTGCATTTTTTGTCACAGTCGTTGCGCGTATGGGGAGAAGCCGATGAACACACTATCCATAAACGAGACCATCAAGGACTCTCTCTTGCGCCGGTTCTTCCGGCTGCTGCTGGCGGTCTTCTACCTGCTCGCTGGCATCGCTCATATCAGAAGTCCCGGCGGGTTTTTGGCGATCACGCCCGACTGGGTGCCCTTTCCAGAGCAGGTCGTGTTTCTGACCGGCGTCGCGGAGATTGCTGGCGCCATTGGTTTGCTCATCCCGCCCACGCTTATCCCGCGCGTCCGCTATGCCGCCGGTATCGGACTTGCGCTCTATGCGCTGTGCGTCTTTCCAGCCAACATCAACCATGCGATCAACAATATCGCGGTTGGTGGCGAGACCGCGAGCTGGGCCTATCACGGACCAAGGCTGCTGTTTCAACCGGTCTTCATCTGGTGGGCGCTGATCGCTGGCAATGTCATTAACTGGCCGTTTCGCGCCAAATCATAGCCGCACTGAACAATTCGTCCAAACTATGTTATGATACGCAGTGGAGGGCAGTTTTGGAAGGAAGGCCCAATGGAACGCCACGGAGATGAAATATTAGTTACGGAGAAAGAAGCCAGCAACAAAACCCGCCCGCAAGGGGTCCGATGGGTGCTTGCTTGGTCTTTACTCGCCGCACTGGTCGCGATGTCCTTAGTCTGGATCATACCCGCCCTTACATAGCAACAGGAGAGCGACGATGACCGATGGCCCTAACCTACCTGAGACCAGTGAGCGCAAAGGCCATTGTTTATGCGGCGCGGTTCAAATCACTGCGCATCAAGCCAGCAAAGATGTCGGCGCCTGCCATTGCGGGATGTGTCGGCGCTGGGGCGGCGGGCCATTTATCGAGCTGGATTGCGGCGCCGATGTTACTGTTACCGGAGAGGACAATATCACCGTTTACAGCTCGTCCGAATGGGCAGAACGCTGCTTTTGTAAGACCTGCGGCGCCAACCTGTTTTACCGACTCAAAGAAACCGGCCAATATATGATCGCCGCCGGCATATTCGATGATCAGGACGGCCTGACCTTCAAGACGCAAGTTTTTATTGACGAAAAGCCGTCCTATTATAATTTTGCCGAAAAGACCGACAATATGACCGGCGACGAGCTGATGGCTATGTTCGCCCCCGAACCGGAATAGTCCGACCAGCGACGAGACACTCTGCTACCGGATCGCTACCGGATTAATCACCATCTGCACTGCGCCCCTGAAACGCGGCTGACCCAACACGAACATAAATTCGGTCGCGCCATCTTTGGCGAGCTCCGCCGTGTTGATGCTCTCCAACACGTGCACGCCATATTTCGCCAGCAATGTCTGATGCACAATAAACGGCTTGGTCGGGTCCTCAAACGGGATCGCTTCCAAAGCGGCGGTATCCGCACCAACCATCACCACATCGAGCGAGGCAAGATATTCCGCACCTTCAACGCCCAGTCCCGGCTGCTGCGCGATAAATCCTTGTGGATCACTGGCGGCCTTGGTCATCCAGCCAGTGTGGAACAGCACCACATCGCCCTTGCCAATCGTCACACCAGCCGCTTTGGCCGCCGCGTCAATTTCTGCGCGGTTAAACGCCGTGCCCGGTTCCAAAACAGCTTTGCCAAAATGCTTGGTCATGTCGAGCAGCACGCCGCGCGTTGCGGTAGGCAGGATCGTCTCCGTGCCATATTTCGTCACGCCAGCAGGGGAATAAAGCTCACTGCCCTTCACGCCATTATAATAATGATGATCGATGCCCAAATGCGCAAAGCCGTCAATCTGTGTCCCGATGCCGACCCAGCTATGGATGATATCGTCATGGGCTGTCACCTTGTTCGCGCCCATGGAACCGCCCTGCCCGTCATTGGATTGCAGGATCGTCGCGCTGTAGGATCGCGGCGGATAGGCGGGCGTTGTTGGCCCCGTCACAACGCCAAGCGCATAGGTCTTGCCGGTTTTGATCAGCTTTGCCGCATTGACCGTGCCCGCTTCGGACAGATTGTTCATCGCGCCCTTTGTATCGTCCGCGCCATATTTGCTGGGGTACCAATTTTTCTCAGCATCTTGGGCCAGTGCTGGCACCGCAAGGGCCGCACCCACCAATAAAGTCACCATCATCCGCATCTTGTCTCTCCCTTTTCTTCACCGCATAGCATCGCCATAGCCTAATCGCCAATCACGACATTTTCCTCGACCATGAAAAACCGGCTACGGGAAAAATCGATAAACGTTGCTTCGTCTTCAGCGAGTATCTTGCCGTGGCGTTGCCCCTCTTCGGTAGTCATCGCGGCCTCAAAAGCCTCCTGACTGTCCCACCAGAGTTCCGCAACGCCATCAAAATCATGGAGGTTATCACCCACTGCCATGCCGCGCGCCTTGGCTGCCGCTTCGGCCATCGGCATTGCATAGCTGTGGCACTGGACATAGCGCTGTATCCCCAGCGCCTCTTGGGCTGCTGCGACTTTGGGCGCATGATGCGTGCGCCAGTAATCCTGAAACGACTCCCGCGTAAATTCGGGGCGGCGCTTAAGGCAGAAGGTCAATTTGATCATGGCAAGTCTCTTCAAAGATTGGAACTTTCGTAAGATTGGCTATCGCACAATAGCGAGGCCGCTATGGCGTCGGCGTAAGGTGTCTGCCTCCGGACAATCTGCGGTTTGATTCAACCGATCGGGGGTGGAAGACAAAGGGCGAACGGCTATATTTTGGTTTATTATAAGGAAGTATATAACCTATATGGATATTTGTAGGAAAGCAGTTTTTTCCGCTTTATTTTCCGGCGACCATTGTCCCTCCTATTTCTGAAACCCGTGGCTCAGCAATTTTACCGTCACCTTGGCCTCGGCGACCGTCACGCCTTCGGCATCCTTCATCGGTATCTCGGCCAAATATCCCGCAGACCCCTTGCGCTCCAAATCGGCCTGCAGGGCGGCGATATCCTCCTCGCTCAAACTATATTCCGCCGTGACATCGCTGCCCGCCGGTTTGCGAAAGTCGACGAACAGGTCCTTGATGATCGGAAAAAAGCGCTGCTTGTCGAGAAAATCAATCGCCGGCGTCGCCGCGGCCGCCTCTGCCAGCACGGTAAAGGCGCCCATATACATCACGCCAACATGATTTTCATTCCCGGCAAGCGGCATCAGCATGTGAATATAACCGCGGCGCTTTTCCACCGGCCGCATGCCCGTGCGCTCCACAAACGGCACGCTATATTTTTCGGTCTGAACAGTCTTGGCATCGGTTTGCATCGGCAATGCTCCTTTGACCGCCAAAGTTACATTTCGGGCGGCAAAGGGAAATGCGAGTTTGTGATAGGCTGTAACCGCTAGGCCGCGTCTTCCTTGGCCCCGCGCAGCAACAAGCCAAGCACCACCGCCACCAGCAACAGCGCCGGAACATCGCCCAGCATATGGCCCATATGCTCGGGATTTTGCAGCGATTGCACCGCCATGATCCCGGCATGGACCACGCTCGACCACACGGTGAACCAAATGAGCGAGCGATGCGCCAATGGATTGGCGGCGGCGCGGATCAGGAATATCCCCAAAGTCGCGTAAACCCCAACGATCATCATGTAATAATGCGAAGCCTGCGGCGCGCCTTCATGCCACATCCATCCCGATGGCCAAACCAGTGCCAGCGGATAGATCAGGCAGAAAATGACCCCAAATAGCACCAAAGCGACTTGCAAAAAGCTATAACGTCCAATCATATTGTCCCTCCCTCAAGACGACCCTCGGAAAAGGCTAGACCTGATGCCGGGGGAAAGCAAATCGCCGGCGCAGCGATACCGGCTGGAAACACCAACAATCCACTGCGAAATGCACTTCACGCTCATGTCCGCAATATCCCGAAAGCGGACATTGAGGTGGTGTTCACTATCCAAATCAATCACTGTATGTTCAAGCCAACTCTCGGCAGGCGACGGTAGAACAATAGATTTACTCGCTTCATTGAAGTTCCGCAAACTCATCAATTATCGGGGCATACGCGCTCATCTTGGGTTGGGTTTCGAAGCTGTGCTTTGCCGGAATGGTGACCCATGATAGTTTCTCGGTTGTCCAAACCTCAATATATGGCTCAAACCAGTCGGTATCATCAAGCATCATCGCCCGGACGCTGGTAGAACCTATATCAGGTCGCGGTTGGGTAAAAATCCAATTCTTGCACCAATCACAATGATAGTAACGGGATTGTAGCTTGTGGAGACCGCCAATGATTGGTTTTCCCTTGGTTATCTCAAAACCATTCGACGGCACTGCTACAGTTAACGAAAAAGCACTTGCAGTCATTTGTTGGCAACCTTTGCAGTGGCATGCCAACGTCAGCATTGGGTTTTGAGTAATCTCAAATCGTATTTTTCCACAAAGGCAGCCGCCGTTCAAAGGAAAGTTCCATCTCGAATCCATCACCTAGATCTCCGCTGTTTAGTCAAAAATGCACATGCATGAATTTGGAAAGTGGGTTCGTTTTTCCGATAATGCTTCATACTTCAGCCGGCGAATATTTTTGCCGCCGCTAATCGTGCTTCATGGCTCAAATTTTGACCCAGCCGATGCACCAGTTCACGAAAAAACGGGCCATTTTTCTGGCCGAACTCTTCGTTATCCATGGCAATCTGCACCTCATTCGCGATAGTCAATTCGCAGAAATTTTTAAGGTCATGACCTTCGAGCAACCCCGTTTGCTTTTCGAAGCGATCGCGGAATTTGACTGAATGGGAACCATCAAGACAAGGCCAAACGATTGTTCGATCACAGGCGCAGTATGTATAGACGATCTTCTCAGCGCGCTCCCCGATGATGTTTGCGATCCTTGTTCGTTGACTTGTATCAACCATCGCAGAATCAAATCCCGCCGTTCCGTAGGCAGCGTGATATAGTCCAGCATCCTTCAGTTCATCGCCTGCCCCCCATTGAGACAACAGGTCGCATGTTTTATTCAGATGATCTTCCAGGTTGCCGGAGAGATGTTCGAAATCTCCAGCGCCAAGTTTAGACAAAGCCACAAACTTAATATTGTTGCTCATGATCAGTTCCGGGCGGCTTTAGGATGGTTTTGAGGTGAATATGAATTCCAAGGAAAATATAAGACTTCTGATCATCAATATTGGCTCCAGCCTTATCGTGATCGACCAAGCTCTGATCGAAATCAGATCGACTACAGACCATATTGATCAAATATGGTTCGAAACATTTTGATGAGGGCTTCAGGGCGATCCTCTCCGGTAACGCTGTCTTCCCGTTCCTCGAACATACCTACGATTTTTAGATCAATATAGCCGTGCATCATCGACCAAAGGCCGATGGCCACCGTATCTGTATCAATATTGCGTCCGGCGGTCAGATTGTTGATCTCATTGCAGATAAAATCATATACAGCATCTTCGCGGATGCGCATCTCATCACATTCATGGTCTACGACATCATTCCGCCATAGCAATGCGTAACGGTTGGGATGTTCAGCACCATATTCGAAAAACGACTTAACAACGCTTTCAATCCGCATAGCGGGATCATTTGATACGCTTTCCAGTCGTTTTGATATGTTGGTCTGGATATCATCGAACAGCTTTATTGCGAGACCAGTCAGCAATGCGCGGCGATCCTTGAAATGATTGACGGGCGCAGCATGGGATACCCCGGCTTTGCGCGCGACAGCTCGTATTCCGACCCCGGCATCCCCCTGTTCATCTAGAAGCTCCAGTGCGGCGCCCAGCAATGCACGCTTCAGGTCACCATGATGAAATCCCTTTGCTTTAACCATACCACTATATTGGCAGTGTCAATATCAAAGTCAATTGCTCAAAATAATAAAAGTATTTTTGCAGACACTGCGCTATGAATAAAAATTGACACCGTCAATATCTATTTATATATGGACAGTGTCAATATCATTGGAGTGACTTGTTGATGTATAGATTCGCTGCAATTGTGGTTACCCTGAGTGCCTTGGTATCGGGGCTTATTATCCCCATTTTGGAACTCAACGAAACCCATCTTCTTAATCCCGCTTGGCCGGCCCATGCCCGTCTTCATGAAGCCTGGCAGCTGTTGACCAATTCTGCATTGTCTGCGCTCGCTGTCTTCCTCATTTGGTCAGGTCGTGCTCCGCATTTGGCGATTATTCTATCATTGATCATCAGCATCCCTTTTCTGTTGGCCTTCGCTACAGCATCAACTTATGGCGGCTCGATGCTCCACTCTGACGGCACACAGATGGCGGTTGGAGGTATGAATCTTGCGGTGCTTATAGCTGTGGTTCTGTCTACTTTGCTGTTGTTAAGCTTAGTACGCCTTCCTTCCAAAAAACAAAAAAACTAGGATAGTTTCTATGCCTTTGAATATTCATGGATCACCGCTTTCACCCTTCACCAGGAAGGTCACAATCGCCGCCTTGGAAATGGAGCTAGATTTTGAAAGTCATGACCTCAATCCATACACATCTGCTGAAAAGCTTGCGGTGTTAAATCCGCTAAAACGGATTCCGGTTATCGAACATGATGACTACACTCTTGCTGATAGTTCAGCGATATGTGGCTATTTTCAAGCGCGGTTCCCCAGCTCTCCTTCTCTTCTTCCCGATAAACCAGAGGATCTTGGTAAAGCACTCTGGATTGAGGAATATGCGGATACGGCCTTGTTCGACGTTATCAGCGAGGGCGTGTTTAGACCGATTTTTGTCTATCCGCTTTTGGGGAAAGCACAGGATTTAGACACAGTCCGAGATACTGTTGTCAACAAGCTTCCCGAGCCCTTAGCATATTTAAATGCCCAACTGTACGGCAACACCTGGTTTGCTGGTGATCATATGTCGATCGCAGATATCGCGGTTTATGCTCAGCTTGTTAACCTTGAGCATGCTCAGCAGTTGCCAAAGCCTGAAGATCATCCTGCCTTGATGGCGCACTATCGTCATATGCAAAGCAGCCCTTTCGAGGCAAACCTCTTGAAGTCTGAACAGGCCTATCTTGAACAGGCGCTAAAACAACTGGACCCATAGAAACAATCGGGAACCAAACCAATGAAACTGATCAAAACTTCGCGTCTTTTCGCAACCAAAACTGATGTTACAATGGATTAACTTCAGCTATTTTCGTTTTTCGATATTAGGTTAACACTATGAGTTTAGACGGAAATCCAGATCTGGTGGACAATTGGTTATCTTCTCCTCCAAAAAACCCATGGGAACTTTTTACGCAATGGACCTCCGAAGCGAAACGCGTTGGTGTTACAGAACCTAATGGACTGACTCTTGCGACGGTAGATTTGCAGGGGATGCCTAGCACCAGAGTGGTTCTTTTAAAAGAAACCAACGGAGCTGTTGAGTTCGCGTCAAGTGGAAACAGCAAAAAATGCCGGGACATCGCGAATAACGCGGCGGTATCTGGTACTCTTTGGTGGAGGGAAACTATCCAACAGATTCATGTTCGGGGAATAGCGACTCCTCTGTCAAACGAAAGGTCTGATGAGGTTTTTAATGCGAGAGAGCGGAGCGCTCAAGCAATTGCTAGTATCGGGCGGCAGAGCCAAGAGACTTCTCGCGAACAGCTTATCAAAATCTATAATCAGACGCAGAAACTAGTCTTATGTTCGGCCCCCATCTCTCGACCAAATTTATGGTCCATGTACAAAATCAAAGTCGATAACTTCGAATTCTGGCAAGGCAGGAAAGATCGATTTCATGAGCGTCTTGAATACCGAAGAGATGAAAGAACCAAGCAATGGAAACAATCTTGGCTGATTCCCTAACTTTTAGCATTGTCTTAGTTCACTCAATCAAACTCTAGTCGTCGAAATGGAGGTTTCAATTATGATGACGGAAGAACGCCTTCGCAAGCTTTATGGCCAACCAAACCCGAGAGCAGCCCAAAAAGTAATTCAGTCGCTGGATAGGCACTGCCGAGAGTTCATCGCAAACTCAACTTTCCTGATTTTAGCAACAACTGATGGCGAAAGTCTTGATGTGTCGCCCAAGGGCGATCCCGCTGGCTTTGTGATGGTTCAGGATGACAAGCATCTCTTGTTGCCAGACCGGCCGGGTAACAACAGGCTTGATGGAATGATCAACCTTCTGAAAAACCCTCGTGTGGCGCTCATTTTTATGATTCCGGCCGTGAATGAAACTCTTCGCGTAAATGGCAGTGCGAATATTCTAATTGATGCCGAAATATTGAATGACTTTGCGGTAAAGGGCAGGAGCCCGAAAACAGTATTGAGAATTTCAGTGGATGAAATTTTCAGCCATTGCGGAAAGGCACCGATGAGAGCTGGATTGTGGAAACCGGAAACATGGCCACAAGAGCGACCAGTTGCGACACTGAATGAAATCGTCAGGGATCATGCGGGGATGGACGTTGGACCGGTTGACCAAAATACTGTCGATAAGCTCTATCGAAAATCTCTATATTAGTTGAAATCTATTGCCGGCTTTTGCGCCCACTGCGGGCACAAGCGTTGTGACTGCAATATCTCAAAACAGACGCATAAATGTTTACATTTTGCTGATTATTGGAAGACAATCCTACCCACCTTGATCTTTGGAAAACGAATATTCTTATTGGGATAAACATCAACGACTTTGGAAGCGGGCAATGAGCTCAATTGAAATCTATTGGATATTGGCGATATTGATTACCATCGGTGTGGCGACATTCTGCATGATCAAAACCAAAACATACAAAACTGCCACAATTTTCGCGATATGTAGCTTTCTTGTTCCTTTTGCCTGGGTAGGAAATGACTGTATCAAAACAGTTGAATATGAAGCGTGTAATGGCGGAATAACCTGGATGCCAGTTTATCTCACGGTGTCCATTGTAATTGGGTGCCTGTTTTATCTATTTTGGACGCTACTGGACTTCAGTATCCGATTGCTCATAAATCTAGTCAAACGTTGAAAAAATTTTCACCGATTGAACGAATGTAAACTTACGTAGGCCAATCCTCCATTGGTATGATGACAAAGCTCTTTCGCTGCGGATGAAATTTCTCACTCCGCATGCTCTGATGTTCGTAGCCAATTCCTTGCTTCTTTAACGCCTTAAACACATCATTGACCCACACACCGCCTTCTTGCGAGGGAATCTGCATGGTGCGTCCATCTCTGAGATGGATGAAAAACTCACGTTTGCTGGTGCGCGATTTGGTTCCGCCTGATTTCACCAGCACAAATTGTAGGAGTTCGATTTCGTCAAGCTTTATGCGAAAGGATTGAAACAACTCTTGTACCGGCGATCGCCAGATGAGTTCGTATCCATTGATTTCGACACGCCATTTGCCGCGCGCTCTGGAATATATCAACATATCACGGAAAGTTGCGATGCCAACTGCCGCGCCAATTAATAGAAACAGCCCAATCACAATCCATGCAAAAAAGTCATCGATAAACCAGCCCGCGACAACCAACGCCCCGCAGACAATGATAACCATCATAAGGTAAGCTAGTTTCAGCCACATTGAAGTAATGGCTGACTTTTCAAATATAATTGGCATTTGGAGCTCCATATCGGAAAATTTATAAGTGGCTGGAGTTAATATCGAATTAGGTTCTTTGGTTCACATCAATGCCTCAAGCTTGCTTTTTTGAGCTCAAGCAAACGCATTTCACTTAGAGATGAAGCAGGTCACCAAAGTTTAGTATCATTCTCACTTGATCTCTTCCACCAAGCTGCTCAGCTTATGGCTGCTGCCGGTCAATCGGGCAGCTTTCCTATTTTCGACTCGCCATTTATCAACGGTATTCATGCGCTGATCATTACCTGCTCCTTCTTCACCGTTGGACGGTAAGCGATAATGCATGGGTATAATTGAATCGGCCTTGAGCACTGCTTTCATGCTATCAATCCGCTCAAACTTTTCTGGATTGGTTAGAATATTATCGACCGGTACAATGCTTGATAGCTCGGCATCGGTCCGTTCGGGGGTATCACCTAGGTGCAATATCTTTTTACCAGCAATTTTTATGATCCATATTGTGTTGAAGGCATCACCACCGCTTTTTCTAATAGTTTCGGCATCGGCATGCCGGATCGCGATCCCGCGCACCTCTATGTTGCCAACTTGGAAACTGCCTGGATCACGATCTATCGGGTATGTAGATGAAGAACGATTTTTGTATTGCATGAATTTGATCGGGAATCACAACTCATTCGCAGTCACTGCTTGTTTCTCGGCTTTCAGTATCAAGAACAAACCAGGCAATGTTGAAATTATGAAGATAAGCGGAAGTGCGACAATGTAGGTGCCAGGATCCGGCGCTTCTCTTGAATAACCTTCTACAAAAAACGGGTTGATGTCACCCGCGGCATTGATCAAGCTGTGAAGACCGATTGCGGGCCAAAGGCTTTTGGAAAATACAACTATGCCAGCGAATCCAATGCCAAGAAGCGTAGCATATATAACCTGTGCGTAGACATCAATTGCCGGAGAGTTTTGCAGATTTACCAGATGGGCGAAGCCAAAAATTAGTGCCTGTGCAATCGCGGCCTTCAAAAGACCGTGTTTCTTATGCTGCCATGCCCGATACAAATAGGCAAAACAGAACCCTCTGAGCAACAGCTCTTCAAATAACCCAGTGGAGAAGTTGTTGAATGTCCAGCCAGCAAAACTAGCGATATCAAATGCTGTTTTGCTCCATTCCACGGACAATAAGTTGATCACACCTAACAAAGCCGTCGGAAGGGTCGCGACCCACCAATATTTGGTCCACTCTTTAATTGGTGTTTGAATGTTGATTTTAGGCAGAAGTCCGGTTCGAATGATCAGAAATACTGCCGCAATTGAAAGAAGCGTTTGTACCGTGCCCAATTTCATCTCGTTAGCGAAGGAACTGCCTAAGTAGAGCAAGCCAGACAATCTGAGTATCAGGATACATAGGAGGACGACACCCAGCACAACAACAATTGGATAGGATGTTATCAATAATTTTTTGTTATTCATAATCTGGGTTCAATCTCGAATAATTTTTAGATAGATTTACAGGATGCGCGTCAGAGTTTGTCGGCATTTTGCAAATCGGCATTTTGCTCGATCAATTGCTGAGTCAGCTTAGCGATATTGAAAACATTCGATATTTTTGAGGCTTGGTTCCACTAACATTCCACTACTATCCTTGCGATTAAAGTGGTGGTCTAATCAGCGCGGATTAAACTTTATAGAATGATTGTGCGCTAGAAGCTTCCCGCCTTCAGTACATCTTGCCATTTCTTGGGTGTAAGCCCGAAGGTTTTTTTGAAGTGGCGAGTTAGGTGGCTTTGATCCGAAAAGGAGCAAGCGATGGCTGTTTCAACGATGGCATTGCCCTCGGCAAGCATGCATCGTGCCTTTTCAAGTCGACGCATAATCAGATATCGATAAGGGCTCGTACCAAGTAGTGCGCGAAAATCTCTAGATAACTCCCACCTATTATGGTTTGAGATTTGTTCTAACTGATCCATGGTAATCTGCTCGCCCAGATGCGCATCAATATAGGATTTTGCAATCTCAGTCGCGCGGTAATTATAGCTGCCTTTGGTTTCCCGCTGATCACTAATCGCTTCCAAACTCCATGCAACTTCATACATTATGTCGTCGAGGTTAAGGGGATCTAGAGTATCATCATATCCCTCAAGTAATCGTACAACAGCGTTGAACAAGCGTCGATCTGTCGACATGCCCTCCGCAATGAATGGCAAGGTTTTCCCACCTAACGCGGCTTGAATTGTCGCCGGTTCCACATATGCAGATCGATATCGGAAACCATGCTCTGTTCCAGCGCGGCCGTCATGTGTTTCATCGGGATGCAATATAACTATCCCGCCGGGCAGAGAATGGCGATCCTCGCCTCGATATCGAAAGCTCTGCACGCCTTCAATAGTCATACCGATAACAAATTTGTCGTGGCGATGTGGGGAGTACGCCAAGCCAGAGAAAAAAGCTTCGATGCGATTTGCATCACCATTTGAATGATGCATCCAATCTCGATGGGTATTGTGAGGCAACGAGAAATCTTCCTGTTCAGCTGCGCCTGATCATAGACAATTAGTACAATCGTTCAATGCATAACCTGAGCGCAGATGATGATAAAGCCGCTGATTTAAAAGCAAGCCCAATGACCGCTATATCCCGAAAGCGGACATTACGGTTGGTCGATGAGAAGCACTCTTAAGTCATTAACGTTAGTGCCGGAAGGTCCTGTCATCAAGAGAGCATCAGCCTCTTTGAAGGCGATATAGCTATTGTCGTATTCGAGCAGATGGCGGGCCTGTTCGGCACCAGCCATAAGATCCAAGACCCCTGACCATAAAAATGCTCCAGCATTGTCTTCCGAGCCATCTATGCCATCGCTATCAGCGGCAAAGCCGCTAATTCCTGACTCGCTTGCCAAAGCTAATGCGCAGGCCAGCAAATAAGCGGTACAACGACCGCCCCGTCCATCCCGATTGCGAACGGTTACAGTGGCTTCCCCTCCGGAAATCAGAGCAACCTTGCGGCCTTCCGCCTTGAGCTTTAGCGCTTGCTCAGCATGGGCATGACCAAGCGCTAAAGCATCGCCTTCCAAAGCATCGCCGAGCATAAGCGGTTCATAGCCTAAAGCTTGCGCCGCCTCTGCCGCCGCCGCACACATATCGGCCGGGCGCGCGCATAGCCCGGCGGTCGTGCGTTGCATTTTTGGATTGTCAAATTTCGGCGTTTCAAGCGCGCCCGTCTCTAGCATCGATCGTATCGCTGGCGGCAGTGTGATTTGATATTTCTCGATAATCGCGAGCGATTCTGCACAAGTTGAACTATCCGCAACGGTCGGTCCGGAACCAATTAGTGCGATATCATCACCGGGAATATCTGAAATCGCGATCATATGGGTTGCAGCTGGCCAGGCTCTGGCAGCCAATCGCCCGCCCTTTATGGCGGAGAGATGTTTACGGACGATATTCATTTCACTTATCGGCGCGCCGCAGTGGAGCAAAGATCGGGTAATCGCCTGTTTTTCCGCGAGGGATATCCCATCAGCAGGCGCAGGGAGCAGCGCGCTAGCACCCCCAGACATTAGCACGAGCAGCAGATCGTCTTTGCCAAGTCCTTCAACCGCCGCCAATGCGGTTTGCGCGGCTTGCAGTCCCGCAGCATCCGGCACGGGATGGGATGCCTCGACAATGTGCAAATTATCTGGCGCGAACCCTGGTTGAGCATAGCCTTGTCGCGTGACAATCAGGCCTTCAGCGTCTTCTGGCAAGCGATTATGAATCGCAGCGGCCATCTGTGTTGCTGCCTTGCCAACCGCAAGCAAATAGGTCCGCCCCGGTACCTCTGGCCATTCGACATTGCGCATAGCATTTTCTGGCAGAGCCGGTTGCAGTGCCTTCAGATAAAGGTCTTTTAAAAAAGCTTTTATTGAATCGGGATTTGCTGTTTTATGCACTGCACAATAAAGGCCCGATTGTCCTATCGGCGTCAAGCAGCTTTTCGGAGTGACGGACCACCAA
This sequence comes from uncultured Sphingomonadaceae bacterium, assembly GCA_947493215.1. Classification (GTDB taxonomy): domain Bacteria; phylum Pseudomonadota; class Alphaproteobacteria; order Sphingomonadales; family Sphingomonadaceae; genus Parasphingorhabdus. Next base: position 289,080 of record CANLQE010000003.1, on the reverse strand, counting down.
ATGAATGATCGCGCTACTATCGACCATCTGTTGCACCGCCTGTCTGCGCAACTTAAGCTGCTTTATCCGGAGCATGATTGCGATGCGCTGGCGGAGCGTATCATAGACCTGTTTTGGTCCAACCAGGACAAGGTGATACAGCGGCAGGATATCGCCGACAAACATCTTTGGGATGAGAGCGATATCGCGCTTATCACCTATGGGAGCACGATCCAGTCAGAAGGGGAGCATAGCTTAAAAACGCTGCATCGCTTTTTGAAAAAGCATATCGGCCAAGCCATTGGCGCGGTGCATATTTTACCGTTTTTCCCTTATAGTTCAGACGATGGCTTTTCCGTGATCGACTATCTTCAGGTCGATGAAAATCTGGGTGATTGGTCGGACATAGAGGCCATTGCCAGGGATTATCGGTTAATGGGTGACCTTGTGATCAATCACGGGTCGAGCAAATCCCAATGGTTCCAGCAATTTCTGTCCGACGAAGCACCGGGCAAGGATTATTATTATACAGCCGATCCGGCCGCCGATTTGGGGCAGGTTGTTCGTCCACGGTCTCACCCTTTGCTAACGCCCTTTCGCACGGCGGCGGGCGATCGCCATGTCTGGAGCACATTTAGCCCCGACCAGCTTGATTTCGATTTTACCAACCCGGATGTGTTGCTTGAGTTTATTAAAATCATCGCCGCCTATATCGATCACGGCGTTCGGATTTTTCGGCTGGATGCGGTGGCATTTCTCTGGAAAAAAGCTGGTACGTCTTCGATCAATCTTGATGAGACGCATGAGATCATCCGGTTGCTCAGAACATTGATGGATCATCATGCCGAAACCCTGATCATCATTACCGAAACCAATATCCCCAATCATGAAAATTTGACCTATTTCGGCAATCAAAATGAAGCGCATGTCATCTATAATTTTTCATTGCCGCCGCTACTTGTCCATGCGTTACTGACCGGCAATGCGCTTTATCTGAAGCGCTTGACGCGCAGCAATCCGCCGGCACTTACCGGTTGCACCTATCTCAATTTCACCGCGAGTCATGATGGCATCGGATTGCGTCCGACCGAGGGTGTGTTACCGCAAGGCGAAGTCGATCAGATGATGGCGACGATTCAAGGCTTTGGCGGAAGACTTTCCATGCGACGCGGACCGGGCGGTACGGAAAAGCCGTATGAGATGAACATCTCCTATTTCGAGGCCATGCAGGGCACGTTGGAAGGGCCGGACGCGCATCAAATCGATCGTTTCATGGCCGCAATGGCGATTATGCTGGCGCTGGAAGGTATTCCAGCGCTTTATATTCATAGCCTGCTCGCAACGCCCAATGGATATGAGGAGGTCAACCGCACGGGCCACAACCGGTCCATCAACCGCCGTCAGCTCGATTATGATGAGATTAGTGGGAAGCTCGCCAATCCAGAAATGGTCGAGACGCAGGTTTTTACGCGTCTTCTAAACCTCATCGATATTCGCAAAAAACAACCTGCCTTTCATCCCAATGCGGTGCAATTCACATTGGCCTTGCCCGAGGGATTATTCGGTATCTGGCGACAAAGCCTGGATAGAAAGCAAAGTATATTTGCCGTCACCAATGTAACCAAAGAAATAAAATCGCTATCGCTTGCAGATATTAATTTGATTGCAGGAGACCTGTGGTGGGATCTGATTTCGGGCCAATCCATCACTGATATCGAAGGGGGCTTTTCATTGTCACCCTATCAAACCGTGTGGATCAGCAATGTGAAACAGAATCCCGCCTAATCCTCATTATCCAGTCGCACCGCTTCCTGAAACCGGTCGGTAAAATCCGGGATGGCGCTATTGATCCGGTTCCAGTTGGCCATGAAGGGCGTTTCATTGGGCGATTCCAGAAATACTTCGCCCGCCGTCATTATATTTTGCGCGAACAGCTCCACCGTCGTTTCTTCTTCGTGCCGGTCCAGCGTGAGACCATTCATTACGGCGTCATTGTAGAAGGTTTCGATCCGGTCCAACGCGATCCGGAAATAGGTCGCCTTGAGCGTACGAAACGTACCAGCCGAAAAAACCTGCCCATCGGTCGCGAGTTTGCGGAAGAGGGATTTGGTAATGTCGATGCTCATTTTCGACAGACCACCGTTGGGATTGTCATGCGAAACCGATTGATGCTTGTGATCATAATTATCCGCAATCTCGACCTGACATATCGACTGGGTCGAATGGTTCCTCCAAACTTCTGACAAGACACCGACTTCCAGACCCCAGTCCGATGGGATGCGGATGTTTTTGACAACCTGCCGCCCCATCGCAAATTCACCAGCAAGCGCGTAACGGAAACTGTTCAGGTAGGTAATATAGTCATTAGGCTCACAGACTTTCTTAAGTGCAGCCAGCAACGGCCCGATCAATAATCGCACGACGCGGCCGTTAAATTTCTCTTCGGTTGTTCGCGCATAATAGCCTTTGGAAAAGACGTAGGGGAAGGTGGGATTGGCTACCGGATACATAAGCCGTGCCAGCATCGCTCGATCATAGGTCAGGATATCGCAATCATGCAGGCCCACCATCTGTGCATTCGTCGCTGACAGAAAATAACCGAAGCAGAACCAGACGTTACGGCCTTTTCCCGGTTGCGCGGGTGACAGACCCCGTTCTTTCAATTCTTCATCCAGCGCCGTCAACCGCGGACCACTATTCCACAAGATATGATGGCGTTGTGGCAGGCGTGAAAAATAGTGTTTTGCATATTCAAATTGCTCTTTGTCCGCGCGGTCTAGACCGATGATTATATCGTCCAGATAAGGCACTTCACATAGTTCATCGACTATATTTTCCAACGCGGGGCCTTCCAGCTCCGAAAACAAACTGGGCAGGACCAAAGCCATCGGATTAGCTTCACGAAAGCCCATCAAATCGGCCTCCAGCGATTCGACCGAGCGATTGGACAAATTGTGGAGAGTAGAAATAGTACCGTTTTGATGAAAATCAGCCATGAGCGCCCTTGTTTTGCGAAGCGACAAGCCTAATCAGCTTTCCGGCAGGTTTAAACCCAATTCTACCAAAATCTCTTGAACAGCCATGACCCAGCCCTCTGGACCTGGAACAGGAGCCCTGCGGACTTTGGGGTTTGTAGTTTCAATTGTCACACCGTCGGGATTGGGCATGATGACACCGAAATCCGCCGCCTCGATCATCGCAAGATCATTTGGTCCATCGCCAAGTGCGATGGCGATGATCTGAAAATCCGGTTTTCTGTCAACAAAAGCGTTGATAATCTTGGCCATCGCGTTCTCTTTGGTCGCCTGACCCGTAAGATGATAAAACCGCCCGCCGCGTTGAACCTGAATATTCTCTTCGATCAGTATCTCGCGCAAAGCCGACAATTCTGAGGCCGATCCCGACCAAAAGAATGGTTCCGTCGCTTCACGTTCTTGAGCCCGCCGAGCATCGTCAAGTCTGAGACCGGTTGCGGACATGACTTGTTCGACAGGCATATCAGCAAAACCGGCAATATGATTGCGCAAAGACTGCGGGAGTTTCGCGACTTGCTCTAATATCGCACGATATCTGATCCCCAACATGATGCTGTGCGGGCGATCATCATCGAACAGCGGAGAACTTCCGCATGTATGGATCACAGATCCATTTTCCGTGACGCTTAATATATTCTGGAGCGGTATCGATTTCCGCAACCACAGCAATTCCGATCGCGTTTTACTGGTAACCGGAATGATATCCGCCGTTCCTTGGTCGCATAATCGTTTGATAAAACTGTCAGCAGGCTTGGCTGAATAGTTGTGATGATCCAATAAAGTTCCATCGAGATCGGTAAAAATCAAAATGTGTTTGGGTGGTTTTGACATAATCACGCCACGGCATAGCATTACAGCCGCAGCGCGAAAATGATAATTCGATTAGTGTCCGCTTTTGCGCCCAAAGCGGACACTAGCGTTGTGTCTGCAATATCCCGAAAGCGGACCCTGGAATGAAGCTACAGTGATAGATTATCCAACTAAATTTCAATTAAACTCCGGCGAAAAATATCGGTGATAAAGACAGAAGGTGAGATCATATCGATTGACCCGATTACAGCTTTTCAGTCGTTACGGTAGCTTTTGAGGAACAGGTCCACGGCACTGTTTACCCGTTTCTTGGCTTTGGGGTCCGGTATTTTGGCCTGCGAGATATTGGCACCGAAGCGGCGTTCCAGATCGGCGAGTCCCTTGATCATGCCGGACAGATGTTCCGCCGCCTGTTCGGTATCATCAATTTGCAACTCGCCCGCCTCTACCGCTTCGTCCAGCAAATGCGACAGTGCCTGGTGCAGCCTGCGTGGTCCGGCGTCGAGGAATAGCAGCCCGATTTCCGGATTATGCTCCACCTCGACCGCAAGATGCCGTTCAAAGCGGACCATCTCATCGCGCCATAGGAACGCGACCATTTCCATGCCGAAATGAACCAGGCGCTCCCTTATGCTGCCACCTGCCGTGGCTTCGACAGACAGAGCTTTGCGCATCACAGCACATTCATTGCCGACCGCCGCGGCAAACAGGGCTTCCTTGGTTTTGAACCGGTTATAGACCGTCACCTTGGAAACACCGGCGCGCGCGGCGATGGATTCGATGCTGGATTGGGCAAAGCCGATATTGAAAAACTCATGGCGCGCCGCGTCCAATATGATCGCACTCTTGGCCGTATCGACCGGACGCCCCAATGCCTTATTGGACGCAGTGGACTTGATCGAGGCGGAAGTCTTATCTGACATTAATGAACGCATCCGTATAATAAAACGTTGACGTTCATTATGTCTCTTACTATCTCCATGTTCAACCCCAATCACAAAAGGCCAGATAGGATGACGTGGATTGCCATCAGAATGTTGACGGGAGATCGCCAGAAATTCTTTGGCCTGCTATTCGGCGTCGCGTTTTCGGCGCTGCTTATTTCGCAGCAGCTGACCATCTTCATCAATCTTATCGAACGCGGGGCAACCGCCGTTTATAATATTCCAACTGCCAATATCTGGGTCATGGATCCGGTCAGCCGCACGCCCGATGTCGCATTGCCGATGCCCCCGACGGCCTTGGACAAGGTCCGCTCGGTCAATGGCGTCGAATGGGCCTCGCCGCTGCTGCGATCCGGGGCCACGGTGCGGACGCCCGAGGGCGATCTGGAAGGTGTAACAGTCGTCGGTGTGGATGATGCGACCTTGATCGGCCTGCCCAAAAAATTCATTCAGGGCAGCCGCGAGGCGCTTTATGAACCGGATGCTGTAATCATTGACAGTGTCGGCGCGGCGAAATTGTTTCCCGAAGGCTTTGATCCCATCGGCGTGCGGCTGGAATTGAACGACCGGCGCGCCGTTATCCGCGGAATTGTGGATGTTGACCCCAGTTTCACCAGCCAGGTCATCCTCTACACTCGCTATTCCAACGCACTGGCTTTTGTGCCCGGCACGCGCAACCGCATGTCCTTCATCTTGGCCAGCGCGTCCGATGGACTGACGGCCAAACAGGTCACTACGCGGATTACCGAAGCCACCGGGCTGAAAGCGCGAACCCGTGAAGAATTTGCCCGTGACGGGGTTGATTTCATCATCGAAAATACCGGCATCCCCGTCAATTTTGGTATTACGGTTGCGCTCGGCTTCATTGTCGGCGTTGCGATTGTCGGTCTAACTTTCAGCCTGTTCATTCGCGACAATATCAAACAATTTGGCGCGCTCAAAGCCATTGGCGTTACCAATAATAAAATCCGTATGATGGTTGCTGCACAGGCGTTGCTGGTTGGGCTGGTCGGTTACGGGATCGGGATATTACTGGCCGCTATTTTCATCGCTTCGGGTGCCGCCAACTCGCCTGATTTCAAAGGCTTTTATACACCCTGGGAAATTCCCGTCCTTACAGCCTTTGTGGTCATTACGATGATCCTGATTACCGGCTGGCTCGCCCTGCGCAGCGTGCTGAAAACCGAGCCGGCCGAGGTGTTCAGATGAGCGATAAACGCACGGCGATCACGATTAACGGTATCGTCAAGGAATTCAGCGCTGGCAGCCAGATGATCCGGGTGTTGCACGGCATCGACGCCGAGATCCGCTCCGGTGAGCTGACCTATCTGGTAGGAGAGTCCGGTTCGGGTAAAACCACCATGATCTCGATCATTGCCGGCATACTTTATCCGACCGACGGATCGGTCTCGGTTTTTGGGCAGGATATTTACAGCCTGTCCGACAATGATCTGGTCCGGTTCCGGCTATCGAATATCGGTTTCATTTTTCAGCAATATAATCTCATCCCGACCTTGACCGCTGCCGAAAATGCGTCGGTCCCGCTGGTCGCGGCAGGCATGAAGCGCGACGAAGCGGTGGAGCGCGGCCGCGCGATGCTCGACAAGCTCAATATTGCTGATCAGGCGGATAAGTTACCCCGGCAGTTATCCGGCGGCCAGCAACAGCGCGTCGCCATTGCCCGCGCGCTGGTCCACGAACCGCGGCTGGTGGTTTGCGACGAGCCCACCGCCGCGCTCGATGCAAAATCGGGACGGCGAGTGATGGACCTGTTGCGGGAAGTCGCGCTCGCGCCCGAACGGACGGTGATCATCGTCACTCATGACAACCGCATTTTCGATCTGGCGGACCGCATATTGGTCATGGAAGATGGCCGCATCACCCATGATGGCGAAGAAATGCCCGATCATTGATCGGGAGAGTTAAGCAAAGGATGACAAGGTGCTAGAGACATTATTGAACCGACTCAAAGAAGTGAGTTTCGTGCGCACGATTTTGCCTATCCTGGCGGTCGTGGCCATCATCGTGGCCATCATCATTGTCCTGAGCGGCCAACCAGATCGCAGCGAGGAACAGCCAGCGACTAGCCCGCCCACAGCGACAGCCGCTTTTGGCAATGATCCCAGCGTTGCCGGCGCAGGCGTTGTCGAACCGTCGAGCGAAGTGATTAGTATCGGCACCAGCCTCGCGGGCATTATCACCAAAGTCTATGTATCGCCCGGCGACCAGGTCATTGCCGGCCAGCCGCTATTTCTGGTTGATGATCGCGCCATCCGCTCGCAAATCAGCGAAGCCAGCGCGGCGATTGCGCAGGCCCGCGCTGCGCGTGAAACCGCCCGGGCGCAACTGACGACAGCCCGGCAGCAATCATCCCTGTACAGCGGCATCGAAGACCCTCGCGCGGTATCGCGGCAGGAGGTGATTGATCGCAGCGGCGCGGTCCGAACCGCCCAAGCTCAGCTCAGGCAGGCCGAAGCCGATATTCGCAGCGCCGAGGCCGCTCGCGCTCGCGCCACGACCGATCTCGGACGGCTCACTGTAAAAGCGCCCATTGCTGCGGAAATATTATCGGTCAATATCCGCCCCGGCGAATATGCCAATCCCGGCGGACCGCAAGGCGGTGGTGGTGATCCCTATATGGAAATCGGCAATACCGCGCCGCTGCATGTCCGGATCGATATTGATGAAAATGAAATTGGCCGGGTCGAGATGGGCAAAGAAGCGGTGGTTAGTCCGCGCGGACAGGCCAACCAGCGCGTCAAAGCCCAATTTGTCCGGGCAGAACCGCTGGTCACACCCAAAACCTCGCTGACCAATTCCGCCACAGAACGGGTCGATGTGCGGGTCTTGCAACTCATCTATCAAATCCCTTCCGATCAAGGCTTTTTCGTCGGCCAGCAAGTGGATGCTTTCGTCCGGGCTAAAAATGGTGCCAGAAATGGCGCGAAAAAGGCGAGTGAAACCAAATGACCCAGTCGATTAGGATTGCTCTTGCTTTGACCACATCTCTTCTGGTGGCGGGATGCTCCACGCTAGGCTCCGGGAAGCCCGACCCCGCTCTGAACCCGGCAAGTGTCGTCCCTCCCACTGCATTTGCGCTGGCATCCGATGTTGTTGCGCAGGACCGTCAGACGCTGGATGATCTACTTCCCACCGATGACCCCGCCTTTCGCGCCTTGCGAGACGCCGCCGAAGAGAATGCGCCGACATTGGCCGCTGCTCTGGCGCGGATCGATGCAGCACGCGCGGTGGCAAAGGGCGCTAACGCCAATCGCCTGCCCTCGGTGGATGTTGACAGCAGCATCACGCGAACACGCATTAACCCCGATAGTATCGGGGCAAACCTGCCAGCCGGAATTAGCATTGACCGCAATCAGACCAGCTATGGCGCTAATATCACTGCCAATTGGGATGCTGATATCTTTGGTGGCTTACGCGCCAGTGCGCGGGCGGCCAATATTCGGATCAACGCCGCCACTGCCGATGCGGCCGCGGTTCGGCTTGGCCTGATATCTGCCATCGCCGCCAATGTCGTGGACTGGCGCACCTTGCAGGCTCGCGCGACCGTCCTGGAGGAAGATCTGGCGGCCGCTGAAAATCTGATGCGCCTGACCGACACCCGAGCCAAAGCCGGAATATCTCCCGGGCTTGACGCGGTGCAAGCGCAAAGCCTGATCGCCGATGCTCGGTCCCGATTAGCTGCGCTACCCGGCGAACGCGCCATTATTGCCGGGGCGCTGGTAACCCTGACCGGCCAAGATACCGCAACGGTGCTGGACAGTCTGAAGAGCGAAACCATCCTGTCCGATGCGCCGCAACCGCCGCTGAGCGCGCCGTCTGAAATGCTGCGCGCCCGTCCCGATGTCGCCGCTGCCGAAGCCAGACTGGCCGCCGCTGATGCGGACATTGCCGCTGCCGCTGCACAGCGATTCCCCAAGCTAACCCTCTCAGGGGCAATCGGCCTACTCTCCTTCGCACTAGGTGATCTGTTCAGCAGTGATGCTGTGGTCGGCAGTCTGGGCGCAGGCATTGCTGGGCCATTGTTAGATTTTGGTCGGGTCGGCGCGCAGATTGACCAGAGCAAAGCCAATGCCCGCGAAGCCTTTGCTTCCTATCGCGGGACGGTCTTCACCGCCTTGGGAGAAACCGAGACCGCTTATGGTCAAGTCGCCTCGGTAGATGCCGAAGTTACCGCGCTGATGGCGCAGGAAAAGCTCGAAAAAGACGCCGAATATTTGCTCGGCATTCGCTACCGCAATGGCCTGAGCGATTTTCGCGATGTCCTCAACGCCCGCCGGGCTCTCAACACAACCCGGACGCAGGTCGCGATGGCCAATGGCCGAGCATCGCGCGCGCGGGTGGCACTATGGCAGGCGTTAGGCGGCAGTTAAGTAGGCGGTCGGACTCAAAACTTTGGATCGGAGCCCGACCAACAATTCATTGCCTGGACGCGCAGTTCGGTTGCCTATGATTGTTCCTCGCACCTGCAAATCATCACATTTTCGCCGACGTCTCAAACGCTAATTGGATAGCACCCATAATGCTGATGTACCGCACTAAACTTTTTCCAATTAGGATAGCCACCCCGAAAAAGCGTATAACGGCAAACTTCAGATTTTTCATGTCGTATGGAATACCCTTCAATCTAGTGTCCGCTTTTGCGCCCATAGCGGATACTAGCTAAAGCGATTGTGATGAACCGCCCGAACGCCAAAAAATGAATGCGCACAGCAAAACAGGCAATAGCGAGAAGAAACCAAATGCAGGGTTTCCGGTCATAAAAATCACTACAGTGGAAAGCAGAAACCCAAGCGCGATAACTGCCGAACCCACTCGCCTTGTACGGAGATAAACTACCAACAAACCGCCAATTATTTGTACGCTGCCAAGGGGTAGTAGCCATGTTGCATTGATACCGGCATCCTTAAAGAATTGAATCTCCTGTGGCATGCTGGAGACCTTTGCACCACCTGCTGCCAAACTCAATATCACCAAGATGGCCAAAACTGTACAAAACAGATATTTCATATCGCTCCCTCTCACGTTCCAGCAGTCATTCCATCCACAACTAAAAAGATCAACGGCAACCCTTAAATAAGGCCCCCTCCTGACCTCCGCTTTTGCGCCCATAGCGGACGTTTCATGCAATACGGATTAAGACCACAGCGCAGCAAAGCCCAACCCGCTTGACATTCTTCCGGTCTCCTTCACTCTCCGCTCCATCAACAGGGGGAAGCGAAGATGACCGATATTACGGGCACCGCAATATCAATGGACGCGTTTATCGAGAAACAGGCGCGCACGGACGCGGTGGTGAATATCGTGCTGGCGGGCGGGATCAACTATTGGCTGACGCGCGGCCTGCCCTTTGTTCCGGGTACATTGCCCTTTGGTGATCCGGCGCCCAATCTGGGCGGGACGCTGATCGCAATCGCTGTGCTGATGAGCATCTTGCTCACCCTGATCGTTTACGCGATTACGGTTTCGCAGCGTAAATCAGGGAAAATCGCGCCCGACCTGCCGCCCGCTGTCCGCGCTGGCTTTGCGCCAGTGGCGCTGACGCTCAAACATCTCGCGCTCACGCTGGTTCCGGCCATCATCATCGGGATCATCCTGCAAACCGCTGCGCCGGACCTGCGCTTCTCGCCTGTCCTGTTCATAGTAATCGTAACGGTGATCGCGGCGGTACTGGCCTATTTCATGTCAAAGAGCACCACTCGGGCCACGCTGAAATTGGGGTAGCGGGGCACGCCCTCACATTGCCCCGCCCCGCCATGTCGGCATCGCCGCCTCGCCCAGCGCCACCGCCACGGCCGCTTGTGCTTGCAAGCGCGTGCTGTCGAGGATCGGCAGCGGAGAGATATCGGGCGTGATCAGCAGCGGAATTTCCGTGCAGACCAACGCAGCGGCGTCGCAACCCTGCGCTTTTAGATCGTCGATGATCCGGACGAATTGCTGCCGTGTATCCTCTCTAAAATCGCCAAGACATAGTTCCTCAAAAATCGCCTTTTGAATGATCTCGCGATCGGCGGGTGCAGGGATCGAGCGTTCCAGCGCGCGGCGGGTCAGCGCATCCTTGTACACCGGGCCCTCCATGGTCCAGCTCGTGCCGAGCACACCGATATGCTGTCGCTCGTCCGCCTGCGCCTGCGCCGCGACAACCTCGGCAATATGCAGGCAGGGAATGGGGAAATCCGGGCCGGGTGCTTCCAAAGCAATATGCGCCGTATTGTCAGGCAGGATGAAAAAATCTGCCCCCGCCGCGGCCAGGCGCTTTGCATCGTCCCAGAAAATCTGTCGCAGCGCCACCAGATCGCCGCGCTCCCATAGGTCCAGCGTCGGTGCCATTGCCCCTCCGCTCATTGTGATGCGCGGATGCTCATGCGCGCCCATTTTGCGCACGCCCTCTTGCCACACCGTCCGGTAAGACAGCGTCGCCCCCTCTGCGCTGTGGGCGAGTATGCCGATATGATGAGGCTCTTGGTTCGCCATAAAACTATCCTTCCCCGCGCTCGCGAAGCTGTTTCATTCGCAGCAACAAATAGAGCGCAAAGCCTACCGCGACCCCGGGAATGACCCCAAGCAGCGCACATATCCAGCCGTGGCGGATACCCTCGGCCTTTGCTTCATAAGCGATCCATGCCGCCAATATGACCCAGCACGCCAGCACATCGGCGGAATAGCCGCTGGAAAACGGATTGACGAAACCCGCCGCAAACGCGCCGAATATGTCCGGGTCCGCGACTAATGGCGGAATGATCCAGATACAAAATAGCGCTGTAAATATCGCCGCTGCCGCGATGATGGTCGCTTTAAAAATGCCTTCACTCATGCACGGCTCCTGTCGGTTTTTAGGGACTTGTTTCTATTGCAGCGGATCAAGCGTCAGGCTGGTAATCAGCGGGAAACCATCGCTCATGACATTGCCCTCATTATCATATTGCTGGCCGATGCCGATGGTGACGGTCGCGCTGCGTCCGGCAAATTCCTCTGGCATGGCCTGTTCCTCAAACCAATCGGCGCACGGACCAACACTGCACAGCGCGCTTTGCGGTTCGCTGTCCGGCTCCGCCAACGGGCGGTAATCGAGATAGCAATTATCGCCACATTCAAAGCCGTTGATGGTGATGCGCTGGCTCTGCTGTGCGGGCTTAGCGGCATCAGCGACGGCATCAGCCGCCGGTGCCTCTTCAACTCCGCAGGCCGTTAAAGCCAGAAACCCAATGGCGGTGAGCGCAATATTTACGGGATGGATCATGGCAGGCTATCCTCTTAATGACATCACGATATGGCGCCAAAGGGCGCCGGATAAGTCGGCAGGTTCATGATTTTAGCGGCCTGTGCGGGCGTGGCAATCGGACGCCCCAACCGGCCCGCCAGATCGACAACTTCCTGCACCAGCTCGACATTGGTCGGCGTGCGCGGACCGCCATAAGGCTCGATACCGACCTGCACATGACCGCCGCGTTTAATCGTTTCTTCGGCAAGCCCGCAGCCGACACAATCATCGCCAAAAGCCGACACGGACCAAGGCAAGTCGCTGCCCGCGATCATCTCCAGATAAGCATCCAGCGCCTTGGCCGTGGGCGGCAGGCCAAAGGACATACTATCTGCGCCGAAATAGAATTTCAGTATTCCACCGGGTGGCAATTTCCCGGCGCGGTGGAGGGCCATGATAAACTTGACGAAGCCGGGTTCAAAAATTGAAATGCTCATGCCCAGCTTCAGACGCCGACATGCCTCGACATAATAGTGGCTGTCCTGCGTGTCATTGCGATAGACCAGCTGGGTCGGCGCAAAAACGCCGTCTGCCATCGGCACGGAAACGCTGAAACTGCCCGGATCACAGAGCCCTTGCGCGATCAACCCCTCCTCCGCCATCGCCTCAATATGGGCAAAGCGTGTTTCCACAGACACGCCGCCGGGTGGATCGGCAGGCATAGTCGGCGTCAATATCGCGTCGGGGCGGATGGCGAGCAGCTTGCGCCACGGCCGCGCATAATCCTCTGCATCCATCGATCCCGTCGGGCCAAAGACAGGATCGCGCGTGTGATTATGCACCAACGCCGCCCCTGCCTCCATGCATTGGGTCGCCTGCGCGACAATGTCATCGTCCTCATAGGGGACATTGGGGTTTTGCTCCGGCTTTACCGAACCGTTGAGGGAAACTTCGATGATGAGCGGTGTGTCAGCCTGGGTCATGACCGAACCCTAGCAAACATCTACGGCTTTGGGAAAGCGCCTTGGATCATCTCTTTCACAGCCCGCTTGTAGGCGTCTTTCTAGTCCCTTTTTTACGCCTATTAACAATCTGTTATCCAAAACCGCATATGCCTGTTCCCAACGCTTATATGAGGATTGGAATGGCGCACACCGCTTATCAGGACAGCTTTACCGCTTCAGCGGACATTGCGGATATCGATAAGACGGAAGTCTCCCGCAAGCTGCTTGTCGATGGACTAGAGCGGCGGCTGGCCGGACAGCTCAGCCTCTTCATTCCGGTCGGGGTGATCGGATGGATAGCGAGCCTGACCGATAACCGCGCCTTATGGATATTTCTGGGCCTGCAGATATTGGCGCAGCTTGCCATTGCCGTCTCATCACAATGGCTGCTCCATGCATTCGAAACAGGCAAGAAAATCGCGATACGCAAAAACCTGTGGATGATGGCCGAGGCATCCAGCGGTATATTATGGGCCGCGATGATGCTCGACGTCGGGATGCTCATCGGTGCGTCGGATGCAGTGCTGACCACTTGGGTCACGATATTGGTGACAATGGTTGTCTCGGTCCTGCTCGCCGCGCCGATTGCCGGCATTGCTTTCCCGCTACTCGGCGGGTTCACGGCCGCGGTCGCCGCAGGAATATTTCTGTTTGCCAGGGATTTCAGCAGCTTTGCCGAACTGGCGCTGACGTTTATGTGCGTCGCCCTGTTCATCATTGCCAAGGCGGTCAATCTTCAGGCGCATAAAAGCTGCCGCGACGGCATAGAGGTGGAACGGCTGAGCCAGCGGCTGGCCGACGAGCTGGAACGCACGTCCTGGCTGTCCCGCCATGACTGTCTGACCGGATTGTTAAATCGATCCGCCTTGCAGGGCGCCATGGAAGAACATGGCGACAGCCCCACGCCCGTGATCCTGATGGATATCGACCATTTCAAGAAGATTAACGACAGCTATGGCCATGGCCAGGGCGATAGCGTGATCGCAGCCGTGGGCGCGTGCATCAGCGAAACATTGGCCAAGGCAGCGCCCCATGGGTTGGCGGCCCGCTGGGGCGGTGAGGAATTTATTATCGCCCTGCCCGGTCATCAGGCGGACGCGGCGGATATTGCCGAAGACCTGCGCAGCGCGGTCGCCAGATTAACCCATCAAGACTGGCCCGCGCGGCTGCGGGTCACCGGCTCGCTGGGCTTGGCCCATGGACCGGCCAGCGCCTTTTCCGCCACATTTAAAAGCGCGGATAGCGCCATGTATGAAGCCAAGAAACTGGGCCGGAACCGCATTGTCCGCGCGTCGGATGAGGACAATAAAATCGTCAAACCCGCCCGCGCCGCTTAGGCCGCCTGCTATCTAAGCTGCTTGGCTAGCAATCCGCCCGGTGGTCATATCCTCCAGCGTGATGGTGGTCAGCGTCTCGCCATCGGGTCCCAGAAAATCGGCAAGCCTGCCATCGGGCGCATAGAGGTTGAACAGCACCAGCGCGCCATCTGGCCCGCCATGTTCCATATGGACATCGCCCGGATCCTTCGCGGCATAATCGCCAGCGGCGCGGATGCGCTTCTCCCCAGCCACGCCGCCCTCATAATCCACGACATGCAGCTCCCCCGCCAGCACCGTCGAGGTGGTCGCGCAGACATGGCGGTGGAAATGGCAATAGGCGTTCGGCTCCCAGCGGTAGAGCAGGTCAATATGCCCGCCCGCGCCATCCGCGTCGGGCCGCACGGACAGCACCGCGCCGTGATAGTCGATGGGATAGGCGAAGCGCTTGTCCGCGTCGGTGAAGTGGATCCATTTAAGGGCGGGGTTTTCGAGCAGGTTCATGGCGTTACCTCTTGCTGATTTGGCGCGAGCATATCATGGAATAATATGCACCAAAACCCATATTCATAATGCACTCACGCGCGCCTAGCTATGCTGCATCGCTATGGAGATCATCATGACACTATCGGCCACCCAAAAGCTCGCGCTTAGCCTGTTACCCTTTGCCCTGATCAGCGCCTGCGCCGGCAAGCCCGGACCCGTCGGCAATAGCGCGGTGCCAGAGCCCGCCAAGGCGGTGGAACTGGATCGCTATCTCGGCAAATGGTTTGAAATGGCCCGCTATGAAGCGCCGTTTCAAAAAGGCTGCGACGGCGTGACCGCCGATTATTCCCTGCGCAAAGACGGCAAGATCAAGGTCATCAACAGCTGCACCAAAGACGGCAAAACCACCACCGCCAATGGCAAGGCGAAAATCGTCGAGGGCAGCCGGAATGCGAAGCTGAAAGTCTCTTTCTTCGGCCCCTTTTACGGCGATTACTGGGTGCTGGACCGGTCGGAAGATTATAGCTGGGCCATCGTCGGCGAACCCAGCGGACGCTACCTGTGGATGCTCACGCGTCAGGCGCAGCCCGAGCCCCAAGTGCGCGCCCGGATTGAGGCGCGGGTGAAAGAGCTTGGTTATGACTGGAATTTGGTAAGGGTTACGGATCAGGGTTGAGGGTGGTGTTTTTTGCTGGTTGTCCGAGGGTTATAGGCGTTTGGCAATCTATCGCCGTAATCCGTGATCAAACTTAATCCTATTCTACTCGGAGTTTTGTGTTTTTCTCGAAAAGATTCAGCATCTGATCACTATTTTTCGTCACCTCCTTGTGAATATCAAACGAACTCTGAGAATGCACCGGTGAAATATCAAGATCTTGAATTCTTCGCTTACTTGCCTTCCGACCGAATGAAAATCGCCATCGATGGAGAACATTAAAAGCAGCCGCATAATAAATGAGTTGGCTATATGACATTTTTTCCTTTGGATTGAGAATCGTACATGAATCGCCACCATTACCTTTTGGCAGATATTTCCCTTTTTGTACCGTGGCGTGACCTAATCCAGAGATGCATATTGAAGGCCCATCAAACACCTTGTCTGTATCAAATGGTTCAACATAGGACACAATTCCATTATTTATTATCGTATTTGTTACAAATGGAACATCACCCTGCGTATAATCGTCAGCGCTTCTAGAGCGGGCAACATCTAGATCGAATATGGATTGGATTTTCATGCTCTTGGTCCTCTGTAACCACTAAAGAAATGACTGTCTCATTTCTGAAAAAACCAGCTCCGAATGAACCTTTCTCATTTCTTCTTTGATTGATTCAGGCGGCGGAGCAGGGTGGTCCAAATAGTTTTGCGGAATAATTTCAAGATATCGATCGGAAATATCGATTTTCTTCTGCTGACTTGTACCAGGAATATCGACGATGTCGTTTCCTCGAATAAATTCTCTGATCTGAGATTTTAGTTCAATAAGTTGCGATGTGTTTCCATGAGGTAGCCGCCGCTTCTTTAACTTTAAAAAACCATCATCTACAATTCTAACGAACAGTGTTGAACATTGATTTTCTTGCGGAATCCCCTTTCGAGCCACCATAATAACAGTCTCGACAGAAGCTTGAGGATAGAAAAGATCATTTGGGAAGGATATCACCGACAATATACTATTGTGTTCGATAAAGTTTCGCCGCCAAGCAAGTTCTTTCCCCGAATATAATACGGAAACCGGTATCACAGCTAGAAGAAGCCCTTCATCGATCATTTGATCCAATGCATGATCAATAAATGTAGTCTCTTGTTCATCGTCCCGTTTAAGCGCGAATGGTGGGTTCATTAGCGTCTTAGTAACAGCGGGTCGATTTTTCGACACTCCATCAAATTCAGCGCTAACTTCCTCATTTCTTATTTTTCTGTTCAGGTAAACAGCTAAGCAATCGTCGTTTATGATATTGCTTTTGCCATCGCCTCTGAAAACCATATTGACTATAGCAAGAGAGGCAACATTTGCTTGTTGCTCGACACCAAAGATACGGTGCTTTTTAAACATCTCTATGTTCTCAGGAAATTCTCGCCGTACTTTGTCGTACGAGGCCACTAGAAATCCTCCAGTTCCACAGGCAGGATCATAAACCAAGTCAGATTCACAAACATCGAGTATGTCGACCGAAAATTCGGTAATATGCCTTGGCGTCAACACAATACCAATGTCCTTGGCGCCATTCCCATACTTCAAGAAAACTTCGTAAAATTTTCCTAGTAGATCATGGCTACCATCCATGGCCGCTTTTATGTTTATTTTTCGTAGTAAGAAGAAAACTCTGATTATCGCTGCTTTATATTTTTCTTTCGCAGATGTTTCTTGGGGTAACTTTAACTCAATATATTCTGCAAACTCTCTTTTTGAATGATTAATCAACACATCTTCTGCGCGATTATTTATATCTTTTATAAGAACGTCAGGAGATGCGTTAAAGTTCGGTAGTGTGTCTGAAACCATCGATAGTAAAATCGACGACATTACCGAAGCACGATTATCTTTGTTTATCGAAGCTTTGTGAAGCTCTTGGTTTATTTTTTCCGCTATTCCCAACAGAACATTTTCATCGATAACTAAGTCATTCAAAATGTTGGTTTTCTCATCAACCAAATGCCTTGCTTGACTAGGGGACAAGAAACCAGTTATCGGTTTTTTGTTGTACTCAACTATGCCAATCGTGCCATCCGATTGCAGCACCGCAGTTTTAACCAAATATCCTTCGTCGTCCGAACCCGCGACCCCGGTAACGATAGTTGCATCAATATCTTGAGACTGGTTTATACAGCGAGCGTATTCTATCGCTTCTTGAAATGCGATATCAATAGCGTCACGAGTAGCTTTGGCCTCAATGACCCAGAATGAGCTTTCGCGAACCTTCACAACATATTCCGGCCTTTGCCTCCCTAAACCAGCTGCTATTTCCTGATGGTCCAAACATTCCTGTTGCGTATACAATTCTCCGGCTGGATCTCTTGACGGATTTCGAGTGTTCCATCCAAAATCCCGCAAATCATTTTTTATAAATACATATGATGCAAATTCTGAAACTCTTGCCATATTTGCCTTTCTAGAGAACAATCAACAGTTGCTCCTTAGCAATTGCGAGAATCAATGCTAACAAAACTTTTATTGCTTACCCCACTTCATCCGCTGGCAAATACAACCGCTCACCCTTGTCCTTATAGACTTTCGCCATTTCGCGCATACCTTATTTCGCCACCCTCACAACCCACCCCGAAACTCCGCATAAGCCGCCATCACATCCGCGGCTCCTTCGGTCTGCGGATAATGGCCCAGATGGTCCAGCCGCCATGCCGGAACCTTCGGGTTCAGCGCCGCCACTGCGTCGACCAGATGGCCGCCGGAGACCGGGTCCTGGGTGCCGTTAATCAGGGCGATCGGGCATGGCGGGTGGGTCAGCTGGGCTTCCCAGCGGGGGCCGTGGGTGCGGCGGTCGGCGATATAGTGGAGCAACTTGTGTTGCAGCCGGTGGCCGCCATGGGTGCAGATGACGGCCCAATAGGCGTCGAGTTCCGCTGCGCCGGGCTGCGTATCCTTGCCGAAAACCTCGCTAAAGCTTTTGCCGAAACGCTCCCGGTTCATCAGGTGCACGAACAGCCAGCCAAAGGGCCCGGTGAGCAGCTTTTGAATAGGCCGCGCGCGATGCTGCGCGGGGAGCAGGCCACCGTTGAGAAAGGCGCAGCTGAGCAATCTGTGCGCCAGCTTGCCCTCGCCATGCCGCGCGAGCAGTTCCTGACCCGGGCTGACGCCATAATCATGGACGAGCAGATGAAAATCCTGACCCAATAAGGTCTCGGCCAGATGCGCGGCGAGATCGCTCTGTTCCTGCAGATCATAAGCATGCCGCTTCGGCTTGTCGGAAAAGCCAAAGCCAAGAAAATCAAACGCCACCACCCGGTAACGCGCGGTGAGGTCCGCCCATAGCGGCAGCCAGTCGAGGCTGGAGGTCGGAAAGCCGTGGAGCAGGAGGAGCGGCGGCGCGGATGGATCGCCGCCGGTGCGGACGAAAATCTGGTGGCCCTGCCAGTCGACAAATTGTCCGTCTGCGCGCCATTGCTCTGCGCTTTGCGGGGTGATCGGGGCGGGGTTTTCAATGGTCATGGGTGGTGGCTTTCATGGATGGATCCTGAAACACGTTCAGGATGACGAAGGGGGCTTTGGTCCTGTGCGGTCCTGCCACCTTGTCTGCATATTGGCAAATTTACAGATCGGCCAACAAATCGCCCAGCTGGCGGACGCGGGCGCGGACCGAGGCGGCAGTGTCCTTGGCGGCGGCGCGCGCGGCATCCCGGGCGGCATGGCCATATTCCACGTGCTGGGCAGCGATCCGGCACAGCGCATCCACCGACCAGGCGCGCAGAAACGGGCGGTCATGGTGGAGCAGCGGTGTAAGCCAGCGATCCATGGTTACTGCGCCGTCGGCGGAGAAGCTGAGATAGGCCGCGCACTGACAGATATGCAGCTGCGCCTGCCAATATCGGATGGCCGGAATTTCATCCCATAGGGCTTCGCTCTGCGCAGCGGAAAGCGCCTCCCCGCCTTCCAGCATCGATTTGATCAGCCATGTCGCACCGCTCGACACCTGTGCCTGATCATGCGCAGCCAGCGCGATCAGCGCATCGCAATAGGCTGGCTCAGCCCCATATTCGGCCGCAATCTCCCCCAACATGCTGACCGCCCGGCCATCAAAGGCCTGAAGACGGTTGAGCAAGGCGGCGGCAGACAGGGCCATGGGGATGTTTACTCCGCTGGTTCTTCTTTGCTTTGCGGGTTCCATGCCCAGCATTCCACCTCGACCCGTGCGTCCAGCACCAGTCCGGCGGTCTGGAACGCAGAACGCGACGGATAGCGACCCGGTTTAAAATAGCTTTTATAGACGGTGTTAAAGGCCGCAAAGTCGGCAATATCGGCCAGCATCACGGTACATTTGAACAGGGCGTCATGATCCAGACCATATTTGGCCAGCGTGGTGCCGATCCGGTCCATTGTGCTTTTTGTTTCCGGGCCAATGCCGCCAGAGACCAGCTTGCGCCCGCTCTCGTCAAAGCCGAGCTGGCCGGAAAGATAGACTATGTCTCCGACCTGCACCGCTTCGGACAGCGGAAAGGCGCCCCCATTGGCGAGAAATTCAGGCGGTTTGTCACCGGCCTGTGCTGGCGCGGCAATTAATAGCGCCAATGGGGTGAGAAACTTCATACTCATTCCGCCGGTTCGTTCACCTCATCCTCGGGCAAGTAAAGCCGCTCGCCCTTGTCCTTATAGACTTTCGCCATTTCGCGCATGCCTTCTTCGGCGGCCGCTTTCGAGGCGGCGGCTGTGTCTGCACCCAGTTTTTCGCTGGCGATAAAGCCTTCGGCGCTCTGGTTTTGCTTGCTGGCAAAGTCGCGCACTTCCTGAGATATCTTCATCGAACAGAATTTCGGTCCGCACATGGAGCAGAAATGCGCGGTCTTCGCGCCTTCGGCTGGCAGGGTCTGGTCGTGATATTCCATCGCCGTGTCCGGATCGAGCGACAGGTTAAACTGGTCGCGCCAGCGGAATTCGAAACGCGCCTTGGACAGCGCATCATCGCGAACCTGTGCCGCCGGATGGCCTTTCGCCAAATCGGCTGCGTGGGCGGCCAGCTTATAGGTGACAACGCCGACTTTCACATCGTCGCGATCGGGCAGGCCCAGATGCTCCTTGGGCGTGACATAGCAAAGCATCGCGCAGCCATACCAGCCGATTTGTGCCGCCCCGATGCCGCTGGTAATATGGTCATAGCCCGGCGCGATGTCGGTGGTTAGCGGGCCGAGTGTATAAAAGGGTGCCTCGCCGCAAACTTCGAGCTGCTTTTCCATATTTTCTTTAATCTTGTGCATCGGCACATGGCCGGGGCCTTCGATCATCACCTGCACATCCGATTTCCACGCGCGGTGGGTGAGCTCGCCGAGTGTGTAGAGTTCGCTGAACTGCGCCTCGTCATTGGCGTCGGCTATCGAGCCGGGGCGCAGGCCATCGCCGAGGCTATAGGCAATGTCATAGGCTTTCATAATCTCGGTAATGTCGTCAAAATGTTCGTAGAGGAAGCTTTCCTTATGATGCGCGAGGCACCATTTGGCCATGATCGAACCACCGCGTGAGACGATGCCGGTGACGCGTTTCGCGGCCATCGGCACATAGGGCAGACGCACGCCGGCATGGATGGTGAAATAATCCACGCCCTGCTCGGCTTGCTCGATCAATGTGTCGCGGAAAATTTCCCATGTGAGTTCTTCCGCCGCGCCGCCAACTTTTTCGAGCGCCTGATAGATAGGCACAGTGCCGATGGGCACGGGCGAGTTGCGGATGATCCACTCGCGCGTATCATGAATGTTGCGGCCGGTGGAGAGATCCATGACCGTGTCCGCGCCCCAGCGGGTTGACCAGACCATTTTGTCGACTTCGCTGGCCACGTCAGAGGCGACCGCGCTGTTGCCGATATTGGCGTTGATCTTCACCAGGAAGTTGCGGCCAATCGCCATAGGCTCGGTTTCTGGGTGGTTGATATTATTGGGAATAATCGCGCGCCCTCTGGCGATTTCGTCACGCACAAATTCCGGCGTGACATAATCGGGGACGGCCGCTCCAAAGCTTTCGCCATCGCGCTTATATTCTTTGAGCCGCTCACGCCCAAGATTTTCACGTTCGGCGACATATTCCATTTCGGGTGTAATAATACCTTTGCGAGCATAGTGCATCTGGCTGACGTTCTGGCCTGCTTTGGCGCGCAGCGGCCGCTTTACGACATGCGGGAATTGCGGGACACCACCGCTGCGGTCCGGGCCGAGTTGGCCGTTATCTTCCGGCTTCATCTCGCGGCCATCGTAGGACTCAACGTCACCGCGCGCTTCAATCCATTCGCGGCGCATCTGTGGCAGGCCGGCGTTGATGTCGATCAGGGCGTTGGGGTCGGTATAAGGCCCGGAAGTATCATAGACTCGTACGGGTAGTTCACCACCTTCCAAACTGATTTCCCGCATCGCCACGCGGATACCAGAGCCGCTATGCGCCGCCACATGCACTTTTTTCGAGCCGCTAATCGGGCCAGTGGTTACGCCAATTTCGGTCTTTGCAGGAATGTCAGCCATAGTCTTTACTCCATTAGCGGAGTGAAGAGGCGGGATTGTCTGGAACACCGCTCCCTCCCTCCGCCCGGGTTAACGGGATCAGGTTCAACGGGTCGTGGTGTATTCCACTCTCAACCTGCTTTTACGCGCAGGCTCCCCGGGGATGAGTCGCAAGTTAGTGCGCCCATGCCCGAAGGTCCAGCGAAGAATGTAAATGGCAGCGATAGAAAAGAGGCGAGGCTTACCAACCGGGGACAAAATATTTCGGCGGCACCGCGCAGCCCCAGTAAAAACCCTGCCCGAAATCCGCCCCAAGCAAGCGCGCCTGCGCCAAATGATGTTTGGTTTCAATACCCTCAATCACCGAACGTGCCTTGCGACCGCGACAGAATTCCAGCATCGACGCCAGCAGCGAGATCGGAATATCGCCATCATAGCATGCATTGAAAATCGTCTTGTCGATCTTCAGCTCGTCAAACGGAATTTTCGCAATCCGGTCAAGATTGGCAAGGCCGGTGCCATAATCATCAATCGAAATGCCCAGCCCGTGGCCGCGCAAAACATGGCAGACGGCGGCCAACCGGTCGACGTCAACCACACGCGATTCCTCTGTAATCTCTAGCATCAAGGCACCCGGCGGGACATCGGCATGTTTCAAGCGGCTGATCAGCGCATCGACAAAGCGCCGATAGGTCATCATGATCGCGCTGCAATTGAACGAAACCGGTACGGCGCGGCCTCGCTTTGCCAAGGCAGTCGCGAGCCGGATCGATTCATCGACAACTGCCAATGTCGCCTCAACCTCAACCGCAACATCGACCAGATCGGAAAAGATAATGGCCGGGTTCAACGCGCGCCGCGTCTTAATCCGGGTCAGCGCTTCATAGCCAACGATCTTGTCACTATCCAAAGATTGTTTGGACTGAAACTCCACCGACAAATTCGGCAACAGTCGGTCGGTTTCGACCAGCGCGCAAACATAGTCGAGATCATTGACGGCATGGCCGCTGACGTCGGCCATCCTCCCGATTAAATTACATAGCGTCGGTACGGCATAGGGTTTCTGCAGCCGCTGGATTACGCTTGCAGCGTCAAAGGCCAGCTCGTCGTCACCGCTATCTTTTGGGTTGGGCGTCAAGATAACCGGCATGGAGGACCGCAATCCGGAAAACCGGTCGAGCAGTTCACTGCCATTTTCCCGCACAGTTTTGGGATCAATGATCAGCGCATCCGGTCCGAAGACCAGACTGGCTTCCTCATCTAGTTTTGAAAATACACAGGCAACGGCGATATCATTGGCTTCCAAATCGTCCTGCAACGATCGTGAAAGTGCATTTTCTTCTTCAACGATAATGACCTTGGCACTGGATGGCGTCGGTAAGGTTGTCGGGGGCATAGGGGGTAACCTCAGTTGATTGGGTTTCGCGGCCAGCGCCCATAGGAGCGGACACCAGACGGAAAAGTGAAATTGAAAATTTGTTAGGAAAAACGGTCAAACTTGGGGCTTGTCGTACCAAGCCGATCACATATCGTGACTTTGACTCTGATCGCGATATTCCTGCAAATGGGTGATGCGCAAACCGGTCATGCCTGAACGATGAATCGCCTGCTGCCAGGAGATTAATTCCTCCAGCGACAATTGATAACGCTCACACGCTTCATCGGTCGTCAGCAGTCCGCCATTGACGGCTGCAACTACCTCTGCCTTGCGCCTGATAACCCAACGGGTGGTATCCGCCGGTGGCAAGTCATGTTCGGCTAATGCTTCCCCAAGCGGGCCGATGACTCTGGTGGCTTTTGGTATTGTAACATGTTTCATATGGAACCTCATTTCTGCCTTTCGGCGTTACCCTGTTCCTATGCCCGTCCATGAAAATGGGCTGAGCGCGTTAAGCGCGTCTAAATTTTTGTGGTTAACAACGGTTAACGCGGTCACTTGGTCGCAATTAACGAAACGGGTGATTTAGAGTGTGTGTCGGCTTCGCCTAAGAAGCTACTGAAATGAAACAACTCCGGAACAACGACTACGTTTGTAGTTGCCATATGAACGATGATCACTTATCGAGCGCCGGTCTGGAGAGTGCAAATGCGTCAAACCACCGCCCTTTTTCTATTTGTCCTTTTTTTCACGGCATCTGGATATCATTCTACCCTCGATGCAGCAGGGCGCGAGTCGATCAGTTCTACACAGAAACAGGCAGCACAACCGCCGGCTGGGCAAACCAAACCAAAGCTGAAAGAGGTTGGCTCACGAGGCTTTTTTGCTCTCGACGGACCGTTTGCAGAATTTGATTCAAGCCATCCATCTGTTGAGATTTGGGTTCCCGAGGGAGATAAAAAAGCGCCCGTCGTCGTCTATGCGCATGGCGGCGCCGGATATAGGGAAGACGACCGCGCCCGGGTTGAGATGCTTCGCCGAAACGGGTTCGCCACGATATCCTTCGATTCCTATGAAATGAACGGGTTTGATGATTGGAACTTCGTCACCCGTAAAATCACAACTAGCGGCAAACAGAGTATGATCTGGGGCGTATTCAAAGGAGCCGTGGACTATGCGGCAGAACACGACCGGTGGGACAATCAGAATATCATTTTATATGGCGGTTCAAACGGAGGCCGGGTCGTTTTACATTCCGGGTCCGAAATAGAAAATGATCATATCCGAGCGATTGTTTCTGAAGCACCTGCTGGCAGCGGATTTGCGCTTGGCGACTATAATATTCCAACGCTCATTCCTTTTGGCGCTTTAGACACTTGGGCTGGCCGATCCGATACAGATTATGTCTGGAAGAGAACCTATCCAAACTCACCGATATCGATAGAAGACTGTGTAAATTCCCAGCAAGCAAAACGCCGTCCGGTCAAGTTCATCTTCTATGAAAATGCCGGCCACTTATTATTCGAAGGTCCGCTCGAGAAAGTGACGGTACGCAGAGGCGCCGCCATAGCATTTACCGCCTATCAAGGCGCTGCTGAAGGCGTGCTCGAGCAATATGAAAAGGATGTAGTGACATTCGTGAACAGTAATTTGGCGCGGTGAAAGACTGGGCGATTGGCCAAGGCTGATCGAACGGCTGCTTCATCCCGAAAGCGGACATTAAGACGCAAAGTTATAGCAAGCATTGGTAGTTTGTGAGAATGTCACGGTTATTGATTTAGCGCATTGCGACCGGGAGCGAGGACAGTCTATTGATCAATCGACTGTGAAATTCTGGATTTGCATCTGCCGCGAGGCAGAGAAAAATACCTGTCAAAGCCTGATCGCGGAAGCCCTGTAGATCAAAATATCCGTTGACCCAATCTTGCCGAGCGAGCCTGTAGCACCCATAAATCTGCCGTCCCATCTGTTCGGCAGAAACACTGCCAGCGAGAAGGCCCGTTGACTGTGCAACCTTGCATGCTTCCACCGGGAGTTGAACTGAACGGGCAAATATTCCGGAACTTGAGCTTTGTTCAAAAAGACCGCTCCGATCTCCTGCAATAAACGCAGCCCTGTAATAATCCTCATCTTCAGCAAAAAGCTTGGCGAGGTCCTCAATCTGCGTTTCAAATGCCGCTTCCACATCTTTCAAATCGCTTTGATTTTGGACTTCTTGCAGCCGTTCAACCAGTTCTTCAATGATAAACCGCAGCATTTCTGGTTTACCACCTATCAGGTTATAGATGGTGGGAACGGTCACATCTGCACTGGCAGCAAGGTCGCGCAATTTCAGTGCATCAAAGCCTTTTTTGGCGATAATCCGACGAGCGTGATCAAGTATCCGTCTGCGTCGCTTTTCCTTGTTCACGACCCTCGCCGAGTCATTTTTGGCAGCTGCTAATTTTTCCATGCCGTGAGCATATATCAGGCGACGCCTTGACTCAAGATTTTAACGCTGTTAAATATTTAAACATTGTTAAAAATATGCCGGAGAGAAATTGTGTCTGACTTTGACTTCACGCGATCGATCGAAGCTTGTGCTGTTCATTATGGGGAGGAAGCAGAAGCTGTAAAAAACTATATGCAGGAAGGACAGGTCAAAGCGCTTGCGCTCGGCAATCGCGGGGCGATCCGCTTCAATGACGATGGCTCACTGCACAAAGACATTGTTGATGCATACTCAACGCATGGATTTTATGTGTTCGAAGGGGTAATTGGTAGACAGGAGCTTGCCGACATAGAAGAAGATCTTGCCGATCTGCGTAGCCGGTTTCCCACACACCCAGGATCAGAAGTAGATGCGCTGGGGCGCCCAGCTATCGGTGTTGGCTGCAAGGCTCCTGGATTGACTTGGAGCAAGCCGTTAAGCGACCCTTTGGGCGGAACTGAAATTGCCAATGGCCGCCATCAGATTAAGTTGAAGGAACTGGAAGCTGCGGATGATGCGCCAGATGCAGCGCCATTCATTCTGCTTGGCTCGCTACAATTTTCGGATGCCGCACTGCGTACCTATGGCCATCCCGAACTGCTAAAAGTGGCTGCAAGCATAAATGGCGAAGACTTCTCACCTTTCAACGAAGTACTGTTTATCAAGGATCCTGGTCTAGGTGCCGCTGTTTCCTGGCATCAGGATGGTGACACCCATTGGGACAATCCTGATTTTGACGAGAATATTCACGGCTTCAATTTTATGGCGCAGGCATATGGCAGCTCGCCGGTCAATGGCGTTTGGGTTGTGCCAGGGACACACAAGCTGGGTAAGATGGATATCAAGCAGATGGTTAAGGAATCAGGCAGTGAACGACTGAGAGACGCTGTGCCGATTGTATGCGCACCCGGCGATGTGATCCTCTGCAACCGGCAATTGGTTCATGGCTCCTTTGCCAATACCGGCTTTGAACCGCGTCTCACCATAAATTTTGGTTTCCACAAGCGGTCGTCCGTCCTCGACGTTGAAGGCGCAGGCATTCACAGTCCTGTTGCTGTTTACGACAAGGACGTGATCAAGGAACGCTCCAAGGTCATCGGCTATGCGATTGACGCACGGCAGAGGAAATATCCAAATGAACAACCGTACAATTACAAACCCTTCGAGGAATCGGGCGAATCATACGCTTGGAACCCAGAGGCCAAGGCTGGTCTCAAGGATTACAACCTCTTGGACTTGAGTATCTAAGTCTCAGGGCTTGTCACTTCTTTTTGAGGATATTTTAAAGGACACATCTCTGTGGAAAATCCAACCAAAATTCTGGCGATGCATCCGGGCATGCAAGGCCTATTCCCAGCAAAGCCTGATCGCTGGGAGTTTATAGATACCGATGGCAATGTTGAGCAGACAATCGCGGATGTGGGGAACAGCGTCGAAATTCTCCTCTCGGCAAGCATTGAAAAACTCGACAAAGAGATGCTTGATCGGTTTTCAAATCTCAAAATGATTGCATCCATTTCTGCCGGGTTTAGCAATATCGATCTGGATGAATGCAGAGCTCGGAAAATTGCTGTTACGAACGCTCCTGGATTAAACTCCGGCGATGTCGCCGATGTTGCGGTAACGATGCTGACATCATTGCTTTTGAACATGCCGCAAAACCATCAGTATATCATGTCGGATCAATGGATCACCAAGAGCGGCCCGATTCGGCATTCAGTGCGCAATAGCCCCATCGGCATTGTTGGACTGGGCTCGATTGGCAAGGAGGTTGTGAAACGCCTCGAGCCATTCGGTGTTGATATTAAGTGGTGGGGGCCAAATCCAAAACCCGAAATTTCCATTCCTTACGTCGCGTCGCTGGGTGAACTGGCGCAACAAAGTCGCGGCTTGGTCGTATGTTGTCGCCCTGATCAGTCCACACACCATCTGATAGACGAGAAATTGCTTGATCAACTCGGCAGTGATGGCGTGATCGTGAACGTTTCGAGAGGGACCGTTGTTGATGAAAAGGCGCTAATTGCTGCTCTAAAATCAAAGCGAATAGGTGGCGCTGGGCTTGATGTATTCGATCCTGAGCCGACGAACAGTTCCAGATGGGCTGACGTACCCAACATAATCCTGTCCCCGCATCAGGGCGGAACCACCTTTGAAACACTATTTGCACAAGCGCAGTTGGCGCAAAATAGCATAGAGAATTTCCTGGATGGAAAACCGCTAGTTACCAGTGTTTTCTAAATGTCCGCTTTGGGCGCAAAAGCGGACACCCGTACTACCATAACCGGCATTTTCGATTCGACTAGTTCCCAACTATCTACAAAACTGATCTTACACAGAAACGAAATAAGTGGACCTTATTTTGAATCGGCAATCCAGCTACCGTGAAAGCCAGCGGGAACCCGGGCTGGTAAGTGAATTGCCGCGATCGGATCGTTTTCCATATTTTTAGCGTCCAAGATTACCAGATCGCTTTTATCTGTCGCAGGGTCATGGACATAGCTCATCAAATAACCGTCATCTTCTGATGACCCGTTCGCAGCAGGAACAAAAACTGCTTCGCTTCCGGTACGTCCGTTTTTTAGATAATGTGAGGTTTTATTTCCCGTCGGCATGTCATATTTATGGAAGGCCACCACCGTCGGTGTATCCTGACCAAATTCAGCCGCATATCCATAGCGATAGGGCTGCCCGACCTTGCTGTCTGGAACCCTTGGAAAATCTACTCCCAAGTCGTCTATCTGCCGTTCGCTGACAGCACCGGTTTTCAGGTTCATCCGCCACTGATAAAGCTTGGGAAGCGGCGGTTTGACCATATCTTCAGTCATATATCCAACCAAGCGACAGCCATCCAGCACGACCTCATCACCATCTTCATAAGCATTCATCGTGTGATAGATGTAGCAGGGATCGATTTCGAACCAAATCACATCTTTGCTGCTGCCATTGCGCGGCATGATACCCAACCGAGCACCATATTCCTCGTCAAACCTGATGCCGAGACCGCCTTCCATTCTTAACTTCATGTCGAAAACAATCGGTAGGTCCATGAATATCACGTAATTTTCCGTGACATTGAAATCATGAGCCATGGTGCCGCCTTTAACATCAATTACCTCGGTCTGAATAAGCTCTCCAGAAGCTGACGCCCGGTGGTAGGTCAAGAACGGCGGCATGAAGCTATATCCAAAGAACAACATCTCACCGGTTATCGGGCATATTTTTGGATGTGCCGTCATATTGGCGTTCAACTTACCGTCGAAAGTATAGGGCCCGCGTGTCTCGAGATCTTTTGAGACTTCAATGGGTAGGCTTAACTCGGCGAGAGCCAGAATTTTACCCGCATGTCCCACGATATGCGTATTGGCGATGGAGTTTTCCAGCTTCATCCGTGATTTCTGACTCGGTGTTTCTTCTTCGAGCAAGGGGGTCTGGACATAGCGATTGCGATACCATGTCGCTTTTCCGTCATTGAGTTCGACACCATGAATCATTCCGCATGCCAAGAACCAGTCCTCACTTTTCCCAGATGGAGGATTGGCACCATTACGAAAATATCGCCCCTTCAGTTCGGGCGGAATGGTACCGGTAACTGACAATTTATGTTCCGTGGTTTCTGAAAAAACCGGAGCAAAATTACCGCTGAGCCAGAACGGTTTCGGATCTACCGCAGTTTCGGAAATCGTCATCTATCTTTCCCCTAACTTTCAATGATTCATCACAACTTGATATGGAGTAACTTTAAAACTCTATACCGAGTTCTAGTCCATAACGCGTGGTTGGAGCGCCGACACCGAAGTAGAAGACGTCTACGTCCAGCGTGCTCGCAAGGCGACCATTACGGCCATCAGTGGCGTCGATCACATAACCGGTGAGACTCCAGTTCAAACCTGTAGCATTATCGCTTTCCAGGCCAATCGTATAATCGAGACTAGCTACAGATGCTATGATATCGCGTCCTAAACCGGATGTATCACGCGTCAGATTTGAAGCAGACGAGTCCATAAAGCTAAAATCGGTCGTCGCGATAAAGTTGATATTATCAGACACTGGAGCTTTGTAAGTAGCGCCCAATGCGAATGTCCAGTCGGGAGCTCTCCGCAGTTGCCTGTCATCCGACACATCAATACCAGGACCTGTTGGGTTGGCGAGATCAGGGATCAAAAATTCCCCATATTCAGCATTAAGATATCCGACGGATCCTCTCAGACTGAATTCATCGGTAACAGTGGCCTGCGTTTCAAGTTCTATGCCCCAGATATTGGCACTGGCCGCATTCTGAACAATGGTTTCAGGCAGGCCGTCTACGGAGGCACGAGATACCTCTTCCTGCTTGTTCCTATAGTTAGTGTAAAACACTGTTGGGTTAAAACGCACGCGTCGATCAAAGAACTCCATACGCAAACCGGCTTCGAAACTATCTACTGTTTCTGGATCATATGGGCCGACGGTATCAACGCTCGCTGCGCGACCATTAAACCCCCCACTTCTGAAACCTCTAGACCAGCCACCAAAAGCCATCACGTCATCGGTGAATTGATATTGCAAAATAACTCTGCCGGTCACAGCATCAAAATCTGCCGTTTGAGACGTCGCAGTGCCTGCCGCAGCACCTGCCAAGAAAGCGATATCAAAATCTTTTTCTTCGTAGCTGTAACGAATGCCAGCTGAAACGGTCAATGCATCGGTAAGTTTATACGAACCGTCAGCAAAAGCCGCATAAGCCTTGGTTTTCTGACTGGCGGTAAAATCATTAGACGGTCCACCGAAGACAAATACTGTTCCGAAGTTTTGACCAAATGGACCAGGACCGCCCATCAGACTATATTCGCTATCCATATAAAATAAGCCAGCAACAAAATCTAAAGACGATCCGACCGTGCCCGCCAACCGAAGTTCTTGACTAAACTGTTGCTGATCAACGAAGCGCGTTGCAA
The DNA here is from genome assembly GCA_947493215.1 of uncultured Sphingomonadaceae bacterium. Taxonomy (GTDB): domain Bacteria; phylum Pseudomonadota; class Alphaproteobacteria; order Sphingomonadales; family Sphingomonadaceae; genus Parasphingorhabdus. The sequence continues at coordinate 258,349 of CANLQE010000003.1, read as the reverse complement.
AAAAGATTGGGACATCGACGGGAGCAGCGGCAAGCCTAACCAAAGGCGAACCAAAGTTATCTGTGCGCAACAGTTCATCAGATTCTCTGTACCCAGTGATAGATGTCAATGTTAGATCGTCGTTTAGATTCCAATCAAAACTACCAGTAACAGAAAAACCATCCGTCTCGCTTGCTGTAGGGATAGCTTGAATATGGGTCGTGAAGTCGGAGTCTTCAGCAACGGTAAATGACTGATCGATACAAGTAGCGCCGGAAGAGCTATCGGCAACTGGCCCCCCGAAAGCAGCGGGTATCAAGCTCAAATTACAGAAAAGCGCATCTGGCGTAGAAAGGTTATAGTTCGGACCTTGAGCAGAATTATCGTCAAAGACGTCAACGGAAAGCAGAGCATTAAAGTCCTCACTCGGTTCAAAAGAGAGCGCGCCACCATATGATATACTATCCTTCTGCCGGTCTTTTTCACCTGTCACCAGATTCGTTGAAAATGTATCCGTCAATGTTTTAAAGAAGTAGCCCTTTAGCGCAAAGGCTCCGATCCGGCCGGTATTGGCAACCGCCAGATATTCTTCTCTTCCATTGTTACCTAGGCGAATAGTTGCGCGAGCACCGATTTCTTCGGTTGGTCGCGTCCGACGCAAGTTAATCACACCGCCAACCGTATTACGGCCGTAGAGAGTACCTTGAGGACCACGCAAGATCTCAACTGATTCCAGGTCAAAAACGTCTACCGACGCGCCGCCACTTGTTCCCAGAAAAACGCCGTCGATTGAAAAACCGATGGCTGGCTCAAAACTTTTCTCGACGTCAGCAAATCCAACACCGCGTATCGTCGCATTTAACTGCTTGGCCCCGAACGCGTTATCGGCAAGATCAACATTGGGTGCAAAGCGCTCCAGATCAGCAACCGTTTGCGCGAAAGAATTGTTAAGCGCCGCTTTGTCAATGGCGGTTACCGCGAGTGGCACTTCTTGAAGTGACTCTTCTCGTTTACGGGCGCTAACAATGATTATATTTGAGTTAGATTCCTCGGCTTGAGCATCTTCTCCGGCATCAACTTGTTGCGCGGAAAGCGGAGCACTGAAAGCCAGGCCGGTAAGTGCGGTCGCGCACATCAGTCCTGACTTAATAGCGTAGACAGGCGAATTGCACAGATTTTCCATATCGATATCCTCCCCAAAATTGCCTCTTCGCATTTGAGAACTGCCCCATTTTTGGTTGGCAGCCTGTCCTAAGACATACGCTTAGAAACTATCGAAGAGCCGTTGATCCTAGAGATCAGAAAATTTAAACAACACTATTATAATTAATATGATCGTTTGAATGGTGCAATTATCCACGGAAGATGGATCGAATTTTGCGTTGATTATATCGTATCGGCCGGCGCGTTGGAGATATCAGAATCAATGAGCAGTGCGCCAATGACTGCTTCAATCTGTTTTTCTACCTCTGCATCCGCAAAGACATCCACGCCAAAACTATGCTCAATTTGTGGCGCCATCAGAAAGATGGTTTGTGCTGCAGCTATGGTGATATAGAATAAATGCAGCGAGGATATATTGGCGGGATAGACACCATTATCTTGCGCCATTGATATCCACGCCAATGACCGTTCCGTAAATTGCCGCATGTGGTTTTTGCTGAGCCATTCTAACCGGTCGCCCTTCTGGATCATCTCAAACAAGGTGATCCGGTGAAGTTCGGGATGCTGGGCGGAAAAGAGAATATATTGGCGCGTAGAATCAATAACCCGCTCACGGGCGGTCATGTTGGGCCATTCTGCTTCATTTTCCAGAATGGCTTTGCTGAGTTTGCGATACAAATGGCCAACAACCGCGCGCCAAAGTTCTTCCTTTGAAGAATAATGATATTTTATCGCAGCGATATTGGTTCCCGCGGCTTCCGCAATTTGACGAACGGAACCGCCGATATACCCGTGATCACCAAATACCTTGACTCCAGCCTGCAGCAGCTTGGATTTTGTATTCAGTTCGAGAGCGCTATCCATAATCTTTTACTAGACTCCTTATTGCGACATTTCACATTCTCTATTCCATGGCGCTTTAGCATATCAATACAGAGATTCAGGTAGCGCGGTAGGATAAGAATAAAAAGATGAAACTCCTGAGGTCCGGAACTCATCGGCCAAGCCAGATGGTAATTTTCGTAACATCGACGGTGGCATGGCGCGAGCGGCCCAGTACAAACTCACGGTTTGACGATTACACAGGTGTTGGCTTTTGCGCCCAAAGCGGCCGCCAGCGTAGTGATAGCTTTATCCCGAAAGCGGGCATTAGCTGAATCAAATGGAATGGCTTCGCCGAGTTATGAGCGTGCGGTGCTGGATAGTTTCTCTGCAAGAAAATCGAACACCCTTCTGACTCGGGGGTTGGTTTTTAGTTCCGAATGAGCGGCAAGCCAGACCGGTAGTGGTTCGATTGTACTTGGAAGTTCAATTCGCGACACCCTTGGTTCGGTCTCTCCAATTTCGAGCTGAGTAAAGCCGATACCATAGCCTTCAACCACCATATTCCAGCACACCGCGGAATCATCACACCGAAACGCAAAGAAATCACGATCCACGTTGAGACCAAATCGTGATAGACCGTCTATAATAAGATCATTTTTATCAAATCCAATCACATCATGGTTGAGGATTTCATTAGCTGTTTTTGGAGCCGGGTGCCGCTCCAGATAAGAATGAGCAGCAAATATCCCAAATCCTGTCTCTCCGACTTTACGAGCAAAAAGATCGGCCTGAGTGGGCCGGTACATTCTAACCGCAATATCTGCCTCTCGCCTTAAAAGATTCTCTGTTTTGTTCGAAGCCACCAGTTCAATATCAATATCAGGCTCTTCAATCCGCAGGGCCGCAATAATCCTGGGCAAAATATAGGTGGCGACAATAGTGGCCGCAGTGACGCGAACGGTCCCCGAAATGGCGCTTTCGTGTCCATCTATATCGAGCGATAATCGGCCCGCTGCATCTGCCATGTCCATGGCCCGCTGCAACACGTCCATACCGCGCGTTGTCAGCTCCGCACCTCCGATGGCCCGGTCAAACAGATGAGTATCCAGCTGCTTCTCAAGCGTTGAGATATGACGGCTCAGTGTAGCCTGGCTCCCATTTGTTGCCCGCGCCGCCGCAGAAAAGGAGCCGTGTTCACTGACTGCGATAAACGATTGCAGGAGATTCCAATCAATATCTTTTTTCATCTATCCATCCAAATATGGATGATCTTAGTCACATTTATGGAATTATCAAATCAATTATGACTGGATAGAAGGAGGGCATCAAAACGAATTGAAAGGAACTAACAATGTTTACTCACAATATCCCAACCAATGCCTTTTCTGCCTTTGCCGCAATTTGCTCGGCCGTACTATTTGTTGGTGCCAGCATCGCTCCGGCAGTCAAAGGCGCAGCAGCAATCCTCTGATTTTCATCCCATAGTTAAAAGGAAACATGCCATGTCTATATCCAAAATCCAGTCTAGCATCGCAAGCGCATTCGCCGCCATTTCAGCAGCCGTGATCTTGATAAGTGCCAGCGTAGGTCCAGCGGTCAGCGCAGCTTCGTTCATCGCCTGAGTTTTTGCGTTTCCGACATTTAGGCCGAATAGTTTGTACAACTTTTTTGGCCGCTACGGTGTTGCGTTGGACGAAGTGTCGGCTTTAGCGCCCATAGCGGATACCAAAACTATCCCCCAGACCGCCTCGCATCAACCCGAAATACTCTCCGCACCCTCTCCCGTAAAAATTCGCAAACAACGCGATATTTCGGGTGAAAATGAGAACCAACCAGCGAGATACAGCCGCGCTTGCGCCTTCCTGTGTGGCAGGCACCGAAAGTTGAAAAATGAAATTCCTAGTTACATGGTCCGCGGCGAGCACAAGCTTCATCTCGGTCAACGCGTCGGCGCAATCTGATCTGTCTATGGACGCGATTGTCGATAGTGCTTCGCAAATAACGATGCCGATACGCTGACGCGGGCGACGCTGGTTTTCGGTTTCTAGCCCCCTCGATATAGACGGAAATGGGCATTAGATTTGGAAAGCCGATTTTACTCGGTTCCGCTTAAGTGATCCACAGCCGCAAAATATAAGCAACGATACCCAAGACGGTGATACTCATGGCCCAGATCGCAGCCATCCACGCCAGCCGTTGCCACAAGGGTGCATCGTCGGCTGATTGTTCTTCGAATTGCGGCATTAGTGGTAGCCATCCCTGCCGACCTTGCCGCGGAATACCCAATAAGCCCATCCGGTATAGATGAGGATCAATGGCACCGTGATGGCCACCCCGACCAGCATGAATATCTGACTGCTTTCCGGTACAGCGGCATCCCAGATCGTAATCTGATCTGGCACGATATAGGGGAACATCGAAATGCCTAGCCCCGCCATACCAAGGAAAAACAACCCGAGCGAAATCAGGAAGGGGGCCGCTTCCTGTTTCTTGTAAAGACCACGAAACAGGAAATATGTCAGAATCAGGACCAGCAAAGGCACTTGCGCGGCAAATATGATGTTCGGCATTTCAAACCAGCGCGTCCAATATTGTCCATCGAGAAACGGTGTGTAGAGGCTGACGGCTGCCATCAGTGCCAATGTTGCTACTGCCGCCGGTTTCGACAGCCGATATGCCATATCCTGCGCGCTGTCCTCGGTTTTCCAGATCAGCCAAGTCGCGCCGAGCAGTGCATAGCCAGCAACCGTCCCGATGCCAGTCAACAACGTGTAAGGCGTGAACCAGTCAAACCAGCTGCCCGCATAGGCGCGGTCCGCCACTTCGACGCCTTGCAACAAAGCGCCCAGGATCATGCCTTGCGAGAAGGCAGCCGCAATAGAACCGCCGGTAAAGGCAAAGTCCCAAAAGGCGCGATGGTCAGGATCACGCCAGCGAAATTCAAAAGCGACACCCCGAAAAACGAGGCCCAGCAACATGACGATGATCAGCGGATAGGTCGCGGGCAATATGATCGCATAGGCCAGAGGAAAGGCCGCCAGCAATCCGCCACCGCCAAGCACCAGCCATGTTTCATTCCCGTCCCAAACCGGCGCGATGCTGTTCATCGCCTGATCGCGCGCATCGCCCACTTCAAAGGCTGGAAATAATATACCGATGCCAAGATCAAACCCGTCCATCACGACATAGGCAAAGACGGCGAAAGCGATAATGAAAGCCCAGATAACGGTTAAATCCATAGCATCTACCCCGCTTGTTTCGGGTCAAAGGAGAGCGCATCTTTTTGCGCAGGCCCCGGCGCGATACCGGCGGTCCGCACCGGACCGGTTTCGGTCGATTTGACGCCTTTTTCCCCAACATGCGGGGACTTGCTCATCAAGCGCATGATATACCAAGTGCCAGCACCAAAGACGAAGAAATAGACGATGATGAACGCGATCAGCGATGCCGCCACCGCAGGGGCAGCCAGCGGGGAAACGCTCTCGGACGTGCGCAGCAAACCATAGATCGTAAAAGGCTGACGCCCGACTTCCGTGGTAATCCACCCGGCAATGACAGCAACAAATCCAGAGGGCGCCATGATCAGAGCGGCTTTGTGCAATAAGCGCCAATCATAGAGCTTCTTTCGAGACCGCGCGAACAGGCTCCACAATCCCATGCCGAGCATCGCAAAACCGATACCGACCATGATCCGGAACGACCAGAAGACCATGCCCACTGGCGGCTCATCGGCATCGGGAATAGTATCCAGTCCGTCTAGAGGCGCGTTCAAATCATGCTTAAGGATCAACGACGACAGCTTGGGAATTTCGATCTTATAGTCGACGCGCTTCTCGTCGCTATTGGGAATGCCGAACAGGATCAGCGGCGCGCCATCGGAATGGCTGTCATAATGGCCTTCCATGGCCATGACTTTCGCGGGCTGATGTTCCAGCGTGTTGAGCCCGTGCAGGTCGCCTGCAAAAATCTGCACCGGTGCCACAAGCGCCGCCATCCACATCGCCATCGAAAACATTTTGCGAGCGTGAAGGTTGGTCTTATCTTTCAGCAAATGCCAGGCACCAACACCGCCAACCACAAAGGCGGTCGTCAGGTAAGTGGCCATCAACGTATGGAACAGCCGGTACGGGAAGCTGGGGTTGAACACAATGTCCCACCAACTATCACCGGGAACAAACTGACCATTTGCAGCAATTTCATGGCCCGTCGGCGTCTGCATCCAGCTGTTTACGCTCAATATCCAGAAAGCAGAAATAAACGTGCCGATGGCCACCATCAAGGTCGCGGTGAAATGCAGCTTCTTGCCGACTTTGTTCATCCCGAACAGCATTACACCCAGAAAACCGGCCTCGAGGAAAAAGGCAGTCAGCACCTCATAAGCCATAAGTGGCCCGATAACAGGACCCGCTTTGTCGGAAAAGACCGCCCAGTTGGTCCCGAACTGATAGGACATGACAATGCCAGAGACGACGCCCATCGCGAAGGTTACTGCAAATATCTTTATCCAATATTTGAACAGATCCATATAAATCTGCTTGCCGGTTTTGAGCCAGAGGCCCTCGAGTACCGCCAGATAGCTGGCCAGACCAATGGAGAAGGCTGGAAATATGAAATGAAAGCTTATCGTAAACGCAAATTGTATGCGTGCCAGTAATATGGCATCAAACTGCTCAAACATCGGCGATGGCCCCCTTTTAGGTGGATCGGAGTTCAAATCTATGATGCATTGGTAGCGATATTAGCGCTCTTTCACAATGTTGTGCCGCTTGATAAGGAACATATTGCAGTTGCAAGCCATGCAACCAGAAACAAAGATGAGACATTATATGAAAATTCTAAAAGCCGCTCTGCTCTTTGGCGCGCTTGCGCTTACAAACCCTGCACTGGCTCAGCTGGAAGGGTTTAAGACCGGACCAGTTTTTGAAGATTTCGGACCAACCGCACCAGTGCAAACCGACACGCCGCTTGCCAAAGAAACTGAGTTTAAGATTGCCTTTGATCTTGCCAAGAAAGCCGATGCAGGAAAGCTCAACCGCACGATTGAAAGCGCAGCACGGTTTATCAACATGCATGCTGCAGCCGGTGTGCCTGCCGAAAATATCAAGCTGGCCATCGTCGTCCACGGGGGCGCCTCGGTCGATCTCACTAAGCCATCTTTATATGGCGCGCGCAACGATGGGGTCGCCAATGGCAGTGCCGATGCTATTGCAACCTTACAAAAACATGGTGTTGAATTTCGTCTATGCGGCCAAAGCGCAGCGGCGCATAAAATCACCAACGCCGATTTGTTGCCCGGCGTAAAAATGGATCTTTCCGCGATGACAGCCCATGCGCTGCTGCAGCAACAGGGTTATACGCTGAACCCATTTTAGGACGCGTCAAATTCTGCATTAGCCATGGCTTTGCGTTTCCGAAGAATTTTCATCGTCATCAGACCGGCTGGCAAGGCCAATGCCACGACGCCAAAGGCAATCCAGAACACGTCACCCAAGCCGCCATAGCCCTTGATCAACTGGCTGAGCGGTTCCCAAACAAATTGGACTGCGACCACCCACAAGAGCAAGGTGATGTATATCGCAACCTTATCCTCCAGCACAATTCCGAGCCCGGCCAGCCCGCCATTATCGGCACCGGATTTCCCGCCTGACGCCTCGCGAAAGCGTTCCAGTTCGGCCTCTGCTTCTTTCTGGCCGGATTGCGCCTGATCCATTTCGCGACGCAGGCGTACCAATTCCCGCGCATTGCTGGCAACTTCTCCCGCTTGCGCTTTTGACGCAGCGGTCAGCTCGCCAAGCTCGGCTTCCATGGCTGCGCGCTTGGCGCGTTCGGCGGCCAATTGCTGGCTGGTATCCGGGGTTGCGCTTTCGATGATCCGGTCGATCACACTAGGGGCCAGCGGATCGGCGGCATAGCGGCTCAGCCATGCCTTCCAGTCATCCGTGCTGCCCTTTTCCCGAAGCCGTGCATATTCGGCAAGGCCGGGGCGATCCAAAAGCTCGCCAATACGATTGAGAATATTCAGCCAGACGAGATTGTCCGTTCCCTCAGCACCTTCTTCCAATATTTCCGCCTGCACCGACCGAAATTCAAGCGGCAGCTGACATTCGCGCAGCTGTACGGCGATTAATCCGCTGCGTTCCTTACCCGTCCGCGCTTCATTGCGAACCCAGTCAGACTCGACCGACTCTTCGGTCCAGAGCACCAACAAAGCCTTGGCAGCCTCTATCTCGCGCTCAATTTCACGGTCGAAGGAGGAACCCGCACCAATGCCCGCATCAAACCAGACGCTGACTTTCAGCGCCTCAAGATGATCACGAATGGCCGTGCAGCGGTCCCGGTCATTTCTCGAATAGCTGATGAAAATGTCCGCCATATCCGTCCCTTATCCCTTTATCCTGAGGAGCTTCATAGTCTATTGCGGCGGGATACAGCAATGTAAAATCACGACCCCGAAACGCCGTTCCCCTTGACCCGTTTTGAATGTTCTATAAATTAGAACAAACCATGAACATAGTCGATTCGCATATATTAGAGAAGTTTAGCGCGCATAAGTCACAGATGCTGGACAATATCACGGTTCCCAATTTCACTTTTGGGGCAGCGTCCCTTGATATCGCCCTATCAAAAGAAACGCCTAATCATGGCTTGCCACTGGCGCAGCTTCACGAAATTCATACTGCCGAACCGGATGATAGCAGCAACGCCGCCGCCCTGACCCTCCTTCTGGCAGCGCGTGCGCGGATGGCGGCGGAGACATCAGATCAACCGATTACATGGGTACGAGACCGTGGGGAAGCCCGGCGGCAGGGGCGGCTTTACCCGCCCGGTCTGGTCGAATTAGGGATTAATCCCGATCACATATTATATATTGATGCCGCCGATAGCATCGCGGTGCTGCGCGCCGCCGCAGACGCGGTGCGTTGCGCACCCATCGGGGCCGTGATTGTGGAACTGGCGGGTAAAAACCCCAAAGGCCTGGATCTGACCGCGACCCGGCGCTTGGCGCTGTCTGCCAAGAAATCCGGCGTAACGACCTTCATGCTGCGCAGCAAAGCCGCACCGATGCCCAGCGCCGCCTTTAGCCGCTGGCAAGTCGCAGCCGCGCCGTCAAAAGCGCTGGCGGCCAATGCGGTCGGCCATCCTGTTTTTGAACTTACATTACTGCGCCATCGCGGCGGGTTGGATGGCTTAAACGTCCGTTTGGAGTGGAACCGTGAAACAAGAAGTTTTCAGGAAGCGCCGGATATTAGCGCTGTTCCTGCCGTATCTGGAATCAGAACGGATCACGAAAAAATACGCGCGCGCGCTTAACGCTGCCCTGACCACCCCCTTTGCCCTGATCGAAAAAGTGAAGGGCGCGATGGTGTTGATGGCTGTGGATCGGGAGGCTGCATATCTGGGCCTTGCTCCCGGCATGAAGCTCGCCGATGCGCGGGCACGCGTGCCTGACCTGAAAGCTTTTGATCATGACGTGCTGGCGGATGCCGCTTTGCTTGAGCAGCTTGCCGATGCCTGTTTGCGCTATACTCCGATGGTATCGGTCAGCCCGCCGCGCACGTTGTTACTCAACATTAGCGGCTGTACCCATTTCTTCGCTTCGGAAAACGCACTGGTCGAAGATGCCGAAGACCGGTTCGATCAAGCTGGGTACAGCCTGTCATGGGCTTTGGCCGGAACACCCGATGCAGCGCTAGCGCTCGCCCATCATGGCTTGCGGGAAGGCGCTGAGGCGCAATTGCCTGTCTCTGCCCTTGCCATGAATGACAATACCCACCGCGCGCTCGAACGCGCCGGGCTTTATCATATTGGTGATCTGGCAGAGCGGCCGCGCGCCGCCTTGGTCGCGCGTTTTGGGTCTTTACTGGCGGTTCGGCTCGACCGGATCATGGGGATTGAAGACCGCCCAATAGATCCGATCCGCAAGCTCGCCAATGTCACCACTGAACGCCGTTTTGCCGAACCACTCACCCATATTGATTTTGCCATAAGCTGTCTGGAGGAACTCTTTATCGAAGCGGCCCGGCAGCTTGAAGAACGCGGCCAAGGCGCACGGATGATCCGCATGATATTATTCCGCTGTGACGGTGACGTAGCGCGCCTCGCCATTGAGACTGCACCCGCAACCCGCGATGCCGCTTTGTTCAAACGCCTGCTAAGGGAACGGATAGACGCGCTGAACGATCCGCTGAATCCCGGCTTTGGTTATGACCTGATCCGGCTGTCTATTGTCGCCACCGACAGTTTGGAAATGGAGCAATATCGACTGGAAGGCGGCCAAGACAAACAAGGGGATCAGGCCGCATTGGTCAGTCAGCTCAGTGTCCGGCTGGGGCGGACCCAGGTTCAGCATTTCATGCCTGCGGACAGTCATATTCCCGAACAGGGCCTGCTCGCCCTGCCCGCTCTGGATAGCGGCCCGCCCAAGGCGTGGGACAAGCCCAAGGCGGGAGAGCCGCCTTTACGGCCTCTACATATGTTTGATCCGCCGCAACACATAAAGGTGCTCGCCGAGGTGCCCGATGGCCCGCCCTATCGTTTCACTTGGCGGCGCAAGGTCCACCGAGTCAGCCGCTATGAAGGGCCGGAACGCATCTCTTCGGAATGGTGGCAAAGGCGCGATGGGCAGCAGGCTGGAAAAGGCGGCCTGACCCGTGACTATTACCGGGTCGAGGATATGCGCGGGCGGCGCTATTGGTTGTTCCGACACGGGCTTTATGGATCAGAGAAGGCCAATCCGGACTGGTATATCCATGGCCTGTTCGCGTGACAGGTCCACCCGAACCGGTCTTTGCTGAATTATGTGCGGCTAGCCATTACAGCTTTTTGCGCGGTGCTTCTTCGCCTGCTGATATGGTTGCGCAGGCCATGCTGCTCGGCATGACCGGCATCGGCATCGCCGACAAGAACAGCGTCGCCGGGGTTGTCCGCGCCCATGCCTCTTTACGCACCGCCTATGAAGATGCCGCAGAAGAAGGCGTTGCTCTACCCGATTTCAAATTGATTGTTGGCGCTCGGCTGGTCTTTGCAGATGAGACGCCGGATATCATTGCCTATCCGATGACCCGTTATGGTTGGGGGCGGCTGACGCGTTTACTCTCCACCGGAAACTTGCGCGCCGAAAAAGGTGATTGCTTTTTATATGAAGCCGACCTGTTTGAGTGGGTGGAGGATATGGCGCTGATTGTCTTCCCCAAGCACGGTAAGCAGAGTGCTCTTGCTGCAGAGCGTTTCTGGCACCGCCTCCGTGCCCTCACCCCTCATCTATGGCTTAGCGCCACCATGCCGCGTACCGGATGCGACAAGCGCCAGCTAACGGAACTGCGCAATCTCTCTCATGCCACTGATATTCCGCTTCTAGCAACCAACGACCCGCTTTATGCGACACCGCAACAACGCCCCCTCCATGATATTCTCACTTGCATAGCGGAGAAGACAACCATCGCGAAAGCTGGTCGCCTGCTCGCCGTCAATGCCGAGCGGCATTTAAAAAGCCCTCAGGAAATGGCGCGGCTCTTTGCCGACTATCCGGAAGCGATAGCTGAAACCCAAAAGCTGTTGCAGTGCATCAATTTCACACTGGACGAGCTCAGCTATCATTATCCCGATGAACCCGTGCCGAAGGGTTGGACGCCGCAAGACTGGCTGGAACATCTCAGCTGGTCTGCAGCGCATGAAAAACACCCTGACGGCATTCCGGACATGCTCCGGTCAAAGGTAGAAGACGAACTGCGCCTGATCCAAAAACTGGAATATGCGCCTTATTTCCTGACCGTTCATGACATTGTCAAATATGCGCGCAGCGAAGGTATATTGTGCCAAGGGCGTGGGTCCGCAGCCAATAGCGCCGTCTGTTTCCTGCTCGGTGTCACCTCGGTTGATCCGATGAAACATGACTTGCTGTTTTCCCGCTTCATATCGGAAGAACGTAAGGAGCCACCTGATATTGACGTCGATTTTGAACATGAGCGCCGCGAAGAGGTCATCCAGTATATCTACAAACGCTATGGCCGCCACCGCGCCGGCATTGCCGCCACGGTCGTCCATTATCGCTCCCGCAGCGCGATCCGCGAAGTTGGCAAGGCGCTCGACCTATCCGAAGATATAACCGCGCGGCTGTCGAGCACCGTATGGGGCAGCTATTCAAGCAAGGCCCCCGATAGCCGGTTCAAGGAAACTGGCCTTGATCCCGATAGTCCGGACATCGTGCGGTTGGGTGATCTGGTTCGTGACATCCTGCAATTCCCCCGGCATCTGTCACAGCATGTTGGCGGCTTTGTCCTCACGCAGGACCGGCTTGATGAAACTGTACCGATCCATAATGCCGCGATGGAAGATCGCACATTCATTGAGTGGGACAAGGATGATATTGATGCGCTCGGCTTGATGAAGGTTGATGTGTTGGCACTCGGTATGCTCACCTGTATCCGCAAGGCGTTTGATATGATGCGCGATCATGATCTTGGCGATTATGCGCTCGCTACCGTACCGCCAGAAGATGAGGCAACCTATGACATGCTCTGCAAGGGCGACAGCATCGGCGTGTTTCAAGTCGAAAGCCGCGCGCAGATCAACATGCTGCCGCGTCTGCGCCCACGGGAATTTTATGATCTGGTCATTCAGGTCGCGATTGTCCGGCCCGGCCCGATTGAGGGCGATATGGTCCATCCCTATTTACGGCGGCGATCCGGTGTCGAGGCGATCACGCTCCCCTCGCCCAAACCGCCGCATGATCCAGATGAACTGCACGCGGTACTCGGCAAGACCTGCGGCGTGCCATTATTTCAGGAACAGGCGATGAAGCTGGCGATTGTTGCAGCGGACTTTTCACCCGTTGATGCGAACAAGCTGCGCCGCGCGATGGCGACCTTTCGCAATGTCGGGACCATCCACCATTTTCAGGAGAAGATGGTCGAAGGCATGGTCGCGCGCGGCTATGAACGCGACTTTGCCGAGCGCTGCTATAAGCAGATACAGGGCTTTGGCAGCTATGGCTTTCCCGAAAGCCATGCCCAGTCTTTCGCCATATTAGTGTACATCAGTTCATGGATTAAATGTCATCACCCGGCGGTCTTCGCTGCCGCCTTGCTCAACTCACAACCGATGGGCTTTTATGCCCCCGCCCAGATTGTCCGCGATGCCCGCGAACATGGGGTTGAGGTGCGCGGCGTCGATATCAACCACAGCCATTGGGATAATAGCCTGGAAGATATGGCAAGCGGCGACCATCCGCATGCCCTGCGCATTGGCCTGCGCCAAATTGACGGATTCCGTGAAGAATGGGCACAACATATGGCCGCCGCCCGCCCCTTCCGGTCTATCGAGCAACTGGCACATCAGACGAAACTACCTGCCCGCGCGCTACGCCTGCTCGCGGATGCCGATGCCTGTCGCTCCATCGGTCTCGACCGGCGTCAGGCGCTTTGGGAAGTCCGGCGCACGCCATCGAATACTCTTCCCTTGTTCGAGGTAGCTCAGGCCCGCGAGCAAGCCGATGAAGAAGATGCCCACCTGCCCACCATGACCAAGAACGAGCATGTCGTCACCGATTATCAGAGTATTCGCCTGTCGCTCAAAGGCCATCCGATGGAATTTCTGCGCGATAAATTTCGTGCAATGAATGTGATGAGCTGCGCCGAAATAGCCAAGGCCAAAAACGGCACCTTCGCCCAAGTCGCTGGTGTCGTCCTAATTCGACAACGGCCCGGTAAAGGCAATGCGATCTTCATTACGCTGGAAGATGAAACCGGCATATCCAACCTGCTGCTTTGGGCCAGCCGGTTTGAAGCGATGCGCCGTCCCGTCATGGCGGCGCGGCTAATGCTGGCATCTGGAGAGATCCAACATAGCAAAGAAGGCGTGACCCATTTGATGGTCAGCCGGGTGGAAGATTGTACCCCTATGCTCGACACGATCGCAGAACATGAGCAGACACCTATATCCATGGTGAGAGCCGATGAAGTGAACCGTCCCGTCTATCGCAACGAAGACAGACAGGCAGAACAGCAAAAAACAAAACCGCTTGTCCCAAAGCCCAAATATCCCCGCAGCGGGCATCCACGCAATGTCAGAATATTACCAAAATCACGAGATTTTCATTGAACTGACATAAGCCTGCTCACGAGAAAATGGACTCGCCAAACTAAAAAATATTAGTGCCCCAGTTTCCTCGACTCGGGTAAGCCGCCTCGAATTTCCGACGAAATTCAGCCATTTTTCACTTGGCCGCGCACGCAGTTCCGACTGCCGCTTACTTGTGGAATGTCGCCCAATAACCACCATTTTTCAATAGGCAGGGGTTAAACAATGGAGTTGAGTGAGATGAAGAAACTACCAATGATTGCAGCTGCTTTTGGCGCTGCTACATTAATGGCCGCCCCTAGTTTTGCGCAGGATGCCGGTGCTGAAGCACCAGACGAAGGCGCAGCAGCGGAAACCGCTCCTGCCCCTGAAGCAGCACCTGCGACCATTGACACCGATGGCGATGGCACAATGGATGCCTGGGACCAACGTGGTGATGGTAAACCCGATAGCTGGGATACTGATGGCGATGGCGCCCCGGATGCTTTTGACCAGGATGGTGACGGCGCGCCCGATCCAAAATAGTCAAAGCATGTAAGGCCCAACCAGCCTTAAGCTGTGCCTAAAGTGTGCGGCCAATTCGAGCAATCCTCCCTCCCTGCTCGGTTGGCCGCCACAATCTCTGACAAAGGATGAAAAGTCATGAAAAATCTATTGAAACCAGCCTTGATTTTGACACCCGCGATATTTGCACTTGCCGCTTGCGATGCTCCGCCAGCGGATGATCCGGCCGCTGATGGCTTGGAAGACGGTACTGGAATGGAAGCCGCGCCCATGGAAGAGCCGGTTGAAACCACACCAATGGATGAGGCCATGCCAGCAGAAGGCGGGCTTGAAGGCGGCGGCGCCTCCGCAGACGAAATGTTGCCGGAAGCAAGTGAAGCCACTCCTCCAGCAGGCGAAGAAAGCATGATCGAAGAAAATACTGAAGAGCCATCAACGTCTGAAGGTGAAACAGAGACTACTGAATAATCTCCAGATAACCGAGCATTGGGTCGCAACAAATGCTCAGGGATATTTCGGGGGTGGGCGAACAGGGCTAACACTCTTTCATAGAGGTGAGACCAATGACGACACCCCCAAATATCTCTCAAATGCAGACTAACGATATGCTCTACGCCCGCGATATGTCGGGCGATGAAATCCATGCTATTCAGTCTTATCTTCGGCACTACGGATATATTCAGGACCGATTTGGTGCCCTGCATGATGGCGAATATGATGATGCAACGGAAAAAGCGGTACGGCTATATCAATGCTGTTTCGGCTTGCCTGTGTCTGGCGCTCTCGATCAGGCAACCTTGTGCGAAATGGCAAAGCCCCGTTGCGGCTTCGTCGACATCCCACCGATAGGTGGCGCATTCACCACAGTCAGCCGGTGGGAACAGTCAGACATCACTTACAGGTTCAACAGCTTTTCAACGAAAATGGCACAGGCCGATATCAAGCGCGATGTTGCCGCTGCTTTTGACCTTTGGTCGCAACAATGTGACCTTCGCTTCGCCGTAAGCGTAGATGGCACCGTCGATATTGAAATCGAGTTTGCCCAAGGCGCGCATGGTGATGAAAGCCCGTTCGATGGACCATCTGGCGTGCTGGCCCATGCTTATTTCCCTCCGCCCAATGGCGGACCGCTCGCCGGCGACACGCATTTTGACGATGATGAAAACTGGACCTGCAATGTCGGTGATAGCCAGGGAATCGATTTCCTGACCGTCGCTGCCCATGAATTTGGCCATGCCATCGGTCTTGGTCACAGCCGTCAGCGCGGGGCCCTGATGTTCCCCAGTTATTCAGGGCCGCAACGGTTTTTGGTGCAAGATGATATTGCCGGGTGTCAGTCGCTCTATGGTCCGCCAAGCGTGTCGGACACTGACAATTGCCTTCCATAATCTGCGCGCGCGCATCAACCTGCAACCCTTTGCCTTGATTCTGTAACCTTTTGCCTCGATTTTCCGAACTTTGGAACATCGGACACATTTTCCATTTTTGGGCTAACTATGCTATCTGGCTCATCTAAGCAAAAGGACACAGAATGCACATTTTCAAATCAGTGGTAATCTTAGGAGCAGCGACGACGCTCGCTTTCAATCCCGGTTCGGCTATTGCCGCAGGCGGCGGTGGTGGCAGTGGCTCAGCGCCCAGCAACAGCGCCCCGCGATATGACGCATCGGCCGAATATCAAAAAGGTGTTACGGCCCTTAAAGCCAAAAATCATAAGGCGGCGGTCAAAGCATTTAAACGCTCGCTCAGCGTCACATCGCGCAATGCCAACGCCCAATATCTGCTCGGCGTCAGCTATATCGGGATGAACGACTATAAGAAGGCCCGCAAACCCCTGGAGAAAGCGGTTAAATATAACGGCAAGTTAATCGGCGCGCATCGCGATCTGGCGATCACCTACCACAAGCTGAAAATGGCTGATAAAGCAACGGCTTCTCTCAATAAGTTGACAGCAAAAGATAGCGCGTGCGGCACTGGCTGTGCGGACAAGGCTGAGCTGACCAAAGCAATTGCCAAAGTTAAGGCGGCGATGAATGGCGGCGGTTCGGCTAGCTATCACCCTGCCGATAGCATCGAATTTGCCAGCATCGGCAATGGCGATCTCGCCTATATGGGCGCTGTCGCATTGATCAATGAAAAGAAATATGAGGCGGCCATTGCTGATCTGCAGTTGGCATCAATGACATTTGGTCCGCACCCTGATATTCTTACCTATCTGGGCTTTGCCAATCGGAAACTCAAAAATTTCGAAAGCGCTGAGCAATATTATCAAGCCGCTTTGGCGGTTGCGCCGGAACATCGCGGTGCCACGGAATATTATGGCGAGTTGATGGTTGAACGCGGCGATCTTGCTGGCGCTAAGAAAAAGCTAGCGCGTCTCGAAAGCCTGTGCAGCTTTGGTTGCTATGAAGCCGAGGAGTTGCGCCGGTGGATTGGCGAAGCGTCCGTCTCCTAAAATATAGTGCGGCGATCGGTTTAACCTGTGCAGCAGTTGCGCAGGCTGCTGATCGCCCGCTTATTCAGGCTATGGCATGGCTTGATCCGGCACAGCATCTCGCTGCGCTGACCACTGAGCCGCGCGGTATCGGCGCGGTTCAGGATCAGCAGGCGATTGCGGGTGAAGCCTTGTTCCATACACCAACTTTGCTAGGTGGTCAGGCCGCTAAAGCAGGGCTGTCCTGCGCCAGTTGCCATGAAAATGGCCGCGACAATCCTGCATTCCTGTTCCCCAATGTCTCAGGAAAACCGGGAACAGCGGACGTCACGAGCAGCTTTTTCAGTTCCCATCGCGGCAATGCGATATTCGATCCGGTAAAGATTCCGGACCTCACCGCGCCGGGTAAAATCTCTCGCGCTGCCAATAGTCAAGAGCTGGAAAAGTTCATCCGCGATTTGATTGTTGAAGAGTTCAACGGACAGGAACCCACAGCATCTGTTCTGGCGGCTCTCGCCTATTATGTACGGTCTCTGTCAGCTGGCTCCGGCAATGATCGGTTAGCCGTAACGGTAGAAAGTCAGTTGGCGGCAGTTGATAAAGCCGTGCTTGCGGCAAAAGAAGCGCGGCAAAGCAATGATCTGAAACTGTCCCATTTGCTGCTCGCGTCCGCACGTCATCGGCTTGGTTTGATCCACGAACGCTATGCGGGCAAGCGCCTAACCCGGCAGCGCAGTGCAATTATTGCTGCTAGCCGAAAGTTAGGAGAGCTGCAGGACATGGACAATGGTGCTGGCTTTGTCGAAGCGTTGGAACAATGGGAAAACGACTTTCGGAAAACCCGAACGCTGGTTAGCGAAAAGCAGCATCTGTCGCTCTATGATGCCAAATTGTTAAAGACAGCCCTCGCCGAAACTGCAGACTGACAAACCAAAGAAAGCGGCCCGGAGATCTTATCCCCGGGCCGCTTTTAATGCAGTCTAAAATATGACGATTAGCCGAATTGGTTCATCGTATTGTCTTCACCGCCGGCTTTCAGAGCCGCGTCGCCAGCAAAATATTCTTTGTGATCATCACCAATGTCGGAACCCGCCATGTTTTGATGCCTCACGCAAGCAATGCCTTGGCGAATTTCTTCGCGCTGAACGTTGAGAACATAACCCAACATACCTTGCTCACCGAAATATTCCTTGGCGAGATTATCTGTCGACAGCGCCGCGGTGTGATAGGTCGGCAATGTGATCAAGTGATGGAAGATACCAGCCCGCTTCGCGCCATCAGCCTGGAAGGTCCGAATACGCTCATCGGCATCAGCGGCCAATTCGGTCACATCATATTCGACGCTCATAAGGTTCGCACGGTCATAGGCGGAGACGTCTTTGCCTTCTGCTGACCACGCATCATATACTTGCTGACGGAAGTTCAGGGTCCAGTTAAATGATGGCGAGTTGTTATAGACCAACTTGGCGTTGGGCATGACTTCGCGAATCCGGTCAACCATGCCAGCAATCTGCTCAACATGAGGCTTCTCGGTTTCGATCCAAAGAAGATCAGCGCCATGTTGCAAGGATGTAATGCAATCAAGCACGCAGCGATCTTCACCGGTTCCTTCACGGAACTGGAAGAGATTGCTTGGCAGACGCTTCGGACGCATCATCTTGCCATCCCGGTTCAGGATAACATCGCCGTTTTGCGCGGTTGCCGGATCGATTTCTTCGCAATCGAGGAAGCTGTTATATTGGTCGCCAAGATCGCCAGGCTCATTGCTCACGGCAATCTGCTTGGTCAGGCCAGCACCCAAAGAGTCGGTACGGGTGACGATGATGCCATCTTCAACGCCCAGTTCCAGGAATGCGTAACGACAAGCGCGAACCTTCGCGAGGAAATCTTCATGTGGCACAGTAACTTTACCGTCTTGGTGGCCACATTGCTTTTCGTCAGACACCTGATTTTCGATTTGCAAAGCACAGGCACCGGCTTCAATCATCTTCTTGGCGAGCAGGTAAGTCGCTTCGGCATTGCCAAAGCCAGCGTCGATATCAGCGATGATCGGCACAACATGAGTCTGGTGATTTTCGACTTCATTCAAAAGCCGCTTTTCGGTGACCATGTCACCGCTTGCACGGGCCGCATCAATGTCGCGGAACATGCCGCCCAGTTCGCGGGAATCGGCCTGACGCAAGAAGGTGTATAGTTCTTCGATAAGCGCAGGCACCGAAGTCTTCTCGTGCATGGACTGATCTGGCAGCGGGCCAAATTCGGACCGCAAAGCAGCAACCATCCAACCGGACAGATACAGATAACGGCGCTTGGTGCTGCCGAAATGCTTCTTGATCGAGATCATCTTCTGTTGACCGATAAAACCGTGCCAACAACCCAGCGACTGGGTGTAATTAGCTGTATCAGCATCATAAGCAGCCATATCTTCGCGCATGATAGCAGCGGTATATTTGGCAATTTCCAGACCGGTGTGGAAACGGTTCTGCAAACGCATTCGTGCGACTGCTTCGGAATCAATGCCGTCCCATGTTCCGTTCTGACTTTTGATCAGCGCATCCGTCTGATTGATATGATCTTGATATGACATTGTCATGCTCCTTTAAAATAGCTTTACATCGGCGTGTATTTGCGAATCATTTTCGAAACTTATGACCTGTCTTACGCCCTAGAACTGCTGGATCGAAGCGTTGTGCAGTTTAACTGTAACGCTTTACAAAAAATTGTTGTACAGCTGTAAAGATATTACAAACAATGTGAGTCGTCAAAAATGCAGAAGATCAAAAATGTCCAGTGAACGCCCCGTATATATGGGCCCGCGCCTGAAAAGGCTCCGCCGCGATCTCGGTCTCACGCAGGCGGATATGGCTGCCGATCTGGAGATTTCCGCCTCCTATGTCGCGTTGTTGGAGCGCAATCAACGCCCCTTTACCGCCGACATGCTGCTGCGCCTGGCGCGTACTTATAAAATCGACATGGCGGAACTCGCTGGCGATGGCGGCGAAGAATATACCGCGCGGTTAGAGGCCGTGTTCAAAGATCCGATGTTTGCCGATATTGATTTTCCACAACTCGATACGGCAGATGTCGCGACCAGCTATCCCGGTTTTACCGAAGCCATGCTGCGTCTCTACACCGCCTATCGCGAAGAACAATTGGCGCTCGCCGACAAAGACACGAGTCCGCGTGCCGACGGCAGCAGCGTCGATCCTGATGCCGCCGACCCCGTCGCGCAAGCGCGCCGATATCTGGCCGCGCGCCGCAACAGCTTTTCCAATATTGATGACGCCGCCGAACGCTTAGCCGAAACGGTGAATGGTCAGGAGAGCATGGTCGCGCATTTGAAGGACAAACATGGTCTGCAGGTGCGCCGGCTCCCGTCGGATGTCATGATGGGCGCGACCCGGCGGCTCGATCGGCATCGGCGTCAAATATTGATTGATGACCAATTGGACAATGCGAGCCAGATGTTCCAGCTCGCGCTGCAACTCTCCTATCTGGAACTGAACAACGAGATTGAAGCCGTTCTGAAAGAGGGCAGCTTCACGACCGAAAGCGGTGAGCGCCTGACCAAACGCGCCCTCACCAGTTATGCCGCCGCCGCTTTGCTCATGCCCTATTCTGCCTTCGCTAAGGCGGTCGAAACGCGCCGCTATGATGTCGAGGCACTGGCCCGTCAGTTTGGCACCAGTTTCGAACAAACAGCCCACAGGCTCACGACACTCCAAAAACCCGGACAAGAGCGTGTACCCTTTTTCTTCATACGCGTGGATCCGGCAGGCAATGTTTCGAAACGTTTGGACGGTGCAGGCTTTCCTTTTGCACGGCATGGCGGCGCCTGCCCCTTATGGTCGGTGCATCAAGCTTTTCGGTCCCCGCGCCAAGTCATCACCCAATGGCTTGAACTGCCGGATGGAGAACGCTTCTTCTCGATTGCAAGAACTGTAACGGCTGGCGGCGGCGCATTTGGCACACCGCGCGTCGAACGCGCTATTGCCCTTGGATGTGCGGCGGAACATGCCGACCGCCTAATCTACGCCCATGATCGCCCAGACATCAGTCCCGAAAATGCTACACCGATTGGAGTGACTTGCCGCCTGTGCCACCGGACAAAATGCCCCGCGCGTTCAGCGCCGCCGATTGGTCGGCAGATTTTGTCCGATGATTATCGTCAGGCCAATACGCCCTTTGGATTTTCGCATAGCTGAGGAATCCGCAGAGGACTTCCACGCAATCTAGGGTTGTATCGTAATAACGGTCCCATCAGGTACCACGCGCCAGATCTGCTCGACTTCAGCATTGCTTAGAGCGATGCAACCGTCGGTCCAGTCCGATTTTATGAGGTCGCCATTACGGCCATTGGGTTGGCCGTGAATGAAGATATCACCTCCCGGCGATTTGCCTCGCGCTGCGGCATAAGCGCGGTCGGATGCATTGGGGTAAGATATCCGCAAGCTCAGATGATAGCTGCTGCCGGGGTTGCGGCCATCAATCGTATAGCGTCCTTCCGGTGTCCGTTCATCCCCTTCAAAACGCTTATGGCCTTCTGGCGCAGCGCCAAAGCGGATGTTATTGTAGCGGGCAACTTCTTGGCTTGTCTTATAGAGCACCAGCGTCCGGTCACTCTTGTCAACCACTATGCTGTCTGCCTTAACACCCGCAGCTATTATCGGTAGCGGAACGGGAGGCTCAACAATCTCGTCTGATTGAGCAGTTCCCGCACCGGCACTGCAACCGGTGACCGCCACCAACATAAGGAGTGGAAGAATTTTAGTCCGCAAAAGGATCTGTCACCAAAATCGTGTCTTCGCGCTCAGGAGAAGTAGACACCAAAGCCACCGGGCACTGGATCAGTTCTTCAACGCGTTTTATATATTTAATCGCAGCTGCAGGTAAGTCGGCCCAACTACGTGCGCCGGCGGTCGACTCGCTCCAACCCGGTACGGTTTCATAAATCGGTTTCACCGCTTCCTGGTCTTGATGATGAGGTGGCAGATAGTCATAGGTTACGCCATTTAGATCATAACCGACACAGATTTTCAGCTCTTCAAAACCGTCGAGTACATCGAGCTTGGTTAGCGCTATACCGGCAACACCGGACACCGCCAGAGCCTGCCGGACCAGCACAGCATCAAACCAGCCGCAGCGCCGCTGACGCCCGGTATTGGTGCCAAATTCATGGCCGCGTTCGCCGAGACGTTGGCCAACATCGTCGTCCAGTTCCGTCGGAAACGGGCCGGAGCCAACACGTGTTGTATAGGCTTTAACAATGCCGAGCACATAGCCGGTGCCCGATGGTCCAACACCCGATCCGCCCGCTGCGGTTCCGGAAATCGTGTTAGAGCTGGTCACAAAGGGATAGGTGCCGTGATCGACGTCGAGCAATACGCCTTGCGCGCCTTCAAATAATATTCGGTCGCCGCGTTTGCGGGCTTCATTCAGGCGTTTCCAGACGGGCTGCGCATATTGCAGCACGCTATCGGCAATCTCTCGCAGATCCGCGAGCAAGCGATCGCGATCAACCGGCTGCTCACCAAAACCAGCCCGAAGCGCATCATGATGAGCGCATAGCCGATCAAGCTGTGGTCCTAAATCATCGAGATAAGCCAGATCACAGACCCTTATGGCACGGCGGCCAACCTTGTCTTCATAAGCTGGGCCAATGCCCCGCCGTGTCGTACCAATTTTGCCTTTGCCGCTGGCATCTTCACGCAGCGCATCAAGGTCACGGTGAATGGGCAGGATCAAGGGGCAAGTTTCCGCAATGCCAAAATTATCGGCGTTGATGGCCACGCCCTGCTTGCTCAGCTTTTCTATCTCATCGCGCAAATGCCAAGGATCCAGCACAACGCCATTGCCAATGATCGAGAGCGCGCCGCGGACAATACCGGAAGGCAGCAGCGAGAGCTTATAGACTTCACCATCGACAACCAATGTATGGCCGGCATTATGGCCACCCTGAAACCGGACTACGACATCAGCGCGTTCCGATAACCAATCGACAATCTTGCCTTTGCCTTCATCACCCCATTGGGCACCGATTACGGTTACATTGGCCATATTTAAAAAGTCTTCCTGTTAAATTGCTATCGGTTTCTTGCCATCTAGATGGTGCGTACAGCCCAAAGCCTCTGCATCATCACTGTCAGATAGCGCCGCGACCGTGCGCCATCCCTTTGCCCGCAAAGAGGCGGCAGTTTCACTGTCATGCCCCAACGGCAGGAATAATATGTCCTTCGCCTTTGCACTGAAACCGGCATCGATCAGCGGGCTGGGATAAAGCGAGAATCCCACGGCATTTTCTGTTCCGCCATCAGCGGTTGGAATCTCATAACTGCCGCCCCGCCCCATCGCGCCAACAAAGCCATCGGCAAATAGCGTGAAACCAAACCAGTTTTGATATTCAAAACCGTGGCGTTCTGTGGGGTCCAGCGTCAGCTTTGCCTTATCTTTGATATTCGCAGCAATGGCGGCGATTCCATCCAGCCGTGATGTCAGTAGGTCATCGCAATCAAAGGCCCGCATCTTGGCCATGGCATCATCAAACGGCCCGGTTGCTTCGATCAGCGGCAGATAGCCGGTGGCGCCCAGTTCGGTCAGCCCGCCAGCATCTTTCATATCCAGTTCGCTACGGACTTCGCCAGCCTGCGCAGCGCTGAGCGGCAAGGGTCCAGCGGACAGGATATCGACCAGATCCGGCATGGTGAAATCTACTGTGATTCCGGTCAGTCCCGCACGACCCAGTGCTTCTATGGCCACCGTTACAATCTCGCTCGCCGCCGCGACGCTGTCAGTTCCAATCAGTTCGGCGCCAATTTGCAAACGACTGCGTTCTGGATGCAACTGGCCGGACCGCAATTTCAAAACCTGACCGGAATAGCTCAGCCGCAACGGACGCGCTGCGCCCGCCAGACTAGTGGCAGCAATCCGGCCAATTTGCATGGTCACATCGGGCCGCAGCGCCAATGTCCGTTGTGAAATCGGATCGACAAAACGCATCAAGTCGCTTTTGGCTGCTCCGGCCATTCGGCCCGTGAGCACATCTTCATATTCAACCAAAGGCGTCGCCACGCGCGCATAGCCATGGCTGGCAAGCGTATCGAGGACGTCGCGTTCGAGTCGCGACCCAGCCTCGGCATATGGAGGTAAGGAATCGTGAAAGCCTTCAGGCAGCAAGTTAGACAGCTTTTGCATAGACTTTCGTCTCCATAGCCTAAGCGCGCGCTCAGGCCACCGGTTTTTTAGCCTAATTTTTAGAAGCGCAGGGCTTTGACCGTTTTAACCCCTTCGAGTTTGCAAACGGCCCACAAGACAGGCTCCTCAACAGGCGAATCGATGGACAGCAACAATACGGCTTCTCCACCGGGTGCATCAGCGCGACGGCCCAGATGGAAGGTACCGATATTGACGCCAGCTTCGCCCAATGTGGAGCCGACGCTACCGATGAAACCAGGTTGATCCTCATTGACGACGTAAAGCATGTCGCCTTCAAGATCGGCCTCAACCTTGATACCGAACATCTCGACCAAACGCGGGCCAGAGGAACCGAATAACGTACCCGCTACGGACTTTTCACCCTCATCTGTGGTCACTGATACGCGAACCAAAGTGTGGTAGTCGCCTTCGCGGTCATGGCGCACTTCACGGACATCAAGACCGCGTTCTTTAGCCAAATAAGGCGCGTTCACCATATTCACAGAATCGCTATAGGCGGCCATCAATCCAGCAAGAACAGCAGCAGTGATAGGTTTGGGGTCGAGCTCGGCTGCCGCGCCTTCAACTTCGACCGAAATGCCTTTCAGCGAACTGCTTGATAATTGGCCAATCAATGAACCCAGTTGATTTGCAAGCGTCATATAGGGTTTCAGCTTCGGTGCCTGCTCCGCCGAAAGGCTGGGCATGTTAAGCGCATTTTCTACGCCACCGTTGACCAGATAGTCCGCCATTTGTTCTGCGACCTGGATCGCGACATTGACCTGTGCCTCACTGGTTGAAGCGCCGAGATGCGGCGTACAGATAAGGTTCGGCGTCCCAAACAGATCATTTTCCTTAGCAGGCTCCTGCGCATAAACATCAAGCGCCGCACCAGCCACTTGGCCGGATTCCAGCGCCTCTTTCAAAGCCGCTTCGTCAATCAAACCGCCGCGGGCACAATTGATGATCCGCACGCCGGGTTTTGCCTTGGCAATCGCTTCAGCGGACAAGATATTGCGCGTCTGGTCGGTCAGCGGCGTGTGCATGGTGATAAAGTCGGCGCGTGCGAGAAGCTCGTCCAGCGTCACTTTTTCAATGCCAATTTCAACGGCACGTTCGGCTGTCAGAAACGGATCATAAGCCACGACCTTCATGCGCAAACCAATGGCACGTTCGGCAACAATCGAACCAATATTACCAGCACCAATTAAACCGAGCGTCTTGCTGGTCAACTCGACACCCATAAATTTTGATTTTTCCCATTTACCGGCCTGTGTTGAGGCATCGGCAGAAGGAAGCTGACGAGCCAGCGCAAACATCATCGCGATGGCATGTTCGGCCGTCGTGATACTGTTGCCGAAAGGTGTATTCATCACCACCACGCCTTTGGCGGAAGCGGCAGGAATATCAACATTATCCACACCGATACCGGCTCGGCCAACGACTTTGAGATTGGTTGCAGCATCCAATATTTCGGGTGTGACGGTGGTCGATGAACGGATAGCGAGGCCATCATATTCACCGATAATTTTCAACAGCTCTTCCGGTGTCTGACCGGTAATTTCGTCCACTTCAACACCGCGTTCACGGAAAATTTCGGCGGCTTTGGGGTCCATTTTGTCGGAAATAAGTACTTTTGGCATTTTGATGATTCCTGTGTTTCGTGCTCCGCACCTGATGCGGAGCTAGCGCAGTTAAGCGCAAAAATTTAGGAGGCTCCGCATCAAGCGCGGAGCCCGTTTATTTTCAGGATAGCTCGGCTTTAACCTGCGCAAAGGCCCATTCAATCCAGGGCAGCAGGCGGCGGACATCTTCTTCCTCTACGGTTGAACCGCACCAGATACGCAAAGAAGGTGGCGCATCGCGATAACCGTTAAAATCATAGCCAATGCCCATCTTGTCCAGCATAGCTGCGATGTTTTTCGGCACAGCGGCTTTTTGATCATCATTCAGACCATCATACCAATCGCCTTGGAACATCATGCAGACGCCGGTGTTGGTCCATTTCGCGGGATCGCTGACCATGTTACGCAGCCATGGTGTGGCTTCAATCCAGTCATGGACGATTTTGGCGTTGCGGTCGGCGCGGGCGTGCAGTTCTTGCAAGCCACCAATGGATTTAGCCCATTCGAGCGACGCGATATAATCTTCTGTCGCCAGCAAGGAAGGCGTGTTGATTGTCGCGCCTTCAAAGATCGCGCGGTTTAATTTATCGCCCTTTTTCACGCGGAAGATCTTCGGGAGCGGCCAGCTTGGGCTATAGCTTTCAATACGTTCGACAGCACGAGGGCTGAGGATCAACATGCCGTGACCGGCCTCCGATCCCATGACTTTCTGCCAACTAAAGGTCGTTGCATCTAGCTTTGCCCAATCCATCGGCTGAGCGAACACAGCGCTGGTCGCGTCGTTGATGGTGACACCGTCGCGGTCATCAGCGATCCAGTCCGTATTCGGAATTTTCGCGCCCGATGTCGTGCCGTTCCAAGTAAAGACAATATCATCGCCCTTATCAATTTCGGTCAGGTCGGGAATTTCGCCATAGTCAGCTTCGAGAACCGAGAGGTTATCAGGCTTAAGCTGCTTCACGGCATCCTGAATCCAGACATTGCCGAAGCTTTCCCAAGCAGCAACCGTTACCGGACGCGCGCCGAGCATATTCCACATCGCCAGTTCAACCGCACCCGTATCGGACGCAGGAACAATACCGATGAGATAATCATCGGGTATGCCGAGCAACTCACGGCTGAGGTCGATGGCATATTTCAACCGCCCCTTACCGGTAGCAGAACGGTGAGAGCGGCCCATGGCCACAGTATTCAATTTATCGAGAGACCAACCAGGAAATTTGGCGGTAGGGCCCGAAGAAAAATTCGGGCAATTTGGACGCAACGCAGGTTGCGGAACGGTAGTATCAGTCATGTACGCTTCTCCTTACAGAGAGCTCGCGCGGCGTTGGGACCGCGTGGCCCGTCGCCGCAATGTATGTTGCAGCGCAGCAAGTCAAGCGACAATTATGCCGGCCTCGATAAATTGATCAGAGCAGATTATTTCTTGCGGAAAAGCTCTTTGCCACGGCGCAGAACTAGCAATTTTTCCATCGAGACCGGGTGAAAATAAGCTTCGACCCGGTCGCCTTCTGGGGTTGTGCCATATACTTCATAGCAACCGCCATCGACCTTGGACTTTTTGATTTTCCAGCCTTTTTCGACCAGATCCGCCTCCAGATCAGCGCGACTAACCCAACCAGATTGCGGCCCGGCTTCACATGTCATTTTTCCTGTGGCGTGCACTGGAGCGGAGAAACCGAAAGCCATTGTAGCGGCAGCGAGCGTGGCGGTAACTGTAGGGTATTTCATTTTTAAAAACTCCAACTAAAAATCAGGATGGGTTTGGATTTCAATCATTCGGTTGTCAAAGAGGCCGAGGCGAATCAGCTTTGATGACGTTCTTTTTCTTTCTGCCATAGGTGATAATCATTCGCAATAACTGTAGCATGAACAACGGAATAAAATGCACCAGCGCACCGGTCATGCCATCATGAATCAGCAGCCAATGGGCCAATGTCAGCAGTGCTGCACCATAGACCAGGCGTTGTAAAATCTTCCAACGGCGTTTGAGCCAACGCATCGATGCATCGTTACTGGTGATCGCAAGTGGCACAAAAAACAGCATTGCAGCCCAGCCTGTCCAGATACCGGGCGCCCAAAACTCCGCCAGTATCGGTTCTAGTTCTTCCATATCAACAATGTAGAAAACCATATGCAACATAGCATAGACGAAAGCCGCCACACCAAATGACCGCCTCCGCCGAAGCAACCAACCAGTCCAACCCCGATTACCGAAAATCGTAATCAGCGGCGATATTATCATTGCGATAATCATGAACCGCGCAGAAAACTCTCCGGTGGGATGCAGCATATCCATTGCGATAATATCGCCAGCCCAAAAACCACGCATCAGTGCGAGGGCTGGCAAGCTGAGCACTAGCCAGAAAACCGGCAAGCTGTTCAATGTTCGGAGGGCAGCTGTCATCAATTCCATTTGGATAGTCCGGCTCAATAGGTCCAGAATTTATTTGTAACAGCTTGTCGCAAATTCCGTCCCATCTGACCTAAAAATGATTATAAGTCATAATCTTCAGCTGAGATTTAGGAATGCTTGGTCAAGTGCTTTATATGGACAAAACATTTGAGAAAAAGCCGGTTACGCAGAATTTTTTTATTCTGGGGTTGCTATCACTGGTACTCAGTGCATGCGGAATACCCGATAGCAAGCGACCATCCACCGGCGGCGGCAAAATCGACCCTAGTGCCAGCGCCAAGCAATGCTTCGGCGAATTGCGCAAGGCCGGCGTTAGCTTCTCCCCCCTACCCAATAAAAATTTCAGCGGCGGGTGCAGCCAGATAGATGCGATCACCATGCTTGATGTCGGCCGCCGCACGGAAGTTTCCAATCTGGGTCCAGTCAAATGTCAGTTGGCCAACAAATTTGCCGCCTGGACCGAATATGCCGTCAAACGGGCCGCTCGCCAATATTTGGGCAGCGAATTGGTACGGATTGAAACTATGGGCAGTTACAGCTGCCGTCGGATCGCCGGATCAGGCCGCTTGTCTGAACATGGTCGCGCCAATGCCATCGATGTCTCCGGTTTCATATTGGCCGATGGACGCCGGATCACTTTAACCAAAAACTGGCGCAATGGTCGTGATGAGAAACAATTCCTGCGGGCCATTCACAAAAGCGCTTGCCGGCGTTTTGGCACGGTGCTGAGCCCCGATTTTAATGCTGATCATCATGATCATTTTCATTTTGACATGGGCGGCAACGGCTATTGTCGTTAAGCGATATTTTTCCGGCAAAATGACGAAGTCCATTGGCAAGTCACATCGCTATGCTCTAGGATAACACCATGACAAACAAAGATTTACACGACCGCCGCTTCTATCACGCAAAACAGGAAGCCGATTTCGCAAAGAAACAAGCGCTAAGCACTCCCCAAACCGAAGATCCCGCCTATACGCTGGCCTTTCAGGATAATGAATTCCTACTCCGCGAAGAATTGCGGCCGGTGCGGTTTCAACTGGAACTTCTCAAACCGGAAATGCTACTTGATGAAGCAGGCATTGGGTCCACACTCGTTATGTATGGGTCAGCGCGCATCCCTGAGCCGGGCAAGGCCGACGCTCTCATTGAGGCGGCAGATGATGAAGCCTCTTTGAAGACCGCCCAGCGCCTGAAAGAAAAGTCCAAATATTATGACGAAGCCCGCAAGTTGGGACAGCTCGCCAGCGCCTGCGGTATATCGGAAAATGGCAAACGCGATTTTGTCGTATGCTCCGGTGGCGGCCCTTCGATTATGGAAGCGGCCAATCGCGGTGCCCAAGATGCAGGCAAAGAATCCATCGGCCTCAACATTGTGCTGCCGCATGAACAGGCGCCCAATGAATATGTGACGCCTTCCCTGAGCTTCCAGTTCCATTATTTTGCGTTGCGTAAGATGCACTTCCTCTTGCGTGCTCGGGCTGTAGCAGTATTCCCGGGCGGATTTGGTACATTCGATGAGTTTTTCGAGCTGCTGACACTCGTTCAGACCGGCAAAATGGAGCCGCTACCGATCATATTATTCGGCAAGGATTTCTGGAACCGAGTTATTAATTTTGATGCGCTGGCTGAAGAAGGCACAATTAGCGCCAAAGACCTCGACCTGTTTCAATTTGTTGAAACGGCTGATGAAGCCTGGCAAATTATCCGCAATTTCTATGGCTTAGACTGCGCTTAGTCGTAAAACAGATTATTCTGAAGCAGCAGCCGTGTCTGCCGCAACAGTTTCTTCTGCAACTTCTGTTGCCGCCACATCTGCCTCGGCTGCGGCCTCTTCGCCTTCAACAACTTCTTCGACTGCTGGTGGCTCAGGATAAGGCAGATTGGAACCCTGTGCATTCATATAAGCGATGACATTTGCACGATCTTCAGGCTTGCCGAGGCCGGCAAATGTCATTTTCGTACCCGGCGCATATTTACGCGGAGAGATCAACCACGCGTTCATATTATCAAAATTCCAGTCGCCCTCGACCGACGCCAAAGCATCACTATAGGCAAAGCCGGCGACATGGCCATGAGGTTTGCCCAGCGAGTCATAGAGATTAGGACCAATTCCATTAGCACCGCCTTCGTTAACCGTATGACAAGCCACGCATTTTTTAAAAACCGCTTCGCCAGCAGCTATATCGGCTTTAGCAAGCATCATGCTCATCGGCACTTCTTCTTTACCGCCCTCATCAGATGATACGACACCTTCGATCACAAAACCCATAGTTTCAGGGCGCTCATTCTTGTCAGCATGAAAAAATTTTCCGCTGAGGATCGAGAAGCCGAGCGCTGCGATTCCGCCTGCCAGAACCCAGCCAGCAATGGTGTTATTCTTGTCCATCTTGTCTCAAATCCCTGAATTACGGGCAGGAGCGCCTGCCAAAACTTTGGAGCATTCTCTAATAAGAGCGCCCGTTCAAAGCAAGACCTCAATTGACCGTAGTGTTACTAATATTGTTGCGCAAGTTGCCTCCTATGCGATCAGGTCTTGCGCAGAGCCGTTTTGTGCGGCAATCGCAGCCCTCGATAAAGGGCGCGCACTACAGGAACCGACAATATCATGAATAGCTTCCCGCAAAACGCCTTAGGCATGGTCAATAAAATGGCCGAAACCGCAGCCGAAGGGCCAGCTAAAGCCATCGCGTTTCAAGGTGCGCCGGGCGCAAATTCCCATATTGCAGCCATGGAATATGCGCCGGATTGCTTGCCTCTGCCTTGTTTTTCGTTCGAAGATGCACTTGATGCCGTGAAGCAAGGCACAGCCGGGTCTGCGATTATTCCGATTGAGAACAGCCTGCATGGCAGGGTTGCTGATATTCATTTTCTGTTGCCCGAATCGGGTCTGCATATTGTAGCGGAGCATTTCATGCGGATCCGCCACTGCCTGATGGCAAAATCCGCTGATAGCAAAATCAAAACGGCGATGAGCCATCCGCAAGCATTAGGCCAGTGCCGCCATTACCTGCGTAGCCACGACATTATTCCAGTTGCATATGCTGATACCGCTGCCGCTGCGGCCTATGTCGCGCAACATGAAGACCCGCATGCCGCTGCCATCGCTCCCCCTCTCGCGGCCGAGATTTACGGCCTGCAGCCGATTGCCAACGCGATTGAGGACGAAGATCATAACATGACCCGCTTCGTCCTGCTTGCACCCAAAGCAGCAACGCCTAAGACCGATGGAGTCATTGATTTTCGGGCCATGACGACCTTCATTTTCGAAGTCAAAAACATCCCCGCTGCTTTGTATAAAGCAATGGGCGGCTTTGCGACAAATGGCGTCAACATGACCAAACTGGAGAGTTATCAGGAAGGTAGCAGCTTTTCCGCCTCCAAATTCTACGCAGATATAGAGGGCGCACCGGGTGATCCGGCGGTTGACCGCGCCCTCGAAGAATTGCGCTTTCATTGCAACAGTGTCCGCTTGCTCGGAACCTATCGGCAAGCTCGGGCACGGACGACAGACGCGCGATAAAGTTTTGACGGACGGCAGTCTAACGTTCCGACATCGTCCTCAACAATTCTGTTCCAGTTTCACGCTCCGGATTTCGCAGATGGAGTTGGGTTTCGGAATATAGTTAGCCAAGGCGCCCAATGGTGCATTTTCACGCTTTGCCAGTATTGAAGCAATGGGGCCCCCATGCGTAATCACGGCAATATTTTGGTCGCCCGGCAGGTCGTTCCATACTGCCAGCGAACGCGCCATCAGTTCGGCGGTTGTTTCCCCGCCTCCTGGTCGAAATTTTTCAGGATCATCAACCATACCATCCATCGCATTGCCGGTTTCGCGATAAATCGCATTCCAGCTGCGCCCTTCCCAACTGCCAAAATTCCGCTCTCGCCAGCGGTCATCCACACGCGCCTCAATCGACAAAATATCGGCCACCTGTTCTGCAACCAAGCGGGTTCTGCGCATATCGGAATGCACAATCATATCAGGCGCTATTTGAACCAGCCGGGACACAAGCGTCTTTGCTAAGGCAGCACCCTCACGGCTGAATCCCATATCGCTGATGCCATAGCAGCGCTTTTGCCAATGCAGCGCCACTGGTGGATGCCGAACCAACCAGATCATGAACCGGCGATGGCAAGCGCAGCCAACAGGACTATGAGTTGCCCCGCATAAGCGGCAAAGCCCAAGCAATCGCCGGTGCTGCCGTTTATTCTGCGTAGCAATAGTGATCGGAACCACAACAGGAACAGACCCGCGCCCCCTAGCGCCCAAAGTGCTGCAGTCGAATAGAAATAAGCAAACAGACCGATAATCGGCGCAACAATTAAAGCTGCAAAACACAGATCTTCCAAGCCCGTCCGTCCGCCAATAACTTTGGCGAGACCGTTTTCCGCTGTCACCACCGGTGAGACAAACGCCATCACCGAAACGGCCAGCAAACGGCCAAAACAAGCCGACGCGATCAACGTGATTATAATCATATCCTGCGGCAGAGCGATGAGCAAAGCACCGCGCAGACCAACTGCCAGCATCAAGCCTAGCGCCCCATAACTGCCTATCCGGCTGTCTTTCATAATGCGCTGTGTCGATTCCGCATCATGGCCACCACCAAAAGCGTCGCAGAAATCAGCCACGGCATCTTCATGGAAAGCGCCCGTCAGGCGTGCCTCAAACGCCAGAGCAATGATAACCGCTATTGCGCGCGGCCAGATGTGCGCGCTCGCGACCAATACCGCTGCGGTGATCACACCGACCAGAGCGCCAACCAGCGGGAACCAAATCACCGCACGGGACAGGCCATATCGCGCTTGCTCCGCCGTTAGCTGGTTCATTCCGGGCACCGGTATCCGGGTCAGAAATTGAACCGCAAGTAACGGCGGCATCCACCAGCTGATCACGATACGATCCGTCATGGCATGATGTCCGAAAGTTTTGCGACATCATTAAGCAAGGCCGCGGCACTATCGAGCAATGGCAGAGCCGTCAGCGCGCCTGTTCCTTCGCCCAGCCGCATCTGCCATTCGAGAAGCGGTTCAAGCCCAAGATAATCGAGCGCCACGTGATGCCCGGGCTCCGCGGACAGATGGGCTGCGATCATATTTCGGGTGGCTCCCGGGACAAGGCGCTCAGCTATCAAGGCGGCGGCTGTGGTCACATAGCCGTCTAGCAAAACAGCCGAGCCCTGCCGCGCTGCCTGAGCATAAAAACCCGCCATTGCCGCGATCTCAAAGCCGGCAACCTCCGCAATCGCCGCGATCAGGTCATCGGCAAATAGCTTGTCGGCCCGCTTGTGAGCTCGCGCTACAATATCGAGCTTGTTCGATAATATTTCTTCGTCCGCGCCCGCGCCGCGGCCAGTTGCTATTGGAGCTTCAGCCTCGGCCAATAGCATAGTCAGGCAGGCGGCTGACGTTGTGTTTCCGATCCCCATTTCACCGGCCATTAGTAATACAAAACCGTCTTTATATGCTTGCTTGGCTTCGGCCTCACCTGCAGCCCAGGCCTGTTGGAACTGGGCTTTTGTCATGGCAGCTCCGGTCGCCAGACTGGCTGTTCCAGCAGCTACGCGGACGTCGCTAAAGGCCGCCGTCTGCTTGTTCTTGTCCGGCGGCTGCATGCTCCCGACATCAACCAATCGCAGATCAGCTGAGTGCGCGGTGGCCAAGGCAGTGCTGGTGGCTTTCTCCGCAAGGATTGTTTCCATCATGACCGTAGTCACCCCGGATGGCCAAGCCGACACACCGTTTTCGACAACGCCATGATCCCCTGCAAATAAAACAATCCGGCGCGGCTTGGTTTGCGGGTGCAGACTTTTCTGCGCGACCGCGAGTTTGATCGCAAAGTCTTCTAAACGTCCCATACTGCCTTGTGGCTTGGCCAACGCATCAAGATATTCGGCTACATGTTCAGCGGTGATTGTCATCGCACAAACTGCGTTTTTGAACGGTCAATTCTATCTTGCCAACCCAGTTTCACCAATTCCGGTTCATCACTTTCTTGGGCCGGATAGCCGATGCACAGATATGCAATAAACCGCCAATCAGCAGGAACATCAAGCATAGCGCTGATCTTGTCTGGTTCCATGATCGAAACCCAGCCCAGACCAATGTTGCGCGCACGGGCCGCGAGCCACAAATTATGTATCGCCATGACAACAGAATAGGCCATGGTTTCCGGCATCGTCTGACGACCCAGCCCCCTGCCCTCAGCCGCATCATCGTCACAGAAAACAGCCAAATGCACAGGTGCTTCGCGCAACCCATGGAGCTTTAACTTCTGATACTCGGATTGAATCTGTTGATCCTCATAAGCATCTGCCGCCTTGCGATTTTCTGCGTCCACATGGGCGGTAATCGACAAGCGCATAGTCTCGCTTTGCAGGGACACAAACCGCCATGGCTGGGCATTGCCAACCGACGGGGCGAGACAGGCGCGGTCCAGCAACTCCTGAATGGTTCTTGCATCGACCGGGCGGCTGTCAAACCGCCGGACGGCGCGGCGCCAAGTCAAAAGCGTATCAAGCTGCTTGCAAAAGTCATCGCCGAAAACAGGGCCCTTCGAATATGTCATGAAGCACCATCGGCAATGGTAAGCAACCGGTCGATATCCACATATTTCTCCAAGGCCTCGGCAAGATCATCCAAAGCCTGATCAACGACTGCATCCTGTTCTTCATCGTTGGACTCTACCCCCATTTTTGCCAACCATGATTGCCGCTGCGACGCGGCGTTGAAAAGTCCGTGGACATAACAACCCGATATCCGCCCATTGGTGCTAACGGCTCCGTCAAAACGTCCATTATCGAACTGGATCATGGGTTCCGCATTCGCTCTTGTTGTTTCCCCGACATGAATCTCATAGCCGCTAAGTTTCTGATCATCAGCCATTGTTTTTCCCGAACTATTCGTCAGTGTTTTGGCAGTTGTCAGTGTCGTTGCAACCGGCAGTAGCCCTAAGCCTGTGACAGATTCCGCTCGACCCTCAATAGCATCGGGATCAGATATGGTTTCTCCGAGCATCTGATAGCCGCCGCAAATACCCAGAACATGTCCGCCGCGCCGGACGTGAGCGGCAATATCAATATCCCACCCTTGCGCGCGGAGAAATTTCAGATCAGCGATGGTCGCCTTGGTGCCCGGAATGATGATCAGCGATGCGCTGGCCGGTATGACTTCGCCGGGCGGCACCATATGCAGATGCACTTGCGGTTCGAGACGCAGCGGATCGAAATCATCGAAATTGGCGATCCGCGAAAGCATCGGCACGGCAATCTCGATAATAGCCTGTGTCGCTGATTCTGGTTGCTGCAACGAAACCGCGTCTTCGGCGGGCAATTTATGGATCATTGGCAACCACGGAACGATGCCCAATCCCCCCCAGCCTGTGCGTTCGGCTATCGCATCATAGCCATCATCGAACAGGCTGACATCACCGCGAAATTTGTTGATCAGGAAACCGCCGATCATCGCCCGATCTGCGCTGTCTATCACCGCCTGCGTGCCGACAAGCGAGGCGATCACTCCGCCGCGATCGATATCTCCGATGAGGACCACCGGGACATTGGCCGCCCGCGCAAAGCCCATATTGGCGATATCACCGGCACGTAGGTTGATTTCAGCAGGACTGCCCGCGCCCTCGACAATCACGATATCCGCATCGTTCGAAAGGCGTTGATAAGAGGCAAGCACAGCCTCCAGAAATTGCTGTTTTTGATTCCTAAAATAGCTGGCATCTCCGGTATCGTAGACCTTACCATGGACGATCACTTGCGCGCTTTTATCGGATTGTGGCTTCAGCAAAACCGGGTTCATATCAACATGCGGCGGCACCCGGCAAGCAAGCGCCTGCAATGCCTGCGCCCGGCCAATCTCGCCACCATCAGGCGTTACAGCAGCATTGTTGGACATGTTCTGCGGCTTAAAGGGGCGAACAATCATACCCCGGTTGGTCAGCAACCGACATAAGCCTGCGACCAGCACAGACTTGCCAACATCGGAGCCCGTTCCCTGTAACATTACAGCACCCATATAAGCGCTCCGACAATCAGCCATAACAAAAGGCAGGCACGAACATATACGGTCAGACCTCTTTTCAACTCGGTAGGACCGGGCCGCCTTCCCTCTCCCAATGTCTCGCGCCCGATCCATTCTCCATCATAGCTCGCGCCGCCGCCCATTCGCACGTTCAGCGCGCCGGCCATGGCAGCCTCTGACCATCCTGCATTAGGGGAAAGATGTTTGCGGGCATCGCGAGCCATGATCCGCCAACCGCCCATTCCGGCGATACAAATCAACAAGCCG
This sequence comes from uncultured Sphingomonadaceae bacterium, assembly GCA_947493215.1. GTDB lineage: Bacteria > Pseudomonadota > Alphaproteobacteria > Sphingomonadales > Sphingomonadaceae > Parasphingorhabdus. The sequence goes on along the minus strand of CANLQE010000003.1, from coordinate 221,832 downwards.
GAAACCCGCGCAGGAACGAAATTCATCACATCATCCGCGCGCGCTGCCGCCCAACCGAAATGGCGATATTGGTCATCCATATGACCAATCTGGCTGTCAGCGGTACTGACAGCCTTAAAAGCCAAGAGCCCGGGCAATCCGGCGATCAAAAACCAGAAGGCGGGTGCAACAATACCATCGCAGAAACTCTCGGCCAGACTTTCGGTGGCCGCTGATGCCACACCGCCCTCATCAAGATTTTCGGTATCACGCCCGACAATCATCGACAAAGCTTGCCGTGCGCCAGCTAAGTTGCCTTGTTCCAGAGGCACCGACACTTTCTGCACATGTTGATAAAGGCTGCGCTGGGCCAAACCGGTGGTTGCAATGAGCATCAATAGAACCAATCCCAGCCAGCCGGTCAACGCAATCTCCAAAGCCAAGCCAATGGTAACTGATCCGCTGATCAGAACGAAAGCAGTCGCTATACCCGCCCATCGCTTTGCGCTGGCGCTTCCTGTATTCCACGCCAGGTCCAAGCGAGAGATCAAACTGCCGACCCACACAACCGGATGAGGAATTCGGCGGTGGAGCGCATCGGGATATCCAACCATTGCTTCAACCATCAGCGCCAACAACAATGGCGCGGGATGCTGCCCGATTGCGCTCAATATCTCCGCTGACATCATTACAACCGCCGGACCGGCACCACCAGAGGCTCGCCGGTATCGCTAGTGCCAATTTGAACCTCTACACCATAAGCTTGTGCCATGATGTCGGCGGTCATCACTTCATTACGCGGGCCTGCCGCCAATATCGCCCCCTCTTTCATGACCATGATATCGTCGGCAAACCGCGCCGCCTGAGTCAGATCATGCAATACAACAATCACGCCCTTGCCGGCCGCAGCATAGTTTTTCAACCGCTCCAGAACATCGAACTGGTGGGCTGGGTCCAAACTGGCAAGCGGTTCGTCGGCAAGCAACCACTGCGGTTCCCCCGCCAAGACCCTAGCCAGTAAGACACGGCCCTGTTCGCCGCCTGACAAACGCATCGCCTTGCGCTCTGCCAAGTCCGCGCAATCTGTTGCTTCCATTGCTCTGGCCACGGCGTCATGGTCTGCGGCACTCATTCCCCATCGACCGGAATGCGGTAGCCGTCCCAAACCGACTATGGTTCTGACGTCGACATTCCAGTGAATATCGGGCCGCTGCGGCAGCAAACCAATCATCCGACCGCGCTTTTTACCATTTAGCGACAGGAGTGCGCGATCATCCAGTGTTACTGATCCGCTTTTTGGTTCCCGCAGGCCAGATAGGCAAGACAAAAGACTGCTTTTTCCGGCACCATTGGCACCCAATATGACGGTCACCCGCCCGGGCTGAAACTGGCCGCTGATAGTATCCAATATTTTACGACCCCTGAGGGTCAGCGAAAGATTTTCAAAGGACAGCAGCATCAGGAAAGCTCTCGATGCATTTTAAACAATAAGGCCATGAAAAACGGCGCGCCGAGTAACGACATAGCGATACCCAGTCGCAATTCGCTCACGCTCGGCAATATCCGAACAATGCTGTCAGCCCCAACGACCAAAAGCGCCCCGGCGAGCGCGGACGGTAATAAAACTGCCGAAGGCTGGTGGCCGGCAAAGGGGCGTACCAGATGCGGGACGATCAGGCCGACAAAGCCGATAATCCCTGCCGCTGCAACAGACGCACCGACCGTCAAGCCTACGCCCAGCACGGCAAACCATTGCAAACGCGAGATATTGACACCCATGGAACGCGCGGCGTCCTCGCCTAATGTTAGGGCATCCAGAGAGCGCCCGGTTGCAAAAAGAAAGACCATGCCTGCCGCAATGATCGGAACAGCCAGTTGCACGTCATCCCAACTGCGATCGGTCAACGCGCCCATCAACCAAGTGACAATCTCAGTCGTGGCAAAGGGTGTCGGTGCCAGGCTGATCATCAAAGAGGTTAGCGACCCCGCAAGGCTCGACAATATGACACCAGCCAGTGTGAACAAGATCAAGCTGCCCGACCGTCCAGCCAGCAACGCGAGCAAACCCATACCTATACCCGCGCCAGCAAGGGCAAAGGCCGGAAGCAACCATGCCGTGACCGCATAACCGAAATAGAGAGATGTTACGGCGCCAAGCGCCGCGCTAGCCGACACACCAAAGACTCCGGGATCGGCTAAAGGATTGCGCAAATAGCCTTGCATGGTGGCGCCGGCCATTCCCAGCGCTGCGCCAATGGCTGCTCCTAAAACCGTCCGCGGCAATCGCAATTCCATAATGATAAGAGCGCTCAGATCGTCACCCAGCCAAGCCGCAGGGGAAACCCAGACTTTGCCAGCAGCCAGCGACAAGATCATCACGATGATCAAACCCATCGCCAGCAGAGCATTGAGCCGCACATTTTTCATGATGATGCTCTCAATTTACGCCGGGCGGCCGATAAGGTTGTCACAGCATCAATCAGCGTCGGGCCTGCGCAATGCATCAGCCGTGCGGGATAATCAGAGATGGTGATCCGGTGCGAAAGACGCTTGAGAATCGGGTGAGACAGCATGCGGTCCCCTTGGCCCTCATCCTTCACTTCACCCCCGTTGGAGAATAACAGGCGCGGTGGCCGCGCGACGAGATGCTCCAGCGGCAGGATATCCCATCGCTTCAAGCCATAGCTTTTACTGACATTTTCAAAGCCGGTCCGTCGCAACAATTCATCTGGCAACGTCCCATCACCCGGAACCAATCCGCCGCTGCGCCAGATCAACGCCGGAATATTTTCGTCATCCGCCGGTTTCGCTCTAACCAAGGCGGCGCTAATTTTCTTGTTGAGGCGCACGCCGCGTTGCGGGCGATCCACTATCTCTGCGAGTTCAGAAATTTGTTGCTGACTCTCGGCCACGCTTTGCGGAATTGATAGTTTGATCAAAGGAATACCCAGCCGCTTCAATGCTCGAGCCGTTGGAATGGCGACATGGGAACCGGCCACCACAAGATCAGGCCGCATCGCCAATATTTCTTCTGCCGTCCCGGACGTCGCAGGAAATTGCAACGCCAGCGCCAAGGGTATGGAACTAGCGCGCTTGTCATGAGAATAACGGCTGACCGAAGCGATTTGGCGTTTGTCGGCCAGTTGCACAAGCAGCGCATCGGCGCAGGGATTGATCGATACAATGCGCTTGGGATAGGCAGGGATATTTGCCTTGAGGCTGCGCGTCAAAACTTCGGCTTCAACCAATGTTGCTGGCCAAACCAAAGTTACGGTTGCAGCGAATAAGGCAGCGATACGCTTCAATATTCAACACCTTTTTGTGCGTTGAAACCGGCCTTGAAGGGGTGTTTCACTTCTTCAAACTCAGTCACCAGATCAGCCATCTCGATCAGTTCCGCTTTTGCGTTACGTCCGGTGATGCAGATATGCTTTTCCATCGGGCGCTGTTTCAAAAATGCGGTAACTTCGGTGATATCCAGTGTGTCATCGCGCAGCACAATATTCAGCTCATCGAGGATCACGAAATCATAATCCGGGTCCATGATCAGTTCCTTGGAACGCTCCCATGCTGCTTTTGCCGCCGCTATATCTTGCGCGCGATCCTGGGTATCCCAGGTAAAGCCATCGCCCATGACATCCCAAGTCAACAGATCGGGATTGGCCTCGAAGAAATTCTTCTCGCCAGTCTCCCAGCTTCCTTTTACATATTGAACGATTCCAACCTTCATGCCCCAGCCAAGAGAACGAATAGCCATGCCGAAAGCGGAAGAGGATTTGCCTTTGCCATTGCCGGTATGAATAATCAGCAGACCGCGTTCGATCGTTCGGCGCGCCTGTATCTTGGCCCGTGCCGCCTGCACCTTTTTCATGCGCGCATTATGCTTTGCGTGCTGGTCTTCAGTTTCCGTCACTGGTTTTCTCTCCAATAGTTGAGGGCATCCGTCAGCCGGGTCCATGCTTCTTCATTCGCTGGCAATCCAAAACGCAGCTGACGATCATCCCCTTCGAAGGGTCGGACCAATATGCCCGACTGCCCCAGATATTCAAATATTTCCGGTGCCTTATCATGGGTCATCAACCTAAAGAGTGAAGTCCCGCCAACAAGCTTCAAGCCAACGCCGTTCAATAACCCATCCAAACGAACCACTGCGCCCCGCAGCCGCGTGCGTTGCTTGTCCTGCCAATGCTCATCCTGATAGGCGGCTAAACCCGTCGTCATCGCAATGCCCGAAATTGGCCAATCGCCAAGAAGTGCTCGCAGGCGCTGCGCCACGGGCAGATCGGTAACAACGAAACCAAGCCGGATGCCCGCTAATCCAAAAAACTTCCCGAAAGAACGCAGCACAATCGCGTTCCCTCGCTCGGGCAACAGGCTGACCACCGGATCGGTATCGGCAAAAGCCTCATCGACAATAAGTTGCCCACGAAACTGCCGCAACCGATCAGGTTTGATTACGCGACCATCAGGATTATTGGGATTGGCGAGGATAAGCAGGTCATGTTTGTCCGCCTCGGCCATCGAGATTTCGACGGCATCCGGCCATGCCGCTATGTGCCCTGAGTAAATCGGCTTTAACATGGCGCTGCGCTTGCCGGGAACGAGCGAGCCCAACAGCCGAATTGCAATATCACTGCCCGGTACGGCGACAACTTCTCCCGGATTTTTCACACCAAAAGCACTAGCCGCAACCGCTTCCAATCGGCCAAGTTCTTCTGGTTCTGGTAGGCGGCTCAAAACCGATGGAGCCATATCAGGCACGGGATAGGCCCAAGGGCTAATCCCCGTCGATAAGTCGATCCACGGTGTTGGCGCATCAGCAAAATGTGCAGCCGCGGCCGCCAACCGCCCGCCATGAAAGCGGAAGGGGTTGGCAGTTGCGACAGCATTCATATCAGTAGCTCAACCGGACGCCAGCAAAGGCGGAGCGACCCGGTGTACCGAAGCGAAATATCGTTTCATATTCCTCATCGAAAAGATTTTCGACCCGGCCATATAGCTCTATATTGTCCGTAATCGGCATCGCGGCGCGCAGATCGACCACAACATAGCCTTCGATGCTTCGGCTATTGGATGCATTGTCAAAGCTGGAACTCACATGGCTAATGGTTGCGCCGGTTTTCAAACCAAAGGTCCAATCATAATCTACTGACGCGTTCACGCTGTTTCTCGGGCGCCGTGCCAGCACCAGATCATTATCCCGGTTTTCCGCATCAACCAGAGTATAATTGGCCGCAAATGTCAGGCTGTCTACCGGTCGCATCACCAAACCCAGTTCAACGCCCTGCGCACGCGCGCGAGCGACATTATCGTAAGTGCCAAACGGCCGGTTCGTGCAAATACCGGTCTGTATGGGGCAACCGATAAAATCGATCAGGTTATCGCTATCGCGCTGATATAGTGTAGCGCTGAGCTCCAACCGGCCATCAATAAGCTGCTGCGTGATCCCGGCATCCCAGCTTTTAGACGTTTCCGGTTGCAGCGTGTCATTGCCAAAATCGCTGAACAGCTGGAATAAGGACGGTACTTTAAAGCCTTCGCCATAGCTGGCCCTGAAAGTCGTCGAACCATCATTGGGGCTGTAAACTATATCCCCTGCGAAATTTGTTTCGCCGCCAAAGGTCGAATGATCATCATAACGAATACCGGCAGTAGCCGTTAACCCGTCCAGAGGCATGATCCGCAACTGACCATAAAAACTGTCAATGCTGGCACTGGCCCGGCCAACCGGACCACCGAAGCTGGAGCTGCGGAAACGCGAGTCCTCTGTTTCTGCCCCGATTGTGGCCTGCAACCATTCAGAAGCGTCAAAAATACCTTGATATTCAAACCGTTCATTCCGGCCCAGCGCGTCAAAGGTCTGTGTCGCCAGATTAAAATTATCTCGCTTTGTATTGGTATAGGCAAATGCAAAACGGTTGCGAAACCGGCCATCCAGCAGATCAATATTGACGCCTGCATAGCCAACAAATTCTTTGGTCTCTGCTGTTTCTGGCGTGTCCGTAAAACCTATGGCTGTGAAGCCATCAATATCGGTCTCACCGTCAGAATAATACCCACGCAGATCAATCGATATGGCTTCGCTTAACGTGATTTCAAATTTACCATTTGCGCCAAAATTGCGATAGCCGTCGCGCTCTGCTCCGCCGCGCTCCTCGTTAAAGGTCGAAAAGCCGTCCGTGCGAAAATAACCGGCACCAACGCTCGCCGCCACTGGACCAAAGCGCCCGGAAACATTACCGACCACTTGGCCCGTATCCCGGTATCCATATTCCGCTCGCGCATTTATGGCTAGATCCTCGGTAGGAGCCCGGGTGATGGTATTGACCACGCCGCCAATGGCCTGACTGCCCCAGATCACCGATTGCGATCCGCGCAGCACTTCGATGCGTGATATGTTGCCGGTCAGCAAATTACCAAAGTTAAAACCGCTACCCGGTGAAGACGGATCGTTAAGTTTTACGCCATCGATCAGCGCTACAGTCTGATCCGAACCAGCGCCGCGGATATTAATCGAGGTCGAAGTTCCAACGCCGCCGTTACGGTTAAAGGTGACACCGGGAACGTTACGCAAAAGATCAGCAACGGTAACGCTTTGGGCGCGCTCAATCTGATCCAGATCAATGATCGAAACCGACTGACCGGTTTGGGACAAGGATTGCGCAGAACGAGAGGCTGTCACGATGATGATGTTAGAAGCATCTGCGGGGCTGCCCACACTGACGTCTTCTGTTTGAGCAAGAGCGGGCTGCGCGATTAACAGCACAGTAGTGGATAAGAGGATAGTTTGAAAACGCATGAATATTCCTTTTTGACAATCATTCAAAAAGGCCACGCATATCGGCGCCTATGGAGTTCCCACATGCGCAGCCCGAAGTTAATCGTCGCCACGCGAGGAAATCCTCGATCATTTGGCACACCCCGTCCACATGATAGGTCGACAGCTACGGGCAGGTCTCCTGGCTCTCGGGTCATCGCTCGATCTATCCCCTTCCCAGACTTAACGCCCAGTGGGATTTGACAGATCAGCTCACCAATCACAGTTGCGGGGGCAGCTTCGGTTTAGAAAATTGCTTTCCCTTCCGAATTCCCTTTTGATCCCGTCTCCGGGAACCTGTAGCAGAGGTTGCTCTAGTCATCCCCTATATGCGGAGCAAGGAAAATATGCCTGCCGATACAGACATAAACGGTCAAATCACGTTGATATTAGGCGGCACACGCTCAGGCAAAAGCAGCTTTGCTCAAGCACTGGCGGAGAAAAATGAAAAAAGCCTCGTGTATATCGCTACCGCTGAGGCGTTTGATCAAGAAATGACCGATCGCATCGAACGGCACCAGCAAGACCGTGGGCCAGCGTGGCAAACAGTTGAGGAAAGTCACGATATCGCAGCAGTAATTGCTGCCCATTCGTCTTCACAGGCTACCCTATTGATCGATTGTCTAACGATATGGCTCAGCAACCTGATGCTGGCCGATAGCGATCTTGAAGCGGCGTTGGAGAAGCTTATCGATACGCTTAAAGCGGCGCCGGGTTCGGTCATTTTGGTGTCCAATGAAGTCGGGTCGGGCATCGTTCCGGAAAGTCCATTAGGCCGGAAATTCCGGGATGAATCCGGCCGTATGAATCAGCGGCTAGCCGCCATCTCCGACAATGTCGCATTGATCGTCGCTGGCCTACCGCTATGGCTTAAGTCTTGTCAGACGGGAGACAAAATTTAACCCCTCACCGGGATATATATTCATCCAGCGTCAGATGCATTTGCCGGATACGCGCCTCCTGATAATTGCCGAGCGATTGGGCACCCTTGAGCGATGCCTTGGCACCATCGCGCTGCATTTTCACGTTTTCGGTATCCTGATCCAATATTTCCGCCAGCGCAAAACCTTCCACGCTGGTATAGCTATCATCCACACCAAGCCGGATGGGTTTGGCCGGAGCGGGACGTTTACCCTCCTCCGGAACCGGTTGCAGCACCAAAATTTCATGGAGACAGTGATCCACATCAATCGGGCGGAAGCGGTAGCAAAGCCGGATGTTGATACCGGGAAAGAAAAAGGCATTGGGGAATAGAAAATATTCAATGCTATCAAGCATTTCGCCAGTAGATTTTCCAGACAGATCGACCCCGAATTCCGCGCTATATTCCTCGCGGAGTAATTGCGCGTGAGCGGCCCGCGCCGTTTCGCCCTCCGGCAAGGCCTCTGCTTCTCTGCCTAGCTTGGCGAAGATTTGCTTTTGCGAAAACGGCTTTTGAATATGGGGGCTTTGCACTCCAATGGCATGCATGAAGCGGCTCACATTTTTGCCGAAAATATCATATTGGGCGTTGGCGTCCGCCGCTGTTGCAACGGCTTGGCTGTGGGTCTCCAGAACATGAAAAGCCTCGAGAAAGGCTTCCATTGCCATCTTCCAATTGGCCGGCAATATCTTTTCTGTATGCAGCGCGACGTAGCGATCATCCATTGGCCAGAGTTTAAAATGGTCGGGAATAATTTCGAGATAATCGTCTAACGGCGGCGCATCCGGGTTCATATTGATAAACACAAAACCGCCCCAAGTGTCGCACTGTACTGCGCTCAACCGGAAATTATCTTCGTTAAGATGGGGAAAATCCCAACGGCAGGGAATTTCATTCAAAGACCCGTCAAGATTGAACGTCATCCCGTGAAATGGGCAGCGAATGGTCGAACGTTTCACCCCAGTACTGCCAGTGGTGGCAAATTGCATCCCGCGGTGAGGACAGGAATTGGCGAACGCGTGGATGGCATCATCCTCTCCGCGGACGACCAATATCGAATAGGGTCCGACATCATAAACATAGCGATCGCCTTTGGCCGGAATATGTTCCTCTCGGCACGCCCATTGCCATGTGCGATTCCATAATTTGACCTGCTCTGCTTGTTCAAAATCCGGGTTGAAATAACGGTCAAATGAGAGGTCCTCATCACCCAGAAATTTATATTGTTCAGCCCGCATTGCAGCGGGGACAGCGTCCCCGTCCGCATCATAAATATCCTGCAGAGACGGCCCCGGGCAACGCGCTTCGCCGGGAGCCAGAGATGGATCGGACGCTTGTGTCAGCTTGTTTGTCATGAACGATCCTTTGGGCGGCGCATAACCTCGCGATTGTAGAGCGGATCATCAGGTTTGCGCTTCCCCAGAATATTGCCAGACCCTTCCAGAAACTGGTCGGCGGCGGGGTCATCACGGGACCAGTCAACCACCTCGCTGCGGTAAGAAAATTTCCAGATACCACCCCGTTTTTCATAGCGGTCAATATAGCGCCCGTTGATCAAAACGTCTCGCGGCTCACCATTGTCTGTGACGATCCGGTGGAAGGCGTAAAAATAAACTTCGCCAAAAGCCTCGTCACCCTGGATATCGAGATTATTCTGTCCGATCATATGATGGTTCGCAAGATGCCCGGAAAGCGCATCCATACAAAAATCTGCGAACCCGTCCGCCCCGCCTGTATAAATGCCATAGTCGAGATACGCATCATCCCAGAACTGCGCCCGCAGCAGGTCTCGGTCCAAACGGTCGAGCCCGCGCATGTAAAGACCCGGTAATTCCATGATAGCCAGTTTGTCGAGAGCAATATCTATTGCATTTTGTGGTTCCATAACTGCCAATCATCCTAGCCCAAAAACTGCTACTAACGCCTATGGTAAGTCGGCAATCTGTCTTGTAAATTGGCGCTTTGATTAGCTTTTTGTGGAACGAACAGGAGAAGGGTGATGTCCCATCAAATCGGGCAAGTGCCAAGCCCAAACAGATTGGCAGACAGAGCCGCGATTGAAGATATCATTCACCTTCATTGCCGCGGCGTGGATCGCGCCGACACAGCATCGCTAAAACATTGCTATTGGCCCGAAGCCACTGCGGCCTATGGAAAAGAAGCCGTGCCTGCACAGCCGTTTTGCGAAACGCTCGCGGAAGCCATTCAGGGCTTTTCCGGAACTCATCATCTCGTGAGCAACGTGCTGATGGATTTCACGCCCGATGGCCGCAAAGCGGATGTTGAAACATATTTGGTCGCCTTTCATTATTCGGCAGTTCGGAATGCAGACGACCAAGAGATGACCTATCTGGGGCGTTATCTTGACCGTTTTGAAAAACGCGATAATCAATGGAAAATCATGCACCGGCAGCCGATCATGAGCTGGAGCCAAAATGCTGCGGCCAGTCATGATGAAAAGCATCCGGCCCTCTCCGCCCTAACAAAAGCCGCCCGCTATCCTGACGATCCTGTTTATGGATATGATCAGGACAGCGGTTAGCGGGTTCGCAATTTGCTGCGGTAAATGTCGCGTTTTAACGCTCGAGCCAATCTTCCAATGTTTCATGAAAATAACGCATCCGGCTTTCTTGCCCGGAAAGATAATCCCGCTTGTAGCCTCGCGAATGCAATCCGCGTTGCTGCAATGGCCAAATAGCCAAGTCTTCGTCAATTGCGGGACCCGCCGAAACTTCTCCAGCCTTTCCTTGTACATGTTTCGCTGGCGTATCGACCGAGACAAATTCCTGCATGATCAAGGAATAATATTCCTTCGCACCTTTTGGAAAGAGCGTCATGAACCACATATCAAAATAACATTTTTCCGGGTCGGTTTCATGCGGCCGAGCCCGCAACCAGATATTACCATCCGGCTTGAGGCTGAAAGACAGATTGGGGAAAATGGTATAATGCCAATTGTCGGTCAGCTGGTCATCATGATAGGTTGAGAAATCATATCCTTTCTCTGCGCCAATTTTGCGTTTTTGGCGTTGGAGATCCTCCCGTAGATTGCGTATTTTCCCGCCTCGATAATCGTCGGGATTAAGCTCCCATCGCTTGATTTCTTCGCTCATCATCTCCAGCGTTTGTTGCTCTCCGCCCTTCACGGCTCGCGCAGGCCCAGCGCCCGGCATGAACATTCTGCAATGGCCTTCAGGATAGTGGTCGAACTGGCAATATTGGTGGCTATATTCGATCACGAATTTCGAACCGGGATGGACGAAGGGAACATGATAGGATTCGCTAAAATTATCCTGCACCAGCTTCCAGTTAAAATCGCCTTCGATCGTTACCCAATGGGTGCGGGTCATTTCCTCCATCGGATAGGAATCGATTTGGTCCGCGATAGGCCCCATGAATGATCTTAAGGACTCGCAGTTTTCGTCCAGATTATACCAGACAAAACCCGCCCATTCCTCGCAAGGTATCTCTACCAGATTTAACTTTCCACAGGGGCTTCCTTGCGGAAAATCGGCTTCATCCGGCACGAATTTCAATGTGCCTGCCAAGTCATAGGCCCATCCATGATAGGGACAAGTCAACCGGCGCGTATTGCCGGACGGTTCTTCCATAAGCTGCATACCGCGGTGTTGGCAGACGTTGTAAAAGGCGCGAACTTTGTCATCTTCGCCTTTGGTACAGAGGATCCGTTCCGGGCCCAGCGTTGTGGTAATATAGTCTCCTTTATTGGTCAGCTCCCGTGACAAGCCGGCTATTTGCCAAGTCCGCGTCCATATCTTGTCCCATTCCTTATCCATAAACTCTTTGGAGTAATATCGATCAGGCGTGATCGGGTTGCCGCGCAGTTCGGGTTCGGGTTGTTTGGATACATCGGCCAGTTGCCGATTGATTTCGCGGGGATCATGATCTGCCATTTCGTGTATTCCCTTCCAATGAAATTGCCTTGTAAACCTTATACAGGATGATCGATCAAATGTTGACTGACGTAAAGATCAGGGCCGTCATGACTGCGCTGGTTTGCCTCGGCCGATTAAATGAGCGTAAGATGGATCGCTTTCGCTACGCTGGCCAAAAACCTGCGGCCCCGTTCCGTCACGATCAAAATTATCGGTTAAGGGTGTAGTGCTGTTCCAATCGTACACCGCGTGGCGATGCGAAATCTTCCATTCGCTGTTGCGCCGCTCAAAGCGATCCAGATAACGCCCGGCTGCGATCAAGAAAACATCACCATCCGGTCCCTCTAAGGCGTGGTGCGCGACAAAATAGCTTTCGCCTGCCGCATGGTCACCATCAACTTCGATCAAAGTTTGACCGATGACATGCTGCGTTCGTTTCATCGTTTTGAGAAGCGGGATCACCCACGCGATAAAATCACTGGCAGAACCGACGAAAATACCGTGATCATCCGTGGCATCGGGATGAAACACATTTGCTAGCAGCAGCGGGTCGCAACGGTCGATTGCCCGCGCCAGACGCGCTACCAGTTCTGTGCATTCCAGCTTGTCGGCGGCGATGGCTAGACGATCCATAATAGTCCATATCCCTAATTATTTGACTTGCACCCTCCCCATTTCTGCCCCGCAAATCCACTAGCATTTTGGGCGATGGCGGATATTTGAGAGCTTAGGGTCCGCACTGACATATTCATCAGTATTTTCACCGGCATCCACAGGTTAGTCAAAGCTTTGAAAAACATAGGAGCAGAACGATATGGCTGTAGTTGCAATTACCGGCGCGGGTCGGGGTATTGGGTTGGAATTAGCTCGGCAACATGCTGAACAAGGTGACAAAGTCTATGCGTTCCTGCGCGATCCCCAAGGGTCTGAATCCCTCAATGCCATCGTCGCACAATATCAAGACTTGGTAATACCCGTTGCAATGGACGTGGGGCTAGATGCGTCCGTCACGGAAGCGGCCTCACATGTCAAAGACCGTGTCGATATTTTATATAATGTTGCTGGGATTGTTGGCCCTATTGCCCCTGAACTGGAACAATCCGATTGGACCGCTTGGAATGATGTCTTGAATATTCTTTTGATGGCACCGCTCCGGGTCATGCAAGCGTTGCTTCCCAAAATGGAAGCCGGTTCAAAAGTCATGAACTTCTCAAGCCAGCTTGCGGCATCATGGTGGCCATATGGCGGGTTCTACGCATATGGCGCCGCCAAAGCAGGTCTCAATCGCATGATGCGATCAGTAGCCATAGATTTGAAAGATCAGGGCATCGTAATAGGCCTCGTCCATCCTGGATATGTCCAAACCGATATGGGCGGTCCAGGAGCAGAAATAACACCGGAAGAAAGCGCTAAGGGCGTGCGGGCGGTCGCACAAGCCTGGACCATCGAAGAAAGCGGTGACTTCAAACGCTGGAATGGAGAAGCTCACCCTCTATAAGGCTCTTCCTCCTTCAACCTCAATCCATGGTTCGGATAAATTGATCCTCTCTCGGAGGCACCCATTTTATGTTGGGCATGCTGTTTTCTGCCAAAATAAGTGGCGCACCTGGGGCATCAATATCAGCGTTGCGGATTTCCACATTGGCTGGCTCATCATTGTCGAAAAGGAAGACTGGGGAGTCGTTATCACCTGCCGCGCGAACCACGGGTCGCTCGATCACATATTTTGCAGATCCGCCATGAAATGAGAAATGCGCGGACCGACCAGAACCACCACGTGATCGCGGTTCTTCACTCCTGCAATTTTCGGCCTTTCCGCTGCCCCACAGACGGAAATTGCGCTTGTTGTCCTTTGCCGTGCAATCAGACAGCAAGACATCGGTTGATTTCAGATCAAAGCCTCCATCGGTGCTGCCGGTGGCCGTGCAACTCAAATATTGAATTGCCTTGTTGCCGCGTTCGTCGGAAAAACCATCCCCGTTCCAATAATCGCCGCTGGACCTGTCACGCTCGGCAAAGCCGTGTGCTTCACACCTCCGATAGATGATGGATTGCGCTTCATCATCAAGCACAAAGCCCGTACAGTAGCGTTCCGTTTCGGCGCTCGCGCGCGCGATGACGTCTTCAATGACTCCGTCCCGTGACCCATAGCGGATACGAGTCATCGCTCTGTGTATATCTTCTCCGGTAATTTGACGCAGCCTGAAATTTGTTAACGAAGCGGGCTTGGACCGGTCAGACGCGGTATTTTCAAGAAAGCGATAAAGGTCGCGTCCTTCTACCTGCTCGACAATCAATCCATCCGTCGCAACATTCACCCGGATAGCGCCGTTACCTAGATTCAGAAAACGAGAGTTTTTGATGGTCAAACCGGACTGTGCTCTTAGGCCTTCCCCTGAACCGTCTCCCGCAAAGGTTCTACCATCTATGGTAGCCGCCTTGGCGGAACGGGTGCATCCGGTCAAACACGCCAAGGCAATGGTAGAGATCAGAGCGCGGCGGTCTAAATGATCCATGGTTTCACATTCCTGCTATAGTGATGCCCGCTAGGAAACGGTGCCTGGAAAATTCACGCCCCGGAAACGTGCCCGAAGCATCCTGCTCACGAAAATCATATTGGGCGTGGAGCGCATAACGCGGCGCGAGGCGCCATTCCGCCCGCATTGTCGCGCTGGTGATATTATAGCGCCGGTCGATATCCTGAAACCGATCGCGTTCATATCCGGCGCTCGCACTTACGATCAGATTGCGTAACAATTCATAATCCGCCGTCAGCGAGAAAGATGTCGCGACATAAGCGCCCGAACCCAGCGTTGAAGATTCCTCCACCCCGCGATTGCCACGCGCCGTAAGCGTTACCAGCGGCGTAATGAAATATTCGAGCTTTGCCCGAGCTGCAAAGCCGTCGACATCCTCAAAACCAGCATCTTCAAAATTTTGCCGAAAATAACCGATGCCAATTTCAGAGCGGATGAACTTGCTTAACTGAAAACTCATCCCGGCGGTAATCTCATAGCCTTTTGAATCGCGCGATGGCTCCAGCAAGGGCTGCTTACTATAGTCTCGTCTATTAACTTTTCCGTTGATAAAAACGGAGGTATCCGGGCTGATCGCAAATTCTGCAGCGAGATCTGACGTAAATATAGTCCGGTTGCGAAAATCCTGATCCACGAGATTATCCAAACCGTCGCGACCATCCTCATAATTGCGCGTTTCAACCCCGACACGCCCCGCAATACGCAAACGATTAAAACTCTGTGCAGTCCCTAGGAAACCGGAAGCATAGCGATATTGCACAGGCTTTTGCAGGTTGAGCGGAGAGGCGGGATCGGTTCGGTCTTCAGTGGTTTGGCCATTGCGGGTTCCCGCATAAATCTGACCGTCCTGACCGGCATCCCATCGTCCGCGGAGCCCTAGGGTATAATCCGTAGTACTCTGGCTGCCAGTGCTCAGATATTGGCGGCGATCAACCTCCGCAGCAGTGGCGATGTTGAAGCTGCCCAGCTGGGTTGCGGCCGTGATCTTGGGCCTGACCCGAACGATCAGATCGTCGCTCGCATCACGAACCGCGAAGATATTGCTGTCATAAAGTGCGTCAATACTGATGCTGGGCATTATCTCCACGCCATCAATACGATAGGGCACCGGATCATATTCCGGCTGTGGGCGATCCCGCACAGCAAGATTGTCGTCGCGTTTGAACTGTAGGCTTTCCCCACGAAAATCCTCGAGCACATCGGACTGTTGCGCATTGACGGAACTCGGGAACATCGCGGCGATGAGTAGCGGCAAAATAAACGCCTGACTGGGCTTGAAATATAGAGAGCTGACAGGTCGCTTTTGAACGACGGTCACGAGGCCAGATTGACGCATATTCGCTTCAATTCCTTGCATAGCCCCAAGGTTGAACAACTGCCTGATAGCCCTAAGCTATGCGGCGCTTAAGCTAGTCTCTATCACATGCCAGTAACGCTGTGCCGCCTTTTCCGGTGTATAGTCTTTGGTGCGGGTCAAAGCGAGCCGGCCAAAGCGTTTGCGGGTCTCATCGTCCTGAAAATGATGCAAACTATCTGCCATTGCCTGGACATTGTTACAGGGCACCAGGACACCAAAGTCAGACAGCGTCATTTCGTTAATTCTAAGAGCGCTATTGTCAGCTAAAATCTCGGCGGGTCCAGATTTACAATTGGTAGAAATCACCGCCGTTCCGGTACTCATCGCCTCGACCAAACCGTTGGGGAACCCTTCGGCATTAGACGGCAGCACAAAAAACTGTGCGCCCGCCAATAGGGGAAAAGGGTTTCGAACGAAGCCGGTTAATATGACCCGTTGCTCCAAACCATGATCCGCAATTTGTTGTTCGAGGACCGGCCGAAGAGGTCCATCGCCAATGATGATCAGTTTTCCGGGGATCGATGCGGCGGCAAAAGCATCAATCAACAACCTGAAATTCTTGTTCTCCACCAGACGGCCCATACCAATAATATAGGGTTCGTCCGGATGAGCGGGATATTTTTCCAATGCTTGCCCGGCGATGCTAGCCGTATCAACCGGATTGGCAATCACGCTGATAGTATCATCGGGCACGGCAAAGGCTTCTGACAAATCATCAGCTACGCCTTGCGACACCGCGATGATATGCGTCGCATGACGATAGGACAGCTTCACGAGCATGCGACTGAGCCGTCCGGACAGTCCGCTGCCCAGATGCGCGCTGGTATTAACCCGTTCGCTGACGATCCACGGCTTGCCTTTGCTCGCTCGACTGGCCCAATTTGCGACATTGGCACGGGTCAGGAAACTGAGCGTCGTCGCGGGACGGAGTGACCGTTCCAATGCTCGCAATTGCCGGATCGACTGAAACAGCCCGCCGCCGCAATCGAGCTGATAAACGGAAATCCAATCGGGCACATCATAGGCCGCCGGCTCATTGTCAAGCAACGCCAATGATATGTCATATTGATCGCGATAAGGACCAGAGTGACGGAGCAAGGCGGCCATCACCCGTTCTGCTCCGCCGCCGGTCAAACTGTTTATGATGAAGAGAATTTTTGGCCGCAAAAAACATCAACCCCGGAGAACCAGTGAAAGGCGTAGATACCAAACAACGCACAGCAGAAAAATGCTTCGGCGTTATAACGCACAGATTCCGGGTTGATGGGAAGGAACCACTGCTCAGAAGAAAAAGAGCAGTGCCATTATTGCGATAATCGTCCAAACGAACAGTCCGGCAACGACAATGAACCGCATCTTTTGGGGCAGCTGTTCGGCTTTTTCAGACGCAGATGATGGGTCGGATATATCAAGGCGGTCTAGCTGTTCGGTATCAACATGATCGGGTGCCGGTTCCGGGTCCGCAAACACGCGCGCGCTGACCGTATCACCAGTCAAATTGGATCGGTCAGACCCAGCGTTATTCCTACCCTTCTTGTCCAAACTAGCCTCCCCTGTCCCAAAAAAATGGAACGAAAAAGTCAGACAGGGTGCAGCGGTGCTTTCCATTGGCTGTTATTTGCCCCTGTTTCGACTTTCCTGAATAGCGAAAA
This sequence comes from uncultured Sphingomonadaceae bacterium, assembly GCA_947493215.1. Lineage (GTDB taxonomy): Bacteria > Pseudomonadota > Alphaproteobacteria > Sphingomonadales > Sphingomonadaceae > Parasphingorhabdus. The sequence continues at coordinate 204,672 of CANLQE010000003.1, read as the reverse complement.
ACCACAGATAATGGCATAAAAAATTACGCCCTCAATCTGCCACAAAGCCATAGTTGCCAAGTTCATGAAAAGGAATGACAAATGCGCGAATACAAGCGTTGCACGATCACCAGCCGGCGCGCGGAACGCCAATTTCATCATCGTGATCCAGAAAACCAGCAGCAAGAAAACGCCCGCCCAGCCCAATTCGTACAGATAGGCAACAATCGTATTATGGGGATAGACTTTGAATATCTCTGCCCAGCTATCGGGGCCGAAGCCGATCAGATGATTGAGCGTGGACCCGTCGAGCCAAGCGTAAATATAGCCCGACCAGATATAGAGACGGCCAGACAATAACCGGCGTTCATCAAAAGAAAACTCGGCTTGCGGTTTAATATACTGCCCGGGGTCACCGAAAAATATCACAAGATCATTAAATCGCTCGGCCGAAAAACCGGCCAGCGCGAAAACTCCCGCCAATGTTACCAATGATATGATGACCGCCAATAGGACGCGCTGTGCCCGCACGAAGGAAAACATCGCGCTACTTACGAACTGTATCGCTGCGACCGGCAAAATCGCCAGCATGGTCGTGCGATAGTTGGCCAGCACGATCCCACCAAGTACCGTGATCGCCAAAAGGCCTTTCAGCAACCGTCCCAGCGTCATCGCAAAACACAGGACGATGAAAAAAGTCGCCATCGCAATCGAGAAAGTGGCCTCGTGATTATAGCCGCCAATATAGCTGCTGGATCCATCAAATTCGGATGCTTTCACGGCGCCCAGACCGATTGACAACAACTGAAACACAACCAATGGCGCAAAGGCTAAGAGCAGCGGCGTGAAAAACCGAGCGCCGCAATTTTCCAGCAATGCCCGATAGACAGCAACCATCAGCACCATGAAATATATATGTTTGACGGCCGCATTCAGCGCTGTGAATATACCGTCATTGACGGCTGCGCTAACCAGCGAGAGTAGGATCAGCGCATAGACAGGAAGCAATGGTTTGAGGAGAAAATGGCGAGGCGTCATGAGCAACAGGCCAGTGGCGGCAATCACGACAGAGCCAATGGCGTTCCAACTCAACCCAGCAATGACTGGCGAGAATGTAATCTCATGAAAAACGCTCATGATATAGCGCAACCAAATCGCAAAAATTACAAATCGCGCCGGATAACCATGTACCTTTTTGAGCGCCAAGATCATTGGAATGGCGAGTAACAGGGCAGCCAGTGCCAATATCGAAACAGGTAAGGATGGCGCCCCTCCCAAGTCGGTTCCGTCCATTATCTATTCCTCTGGATCTGCAACAAAAACACTGTCAAAATCAAACATCCCGGTCCGGCCCTAGGTGTAATATTCCTTGTAGCGTTTGAAATAGAGTCCAGCATCGCCAAAGCCCGTGCGCGCCTGTTCGATCACATCGACCCGGCTTAAAACCACTCCTGCGACATTGGCTCCGACATCGTCCAGTTGATGCAGAGCGATTTCCGCAGCCTTGGCCGGAGTTTTCTTCCACTGCACTAGAAAGACCACGATATCGGCGAGCGCTGCCAGCATGCGGGATTCTGCCACAGGCAGAACTGGCGCAGTGTCCAGCACGACAAATTGAAACTGACCGCGCAATTGCTTCAGCAAGTCCGACATTATCTCCGAACCCATCAGGTCAAAAGGGGTGTCTTCATCCGGCTTCTGACCTAAAAAATAGACTCCGCTATCCTCATCATGGACGATAGCTTGACTGAGTGTGGATTCCCCGTTCAAAACATCCGTCAGGCCACAAGTTATCGATTTGGCCAAGGAACGGGATGAGGCCTGTCGTCGGGAATCGCAATCCACCAACAGCGTGCGGATACCCGACCGTGCAGCGGCGTTAGCCAGGCAGATCGCAGAGCTCGTCTTGCCTTCCCCGGGAAGGGCCGACGTGACCGAGATAATCTTCGTCTGATGCCGTCCTGGCGCCATGGCTATGGTGGTCTTGAGCGCACGAAAAGCTTCGGCAAAGGCTGATTTGGGATGATCGATCAGAAATTGCGGTGGCCATGGACTCCGATCATCAGACTTCCGGACCTCGGGCAGCGAACCGATTTCCGGAATGGAGCCCAAGGCATTAACCTTCAACCGCTGTTCAACCGCTTCAGCGGTTCTCAGACCGTTTTCCAGAAATTCCCGGCCAGCAACAACAGCAGTTGAGGATGCACCGGCTGCTACCAGAGCAATGGCCACAAAAAATAGCGGATTGGGCGAAATCGGCACCACTGGAATAGCAGCGCGTGACACTTCTTTAGCCCCACTGGTTTCAGTGCCTTGACGCGCCACGGATCCTTTATAGCGATCCAGAAAACCCTGATATAATTCTCGCGCAGAGGCGGCATTGCGTTCCAACTCACTAAGCCGGACAGAGGCATCGCTATCCACAGCAAGCCGATTTTGCAGTCCAGCAATAGACGAAGCGATAGATGATGTTCGCCCACGCGCGGCGCTGGCTTCGGTTTTCAGACTGGCAACAATCCGCCCGACCTCAGCACTAATTTGAACATCTACATCAGCAAGCTGGCTTTGCGCTTTGATCAAGCTGGGATGACGCGGTCCATAGCGTGTTGTCAGATTTGCAACTTCCGCACTGGCCACCGCTCGCTGCGCTCGCAGGGCCCCAACCACTTCGGATTCAAGTGCTGCCCCCAAACTCTCACCAGATAGTCCTTGTGACATTTGGGACCGTGCCGTGGACAACCGGGAATTGGCTGCCGCCTCCGCCGCACGTGCCTCGGCAAGCTGCGTGTTGAGCACTGATAATTCCTGCTGCGTGATAGAACTGACATCGGTCGCGGCAAACAATCCTTCATCAGAGCGATAGCCAGCAACTTGCTCCTCGGCAGCCAATACTTCCCCCCGCAATTCCTCCAGCCGTGTCTCCAGCAAATCAGTATTGCGTTGGGTAGCCCCTTGCTCGCCCTCGACGCGAGTCAACAAATATTCATCAATCGCTGCATTGGCTATATTTGCAGCCATTTTCGGATTTTCCGAAGCATATCGAACGGCAATGGCGTAAGAGACGCCTTCTCGCTGAACAGTCAGCGAGCCACCTAATATCCGAATGGCGCGATCACGCGCGGCCTGCTCCTGATCGGGCGATTTGGGCAATTGGGCATCTGTTTTCAAAAGCGCTGGATTAAATTCGGGTTCCTCGACCAGTTTCAATGCGTCCACCACACGGCCCGCGATAAACGGCGATTGTAATATCTCGACAGCGGTATCTACCGTGGGGGAATCCGTTGTCAGGGCGGGCGTATCGCTATCCACCGGGACAACTTCCTGCGCCTGTCGCTCGACCACCATCGTCGCGGTTGCCAGATAGCTGGGCGTGGTCATGAAATAGACAATGGCCGTCGCGATAATCGCCAATATTGACACAAGAACGACAGGAATTATATGTTTGCGAAAAGCGCGGCCAATGGCTCGCAAGTCAATGAGCTCGTTACCTTCTTCGACAACAAATCGGTCGAGCGGAAGCGGTGTGTCCGACATTTTATTCATGGCCGTCAGCTCCTAAACAAACAGCCCCCTGCGTTTACGTAATAGAATCCCCGTTGTTTCGGTTATGCCCCCTTCACCGCCCGATAGATTTTGTGACGGAGTGCCGGCGGTATCAACCGCGCCGCTTCGATCATCAGGAACAAACCCGCCCCTTCCGGCAAGCAAAGGTTCCGGGAAAATTGCGATGAAATTTCGTCACCCTTGAACGAGAACCGGGCATAAAGACCAATTTGCTGGTTGATGAGCTTGCGCAGCAATGCTCTCTCTTCCGCCGTTGCTGTCGCCATCATGGCTCTGGCGGTATCAACCAATATGGGAATGCTGTCGGGGTTAGTGATTTTGCTGACTTTGTTATCCGTGTCACGGTGAAATTCTGCGCTGATTTTTGGCACATAGGTAAAAGGTGCATGCGACAACGCGCGCAGCCACATATCCTTGTCGCCCCCGCGCACCGCCTTTCCGGCCGGAAATGGCCCCGCGCGGTTGAGCAGGTCACGGCGAAACGCAGCTGCACTCGTCCAGATCGGGCATTCACCTGCACGCACCCAGATATCAAGACTTTCCCGAAAGCCCGCGCTGCGGCCGGCAATATCAGCAAGCTCCGCTATCATTTTCGACGGCTTACGATGGGTTGCAAATACATGGTCATAACGCGTCGCGACGCATCCCAATTCCGGCGCAGACTCGATTGCTGCAGCCATGTCTGCCAGATGGGAGGGGTGCCAGATATCATCTGCATCCAGAAACGCAATCCAGTTGCCATTGGCTTCAGCGATACCAAGATTGCGCGCCGCATATCCGCCCGGTCCGGGTATGTCGCGAAACAACAGCCGGATGCGCGGGTCCGACATTTTTGAGAGGATCTCTGCACTTTCATCAGTAGAGGCGTCATCAATGACGATGATCTCACTCGGCTGCCAGGTCTGTTGTAGCGCGCTAGCAATGCTGGCAGCGACATGTCTGGCCTTGTTATGGACCGGAATGACAACAGAGAATCTTATATCAATCATTCTATCTCGTTTTTTGCAGTGCCGAAGATAACTTGTTGCCTGACATCGACGAATGGAAATTTAGCCTTGTCAACCGGGCGTTATAGGCATTTATAGAACCCAGCTCCTTCGTTGTGCAATGCAGTAAAATTCAGTCGGTCCGGGGATTTGAACGACCGAACCCGAACAACTTTTCAATCCGCACCAATCGATGCCGGACAAGGAAACTGTAATGGCGCGTGGCTCAGTCCGAACCAAGATTTTCGTCATTAGCATGCGTAATGCCGCTGAGCGGAGGCACATATTCATCCAGGGCGCGATACCAAAATCGATGGGCTGGGATTTTTTTGATGCGCATGAAAAACTGCATCCCGATCTGCATTATGATGAAGACAAGGCGATCATCGCCAAAGGCCGTCCGCTTACCGCTGGCGAGCTGGGCTGTTATTCCAGTCACTATGCGCTTTGGAAAAAACTGACCGAAGATGATGCAGACCAATATCTCATCCTCGAAGATGATATCATGGTCGATTGGAGTTTCATCAAACCGCTCATCACGCAAGATCACGCGGAGGCAGGGCGCGATTACATCAGGCTTTATTACAAGAAACCAGCCCCCGCGCGGGTATTGGAAACAGACTTTATCTGTCGGACCACACGGCTGATTGAGATTTCCGGTTTCTGTTTCGGAACGCAGGCCTATATGATCACCAAAAATGGTGCCCAGCGCTTTATGGCGCATACCCGAGAGGTGGTCCGCCCAATTGATGATCAGATGGATCGGTCATGGATACACGGAATTGCAAATCTTGCGGTATTTCCGTTTCCGGTGCTGGAACGTTCAGTGCCCAGCGCAATTGGAACGTCGCGTTTTGACCAATATCAAATTCCCCAGAGGTTAAGGCTCAAGCGATTCATATCGCGCAACCGCGAACGAGCCAATTATCAGATATTGGGTCGCCACCGTTTCAATTTTAGCAAATGAGTGACCAGCATATGACGGAAAAAAGTGCTGATTTTTCCGACGGGGCTTCGGCGCTGTTCGACGATTCCTTGCGCCAGAAAACCAAAAGCTCACTGGGCTGGACAGTCACCAAAGCCCTTAGCGATCAGGTTTTTTCCCTAGCCATATTCATCATATTGGCTCGGCTACTGACCAAGGAAGAGATCGGTATCTTCGCAATGGTCTATGTCTTTTCTGAAGTCGGCCGGATCATCGCAACAGGCGGCCTGGTGCAGCTAATCGCGCGAAGCAAGAAGATCGACAATCTGCAGATCAATACGATTTTCTGGACCAACATGGGGATAGCCTTCGTCTATGTCGGTCTCATCTGGATTTGCGCGCCGCTTCTCGCCGACCTGTTGAACCAACCAGGTCTGACTTCGCCGCTCCGAATATTGTCACTGGCGCTTCCCATCAACGCACTCGGCGCATCCCATTTCGCACTGCGCCTCCGTGAATTTGGGCATAAGACGGTCGCCTTACGCTCGATCCTGGCTGGCATCATTGGCGGCAGCGCAGCGGTTGCAGCCGCATTGTCGGGCTGGGGCATTTGGGCGCTTGTGGTCCAGCGCTGCGTCGCCGAAACCGTGAGTACCCTTCTCGCTTGGGCTTCCTATCGCTGGATACCGGGCCTTCAATTTGACTGGTCGCAGGCCAAACAGAATTTCGCCTTCTCGAGCAATTTGACGGTTGCCCAACTGATTTTTCTGATGCTCGTGCGGATACAGGATTTGCTGATTGGAGCCAGTTTGGGCGCCGCCGCCGTTGGCATCTACCGTGTAGCATGGCGCTCTACTGAAATGTTTGCCAACGCTGCCATACAGCCCTTTTCAGCCGTCGGCCTGCAAATTTATTCCCGGCTGCAGGACAATCCCTCAGCGATGAAGCAAGCGTACAAAGCGATGCTGGGCATCTGCTCCGCATTGTCTTTCCCAGCTTTGGTCGGTTTCGGCATTATCGCGCCGGATCTGGTCCCGCTCGTGTTTGGAAGCAAGTGGCAAGCGGCCGGCGATCTGGCGCAGGTTTTCGCATTCATGGCGATACCCTACACGCTCAACTTTTTTGCCTCCCCCATCCTCTCTGCCGTGGGCAATACGCACCGGCAGCGGACTTTGGCCCTCGTCCAACTGGTCTCGACCTTGATCCTGACCATCATGGCCCTGCCCTACGGATTGACGGCCGTGGCCATCGCTTATGTCGTTCGATCCTATCTGACACTGCCGCTGCAAATATATTTCCTGAAAGAAGCATCCGGTATCGGAAGCCTAGCCACTTTCGACGCTATCAAGGCCCCGTTTTTCGTATCGACAGCGATGGGCTTGCTCCTCTGGGCGGCCTTGCAAATATTCGCCGACGAGCAACCACTTTCATGGAAAGAGCTGCTGGCAGCCATAGGCGGCGCCGCGCTATTTTACGCCGCTGTGCTTCTCACGATTTCTCCAATCTATCGTCGTTTAATCACAAATTTCTTGCCACCAAAGGAGCTTTCTCCCCATGCCTGACCTTCTTGCGCTCTCGAACAATCTCGAACCCAATGATGCAGTTGCTAGTTTCAAACATCTGCGTCAGGAAATAGCGGACCAGATCAAGCCGCTTATCGATGAACTGCCTTTTGCATTGCTTGATTTTCCCGACCATTCGAATGTCGGGGACTCTGCTATCTGGCTTGGCGAAACCCAGTTTTTTGATGATTATGCGCAGAGGCCCGCTTATGTTAGCAAATTGACATCTCATGTTTCTAATCAGATGGAGCAGGCCATCGGTCAGGGAACCATCTTTCTCCATGGCGGTGGGAATTTCGGCACCATTTGGAAATCGCACCAGGATTTTCGAATAGAACTATTGTCGCGCTTTCCGGATCAGCGGATCATACAGCTGCCGCAATCCATCTATTTTGATAATTATGACGCCGTCGATGAAACCGCACGCGCTATCGAGAAACATGGCAATTTCACTCTCTTTGTAAGGGACCAACGATCATTAGAATTTGCGCGCTGCCATTTTCAATGTGAAGTATTTTTATGCCCGGATATGGCTTTCTATATGAAACCGCTGGAGAGGCAGATGCCAGTTCAGGATTTCTACTATCTCATGCGTACTGACTTTGAACGGTCGATCATGGGCAAAGCCAGTCACCCAGACCACTCGGTCGAAATTGGCGATTGGCTGACCGAAGACAGATTACAGATGAAAATGGCTTTGGCGGCTTCGAAGCTCATGGATTTTGGCCAGAGCCCAGACACCGCCCGGGCCATGAAATATGATCGCCTAGCCCAAACACGCCTGAAACGCGGCATCGGTCTTTTGTCCTCTGGCCGCGTAGTTGTGACCGACCGTCTGCACGGACACATCCTTTCGACTTTACTCGCGATACCGCACGTGACCCTCGATAACAGCTACGGAAAACTGCAAAATTTCATTCAGGCGTGGACGTCAGATATCCCGTTCATGCGGGCCGCAGATACGCTGGAAGAAGCGCAGTCTCTGGCCGAAGGATTGCTCTCATGAAAGTGGCCATCACGGGTCTGCGCGGCATTCCCGATGTCATGGGCGGCGTCGAGACACATTGCGAAGAAATGTTGCCACGCGTCAAAGGCATTGATCCCAAGCTGAACATAACCGTTTTCGCTCGCGCGCCTTATGTCAAAAAGCCCGAATATGAGTTTCGCGGCGTTTCGGTAGTAAGCGTGCCGTCCCCTGCCTCGGTTTGGCGGGAAGCGATAACCGCAACCTTCAACGCAATATTGGCAGCCCGGAGAGACAGCATGGACGTCATCCACATCCATGCGATAGGCCCCGCTTTGCTGACGCCGTTGGCACGCCTAATAGGCCTGAAAGTGGTCGTCACCCATCATGGCGAAGATTATAACCGCGCCAAATGGGGCCCTTTTCCGCGTTTCGTGCTGAGAATGGGAGAGAGGTTCGGGATCAGATTTGCCAATCATGTGATTGCCGTATCACCGTCCCTTACGAAGCGGCTGCGGCAATCGTTTCCCAAAGCGAGCAGCCGGATTTCCTACATCCCCAATGGGGCTCCGGAACTCCCCCTCGCGCCGGGCGATGCCCTGTCTCGTTTCTCGTTGGAGCCGCGCAAATATGTTATGGCGGTCGCGCGGTTGGTGCCGGAAAAAGGGCTACATGATCTTATCAAGGCACACGCGCAAATTCATGATGGTCGCAAGCTTGTGATTGTCGGCGATGCTGATCATGCCAGCGACTATTCCAAATCACTGCTGAAATATGAAGGTGAGAATATCGTTTTTACTGGATTGCAGGATCGCGGAACGCTCCGCGAACTTTATGAAAATGCTGGCCTGTTTGTGATGCCATCTTATCATGAAGGCTTACCAATCGCGGCACTCGAAGCCGGCTCCTGCTCAACACCGATGCTGCTCAGCGATATTCAGCCTAACCTTGATATCGGCCTGCCCGAAAGCCATTATTTTCCCGTCGGTGATCAGGGCGCACTGGCAGAGGCGTTGGTTCGCCCGACTCATTTATACCGGGTTGATGCCTCAGAATTTCACCGGAAATTTGACTGGGATCAAATCGCGATACAGACCTCATCTATCTATCACAAAATCATGATATAAAGAGCTGGTTCAAAACCCATTGCGGTGAACGAGCACGCCAAAGGTCCGCGCGAGGATCAAGAGGTCAAAGCCGAGCGACCAGCGCTGGATGTATTCCAGATCGGAATCCAGCCTGTTTTCAAGATCGGCCTGCGTCATGGTAGCGCCGCGAAAGCCACGCACCTGTGCCAATCCGGTCAGACCCGGTACAGTCGCATGGCGTAGCCAATAATTCCGGTCGATCTCCCAGAAAAGCTTGCTGTCCGCTTTGGAACCGAGCGCATGCGGCCGGGGCCCGACGAGACTCATTGTCCCGACGAGAACATTGAAAAGCTGCGGTAGCTCATCAATGCTGGTTGCCCGAATGAACCGACCGACGCGCGTAACACGATCATCATCGCGATCAGTCGATCTGTCGCCATTCTGGTCACATAGTTCCTCACGCATGCTCCGGAATTTATAGATATGAAATAGCCGGTTACCGTGACCAAGCCGCTTTTGTTTGAACAGCACTGGTCCCGGGCTTTCCCATTTAATCGCTATGGCCGTCAGGATCATGAGAGGCGCCAGAAACAGAATTGCCAGTGAGACCAAAGCCAGATCTATCGCCCGTTTCAGCCATAGCTGCGCGCGTGTTAGTGGTTTCACTTGTGACGGATGAAGCGGCGCCTCGCTATATTCAGCATCAAGAGCAGAACGGTAATGGCGATGGACTTCGCCGGCCACACCTGTGCTTTTGAGCACCAGAGCCCAATCATGATGCCTTTCGCCGGGACAGGCCACGATCACACGGTCGATAGACTGAAACAAATTTCCCAGCCGGTTGAGCATGACGGGATCAGAAACATCCGGGTTAAGGCCGATATCTTTGGCGTGAATTACCTGTTGATCCCTGATTGGGCCATGTGGAACGCCGTCTATGATAACCATTTCACTAACCGGGTTTGCGCCAAGCATCCGCTTTGCGAGCACATGACAGACATAGCGGCCACCAGCGATCAAGACCGATGAAAGCAGGAAACCGAACGCAACAAATGAAGGATGATGCGACTTTAATATCGATAACCCAAAGAGGACGAAAAGGATTAAAGTCAATGTAGCAAAAAGCGATGCCATACTGCGGATGGTTGCGCTCATGCTTTGATAAAGCGCCCTCCTGCCATAGGATTTATTGTTCAGCGCAATAGCTGAGAAAATAGGTATCGACAAAAGGCCAAGCTTGAGTCCCGGCGACGCCAAAGGCTGATCGAGTAAAATCGCATTGGCGATCAGAAAGCCGATAAATACGGCCAATGCATCGGTCAAAAGCATGACCGAATAAATCCCTATCCGCCATGATCGTTTGGTCAGGCGTTTGCTTTTTCGAGCGCTTGGCTGCGAGGCAATTTTTGTGGTTGTAAAAGACGCATTTTGAAGAGCGCGTAGATTGGTCGTCATCCGAGAACCCTTTCGCGATCATTTCAATAATGCAGTGCCGCCATTATATTTGAAACTATAAAGCTTCAATCATGCTGCACCGCAACAACAAAGCATCACCATCATATTACTATTATGCCACTCGGAATATGTTTGGTATGATCTGCTATACTGAAACGGGTTGAAAATATTCCCCTGAGAATTTCTCCTGAGTAATATGTGCCACCCCGAAACCGGCTTGTCACGCTATGTTAATTGAGCGAGAGACGGGGTGTGTATTCAACACGATTAGATACCATATGGTCTAATGACAGTTGCTCCGACTCGCATTTGCGCCGACTTGGATTCCACCAACCACGATGCTGCAACGCAATATAATTCCGTGAGGGACCGTAAGTTTTGAGTAATGCACTGACAAAAAATATTGAAATGACGGGCAGCCCAACGACCAATAGCCGGAGCCTCCGTTATACTTGGGCGCTCATATTGTCAGACCTTTATCGCTATGCCGGAAATAAGCACACTCGCTCTTTCTTGCGACACTATTTTTTTACACCGGGCTTCAAATATTCGGTGGTCATGCGTCTTTCCGGTTGCATGAAACAGCGACCGATAATGCGGTACACTCTATATCCTTTCTTTAAACTATTGTTGCTGCGTTTTCGTTACAAATATGGAATTGCCATTCCGGAATATACCAAAATCGGCCCCGGATTTTTTATTAATCGCTTTGGCAATATCATGGTCAACGGCGACGCAATCATAGGCGCCAATTGCAACATCACGCACGGCGCCATGCTCGGGCAAATGAACCGGGGGGCCAAACAAGGCTCTCCGATATTGGGCGATGAGGTATTTCTGGCAGCAGGGTGCAAAGTTATTGGCAAGATACATATTGGCAACCGCGCAGCGGTCGGAGCCAATGCCGTAGTTACCAAAGACGTTGCCGACGATGCCGCTGTCGGTGGAATTCCAGCAAAAACATTGTCGATGAAAGGATCAGAAGGCTATATTAATCGCCGCGTCGATGCCAATTATGGCACCGGATTTCGGCCCATAGAAACGCGCGCTTTCTAAAAGAAACGTTCCGTAATCCGAATCGTGTCGCCGGGATAAATACGAGTGTTACTACCCAGTCTGATTTTCACTTCTCTCGGCTGATCCGATCGTTTGATAAATATCTGCTTTTGCTGCGCTCGATAGGTAAAACCATCGGCTTTCGCGATCGCTGCCAATATCGTCATGTCAGGAATATATGGATATTCCCCCGGCTTATTAACTTCGCCCAATATATAAATGGGCCGATAGTTTTTGACTTCAACATTTACTTGCGGATTGAGCACATAGCCGTCGGCAAGCGCAGCCGAGATACTCTTGCCGAGAGCGGACGGCGTCAGCCCAACTGCCTTGATGTCTCCGACTAGCGGAAAAGACAAAACTCCATTCGCGCCTATACTAAATTCTCCCGTCAGTGTTTCCTCGCCATAAGTGATGACTTGAATCGTTTCGCCTGCACGCAAGGGATAGGATTGGTTTATATCTGGTTGATCGGCCGTCTCTACAGGAAAGGCCGCAGAAGATGCACATCCCGCAATGACGAAGGATGCCATGATCACAAATCCGATTTTTTTGTAAATCATTTCCAGAAAACGGGGCTTCATCAAACTTTTCCTAGCAGCTCATTTCCCCCGTCTCCTCATGCACTTAACCATAGATCTCATTACCTCAAGCGCGACACGACAATCTGAACGACAAATTGGATCAACTGATAACCCCGCAAAAGCGGGACGGTGCTCAAAAACAGAGAATTCTTTACGCAATTGGAGTTTCGTGTAATCTTTGGCACGGTAACCGGAGAATGATCAATGAACACGGGCTACAAAGTAACAGCAGCGCTTGGCTTGGCAATATCAGGCTATTTATTTTCATCATCTCCTTCATTCGCAACTTTGCTTGATCAACGAATTGGTGAGAATGAAATTGTTGTCACCGGAAATAAATCTACCAGAGATGTTATTGCCGAATTTATCGACACGACATTAGCAACACCGAAAGGTGGGAAATATGTCGGGCAGATTGCCCGCTTTTCACAAGCCATTTGCCCCAAGGTCGTTGGTTTGTCTGCCCAAAACAAGCTCCAGATAGAACAACGCATCCGCGGCGTCGCAAAGGCTTCGGATATCAAGGTCGCCGATAAAGGGTGCAAGCCTAATATTTTCGTCATCATTGTTTCCGATGGCAACGAAGCTGTTTCAATATTGCGTAAGAAGCGATCACGCTTGTTTGGCGACATGCCTCAGTATGAGAGAGACCGGATCGCAAATAGCGAGGGTCCGACATATAGCTGGAAACGTATCGTAACGGCCAATGCCGAAAGCGGCGCAGTGCAAAACTCGGATGACGCAGAAACAGTGCCGGGATCAGAAATCGTTGTGCCCATTATGTATTCAACCGTCACTTCCAATGTAAAACGAACGATTAGGAAGGACATGAGTCATTCTTTTTTATTGCTGGAAAAAGATGCGTTGGTTGGCTTAACAACCCTGCAGATCGGTGACTATGCGGCTATGCGATCGCTAATAGATACCAAAGCGAGTGCTGCTAATCCGGCACCTGAGTTTTCTATTCTATCGTTGTTTGAATCTGTAAAATCTCGCCTAGCCAAGCCTAAGTCCGTGAGCGAGTGGGATCTCGTCTTGTTAAGTTCTCTTTATAATTCCCCGGCCGATATATCTGCTGCCCAGCAAAGTTCAGCTATGCTCCATCGGTTTGAAAATGAAATTACCGAAATTGAAGGCGAGACCGGAAAGCCATAAAAACGCGAGCGTCTTTTGTGGCTGGGACAAATAACGGTTTTGGCTTTTCAAAGAGCCGGTTCAGGGTGTGAATATGTCAAATGAGATGCAAGGATATGTTCAAAATGCTTTTGAATATGCGCGATCCTCATGCGGCGAAGGACGTGTAGCGAGTTACATTCCAGCGCTAGCCCAAGTAGATCCCAAAAAATTCGGCATTGCCGTGGCACTGTCAAACGGCGAATATCATTGCGCTGGCGACGCAGAAGAACCTTTTTCGATCCAGTCAATCTCCAAAGTTTTCACTCTAACGCTTGCTCTTGAGCGTTTAGGAAACACTTTGTGGGAATCTGTCGGCCGAGAACCTTCTGGATCATCCTTCAATTCGATTATCCAACTGGAAACCGAGGGTGGAAAGCCACGAAACCCACTAATCAACGCTGGCGCCATCGCCACGACGGATCGATTGATAGACAATAGATCCGTGGATACCACGATTTCTGAAATTCTGGATTTCATGAGAGAAAGTGCCGCAGATGACTCTGTTTTCATTGATGGTATAGTAGCGACGTCCGAGGCGGGAATGGGGGCTAGAAATAGAAGTCTGGCGCACTTCATGTCTGCGTTCGACAACCTTCGTCATCCCGTCGAAACAATCTTGGCCGTTTACTTTCAGCAATGTGCTGTTGCAATGTCTTGTAGTCAACTTGCGCGCGCCGGTCTGTTCCTTGCCTTGAGTGGCAAAGACCCAAGCTCTTCTAATCAATTGATTTCCTCTGAGCATTGCCGGCGGATCAATGCCATTATGTTGGCTTGCGGACACTACGATAACTCCGGCGAATTTGCGTTCCGCGTCGGATTGCCCGGTAAAAGCGGCGTTGGCGGCGGTATTCTTGCGATTGCGCCCGGGCAAGGCGCGATTGCCGTTTGGTCCCCCGGCCTGAATCAAGCCGGTACATCACTGGTGGGCTCATTAGCGCTGGAACATTTCGCAGCGGCCGCAGGTTGGTCAGTGTTCGAATGATAGCTATGCAGAAACTATATGCTTTACGTTTGCGCAGAATAGGCGGATTAATTTGTGACGGCGGAGTAAATTTGGGGGAATATTCATGAAGCTTTTCACATATTTCGGCGCTTTGGCTGGTTTGATGGCTTTAGCAAGTTGCTCGGAATCTGATCCAGACGATGCCAAATCCAAACCAAATCCAGATACACTGGAACAAAATGCTGCCGTTTTTCAGTATGACTCTGGAATATCGATTGGCGCGCGCGTGCCATTGGGCGTTGCCGTCAAATCTGACAACGAAACGACTAATTTAGGAGAAGTGCTTGAAGCAGGACCGATCGTTCTGTTTTTCATCCGTTCGGTCGAATGGTGCGGCTTTTGTCAGGCCCAACTCAAAACTGTTGAGCGGATAATTCCTGAATTGGAAACTCGGGGTTATCGAACATTTGCCATCAGCTACGACAAACCTTCCATTCAAGCGAAATTTTTAGCAGATCAGAACTTGAGTATCAAAACACTGTCAGACGAATCTTCATCGCTCATAGATGCATTTCAACTTCGCGATCCACAATTCACTGAAGGACGCGCGGCGGGGGTTCCCTATGCAACGATAATGGTGATTGGAAAAAGCGGCAGAATATTGAACAAGACCGTTTCGGGTAATCATACTAGCCGTCCCGGTAACGAACAAATTCTGAACTTGGTGGATGCCATCTAAAAATGTTCGCGTTCTTGGCGAATAATGGCTGGTTTAGTGCTATTCCAATATCGAAAATTTAGATTAAAAACCCATCTTTAAACTAATATTTCGCTCTAACCTGTAACCCAAGACGCATTTTTCGCGAAGCTCCCTGTATCAAAACAAGGAGACGCAAAATGAAGAAAACTAGCATTTTTACAATTCTTGGCCTTGCAGCTGCGTTCGCAGTAACTCCTGCGCAAGCGGCGATAATCGACACCGCGCCTGCTCAACTTTCGTCAATCGAAGGAAGTGCCATCGGCATCAATATTGTTGATGTCGGGGAACTGGAAGGCATTTCAGAACTGAAGCGAAGTAATCGCTCTTTTCGTAGCGGACGCGGTCTACGCAATCGGGGCTTCCGGGGCCGTGGTTTCCAAGGACGTCATTTTGGTCATCATAGAAGCTTCAAACGTCACAAAGCTTACAAATATCAAAGCTTTCGCCATGGAAGGTCCAAGCATAGCGGATTTGGACGACGCCACATCGGACGCCGAGGATATTAATTTCAGCAAACACTTGATTGTCGTTGGCCAGTGAAGCCTAACTTTTATTGAAAGCCAACGACAATGAATGTTCGGATGAAGAGTTCAACCGATGCCGAAACCTAGCAAGCTTGCACAGCGAACAACCACAACCGCGACAATCGTTTTATAATATCCCGTTCCAAGCGCCAAAACTGCGCCAGTCTCGACAAGATTTTAAATCTGTTCCAGCTTTAAGTGCGCAGAGTTACGCGTAATTAGTTACCTTATACGAGTGACTTACGGAGCGTCACGCGCAGAGGGCTGTAACGGCTTGGGAAGCGGCCGATCGGACAAGTCGAGCCAGTCTTTTGCGGATTGGCTACTTGCTGGCTGGCCATAATAGCTATCAAGCGCAGCAAAGGGGATACCAAAGGGCATTCCCCAACCGCTGTTCCACATTGCAACCACTCCTGTGCGAGCCGCAGGATCAAATATAATCGTTGCGCGGTAGCCATCGACTGCACCGCTATGCCCCACCAATTTCCGGCCTCTGTAGGTAAAGCTGCGCCAGCCCAGCCCATAAGACGGTTCAACCAGTGCGCGGGCCAGATCGCCGCGATAGACACGGCCGGTTCTCACTATGGGAGCATGGGCAACTGCTAGCATCTCGGCAGAAAAAATATCTTCATTTTCGTTCACCTGTGCGCCGAGCCAGCGCGCCATATCCACAATATTACTGCTGACACCAGCGGCTGCGGGCAAGCGCCAGTAGGATTCCGAAAGAATCCGCACTTTATCGCCGCGATGAGGTCGCGCCCAACTGTCAGCTTCAGTCAGACCCGCCATGCCAAATTGCGCACTTTCCATACCAAGGGGTTCAAATAATTGCTTCTGGACCGCGTCGTCATATAACGTACCCGTTGCTTGTCCCAAAATCTCGCTGGCGGCATCAAAGGCTATATTCTGATAGCTATGGCACGTCCCGGGCCGACATTGCAGGGGAGCAGTCCTCAGACGCGCACGGAGCAGCCCCGGGCTTTCTCCATCCTCCAATTTCCGGTCATATGCGTTTTTGGTGAGACCGGTCTGATGTGACATAAGCTGCGCTAATGTTATCTTTGACATCGCATTTCCGGGGAGCTTGAGTGACGTCTGCCAGCGGTTCAATGTGGCGTCGAGATCAATCTCACCTTCCTCCGACAGTTTTGCCGCGAGTGAACCCGCCACTCCCTTCGATACTGAGGCCCAGCGAAAAACCGTCTGCGGCGTTACCTGCTCCCCGCTGCGTTTATCGGTCACGCCATAGGTGCGCACAAACCGAATTTCACCATCCTCTAAAATTGCGACAGCTAACCCAGCCATTTCAGGACGTGCCGCGAGTTCCGCAATACGGCGATCAAGGCTCAGATAATCAATCTTGCCCAGCCAGTCATCGGGTTCCGTGGGCAATCGATCTTCCGTCGCAGCTTCGGCTATTTCAGTGAGCGGCAGTCCAGCCTGTTCCTGAACGAAGGCGCGATAACCATACCAGCTAACGAGCAGTAGGGCCGCAAGTCCAAAAAAGGGCGTCAGATATTTCGTCATTACACTGCCCCAAAATTGGTGGTCCCATCAATAAAGCAGAGCCCGGCGGACAAAGCCGTACATCTGGACTGGCCGAAGGTTAGCGTAGAACAGTCCAGATGGATAAGACAAGATTGATTGTGATGCGATTAATTAAGCTGGTAGATTGTCCCGAGCTAGCTCTTTTGCAAAAGAGGCGCTGGTCTCACCTCCGGAAAAACGAAGAGAACACCCCATCCGAGGTAAAACGGACATAATGCTAGTGTCCGCTATGGGCGCAAAAGCGGACGCTAGCATGTTCAAGCCGTCTAACAGAAATTTGAAGGTGCTATTAGAAACAATGCTGTGCAGGGTGTGCTGATGTGATATCGCTGTGACCAGAGTTTATAGGGAATTATCATCGAGATGGATCAAGCTGTATCAAAAGCCAAAAAAAGATTCAGTCCGGAAATTCGTCGGTCTATGATCCTCGACAGCGCAGCACAGCTGATCGCGACAGATGGCATGTCCAAGCTATCGATGGAAGCCATTGGGCATAAGGCGGATGTCAGTAAGTCTCTGATGTATAAATATTTTGATAGCCTTTCAGAACTACTGAAAGAGTTGCTGGAACGCGAGCTGACCATAAGATGGAAGCGACAGGTTGCCATTGCTGAAAAAGCAACCACTTTTGAAGAACTGGTTCGCGGCACAACGCATGTTTATCTCAGCTTTATCGCCGAACGCGGCCTAATCATTGAACCTCTGCTCGCTGACCCTTCGATTGCGAAACTATATCACCCGGCGCGCTATAATCGTGAAGTGGCTGTAAAATATTTTACTAACATTGTAGTCAAAAATTTCGATATGCCGCCGGAAATTGCTCGAGCGGTGACAGACATATCGCTCGGCATACCTGCATCAGCCGGAGAATTTCTGCTGCGAGGTGAAATGGACTTACAGGAATTGGAAGACATAACGGTTTCCATGATGATCGGCACCTACACCATGGCCCGCCTCGACTATTTCACGCGGAAGAAAAAACTCAAGAGATAGGCTCTACGGTCGCTCAGCTGTTGCTTGTTCAGAAATCAGATTCTCGATTGCCTGCGTAACCGTTTCAGGCCTTTCCACATGCGGCCAATGCCCGATGCCCTTAAGCATCAAAAATCGTATATCATCGGAATATGCCTTTGTCGCCTCAGCATGTTCCTTGCTGAATACACGGTCATCCTGACCCCAGATAATTTGCGCTGGCATGATCAAGCGCGCTTTTCGATTTGGCCAGAAATCGACGTTCTTGATGGCATTGAATGGCGGAATATTGGCGCGATACCAGTTGATATTGGCATCTATCCGTTTCGGATTACCGGTAGATTCACGAAAAAAATTGCCCTCTTCTTGGGTGAGAAGGCCCTTTTTTACCAAGGGCTCATAAGCTCCCGTCCAAATCCTTTTGTCAGCGCCCATCGCCATAATGAACACTGGGTTGGCCTGTTTCAGGCGCTCGATATAGGTTGACGTGTTCCTCAGCGCGCTATTGGACTGGATCAGTTGTAGCAGTACATTTTGCGGCGGTGCGCTCAGGCCCGTCACACTGGCCACCCGGTCCGGATAGCGCTGGGCAAAGCCAAACGCAAAAGCAGAGCCCCAGTCATGGCCGACAATATGTATCTTGTCGGCACCCAGATGATCGATCAGCGCATTCAAATGGGCTGACATATTTTCCAACTTATATGCGTCAACATCCAATGGCGCATCCGATTTGCCGGCACCCAACCCATCAATAGCGACAACGCGATAATCGTCCTTTAATGAATCCATCTGCCGAATGAATGAAAACCAGTAGGATGGAAATCCGTGCAAGAAGATGATGAGTTCCCCTTCTCCGGCTTCAACATAATGCAATGTGTTTCCATCATGCTCAAAATAGGAGCTCGCATAGGGCGCTCCAGCACCAGCTATATTTGCATGAACAACCGCCGGGTCCGGCTCAGAAACATCTGCAGATATAGGTATCTTCATCCATATTACCGCAACGAGGGCCAAGACCATGAGGCTAACAATCAGGGCCAGGCCAATCTGTTTAAGCTTTTTCATCAGGCTTCCTATCGTCATATTTCCGAAAATTCTATTGTCGCTAACTATTCTGCAACGTTAAAAAAAAAGCCCGGCGCGTTGAGCGCCGGGCTATCCTGGGAGTGAAGCTGTTTCTAGTCATCAAAAGCGGATAGTAGCTTCAACCCCATATGTGCGTGGTTCCAAAATCACGACTTCTCTGAACCGCCCAACAAGGCGACCAGCAGGCAAAACGCGCGTGATATCGTCATTGTTGAACAGGTTTTTCACATAGCCGCGGATTTCCCAATCACCGCCATCGGGTGCAAGCAGCAGCTTGAGATCGGTCTGGCTATAGCCATCAAAAATATCAATCGGCTTGCTGAAGATGGAACTCGCAAACTCGCTTTGAAGATAATGGTCAATCCGTGGCGTTAACGTCCAATCGCCCATCGGAATTTCATATTGAGCGCCAATTGCGATCTTGATGTCGGGTGAGAAAGGCAGAGGATTGCCATCAACATCCTTCACTACGCCCGCAGCCGTTATTTCTGAAACCACAGTGCCTGGCGCAATACCAAAAGGATCGGTCTCATCAATGGAGGCGAAGTCATTTACCTTGGTGTTGAGATAGGAGAAGCTGCCATCAATCTGGAAACGGCTGCTGGGCCGAAGACCGAATTCTGCTTCGACACCCCAGATCGTAGCATCCGTATTGATTGTCAAAGACGCAGTTGCGGTCGTCTGACCAATTTGCAGGTCTTTGTAATCATAATAGAAGGCGGAGACATTCGCGGTGAAACTGCCATCTGTTGACGAACCCTTCAGGCCAACTTCAATGGCATTCAGGAATTCTGGATCAAAGCCCTGTGTCTCGACACCGACTTCACCGGGGTTGATGCCGCCAGCTTTATAACCACGCGAGGCACTGACATAGCCGAGCAGATCCGGTGTGATTTGATGATCCAGAACAATACGTCCGGTCACTACACCCTTTTCAAACTCGCCAAAGGTAAAGTCTGGCAGGCTGCCATCGGCTTGCGGGTTCAGGAATATCTGGCGGGTCTGGATGGTTTTGTCATCATGCGAATAGCGCAGGCCACCGGTCAGGCGGGTGTCATCAGACAGGTCGAAATAGACCTCACCAAAAATACCGAAACTTTTCGTTTTCACGGGATTAGATTCGGTTATCAATGAAGCGAACGCATCCGGAAAACCAAGCTGTTGTTGACGGGCTGCGATCGTAACATGAGTGAAATTGGCTGAACCGGAACTGCGGCGATTGTAATAGTTGCCACCGACAATGAAGTTAATCGGCCCCGCAAAATCGGATGCGAGTCGCAACTCTTGATAATATTCGCGTGCTTCGCTTTGATCGCGGCGACCGGCCAGAATCATCTCCGTGGTGATCGGATTGCCATTCGCAAAGAAGTCGAAGGTTATCGGACGCGTCAGACCTTGCGATGGAACAAAGCGATCAAAATCCTTGAACAAACCGCGTTCGATTTCCTGATAGCCGCTGAGCGACGTCAGGCTAAGGTCACCGAAATCATGTGTGATTTCGAGTGAAGCGCTCCATTCTTCAACAAAATAGGTAGGGTCGACGTCCTCGTTGACCAGCCGGGTGTCCGCAGGATTGACGCTGTTCGCGTAATAGTCGACCGCCGCTGGCCCGAAGCCGGTTGCAATAACCCCGGTTACAGCGCCCAATGTATTGAAGAGTGTACCGCGTGAGTCTGGCGTTCCAAAGCCAACCTGGAGAGGGGAACAGCCAAGCACTGCATCTTTTTCGCACAAGACCTTGGTCCGGGCCTGGCGCCGGTCGTCTTCTTTGAAATAGGAAACAACCAAGTCTGCGCGTGTGTCGCCAAATTCAAGCTTGGTGCTGCTGCGCAGTCCAAACATCTCGCGATCATCAACGTCGTTGCCGGTAAAGAGGTTGGTGGCATAGCCATCCCGGTCGAGAAAAAAGCCTGCGACGCGGGTCGATAGCCCGTCCGTGATCGGCAGGTTGATGGCGCCGCGCAATTTGATCGAATTGAAATTGCCGTAGCCAGCGGTGACATAGCCTTCAAACTCGTCGGTGGCCTTTTGCGTAATGACGTTGAGCACCCCAGCGGTCGTGTTGCGACCATAGAGCGTGCCTTGTGGACCACGCAGCACTTCGATCCGCTCTAGATCATAATATTCCGCCTCGGTGGCAGCAGATCCGAGATATACTCCATTCACATGATAGCCGAGGCCGGATTCTGAAGTCGCCGAAATTGCAAGATCACCAACGCCGCGCAAAGAGGCACCGAATATGTCGATCGTTAGATTAGGGACGGAAAAACTGAGATCGACCGCATCGTCCACGACCTTATTTTCAAGTGTCCCGCTATCGAAAGCAGAAATGGCGATCGGAACATTTTGAATGTTTTGAGATTTTTTCTGTGCGGTCACGATGATGACATTGTCGTCCCCACCCTGTGAATCCTGTTCCTGTGCAAAGGCGGCGCTGCCCGTACTGGCAAGCGCGATTGCAGCAACAGATGCTGCGAGCCTGCTTTGGATGGGCGCGTTGCAACGGGCTTTCGGCATTTTATCCTCCCTCAATATCTATTTTTAGCTGGACTTTATGTCCATTTATTCTTCTCATATAGCCTAAATAGGTGTTTTGAAAACCATTAATTTGACTTTTCATATAATTAATGTTTAGAAGAATGCGAGAATCAGGCATCACACCTACGGTCCGCAGTGCGTTAGAATGCTGAAATACTGAGGTTATATGGCTGAACTGGCTGTCCAGATGCAGCCACAGCGAGAGGGTTGACATGAATAGAAATCTAATAGGTCTGGGCGCGGTATTTTTGCTCGCAGCATGTGGCGGCCGGTCAGCTGGCGAGCCAGTGCCTCCCGATTCGATCATCACCGGCGTAAACTATGTTGGTGCATCCGTGAGCGATCTTGGACAGACAGCTGAACTATATAGCAGCGCGGTCGATCTGCAGCCTGCCGATCAATCCGAAATCGCTGACAATCCTGTCTTTGATATATTGGCGGGCCGAACCGGTATTTCGGCACAGACACAGATGATGCGCAGCGTAAATGCACAAGTTCGCTTCATGCAATTCGCCAATCCATCTGCTGAAGCACAGGCGACACAGCAGATGGACGTACAAGGCCCGGGCATTGCCCATGTCTGCTATCAGGTTGATGAGAAAACGCAGGCCTATCAGAAGTTTCTGGCCGGTGGTGCCAAACATATCGGTGCCAAAGACATGGTCCATCTCAATCCGCAAAACCCGGTCCATTATGCCTATGCGCGCGATTTCGATGGGTTGATTTCCGAGATTGAGCATGTTGATATTGCAAAGCTGGAACTGCCGACGCTGCCCAAACATCAATATCGCATGCGGCATGTATCGCTCGCTACACCTGATATCGACCGGTTGGTTGATTTTTACACTACGTTTCTGAATCAACCGGGCCCGCGCCGGGTTGGACGGTGGATGACTGTATCTGGAGAGAAGGTAGATAAAGTATCCGGTTTGCCTGGCAGCGAGTTGGAAATGGCATGGTTCCAGATCCGCAATCTCGAACTGGAAATGTTCCAATATCACAGTCATCCAACGAAAGATTTGAAAGAGCCGCGTCCAGTTGATGCGCTTGGCTATAATATGATTGTATTTGATGTCTCCGACATGGATGCGGCACGCAAACGTTTGGTTGATGCTGGCGGTACCATCGTATCGGAACCTGCTCCGATGGACGGTGGGCAGATCATGTTTGGCCGGGATCCTGACGGCAACCTTCTTGGACTACAGGCCGTAGCCAAGGACAGTGTCTTTTCTTCCCAGAATTTCAAAAATAACGGAACTTAGGAGTAATTATGTTCGATTTATCAGGCGACGTTGCTGTCGTAACCGGCGGCAATGGTGGTCTTGGCCTTGCTTTTTGTCGCGGTCTTGTAAAACAAGGCTCCAAGGTCGCAATATGGGGCAGAAATGAAGAAAAAAATGCCGCTGCGGTCGCCGAATTACGAGCCATGGGAGGCGATGTCGAAGCCTTCGCTTGTGATGTGACGAATGAAAGCCAGATCGACGCAGCCTTTGGTCAAACGCTGGAGCGATTTGAAAAAGTCGACAGCTGTTTTGCCAATGCCGGTGGTGGCGGATTTCGTGGCCCTTCCCACATGACGGACCGGCAAGTCTGGCTTGACACGATAGACTTGAATTTGATGAGCGTGATCCAGACCTGGAAGCCCGTTACGGCGCATCTCATGGAGCGCAAGGCACCAGGCCGGCTGATCGTCACATCCTCGGTTGCCGGTCTTGTCG
This sequence comes from uncultured Sphingomonadaceae bacterium, assembly GCA_947493215.1. GTDB lineage: Bacteria > Pseudomonadota > Alphaproteobacteria > Sphingomonadales > Sphingomonadaceae > Parasphingorhabdus. Next base: position 181,244 of record CANLQE010000003.1, on the reverse strand, counting down.
GCACGGGTGGTGCTGCCGGATATTCAACAACCAAAGCCGCAGTTTTGGGGCTAGTGCGCGCACTGGCTGTTGAACTCGGTCAAGCGGGCATAAGGGTGAATGCGATCCTGCCTGGCTATATCGAAACGGAAATGTCGCTTGATACGCCGCAAGCTTTCAAGGACGGGGCGCGCAGGCGTGCTGCAATTGGCCGGATCGGCAAGCTCGAAGATATGGAAGGTGTCGCCGCTTTCCTGGCTTCCCGGGAAAGTGATTTTATGACGGGTCAAAATATTGTCCTGGATGGAGGACATTCAATCTTCCCCCTATAGTGGCCAAACACACATCGAACAGCAGAACCAACAGGAAATCTCAAATGAACTTCTCTAAAATCATACATTGGATTTTTATTGTTCTGCTTTGGTTGATTGGCCTGACCCTCACCTTATTGGGTGGTTTTCTCGTCTATTTGGGGGGCAGTTTCTATTATGTCCTAGCTGGTATCGCCACGATTGCGGTTGCCATATTTGCGCAAAAGCGCAGCAACAAGGCCCCAAAAATATATGCCGCCCTATTGGGCGTCACGCTCATCTGGTCACTCCTTGAAGCAGAGCTGCACTTCTTGGCTCTTTTGCCTCGCCTCGCGGCTTGGCTGGTCCTCGGCCTGTGGTTCCTGACCCCTTGGTATCGTCGCTCACTTTTGGTTGGTGCGGAGGATGACAAGCCAGCACCGGCAAATCGCTGGTGGATTGGCGGCCCCAGCCTGGCAGCGCTTGCCGCTCTGCTTGTGGCCTCGATGCAGGGCTATATCCAAAATGGCACAGGAACCGCTCGTGAAGCCAACACAACCGATGCTGTTTCTGATTGGCGCCATTATGGCAATGATGCAGGCGGCACTCGCTTTGCGCAATTGACCGATATCAATACCCAAAACGTCAGCGGGCTGAAAGAAGCATGGCGTTACCGCACCGGAGTGGAGGAGGATTTCAAAGCCACGCCGCTCAATGTCAACGGCATGCTGTATATCTGCGCTGCGCTCAATGTTGTCATCGCGATAGACGATAACACCGGCGAGGAGATCTGGCGCTATGAACCCGGCCTGGAGCCGCCTGCCACGCACCAGTATGCCAAAACCTGCCGTGGACTTGGCTATTATGAAGCGAGCGAAGAATATAAAGGCCAATGCCCGAAACGGATCGTCACGGCGACTGTCAATGCCAGCCTGATTGCCGTGGATGCGACGACCGGAAAGCCTTGCAGTGATTTTGGTGAAAATGGCATTGTCGACCTGCGTCAGGGCATGGGCGACCATCCAGTTGACGACTATTATCATACATCGCCGCCGCTAGTTGCTGGCGACAATCTGATCGTTGGTGGCCTGGTAAATGATTCCCAGAATCTTGGCCTGCCATCTGGTGTGGTCAGGGCCTATGACGCGATTACAGGTGATTTTGCCTGGGCATGGGATATGGGCAATTCCGGCCAGCGCGGGGAACCGGCGGAAGGCGAAACCTACACGCTCGGAACCCCGAATGTCTGGTCGATCATGAGCTACGATGCCGAACTGAACCTGATATTTGCCCCCACCGGCAACGCGGCGCCCGATTATTTTGGCGGGGCGCGCCGTGAATTTGATGATGAATGGTCCTCGGCCGTGGTGGCAATTGATGCAGCGAGCGGTGAACCGCGCTGGAAATATCAAACCGTGCATCACGATGTCTGGGACTATGATGTCCCCGCACAGCCTGTGCTGGTGGATGTAACCAAGGGTGGTAAGAAAGTGCCAGCGGTCGCGGTACCAACCAAAATGGGCGACATCTTCCTGCTCGACCGGCGCAATGGCGAGCCAGTGCATCCCATAGCTGAAAGACCGGCCCCACAAGGCGCGGTTGATGGAGAATATCTCTCTCCGACCCAACCTGCCTCCCCGCTCCCCAATTTTCATCCCTATCGCTATGAAAAAGACATGTGGGGCCTGACGCCGATTGATCAGCTGGTGTGCCGGATCGAATATCGCACCATGCGCTATGAAGGCATGTACACCCCGCCAACACAGCCTACCGGACTGACCAATACTGGCACCATGCTTTACCCCGGCAATTTTGGTGGATTTAACTGGGGCAGTGTCTCCGTCGATGCGGATAACGGCCTGTTGATCGCAACACCCATGATGCTGGCCCACCGTTTGATTTTGGTAACACCGGAACAAGTTGCGGAAGCCGGTCCACTCGGAGGCCTGCTGCTGGGCAAAAACCATCCGGCTGTTCGCCTCGACCCGGAAGGGCCGATGCCGAAAATGGGAGAACCCGATGCGGACAATCCGTTTGACCATCGACGGATCAAATTTTTTGGCCTGCCCATGCCATTCATGTCGCGGCTTGGCACGCAGGTGCCCTGTTTCGAACCACCATGGTCACGCATCGCGGTCATGGATCTGAACACCAAGGAATTGCTCTGGAGCAGGCCTGCCGGTGATATGAGCGATTCAGGTCCATTCAATCTGCGCTCTGGCATTCCCTATGATGTCGGTACAGCGATACGCGCAGGCACATTAACAACGCGCGGTGGCCTGACTTTCCTGAGCTCAACCATGGACAGCAAGGTCCGGGCTTTTGATATCCGTACCGGAGAAGAAAAATGGAAAGCGGACCTGCCCGGCAACGGACAATCTACACCGATGTCTTACCGTTCCGAGAAAGACGGCAAGCAATATCTGATTGTCACGGTCCCCAACCCGACCTGGCGATACCCACGAGACCCTGCGACAAACCAATATCTCGATTCACAGGATGTTCGAGACGGCAAAGGCGGCTACGTGATTGCTTACGCATTGGAGAATGATTGAATCTGAAACCCGGCCCGGTTTCGGCAAACCCTAATGTCCGCTTTCGGGATAAAGCAGTCGCTGGGCTAGTGTCCACTATGGGCGCAAAAGCGGACATTGCATTTGCAAGCATATTCCTTAGCTTCTATCGCTTAAGCAAGCGAACCTGTGATTGCCCATCGGTCCAAAGCATTCTGATTTCCTGTGGCAGCAGCACGCGATGAAGAGCAACTATTCTGAGGAGTTCCGTCGATATGATTTTCACCCGCCGCCAGTTCGGCGCCACGATGCTCGGAACCGCTTTTGCTGGCCTTGCCACGCGCGCTTATGCGAACCTTCCCTTCACGGGCAAGAACGAAGTGACGGGTTACGGGGAATTACTTCCTGATCCAGCGCGGTTGCTCGATCTGCCAGAGGGGTTTTCCTATAAGGTAATCTCGCGGCGGGGGAATCTGATGAGTGATGGTATGGTCGTGCCAGATTCCGCCGACGGCATGGGTTGCATTGACATTGGTGATGGCAAAGTCGCCTTGGTGCGCAACCATGAACTGGATCATCGGCAATTGCGCGACGGTCCATTTCGCAGCGCGGTAGGCAGTGATTTCAAGGCCTATGACCGGCTCAGTGACAAATCGAAAATGCCCATTCCCGGCGGTACGACGACGCTGGTATATGACATGCAAGAGGGCAAGGTTGTTGATGAATATTTGAGCCTTGTCGGCACTGTGCGCAACTGTTCAGGTGGGATTACACCTTGGGGTAGCTGGCTCAGCTGCGAAGAAAGTGCGTTGGAGATTGGCGAAGGCGTCGACAAGAATCACGGTTATATTTTTGAAGTGCCTGCCAACCATAAGGGGCTTGTGGATCCCGTACCGTTGACGGCCATGGGCTGCTTTGTGCATGAAGCCGTTTGTATAGACCCGCGCACCGGCATAGCTTATATGACGGAAGATCGCGGCGACAGCCTCTTCTACCGCTTCATCCCGAAGGTGAACGGCAAACTGTCCGAAGGCGGCACGCTTCAGGCTCTGGCGCTGAAAAATATTGCTGATACCCGCAACTGGGAAAACGAGCAGATTGGGCTCGGCACTAGTCACCTTGCAGAATGGATAACCTTAGATAACCCGGAAAGAAGCGCGGGCGAATTGCGAGAGCGTGGCGCCAAGCTAGGCGCAACGTTATTTGCACGAGGGGAAGGTATATTCTGGGATGACAAGGAGCAGCAACTTTTCTTTACCTCCACAAGCGGCGGAGCGAAAAAATTTGGTCAGATTTTTCGCTACAAGCCAAGCATGCAAGAAGGCCGCAAAGGCAAACAGGGTAAGCTCGAACTTTTCCTCGAAAGCCAAGATGCGGCCATCTACAATCTGGGTGACAATATCTGCGTAATGCCAACCGGGCATCTCATGGTTTCGGAAGATCAATATACCGATATTACCAACAATCACCTGCGGGGCGTTACACCCGACGGCCAAACCTATATATTCGGCAGGACGCGTATTCAGACCGAATTTGCAGGGGCATGTTTCTCGCCAGACGGAACAACGATGTTCGTAAATCTATATTCGCCGTCCACAACATTTGCCATCACCGGTCCATGGGATAGGGCCGTCTAAGACATCAGCTTCCGGAATAATCGCTTGATGGCGGGCATCATTTTCACCGGTGCTTGTGATGATGGCCCAGAGTGCCATTTGATCCGGCTTTTCAGCAAATTGTCATAGGCTGTACAGCGCCCAGGACCATCTGCGCGAAGGTCGGAGCTGGTCACCATACCGGTTTTCACCGACCACAAGAACATGTGCATCCAACCCTCCAAGGCGATTACCCGCCCCTGGTCGATGGCCACCTGTTTGCCCAGCTCCCAGAGGCGCCAAATGCCATCAATAGGCATGACCTCCAGTGGCTGGACATCTTCATGATACGGTAAGTCTGCGACATTTTGCGCATGAGCAGCTAATCAGCGGGGACCGGAGTGCTTCGAGACTCCGGTCCCGGCCTATTCTGAGAAGCCTGCGACCCTACGGGAATTTGCTTTCTCAGAAATATTGAGGCTGTTGGGGACGGGGTTAGAACTGGATTTTCAGTCCCCCGCGGCCGCCGTAACCTGTATAATCGCTGCTGATATCGGCATTGCCTTCGATGAACCCAGTGACACCGCCCCGGGTGGCGATGCTGAGACCCATTTCAAACCTGCCGAATGTCTTGGATAACCGGTTTTCAATCTCGATGGATGTGTCGCCACTGGCAAATGTTAACCCATCACCGGTTTGCGACTGATGCACCGCCTGTCCGCCAAGATAGTAAGTCAGGTTATTGCTGCCATTGACCTTGGCCTCTCCGCCCAGCCTGACCCCGGCCATCCCGCGCAGACCATCGAAATTGTCAAAGTCGATGTCGGCGCCAAGGGCAGAGAAATTATCCAGATTAGCGCGTTGATATTCGAAGCTGGTGAGCGGTTGCACAAAAAACTTCTCATCGCCAAGGCGGTATCCAGCTTCCAGTCTGACGCCATAAGCGTAACCGTCAAGGTCCGCGCTATAGCCTGCGGTACGCGCCCTGACATCGGCTGTGATAAAGTCATATTTAGCCAGTGCGTTGGCAAAGAAGCGGCCGCTTTTCAAACCGGCATAAGCGCCGAGGTTGAAGGCGTCATAACGTACATTGTCAGCTGTTCCGTCAAAGCCCAGGTTGGAGTTAAGATAGCCGCCCGTGAGACCGAATAATATGCCATCGCCGGTAACCCCTGAACCCAGTTCATAGCCGAGTTGAAGCCCGAAGTAATCTTGCTCGTAATTAACCGGGATCGGTTCCGTCAGCCCTCCTGCACCGAATTCAAAACTGTCATCCTGATTAGTCACGGTGCCATATATCTGCATCCATGCGGGAGAAGCCGAACTATCAGTCGGCGTAGCCATATGGGCAGCCCATGCATCGGCAGAGCGATACCAGAGTGATTGCGACCCTTCGACAAACTTGAGCGTCTGGAAAACAGGCGTGCCAATGGTGTTGGTCAGGAAAAAGTCATTATCCGGTGCATCGAAAAATACGGAATAGGCAAAGAAACCGACGGTTTGACTTTCTGTTCCAAGCGCGAAAGCATCCTCGTTCGTACCGGCACCGGCATCCACAACCAGAACCATATTGCCAAAGTTTGGACTGGTGCTGATGTCGTCAATTTCGAACACGGTATTACCCGTCGCTGCGCCGGCGATGACCAATGTATCGGCGGAACCCGCACCATCGAAAGTGACATCGAACGCGAAGCTGCCGTCACCGCTGCCGACATAGTCGCCCGGCAGGGTCAGGCTGTTGCCAATGACGCCGTTGCGCATGTCGATCAGGCCGTCATTCACAAACTGCTCAAGGCTATTGAAAGCAATATTGCCGCCCACCAGAACCGTGCCTTCATTGGTGAACAGGTCATTGCCTGCTCCAAAGTCACTATCCAGCGTTGCATTGAACAAGCCATTATTGACGGTCACATCATCAAACGCGCTTAATAGCACCCGGCCGTTAATCGTGCCGCTATTGGTCAGCTGTGTCACACCGCCTATGGCTTCCAGAGCAAAGCCGACGCCGCTTTCTAGCGTACCGCTATTGTTGACGATGATGGCAGAGCCGGTCGTTTGTGCGGTAATCGCATTGCCCGTTCCGCCCGATACAGTGCCAGTGGTGGTAACGGACGCAGCCTCGGTGCCTTCCTGCAGCACATTAATGCCATCCACGCCGCCTGTGGCATTCGCCGCCGTGACCGACAGGGACGTGCCCGCAGCCGAGTTAAATGCATAAATACCATCAAGATTAGTCCCGGTCGCTGTTCCAGTAGAGGTTATTGCAAGCGCGCCGCTGCCAACGTTTAACGCATCAATACCATTGACAGCCCCGTTCGCCACATTGCTGGTGATTGTAAGGTCGGTCGTGCCCGCACGGTTTCTGGCATCAATACCATCATCGGCGAGGCCGATAACCGTACCCAGTGCATTGATCGTTAACGATCCCGCCAGATTCTCGATGTAAATGCCATCGGTTGCGCCGGTGATGGTCGTTCCAGCTTCCTGATCAAAATCCATTGAGGCAGAAACATCATTGGCGCTGTTATAGGCAAAGACACCCTCTGCGGTTTCACCGGTAATATCGCCAGCGATGCTGATGGTCAGGCCAGCCGTGCCATAGTTGAGGGCCCGTATTCCGGTTTCCCCGCCCGTAACATTGGCTGCCGTGATCGACAGGGATGTGGTACCTAAAGCGTTAAGCGCGCTTATGCCTTGGCCAGTCGCTCCGGTTGCGGTGCCGGTGGAGGTGATGGTGAGCGCCCCGCTACCATAGTTGCTGGCTTCAATGCCGTTCTGACCGCCACTTGTGTCGGCCGCGTTGATTGTAAGGTCTGTACCAATTGCGTTACCGGCGGAAATACCGTTCAAATTAGTTCCGGTCGCCGCGCCGGTAGAGCTGATGGTCAGTGCTCCAGTGCCATTGTTGATCGCGCGAATACCCGTTGCACCGCCGCTGCTATTGAACGCGTCTATGGTCATACCTGTGCCGGAGTTGAACGCGTTGATACCATATGCCGAAGTTCCGTTGGCAATACCTGTAGAGGTAACGGCCATTGCGCCACCGCCATTATTGCTCGCATTGATACCGGTGCTGCCACCGCTGGAATCCGCGGCACTCACTGTCATATCCGTGCCACTGGCGGAGTTGATCGCATTAATGCCATCGTTAGTGGTTCCGTCGGCCGAGCCGGTGGAGGTGATCGTCAAAGCACCTGTACCCTCGTTAAGAGCATCGATGCCTCTTTGGCCACCACTGGTATCCACAGCAGAGACCGTCAGGCCCGTGCCATTGCCGGAGTTGAATGCATTAATGCCATCATTAGCGGTTCCCATAGCGGTGCCGGTCGAAGCGATGGTCAGCGCACCGTTACCTTCGTTGAATGCATCGATGCCGTTTTGGCCACCGTCTGTATCGGTTGCATTCACTGTAAGGTTTGTACCTGTGTTGGAGTTGAACGCGTCAATGGCACTGAAATTATTCCCGATGGCGGTACCCGTTGAGTTGATGGTCAACGCTTCGCTACCCTCATTGATTGCGAAGATTCCGTTTGAGCTGCCGTCGGTATTGACGGCGTTGATAGTTAGAGCGGTACCCTGGTTGATCGCGTAGATACCATATGAAGTATTCCCGGTTGCCGAGCCGGTCGAAGTGATGGTCAGCGCTTCGCTACCTTCGTTAATCGCGTAAATACCGATATTATCGCCGGTCGCTACATTGCTGATGATGGTCAGGTCGGTCGTGCCTGCACGGTTTCTGGCATCAATACCATCATCGGCGAGGCCGATAACCGTACCCAGTGCATTGATCGTTAGCGATCCCGCCTGATTCTCGATGTAAATGCCATCGGCTGCGCCGGTGATGATGGTTCCTTCAAGCTGATCAAAATCCATCGAGGCAGAGACATCATTGGCACTGTTATAGGCAAAGACACCCGCCGCGGTTAGGCCCGTAATATCACCGGTGGTGGTGATGGTCAGACCAGCTTCGCCGTAATTCAGGGCGCGTATTCCGGATATCCCGCCTGTGACATCGGCTGCCGTAATCGACAGAGATGTACTATCGGCAGAGTTAAGCGCATCAATACCGTTGGCATTGGTCCCCGTCGCGGTGCCGGTCGAGGTGATGGCCAGCGCGCCCTCACCTTGGTTTACCGCGAGAATACCATTGTTGTAGCCGCTGCTATCAGCCGCATTGACGATCAGATCGGTCCCCTCAACAGAGTTAGCCGCGGCAATGCCGTCGGCAGTGTCTCCGGTGGCCGTACCGGTCGAGGTGATACTCAGCTCGCCCTCGCCAAAGTTGAACGCGAGAATGCCATTTTCCTCACCATTAGTATCTACTGCATTGACCGTGAGGTCAGTACCATTGACGGAGTTAGTCGCGCCGATACCTTGCGCATCGGCCCCGCTGGCTGTCCCTGTCGAAGTGATGGTGAGCGCGCCCTCGCCAAAGTTGAACGCGAGAATACCATGTTGGTCACCGCTAGTATCGGCCGCATTGACGGTCAAATTGGTACCGCTGGCATAGTTTAATGCAAAAATACCATCAACTGTATTGCCAGTCGCGGTGCCGGTTGAAGTTATGGTTAGCTCGCCGTCGGTACCCAGATTTACTGCGTAAATGCCATTTTGAAGGCCAGTAGTATCCGCAGCAGTGATCGTCAGGTCGGTGGCAGACATTTCGTTCCTGGCGGTAATACCATTAAAAGTATCGCCAGTCGCAGTGCCGGTCGAAGTGATCGTCAGAGCACCGTTGCCCTGGTTGTACGCGAAAATACCGCTTTGACCGCCGCTGGTATCGACGGCGTCCACCATAAGGTAAGTGCCAGCGTTGTTACGAGCAGTGATACCGTTGGATTCATACCCCATCGCCATGGCGGTCGAAATGATCGTCAAAGCGCCGCTACCATTGTTGCGACCGCGAATACCGTGCGCGCCGCCATAGGTCTCGACCGCATCAATTGAGAGGTCAGTGCCAAAGTTTTCCGCTTCAATACCAGCAAACTCAGTTCCGCTAGCCATGCCTGTCGAGGTGATGGTCAGCGCGCCGGTGCCGTTATTTAACGCGTAAATGCCGTAATAGCCGCCGTCCGCGACATTACTGGAGATTGTCAGGTCAAGGGTGCCGGGCTGATTGAGAGCATAGATTCCGCTGTTGTCGGAACCGGTTATCGTTCCGTTCGAGGTCAATGACAGAGAGCCCGAATTTATATTGGTTATGACAATTCCATTTTCCTGTCCGAAGATCGTGGAGGCTTCTACGTCCTCGAAAAACGCACCATCGGTACCCGTAATTTCCATTGCATTAGGACCCGCGGACAATTCAAAGCCGGCCTCTGTAGTGACGGTAACTGGCGCGCCGTTCAGCACCTGAGAAGGGTCCGCGTTCGCAGGACCAGAACAGATGAAAACACCCGAACCAGGAGCTGATTCCGTGCAAAAGCCTGCCAACGCAGGCGCCGTTCCGATCATACCGGTACCGAACATCAGCGCCGCGCCAACGGCAGCGGCCGATACTGTCAAACGCAGTTCCGCGATTTGCGGAACCATGCTGGCGGTGCGGCCCTTCCATTTAACGATACGGCCTCCGCGGTAGAGCGAATTTTGAAGCGAACGATCGGATTTCAGGTCATAACGGGACATTGGGGTTTCCTTGTTGAATGTTTGTCATCTGCAATCTGCGCAATGGTCAGAGCTTGGAGGCCAGAGCTTGGGGGTCAGAGCTTGGCGATCAGGATTTGGGGAGCGGAGGTTGTGAAAATTCAGCGCCAGTCTGTGCGGCGACCTTCACGGTAAAATTTGGCATTGCTTCAAGCTCACGGAATATATTTTGTAATCTGTCATCGGTTTTGACTGGAGCCCATTTGGCTTTCTCACGAGCACCCTCAGGCACAATAGTCTTCACCATCTTGTCATCCCTCAATTCGTAAAATCATTTCAGGAGTTGCGCCTACCACCCGCTTTTGATCAGCGTCCATCGACAGGAGCGCAGGCCTATCTTGCAGTTTTGCAACATCAATCCTGTAGTGTCAGAAAACCTTTTATTATCAATAGATTGATAGGACATGCATATTGGAGCATGTTCTGTCGGCGGGCCGGAAATCTGGCGATCAGCAGCAATGCTGTCGCAAAAGACTGCGTCCATGGAGCAAGCAGGAGTGAACCGTCTGGTTTCCAGTGCCGCCCAATATATTAAGCGTTCCATCTGGCGCAGTGATTTTGGTTCAATGGTGAGTATTGGGAGCTTTGAGAGCCGGCTTATCCGTGGGTGGGGTCACGTCATTTCATAAACGGCCTGATAGCGCAAATGCGCGATCTGCTATTAAGCTGGAACGAGGAATCAGGCGTTTGATGCCGCGCGATATTTTAAGATACCGGCTTTTCCAAAGCAGCTATGGATCATCGTCAATGCGATGCCATTATATGCCTTGGCCCAGACCGCCTCAACCTCTGGATTAAAATCAGAGCCCAGCATATCTCGAATCATACTGATCAGTGCATCTCCAACATATTTATAATGCTCCGCTTTGACTCCATAGACGATGTGACGCTGTGCAAGGTCCGCCAGCATGGGCAACAATTCCGGCATATTATGAATCTGAGATACGATCATTCCCAGCATATTGGTCAGTTTTTCAGACTGGACAGAAATATCGCCCACGAATAATTCTTGTAGCTCAGGCTTTACGTTGAAAAGATGCTGATAGAATATTTCCCCCGCCCTTGCGTTCTCAACGCCCAAGTTAAGAAAACTTCTCCGGACGATATCAATCTCTGGAACTGTAAGAAATGTTTCGGTCTGCGATAAATGGTCCATAAGGTTAAACTCTCCGGCATGTCATGGTTGCCTATCAACATCGGGGTCACGAACTGCTATATAGACAATAGCGCAAAAGGGTATATTTACACTCCTTTACACGTTTTGGTAATCTTTGCCTGAACAATTGCTGACATTGAACCCGAGAAACCACAACCTCTCCCTGCAAAAACATAGGCTTGATTTATGATGTCTTTTGATTGGAACAATCTCAAAATCGTATTGGCCGCCTCACGTGCTGGCTCGCTTGCACGTGCAGCGCATCTATTGGACCTTGATCAATCGACGACGGGGAGGCGCTTAACCTCGCTAGAAGCGGACATCGGAACGTCGTTATTCGCTCGAACAAAATCCGGATTGGTGCCGACAGAGATTGGCAAGATTGTGATCGAGCGGGCCGAAGAGGTCGAGGTTCGAATGTCAAACATGGCTGACGAGATCGCTGTCGGTGATGGTACACCGGTCGGACTTGTTAGATTGATTTCCAACCCATGGATTTTGGAAGAACTGACGCGAACGGCGCTGCCGGAATTGCTCAAAACAAATCGCCATCTAGATATTCGAATGATCGGCCTCATTCCCAGTACACCGATTAGTGGCGACGCGACCCTTTCTCTCTGGTTCGAAAATCTCCCTCGTCCCAGCGAGTTCGCTGTAAACCTTGGCGAAGTACATTATGGCGTTTACGCTCCCAAGGATAGTGATCCCGCTGAATTGGAGTGGGTGTCATTTTTTGACGAAGATACGCCGCGTACTGCACCTGTCCGATTGTGGGAAAAAATGCGAGGGGCCCGGGGCCGGCGGCCCAGACTGACGTCGACAAATGCCAGCGGCGTACTGAAAGCGGTGGAAGCAGGTATTGGCAAAGCGGTGTTGCCAATTTGTATCGCTGAACAATCGGACATGGTAGTCCCTTGCGGTGAAAAACCGTTTGAACTGATTAGAATTCTGAAATTGCATGCCCATCCCGATACGGTCCAAGCACATCGCACTCAGGTTGTAATGAAGACTCTAAGGGACAAGTTCGCGCAAACATTCTCCCGGCCTCACGGTGACAAACGTTTTGCGCCAGCAAACCAAAATAACCGGACCATATCGTCACCTAAACCCAGTTAGGTGCATGTCCCTATACCGGTTTGAATCGGCAATGGTTTTTGCTGTTTCATGCCGCTATTTCTGTATTGCATCGACAAAAAATCAGGGGTCTTAATCCAGTTAAACTGGGGAACCCTGTTGCATAAGAACAATAAATGACGCGCTGCTTGGCGTGCATGATCGACTTGCAAAACGCTCAGTGTAGCCATGCCGGTCACCTCAAAACATCCGGCTCGTAAGCCACCAATAGGCATCCGCGCATGAAGGCATTGTGCCGATGCCGGTTCCTGCGTGACGCCGGCACGGCTAAAATAATCACGAAATTCCGAGATATCGACTTTGCCATTTCAGGACTTTCGAATTTGACTTTGGAGGACCTCATTAATGTCGAACTCTCAGTGGCGCGACGTGAATGTGACAGGAGTTAAGATGTTGAATTTCATTCAAGCCCATCTGCGGCCCATCCCGCTCTTCGCTGCCGGGCTCGTGACCGTCCTCACCGGCGAGGCGGCGGCGCAGCCATTACTTGCGCAGTGCATTGTGGAACCGAAAGCGGTCTGCTCCGATGTGCTGACCAATCGGATCAGCGCCCTGCAAGGCGAGATGAAAAATACTGAGGATGTCGCTTTATCTCAGATGAAGTTGGTGCAGGTGCTCGCACAGAGCGGGCGGTTCGGCGCGGCCGAGGCTATCATCGACAACATCGCCCCGCCGCCCTCTCGCCCCGTCGTAAAAGATATGGCAATCGTTAGCCTCATCCAGGCTCTGGGTGAAAATTCCAGAGCATATAACCGTGCTCTTCTGGACCAGATTGTGGAGCCCAACCATTACGAAAGAGCCCGTGCCAGTCATATCGCCAACTTGGCGCAGTCCGGCGATGTGGATGCAGCGGTTGCCGAAGTGGCAACGACCAACCGTGCAGACCAGCCATTGGAGGAATTCGCTTTGCACCATCTTTCGGAGGCACTTCTTCAGAACGACCAACTCGAAACCGCATGGAGAATCGTAGAAGAAAATGCCGACGATTCTTCACGGTGGTCCGTATTGGACGGCATCATGGAAAATCGTTTGGCAGCCGGGCATTATGACGAGGCACGGGCAACCATTTCACGGATGAAACGGTCCCCTTGGCGAGTCATCTCGACAGCACGATTGGCAGCCGCCTTGACCCGGTCCGGTCAAACCGAACAAGCACAAGATAGCTTTGCCCAAGCACGCCGATTGCTTGCTGACATCAAAGATGCCGAAACGCGATTCAAAATCTTCAGCACTTTCACTCAGGTCGCGGTTAGCGCAGACGAGATTGATGTTGCCGTGGCGGCCGCCCGCGATGTCAGCAGCCATCGTTTCGACTACGCCGCTTCGCTGCTCACGGTGGCGCGAGTTTCGGCTGCCATCAATAAAGACGCGAAATGGCGGCCAGTGATCAATGAGGCGATTAAAGTATTGACCAATGGTTTAACACAGGGCGCTGATACCGAAGACATTCTCAACAATAGCTGGATGCAAATCATCTCGATCGCGGCCGCAGCCGGTGAACCGGAATGGGCGGCCGATTTGATCGAAAAGATAACCGGTGAACAACGCCGCAAACAGGAATTGCACGTCCTGGTTACCAGTTTGGCATATGCAGGGCAGCTTGAGGCCGCAATGGAATTGTTGCCGCGACAGTTCGATAAGGACCTGCAGGCGCAAGCTTTCCTGACAGTTGCGCAGGCGGCTTCTGAAGCTGGTAACGAAGCCATAAAACAAGAAGCGATGAACGTCGTGACGGGGCTAGTGGAAGGGCGCGACGGGGAAGTCGAGCTCAGCGACGAGACATACCGTTCGCTGGCGGTCTGGGAGGCCCGCACCGGCAATCTCAAAACTGCCGAAATGCGGATGCAGTTTGTGAAAGATTTTGGTCTGCAAGCTCGAACGCGGATCATGATTGCGCGCTATGCCACCGAGCATGGTAGCGATGAGGAATACAGAAACTGTCTCGCCGCCGCACGCGCGGCGATCAAGAGGGTTGAACAGCCTGTGGTTCGCACGAGCCTAATCCGGCATCTTACGGCGATGCTAACCATGCATAGAAAAGCCAAGGATGCTCTAGCCATAATCCAACAAGAACCGGACCCGGCTACTCGTGATGAGCTAAGCTTCTCGAACAGCTTAATGTTCCGCCACTTGCGACAGTTCGACAACGCAATGGCTGTGATTGTGAATATCTCCGATCCGGCAGAACGGATGAAGATCGAGCACGAGCTGCTGCTATCCCTGCTTCGGCGGTCTCTGGCGGCATAACGGACCAGAGGAAAACAATATGAGACTCCGACCAAGTTTGAAAATATTATATGGATCATCTCCATTAAAATTTTACCCGAAAAGGAGGCCCACTAGGCAGTATTCCTTATCTTTGCATGGCCATTTGCAGAAGTTGCGAAACCGGCGGATAACTAACACCCTGTTGGTGATGTACCTGATTCTAGTGGCTTTGATGTTTTCGAACCTAGGCTAGCAGTTATTTTCCCGCAGCTATTTTGGTCCGATCAATTTTATTGTGCCTTGCATCGCGTCGCAATCAGCAGCTCAACACGGAATTGATCGTTAAACGAATATACGCCAGTTTAGGCGTGCCGAACATGACAATCTTTCAAACTGAGAGAATTGGTACCGAGCTTCAGTGAAGACAATGTAGTGATGAAGACGACTGCACACTATCAGCCCTTACTTCGTTCGCCTTCGGGGTGAAGCGATCATACCAACTTTGCGCAAAAACTCAGCGACAATCAACACCAACGAAACATTCTGAATGACACGCAGAACTGACTTTCAATTTTATTCTAAAGCCCATGCGCTTTTAAGAGCTTCCTGGAGTATGTGGCTAATGTTGGGATCGGGGGTCGCCATGGGCAATCCGTGCCAATTGTAAATTCAGAGAATCTGATCCATCAAGCAACTTCAGGCCTTCTGCGGCCGCTTGTGCCTCGGTCGATCGCATTTGAATCATACAAATTATCGTTTTTGCTAGCCAAAAATATGGATAATCCGGATTCATCGACGTAGCCCTCTCAAACACGCTCCGCAAAATCTATTTGTCCGACCAGGAATTGCGCCCGGCCCTTCAACATAAGACAAATTTTTGACCCAGCACCCAATGTCGGCTTTTGCGCCCAAGGAGGAAACTAACGGTTATAGCGGCAATATGCTGAAAGCGGGCATTACAGTACCATTTGTGTTTGGGTTACAAGCGCCACAAGTTTGCCGTCTTCTCGCGTGATTGTAGTCTGCCAGATTGATAAACGGCGTCCGACGTTAATCGGCGTGGTTTCGGCAGTAACAATAAATCCTTCGGTCGCTGCGCGGAGAAAGTTCGTTTTGCTCTCTACTGTCGTGGTGCCTTTTGCGCCTTCAGGCAGCGTCAAATATGCACCAATGGCGCCTAGGGCGTCGGCGAACGTCATAATTGCGCCGCCATGTATGATGCCCCCCGATGTGCAGAGATCAGGGCAAACCAATAACGTTCCGGTTACATATTCTTTTGTTGCTGCCACGATTTCAACACCCATCAACTTGGAAAACGGCATAGTGTTGTCCAAGTTTGTTATCAGAAGGCTCCATTCGCAAATAATAGCGCCAGAGATGCAGCCGCTCCTGCGCCATCAATATAGAAAAGCCGTTTGATCATCGATGTCAGCGGTTCATCCTGTCCCGACACAGTCAGAGCACCAAGACGCCCCGCGATTAAGCCGCCGAAGATGACCAATGAAACAACCAAAGCTGTCTCCGGGTTCAGCATTCCGACTAGTGGCGCGAACTGGCTCAACGCTGCAGCAATAAAGAAGCCGCCATATTGCGCTTTCATCTCTACTTGGCCGGACCAACCAACGGTCTCGAGTGACAAAGAACGTGCAAAACCAACGGGATTGCGAAAACTGATGATACCAGTGTAAAGAAAGAACAGTCCGAATATCACCAATATGATGTTTGTGGTGATGACGATCATTCCAGGCCACTCCAAAACTGCTCTATGTGACTGTTGAAAACACTCGGATGTTCTTCTGGGTGGAAGAGCATTGAACCTTCCAGTTCGATAACATCTTGTGCGAGCGGGAGCGCATCGTGGAGCCAGTGCGCCCACTCAATCGGAAAGAATGGGTCGGCATTCCCCCAGACTATGCATGCCGGAATCTGCAGCCGACGCAATTTATCCTCTATTTCAACAAGCTGCAAATGATCCTGCATGCCGACATAGCGGTTAAATGCTGCTTTGCGCTCTGGTGAGCTTACAATAGGAACAACATGGGCTTGAACGGCTTCCGGCGTAGGGAAAGTGGGATCGTTGTAAAGAAGCGGCGCTGTCGTTGTATGAAACTGTTCGATATTGTTAAGGAAGCCTCCGATTTGGTCAGCGAATTTTCCTTCTTGCGCTGCCTTTCGGATCTCATTGAGAGTAGTCGGCGGCCAATTATCATGAACATCGCAGTTGGAAAATGCCATTGAGCGAACCCGGTCCGGAGCGCTGACCGCCATGATTTGTCCAACAGCGCCGCCACTATCGTTAAGGACGAGATCAAAACGTTCCACGTCCATTTCGTCCAGCACAGCAAGAATCATTTTCGCTTGTTCCCTGAAGCTGACATCTGCATCGGGAAGGGCTTCTGTATATCCATGCGCCATAAGATCGACTGCAATGCAACGACGCTGGCCTTGGAACGCCTGAAGTTGATGCCGCCAAAAATAGGCACTCTGGCCAACGCCGTGGATAAACACAGCCGGAAATCCAGATCCAACATCGACCAATGTCGTCGAACCAAATGAAGTTGTGATGCGTTTCCGCGCTTGGGCGGAAAAATCTACTTCGGTCGTCATGGCCTGTCTCCTTATCTCACATTTCAATTACATAATGTAATTATGTTATGTCAATAGACATAATGAGATTATGCTGACAGATGGATTGCGATACCAACCTGATTGGGGGATAAATGGCAGAGAAAATAAGCCGCAGTGAAGCAACGCAAGAGCGCATCATTGCTGTTGCGCGCGATATTTTTGCACGTGAGGGATTTGCCGGAGCCTCGCTTGCCGAAATCGTCAAGAAAGCCAGCGTCACTACCGGAGCGATTTATCATCACTATGGCGACAAGAGGGGTCTGTTTAAGGCGGTAGCCGAATCTCTGGAACAGGAGATTCTGGACGAGGTTGGAAAGGTGCCACCGAAGAGCGATCCTTGGGAGGCGTTCGAGTCCGGCATTTCTGCAACGCTGGAGATTTGTGCCCGCCCCGATATTCAAAGAATAGTATTCCAGGAAGCGCCAGCTGCGGTTGGCCTTGCTGAGTGGAGAGAAACTGAAGTCCAATATGCCTTTGGTGTCATGCGCGCTGCCATCGGCGAGCTATCTGCAACCGGTGTGATCAACGAGCCTGACGCGGATATCACAACACAAATTGTTTTGGGCGCCATCATTCAGGCGGCCCATGCTGTCGCAATTGCAAATGATCAAAAGACAGCGCTTGCGCGCGCTCAAGTGACGGTGAAACGCATGATCCGGGCGTTACGAATCAGTTGAAAGCGCGGTGGCGACGTTATCCTGAAAGCGAACGCTAGGTTGTAACCCCTATCTCATCGCGGGCGCTCTGCAAATATCACAATTACCGCCCACATATGACCATTAAAAACCGAGCTTGTTTAAGGTGACCGTACCATGGTTACAGGGCTTGGGCACGCGCTTGAAATTCAGTTGGTAAAATTCCCTAGTAATCGCCGATGTTGACAAACGCGTGAAATAGCGGGTATTAAGTATCCACCGGATACATAATAAATTGACTGAGAATAGGAAAGAAAAATCATGCCCCCACATGAAGTAAAAACACGTCTTGGAACATCACGGCGCAAGGTCCTTGGTGCCTCAATGCTTGGTGCCGGAACAATGCTTGCCGGCATTGGCGCTAAGGCCTCTGGTGCCACCCTCAAATCAAAAGGTAACATCCTGTTGGACAGAGTCCCCAGCCTGCCCAATGGGCTTATCGACGCCGTTAACTTCCCGCTGATTGAGGCAATCCAAGGCCGACGGTCACGACGCTTTGCTCGCGGCGCGTCAATTTCCGATGGGCCGCTGGCTTATACCTCCAAGCATAAGCCTGAGCCATTGTCGGAGCTTGAGCAAATGCTGCTGCTAACGACTGTCGCTGGTAATACCGGTTGGTCCAACCTCATTCCGCATAATCCCAACTATTTGCCGAACATACCCAATTATGCTGGAGCAGCGGGAGGGAGAACATTCCCATCATGCGCCGGTTTCCAGATCACGGAATTTTTCTACACGGACGATAAAGGCGTCTATTTTCTCCCCACGCGCGACATGCCGGCGACAAATGCGACAAACGCCAATGGAGAGACGGACCTCAAGGCCTATCTGGACGTGCATAAATCACGGATCGTCAAGATTGCGGATGGACGTCTGAAAACGCCTCCTCAACCGCAGCACATGGAAATGCACAATGAATGGTGCGCGAACGTGCCGGGCAGCACGTTGATTTTTCCGGTGGCCGACCTGGCACAGCATATCATCATGGCTCTGTGCTATTTCGTTCAGGGCGGTGTGTGCATCTATGATGATGTGAACAATCGCCCTATTCCGGGTCTTGAAAAATTCAAGCATCTCGTCGACTTGGAGAATCCCTACCCGCTGACTTATGTCGAACAGGTCAGTGCGACAGAAGTTACGGTGGAATTGTCCTGTTCCTGTTATGCAGGAGCACTAATGCTGCAGGCCATGGGTTTGGGCGGCTGGATGTATGATGGCCTCAATCCGTTTAGCGTTCTTGGCGCGAGCGGAGACCCCGAAGTCCCTGGGCTGGGTTTCCGTTTCGACATGATACCCGATCAACCCTTACCGCATGTCACCGGACTGGAGGGAATACTTGAAGGCCATTGCCAGCCCCATTTCAAGGATATGCGTGCGGCCGTTGAGTCTGTTGTCAAACGTAAGTTCGGCAACGGCGGTCCGTTTAACGCCAAAACAGAAGGGCCCTACAAAGAAACAGATGCAGTGCGCCGCAGCGCTGCACCAATGGATGATGAGTTTATCGACTGTGTGGCGACGATGGCACAATATGTTCAGGATACGTTCGGCCGGTTTCCAGCGAAAGTACCGGCGATCCTGACGCTGATGTACCTGCAGGCCCATAAGCTCGATACCGGCTTCTATGACACATATTTCACGCCGGGAGCTTATCTGAAAACCCACGCCAATCATCAGAAAAACTGGGGCTAGGTCTGACACAGGTCGCCAGTTTCAAGGCGTCCTGCGACAATCGCGCATTTACAAGGAATGTTACAATGATACGCAAAAGTCTAATGCTACTCTATGCTCTGAGCGCCTATATATTGGCGACGGCAACGCTTCTCTATGTCATGGGATTTCTTGCCGATATCGGCGTGCCCAAAGGGATTAGCGATGGCGAGGTCGGCGCTCTATGGCCCTCTATTTTGATCAATGCGGGGTTGATCGGGGCCTTCGGCTTACACCATTCGATTACCGCCCGCACGTCCTTCAAGCGCTGGTGGACAAAAATAGTTCCCGCTCCGATAGAACGAGCAACCTATCTCTATATGACCGCTATCATGACGGCGTTGCTGGTGTTGTTCTGGCAACCTATCCCCATCACGATATGGCATGTTAAATCCGGTTTCGCGGTTGGCCTCATCTATGCGGCCTATATCGGAATATGGACTATGATGTCGGCGGCAACATTTCACTTCGGGCATTTCGGATTTTTCGGCCTCGCCCAAGCTTGGCAAAACTTTCGCGAAGCGCCTCCGAAACCATCAAGTATGACCGCGCGCTATCTTTATGCGCTTGTACGTCACCCGATCAGCCTCGGCTGGATGACGGCACCATTGATCATGCCGCACTTCACCGTGGGACATCTTGTGTTTGCGGGCGCCACTTTTGCATACATTATGCTGGCGACACCGTTTGAAGAAGCCGACTTGATTGATGAAATTGGAGAGCCCTATCGCGACTATCGTGATCGCGTGCCAACTTTTGTGCCATTCACTAAAGCGCGGCGTGATCAAGCTGTTCTGGCGCGCAAACCCTGACCGTATTTACAGGTGGGCTGCGTGCAACAACAAGATGCTCTGTCTGACGTGCAGCTAATTATTGGGGAGTTCCCGCGCGATTAGACCAAAGGGGCTGAGGCGCTTCATCTGGCTCAGGACCAAGACCAGCAACCGCAAGCAATTCATTGATGAAGTCTTCGTCCGGCCGTGTTTTCAGTACACTTGCGCTATGCAGGCCGATGCCGCCATGAACGAGCATCCAATAGCGCATCACGGCTCTGCGCTTATCGTCGTCGCTGCCTTGCTCGGGCGCGAGCGCAGCTATCGATGTAGTGATCATCGCATCAGCGCCGGCACGTAATGTTGGGATATTTTCAAACTGCGCATAGTTGCGGTTCATCATGATTGTATAGAGATTGCGGTGGTCCAGTGCGAAAGTGGCATAGGTGCGCACAAATTCCGCCTCATCTTTAGATTTGCCGAGAAGTGCCGCAAGCTCGTGATAACCAACCGCGGCAACGGCCGCTAGCAATGTCTCCTTGTCGGCAAAGTGATTGTAAATTGCGCGGTGCGCAACGCCAATCTCTTTTGCCAGAGAACGCATGCTAATCTTATCGGCCCCCTCCTCTTCAATACGCTCGCGCGCAAGATCGAGCACAGTCTGACGCAGGTCACCATGATGATAATTCTCGCGCGCCTTTTTGGTCACGCCGCCGCCTTCGAAACATGCCAGTCGACCTGCATCGTCGCAACCTCAACCTCGGCTTCATCGTGCATGGAAACCTCTACGGTGAACTGCACTTTGCCAGACTGATTCAACTCACCCAGAAGATCTTCTGCGGGCTGGGACAGCTTTGCAGAAGCGCGAATTGGCCCCTTCGCAACCTTCAGATACTTGACAGAGGCATTTGCAGCCACGGGTCTCACTGCCATTAAAACCGAAATAAAGCCCCCCGCCATTGCCGCGCCGGAGGCCGCCTCGCCGAGCGTAAACAATGCGCCGGCATGTTGGCTACCGATATGATTGAGCGTAACATCCTGAGCAGGCAACAAAGCTTCGCCTATGCCGTTTTCTATAGAAATAAGTTCAATGCCCGTATGGCTGGCAAATGGAACAGTTTGAGAAATGCGTTCCCGTATCATATCATATGGTGTCATAGTGGCCCTTATATATCCAATGGATATATTTATCGCCATCTGTACTCAAATTGTCAATCGGATACTCAGTTTTATCAGGCTTACCGAGAGGTCCGCTTTTTACACCCACAGTGGAGACACTGGCTTGCAAATAATTATGGCGTCTGATTGTGTAAAGAAATGAGATAAGACAGGATCTTATCCGTTGTATTTTCGAAGCATGGGATAAACCACAGGCGAGCTCCCATGTTGGATTTCACCCATAACCTTAAATCCGTGACGTTCATAAAATGCGATATTGCGCGGGTTTGATGAATCAAGATAAGCAGATAATCCGGCTTCGTCACAGTGGGCGAGCGCCTTCTTCATGAGTCTCGAGCCGAGACCGTGGCCAGCAACGGCTGGATCAACGCCGATCAGTGGCAAATACCAACAAGACTCTTCATGAGGATGGTATCGCCCCATTTCGCCGAATACATTGGCAATATCTTCATAGAGTTCATGCGCAACAACTTTGCGTAGTGCAGCCGTCATCCTGTCGTTGTCGGGCTCGACGCCGGGAGGCAACCAAAGCGCAACAGCTTTTGCGCTGTCGGCAATATATGCAGTCTTGGCAGCAAATGAACTGCTAGCAAAAGCCTCAAAGACTTCCGGCATTGTGACAAGATAGTCAGCCGTATCAGGAACCATCCAACGCATCATCGGGTCAGCGGCGAAACTCAGCACGACCGAGTGCATTGCTCGTTCACGATCTTCCTCGCCCGCACAAACAATCTCAAAGCTGATCATAGTGACTTACCTCGCTGCCTTGATCAGTATGTACCTTGATGCCTCAAAGCAAATCCCAATGTCCGCTTTTATGCCCAAAGCAGATATTGGAACATTATAACTTTTCTATTGAATGATGAAACCTTTGGAATGGAACCTATTGGCCTGCTGTTCTGATCAATGCTGGCCCGGCGATCTGAGTAAGACGTGCTCCACAATTTCAGCGCATTTTCTGAATGCCTTCGGTATCATTTAGTGCCATAGTCTGGGCACTGCTCATTTAAGATGATGCGCTTGGTGTTTTCGGGAGACAAGATGCTCAAATTCATGACTCATTTTGCAATTGCCGAAACAGGCCGGTTGGATGGCACGCTGGGTGAGAATAGGCGATGAGTTTGAAGCTTGAAGGCGTCTCCAAAATATCCGGTAGCAAGACGCATATTTATCCCACCGATATGGAATTGCAGAAAGGAACGATGAACGTCCTTCTCGGACCGACATCGGCGGGGAAGACTTCCCTGATGCGGCTCATGGCGGGGCTGGACAAACCCGACAGCGGCAAAATCTATTGGGAGGGCGAAGACGTTACCAAAAAGCGGGTGCAGGACCGTAATATCGCGATGGTGTATCAGCAGTTCGTCAATTATCCTGCGATGACGGTATATGACAATATTGCCTCTCCGCTAAAGCTACAGAAAAAATCTGCTGCAGAGATTGATGCAAAAGTACAGGAAATGGCCGAATTACTGCAGCTGGTATCTATCTTGGATCGCAAGCCGAGCGAGATATCAGGGGGGCAGCAACAAAGATGCGCCATGGCGCGGGCTTTGGCGAAAGACGTGGGCTTGGTTTTGATGGACGAACCTTTGGCAAATCTCGATTATAAATTGCGTGAGGAATTGCGCATAGAAATCCCACGACTGTTTGAGGTATCCGGGAGTATCTTCGTCTATGCCACAACCGAGCCCGAAGAGGCGTTGTTGCTGGGCGGGAATACCGCGACATTGTGGGAAGGCAAGGTCACGCAATTTGCACCCGCGATGGACGTCTATCGCAATCCGCTGGATGAGACGACCGCGCGGGTTTATTCTGATCCGCCTATGAATTTTGTGTCGGTTCAAAAAGAAGGCGCGATTGTTCACTTCCCGAACAAACAATCGGCAAAGGTCAATGATGGTTTAGCTAACTTGCCCGATGGTGAATATCGGGCTGGGTTTCGGGCGCATCATCTTGCGATCGGCGAAAGCCTGTCCGGCGCTATCGAGTTTGACGCAAAGCTGATTGTCACGGAACTTACCGGATCGGACACTTTTGTTCACCTCGATACGATGGATGAGAGATGGATTGGTTTGGTTTCCGGGCTTCAGGCTTTTGAGGTGGGACAAGCGCTCAAAGTCTGTCTCAGCCCTGAAAATATATTCTATTTCGATAGTGGGGGAAAACTCGTCGCATCGCCCCATCCAGAACCTGAAAAATTGGGGATATAGACTTGGCATCGATAACCCTCGAGAATCTGGCGCACAGCTATCATCCGAATCCGGACGGCGACGATGATTTCGCACTCAAGGACGTTAATTACACTTGGGAAGACGGGCGCGCTTATGCGCTGCTTGGACCAAGCGGGTGCGGCAAAACGACTTTGCTCAACATAATTTCCGGCCTGCTCACACCGACTCATGGACGGGTTCTGTTCGCCGATGAGGACGTGACCGCATCATCGACTGCTGCGCGCAATATTGCGCAAGTTTTCCAGTTTCCGGTTGTCTATGACACTATGACGGTCGAGCAAAACCTGGCTTTCCCGCTGCGCAATCGCCGGATGGAGGCGAGCTATGTTGCCGAGCGTGTCGGGCGCATAGCCGAGATGATCGGACTGCAAGCTGATCTTAAGAAAAAGGCGCGCGGGCTTACGTCAGACTTAAAGCAAAAAATTTCCCTGGGGCGTGGGATGGTTCGCGATGATGTCAATGCCATCCTTTTTGATGAGCCATTAACGGTGATCGACCCGCATATGAAATGGGAGCTGCGGACGCAGCTAAAGTCATTACACCGCGAGTTTAATCATACGATGATCTATGTGACCCATGATCAAACCGAAGCACTCACCTTTGCAGAAAAAGTTGTGGTGATGCACGAAGGGCGGGTGGTGCAAATCGGGACCCCGAAAGAGCTATTCGAAACGCCTGCGCACAGTTTTGTCGGCTATTTCATTGGTTCTCCCGGGATGAATTTTGTTCCAGTTTCAGTTGCTGGCAACAAAGCCCGATTAGGCGACGAAACATTTAAACTGACTCACGATTACGGCAATCCGAACGGAGACCTGAAATTGGGAATCCGGCCTGAGTTCATAAGCCTGACAAAGGGCGTTGGATTGCCGGTACGCATCAACCGTGTTCAGGATGTCGGTAGGCATAAATTCATCAATGCCGCATTGTTCGATACCGAAATCAACATCACCGTCGACGAGGGTTTTGAAATTGAAACCGACATGAAAAATGTGATCCTCGATCCTGATAAAGTCAGCATATTCTGTGACGATTGGCGCATCGATGCTCAATCTGCGGGCAAGATGGATGGAGGCGCTACCTAATGGAAAAGACCGTCAACCAACGCGCCTGGTTTCTTGTAATTCCGGTTTTAATCCTAGTCGCATTTTCATCGATCATTCCGATGATGACGGTGGTCAATTATTCGTTCCAGGATACATTTGGCGGGAATAATTTTTTCTGGGTCGGCCTAGAATGGTACCGGGAACTGCTCCGCTCCGAGAGGCTATGGGACGCGTTCGGCCGGCAACTGCTCTTCTCTTCCATCATTCTCCTGATTGAAGTCCCGCTGGGTATTTTAGTGGCGCTGAGCATGCCGAAAAAGGGAATATCAGCCTCAATCTGTCTGGTGCTGATGTCGTTGCCACTGCTCATTCCCTACAATGTTGTTGGAACGATCTGGCAAGTATTCGGGCGCGCAGATATCGGATTGCTGGGTCGCACCTTGTCCGATTTGGGCATTTCCTACAATTATTCGCAGAACGCATTTGATGCCTGGGCCACAGTGATAGCTATGGACGTCTGGCACTGGACCTCGCTGGTTGCGCTGCTCTGCTATGCCGGATTACGCTCGATCCCGAACGCCTATTATCAGGCCGCGATGATCGATCAGGCAAGCCGGTGGAGCGTCTTTCGGTTTATTGAATTGCCCAAAATGAGGGGCGTGTTGATGATTGCCATCTTGCTGCGCTTCATGGACAGCTTCATGATTTATACCGAGCCGTTTGTACTCACAGGCGGTGGTCCCGGAAACACCACTACATTCTTATCCATAGACTTGGTCAAAATGGCTCTGGGGCAATTTGACTTGGGACCAGCAGCTGCGTTTTCGCTGATGTACTTTCTTGTCATTCTACTCATATCCTATGTGTTTTATACCGTCATGATAACCGCCGACAAAGACGAGGCGCAGTCATGAGCGCGGCAAAGAAAAATGCTTCTGCACGCAAACCAAAAGTGCGGTTGTCCGTCGTGGTGATGATCGTTTATTTGTTGTTCTTGCTGGTACCAATCTACTGGCTGGTCATCATGAGCTTCAAGTCAAACTCTGAAATATTGGGGATGTTTACACTTTTTCCTGCCGACTTTACGCTGAAAAATTACCAGACAATTCTCTCCGACCCGTCATGGTATATGGGCTATGTAAACAGCTTCATTTACGTGTCGCTAAACACGGTGATTTCACTGTCCGTCGCATTGCCAGCGGCATACGCGTTCAGCCGCTATCGGTTCTTTGGCGACAATCATCTGTTCTTCTGGTTGCTGACCAACCGCATGGCGCCGCCCGCTGTGTTCGCCCTACCATTTTTCCAGCTCTATTCCAGCGTGTCGCTTTTCGATACGCATATTGCCGTGGCCTTGGCTCATTGCCTGTTCAACGTTCCTCTCGCGGTTTGGATATTGGAAGGCTTCATGCGCGGTGTTCCGCGAGAGATTGACGAGACGGCTTTCATAGATGGTTATGGATTTACGCGCTTCTTCACGAAAATATTCATCCCGATGATCGCGCCTGGCATAGGTGTGACAGCGTTCTTCTGTTTCATGTTTAGCTGGGTGGAGTTATTATTGAGCCGCACGCTCACCAGTGTCGAAGCGAAACCAATCACGGCGATCATGACCCGGACCGTTTCTGCATCCGGCCTGGATTGGGGCGTGCTCGCGGCGGCCGGTGTCCTGACCATAATCCCGGGCGCAATCGTTATTTATTTCGTCCGCAATCACATCGCCAAGGGTTTCGCCCTTGGGCGGGTTTAGATAGGGAAGAGCAAGCAATGGAATGGATGGCCTGGACCTTACCGACTGCACTATTTTTCGTGACCATCGCCGTCACTTTGGTTGGCATGGGATTGCTGCATAGAAAATATCCAAGCACTCCGCGAGTAGGCGTACTGGGTATTGAAACGATGCGCGGCGATCGCCTGTTCATCTCGCTCCTCGGCTCTGCTTTCATCAACCTTGCATGGATTGGCTTGCTGGACGCGCCTCAATATGGAGCGCTCATCATTTGCGGACTATTTGCATTTTGTGTGTTTCGCTGGGTATAGATTTGGAAAAGATCGGATCAAAATAATGAAAACTGTTCGAACAGCTATAATCCTGGGCTTGAGCCTAGTGGCAGTGTCCTGCTCTGGCACCACAGAAACTGAGAATGACTCACAAAATCAAGTAGACATGTCCGATCCGCAGGGCACAGCGACCAATTTTCTTGATGAAGAAATTGGTGAACTTTCCAGCCTCAGCCGCGAAGAACAGGAAGCCGAACTGGCCTGGTTCATGGATGCAGCGAAACCATTCCAGGGAATGGAAATATCCGTCGTGTCGGAAACCATCGCTACCCATGAATATGAATCGAAGGTTCTCGCTCCGGTCTTTTCAGCCATCACCGGAATCAAGGTCACCCATGACCTCATCGGTGAAGGCGATGTGGTTGAAAAGCTGCAAACCCAAATGCAGTCGAATGAAAACATCTATGATGCCTATGTGAATGACTCCGACCTGATCGGAACGCATTGGCGCTATCAGCAGGTACGCAATCTTACCGACTGGATGGCGGGCGAAGGCAAGGATGTGACCAATCCCAATCTCGACCTGCCGGATTTCATCGGAACCGACTTCACGACAGGTCCAGATAAGAAATTATATCAACTTCCCGATCAGCAATTCGCCAACCTTTACTGGTTCCGGTATGACTGGTTTACGGACCCGAAGATCAAAGCCGATTTCAAAGCACAATACGGATATGATCTTGGCGTCCCCGTCAATTGGTCGGCCTATGAAGATATTGCGGAGTTTTTCACCGGCAGGGAAATTGATGGCAAGAAAGTCTTTGGCAACATGGACTATGGCAAGAAGGACCCCTCGCTCGGATGGCGGTTTACCGATGCATGGATGTCGATGGCCGGGATGGGATCGGTTGGTGAGCCCAATGGATTACCGGTTGACGAATGGGGTATCCGCGTAAACGAAAAGTCACAGCCCGTCGGTTCCTGCATGGCGCGGGGCGGAGCCACCAATTCACCAGCCGCCGTCTATGCCTTGGCAAAATACTCCAAATGGCTTGCTGACTTCTCTCCGCCATCGGCTGCTGGAATGACCTTTTCAGAAGCGGGCCCTGTTCCGGCGCAAGGCAATATTGCCCAGCAAATATTCTGGTACACGACGTTCACCGCCAATATGGTCGGTGAAGAAGCGTCCGCTGTTCTCAATGAAGACGGAACGCCGAAATGGCGGATGGCACCCAGCCCACATGGGGCCTATTGGGAAGAAGGCATGAAAGTGGGATATCAGGATGCAGGCTCATGGACATTGATGAAGTCAACGCCAGCCAACCGCGCAAAAGCGGCTTGGCTCTATGCACAATTTGTGACCTCAAAAACCGTGGATGTGAAAAAAGCCCATGTCGGACTGACCTTCATTCGGGAATCGACCATTCAGCATGATTCCTTCAGCGCGCGCGCACCGAAACTAGGCGGGCTGGTTGAGTTTTATCGCTCTCCGGCACGCACCCAATGGTCTCCAACCGGAACCAATGTCCCCGACTATCCACGCCTGGCGCAGCTTTGGTGGCAGAATATTGGCGATGCTTCGTCCGGCGCAAAATCGCCACAGGAAGCGCTAAACGCTCTATGTGAGCAACAGGAACGCGTGCTCAGTCGGCTGGAGCGATCAGGATTACAAGGCGATCTGGGCCCGAAACTCAATGAAGAACGAGATGATGCTTATTGGCTCAACCAATCCGGCTCACCCAAAGCCAAGATTGCCAACGAAAAGCCTAAGCCGGTTACCATCGAATATGATAAATTGATCGCCACCTGGCAGTAGCGATGTTTGCACTATGATGGATCAAGGTCGATACTCTCAGAGTATGATGAGCTCAATCCAATGACGAAGAGCAATTTCCGAAATGGATTCCCTTAAGTTGCAGTTGGCACGGACGACCGAATTTAATTTTGGTTCAATGCTCACATTGCAGCTTTGTCCCGAAAGCAGACATTGCCAATGTACGAGCTTGAGCATCGCCTACGCGACTGCCTTGAGAACCTGAAAACCTGTTTCTTTGACGGCACCAACAACCCGATCTCGTCCATCGGTCTTCGCGCAGTAAACCGCCTGGTCGGCGCGTTGGATAGCTTCGTGCACAATCTCGCTTGCCTCACGGCGGTGAAAGCCTACGCTTGCGGTTACGTTCATCCGTGACAGCACGCCATCAAAGGTCAGATCCGAAATTCCCTCTCGGGCAGAAGATGCCAGCGCAGCAATGCCCTCCGCTTGTTGTTCATCAATGAGAACGACAAATTCTTCGCCACCGGTTCGATAAACGCAGCCGATTTCTTCGAATAAGCTACGCAATCGATTTCCTACTGCTCTTAGAACTTGATCGCCAGCATCATGGCCGAACTGATCATTGACCCTTTTGAAATGATCAAGGTCAATAACTAGCGCGCCGCCGACCGAACATTTGCCTGCATCGTCGTCAGATATCTGCCGATCTAAACCTCTGCGATTGCCAAGCAGGGTCAGTGGATCGATCTCGCTTTCCT
The DNA here is from genome assembly GCA_947493215.1 of uncultured Sphingomonadaceae bacterium. GTDB lineage: Bacteria > Pseudomonadota > Alphaproteobacteria > Sphingomonadales > Sphingomonadaceae > Parasphingorhabdus. Next base: position 151,931 of record CANLQE010000003.1, on the reverse strand, counting down.
CTGCGCGTCCGCGCACCATATCATATCCGATGGTCATCATCAGGACGATGCCCACTGACATTCCCATCAGCGCACTGGCGGAGTGAAAGATTATGTTTAGCCCCTCATAAAAGGCCACTACATCCTGCGGGGTGTCACCGATGGGATTTAGAAACATGACGATGGAACGGCCCGCATATGACAGGGCCGCACCAAGAACGACACAGAATGCTATGAGATCCACGGTAGATTTCTTGCGGAGAGACCAAAGTGTCGGCAAACCGGCGGCAATGATGGTGGCACAGGTGACTTGAACCAAAACGCCGCGGAGCCAATAGGGAGGGGCCCAAACCATATTAGGCATGACGAAGATACACGCTACCAAAGTAAGAATAACGACAAATCTTGGCGCGTTGCGTCCATGTCTCGACAGAAAGGCCTGTATCATCACTAGCAAAGGTAGAAAATGTGTCGCAACAGTAAACCAAGATATCCAGCGATCACCACCGGGATCTCGGTATCCGTCCACGATAATTGATACGCACGCAATAGCGAAGCCAAGCGCTGCCCAACGTGCCGCAATCAGCCGGCGATCTACCAAAGCAATGATTGCAAGTGCGACCGTCAAAAGGACATACATCGCGGGGATCAATATGAAGAAAGCGCTACTACCTGACATTGGGTACCAACTATCATGAGATGGTTTCTAAAACCCTAAGGGCCAAAGCTGCGAGCATGGTCAATAGCTTAGCCCAAAGGCGCGATAGGCAAGGAATAGAGTGGCTTTCCTAGTGTCCGCTTTTGCGCCCATAGCGGACACTAGCGTGGTAGCTACTTTATCCCGAAAGCTGACTTTAGCAAAGCTGCCGTAACTTTGTAACTATCTCTCCCGGTTTGTGTTGTTTGATTCCCATCTTTGATCTTCCGCTTCCTAACTATAGGGGCAGACTGATTCAGTGGGGAAGATCAATCTCGCATCTCCAAAGTACGCGATTCGAATGGAAATATTGATTTGCCGATTTTTGATTTTGGCATACCCATTGCTCTCGGTTGATTTTATGAAAGAAATCCAAGTGCAGTTGAAACCATAATCAGAAAGCAAACCCAACCGATCAAAAATGCCATCGTCCGAAGCACCGGTATTCCTAGTGCTTGCAGTATAAAATGAGCAGCTCTAGCAAAAAACATTACCATTGCCGCCATCGCGGTTAGGCCAGTACCAGTGGACGTGAGGTGCAGAGCCAGAACGGCGATTGCAAACAAGATAAGGTTCTCGTTGGCATTGCGATGCGCTGCCATGGTGCGTTCTGCCCAGTCAGAATGCCGTGGAGCATCCGGCCCGGGGTTGCCAAAAGCGCCCATGACACCGCGAACATTCACCCGGTCGATCAGATAAGGTAGCCAAAACATGGATGTCATCACGGCGGTCAAGGTGAGCCAGTAAAGTTCTGCGGGCATAAATTTTCCTTTTGCATTGTTTAAGGAGAGTATTGTTGATTAGCTGAAGGAAGGGGCATGGTGGCGTCGCCACGATTTTCTATCCTGTCCACTATGTTCCGCGTGCAAAGTGATGTAATCGTGCTCTGCATTAAGCGCCTGGTCGATGCGTTCAAGCATACAATCTGCGTTGCAAACCATTTCGGATTTGGTGCGTATTTTATATTCCTTCACCATAGCGGGGGTAGATCAATTTTCTGGAAGACGACGTAGCCAATCGGCGATGCCTTGCCCGATGACATCGGGATGATCTTCTTGGAAGTAATGTGTGCCTGCGCCAACAAGTCGCGTCTCTAAATTTCGCGCAGTTTTAGTGATATACTCAACTACAGGTGCGGGATTGAGGGCTCCTGGAGTGGCAAAGAAATAGAGTTTTGGAATATCCGAATTGGCAAGCCAAGCTCCATTGGCGGCAATGATTTCACTAGTTTCCACTGGGGTACCGTCGATTGGCAACTCTCTGGGCCATTGCAACTGTGGTCGCCGCGATGCTTCGGTAAGGAACGGAGCGCGATAAGCCGTTTTTTCTTCATCGCTCAACTTCCGCACAACACCTGGACCAAGCAATATGTTCTCAAGGAACATATTTCCCTGAAGTACCATCTTTTCACCGATGCCAGGTGTTCGAATGCCTCCCAAAAGCTCTGCCAAGCGTCCAAACGAAGACAGATCCTTGGCTGGGAAGACCGGCGGGACCAAAGCTTCCATAAATACAATTCCAGCGACGTTGTCCGGATTCAGGCGCGCATATTCCATACCAAGAACGCTGCCCCAGTCGTGGACAACAAGGATGATGTTCTCAAGCTCCAACTTTTCAATCAAGGCATTCAGATATCGAGCGTGGTCCTCATATGTGTAGTCGATATTAGGCTTTGCTGAATCGCCCATACCGATCAGATCAGGAGCAATCGCTCGGTGGGTGCCCGATACATATGGGATGATGTTGCGCCAGAGATAGGAAGACGTCGGATTACCGTGCAGGAATAATACTGGCTGCCCAGTACCGGTATCCACATATGCCATTTCACTACCAAGGATTGATACGGTTTGAAGCGCAAAAGGAAACTCAGCAGATATCTGTTTTGACCCATCTGTGATTGTGTTTTGCGCAAGTGCAGGACTCGTGAAGAGCAACGCTGTTACGAGCGCGAGTGTCTTGAAAATTCTTGTCGATGGCATGTCCGTCCCCTTCGTTGATTACTAAGAAGATCATGTGATCTACTAAAATCATCGATTAAAGATCATTCGATCTTATTGCAAGGGGGAATCTGATTTAGACGAGCCTGCTGAGCGCGCAATCAATACTGGAACGGATTTTTTCCATCGGCATTCCGGCGCGAACCATGGTCATCAGGCCATAAAAGAAAGTAGTCAGATACTCCGCCAATGCCTCAGTGTCTTCGTCCTGACTAATCTGGTTCTTGGTCTTTGCATGATCCAGCGCTACGCCGAATGCCTCGGAAAGACGGTTCATAAACTTACGCGAAAAACCAATTACTTCTTCCGCCTCCCTATCGAATTCAATCACCGTATTCCCGATCAGACAACCCGAAGCAAACCGGCCTCCTTCAATTTCCTGAAAAACGACGGAAAAGAATCTTTGGACGTTTGAGATGTCAGAATTTTCGGCCTCAAGTTGCTTAAATGCAATGTCTCCGAAACGTTGATAATAGCGCTGCAAACACTTGAAATAGAGATCATTCTTGCTGCCAAATGCGTTATAAATCCCGGCGTGTGCAACACCAGTAGCTTCAACGATATCGCGCATCGAAGTGTCCGCGTATCCTCTTTTCCAGAAAACTTGAACTGCCTTCCCAAGCAACTCGTCCGGATCAAATTCTCGTTTGCGCGCCATAAAAATCCTTTCACCAGCGGCTGCTATAGATCGTTCGATCTTTAAAGCAATGCGGCCTTTTTTGTCTAAACAGCACTACTAAAAATAACTGACCATCTGGTGATCACACATCAGCCTGAATACAAAATTTATGGGCGAGCACTTGAACCTAGTTGCGGAAGCCTAAGGAAAGCTAGTCCAGTTAGTACTTGGAATTTGCTTTGCGACAGAACCTTATTTTGTCACACTGAGGCTCCCTCCAATGTCCGCGTTTGCGGCCAAAGCGGACGCTAGCAGCAACAATTAAACGCTGGTTCCAGCATATACTTAGTTTCGTTCATCCGCTTGCCTGCGCTTCAACGGCAGCCCACATTTCCTGGGTTTCGGCCAGAATTTCATCACCAACAGAACTATTGATAAAGTTACGGCCCACCATTCGTTCGGTGGTAGCACGATCCAACCCTGCTTTTTGCAATGTTGACAATATTCGGGTTGCCTGATCACGTCGCCCGTCATGCCAGCACAACCATGTTTTGAGTGCATAGGGAACCCGAAAATCCGGATCGATGGTATGGCATTCATCCAAATAAGCCTCTGCTTCCACCAAGCGGCGTTCTCGGACCATTACGTTAGCTTGCCGCGTCCTGGACCAGACGCGCATATAGGAACCTGGCATCACGGAATAGGATATCTCGAGATATTTCATCGCCTCTCCGGTCTGATCCAACAGGGTATGACAACTGCCAAGGCTTTGTGCCACAAGGCCGTTATTTGGTGCGATGCTATAGGCTTTGGTTGCCCAACGCAGGCCTTCCTCGGGGGCTCCGGTATTCGCGTAGGCTGAGGCTACGGACGACAAAACCCCTGCTGAATCAGGGTCAATCTGGAGCGCTTTTTTGGCATGATCCCGGATTTGGGAAATTTTTGCGGGATCATCCGGACTGGAAATCATATACAAAGTCGCGGATGCATTTGCCAAAATCGCATGAGCAAGAGCAAAATCCGGAGCAAGATCGACGGCGCGTTTTGCTTCTTCAATGGCAGTTTGCAAACCTTCAGCGCTAAAGCGGCGCATAGCGAGAATACAACGTTGAACCGCGTCCCAGGCGGTCAGGTCTTTGGGCTTGCGAAGGGCTCGTTCCATATCAAGAGCCTGTATTTTGACACCGAGCGCTACCGCCACTTCGGTAACCAATCCTTCCTGCAATTCTTGCAACGCATCTAGCGGTTTGTCAAACTGACCTGACCAGACTAGATCGCCGGTCGCTGCGGCAACGAGCTGGGTTGCGACTCGAAAATCCGTTCCTGTCCGCCGAACATTGCCTTCAAGCAAATATCTGACACCCAACTGCTCGCCGATAGTTGCAAGATCTTTAAAAGTACCCTTTTTTAGATGTGCGGTAGAAATACTTCCGAGGACCCGTAATTCGGCGCTCTGAGAGAGTGCGGCGACAATGTCTTCGACCATACCTTCGGCAAAAATCTCATCATCCTCGATCTGTGATCGGTTGGTAAAGGGTAAAATAGCAAGCGAAGGTATAGAACCGCGCTGATCGGATTTTTCTGATTTGGGCATCGGCTGAAGCCCGGGAGAATCAGTTGACGTTGTTTCAGGCGCACCGGACTTCGGTTCTCGAGAAACCATCTGGGTCGGAGCCTCCAAGTGCGGCAGCAATGGTGCAATAGAGACGGCAAGACGATAGCCTTTTTTCGGGATAGTCTCGATGATAATATTATTTGACCGGGAATGAGAAAATGCCTTGCGCAAAATATATATAGCGCGCGTCAGACTTTCATCTGAACCAAATTTGACGTTCCAGATTGTTTCTATCAGCTCGTCACGAGAAACGACCTCGCCGCACCGTTCTGCAAAAAATAGGCAGACGTCCATGATCTTGGGTTCCAGATGAATTTCCTGGTCACCTGTAAGAACGATGTTACGAGCCGGGATAACGGTTGCCTCGCCAAGGCGAAAACCTTCAGACAGATTTACTTTCGCACGTTCCAATATGCTTCCCCAACAATATCATGCCCTTCTCAATTTGAGTGACACAGGCTTACAAGTTTTACAAATTTCAATCGCGCCCAACCGAGATTCAATAGGTTCCATTCAAATATTACTGCAGTTTTTCAGAGACCTCATCTTTTCATCATACAACAATCATCATGACCACAGGAGTTTACAAGTGCGATCACCCAAAAGCGATTCATAGCCAGCGTCGGCGCGAATACATTTCGGAGATCAAAAATGTCAATTCTATCAAAAACAATCATCGTCGGGCTCACCGCAGCCGTTTCAACAACCGCAACATCTGCTCAAGAAATGCAGATCACTAACTTCCGCTACGACAAGACCATTACAACCGAAAGCAACTACGCGGTATTCGAAAGAACGGCGCGCCGTGCCTGCGCTCATGTGTCAAGTCTTGATACTTTTAGAGTCAGAAAGGAATGCCGTCGGGACCTTATGGACCAAGCCGTTGCGGCCACAAAACAACGTCCGATGATCGCATATCATGATCAGATGATTGGCGAAAGCCAGCAAACGACAGTCCTAACCAAACGCTAGAGTCTAAGTGTAATAATTCTCTCCTCGGTGGGATGCTTGTGGCCGCGCATCCCATCTTTTTGAAACAGGGGGATATAGGCTCGTGACCCCTGCGCAGTTTCTCTTTGCCGTGCGTTTATCGCCATTACCAAACGTCACGCCCGCCTCAAAGCTGGGCCGTCATTAATCAATCAGTTCCGATGGAACAACCGCGGCCCAATTGGTGGATGGAATGCCGACATCGAAAAACTCCGCTCCATACATCCGGCCACGTTAATCTTAAACGATTGGGTCAAAAATTTGACTGAGCGGAGGGTCTCAAATCGCAAGATAGGCTGCTTTAGTCGAATGAATATATCGACCTGATATGGCCGTAAAAGTTTGCGGCGGGATAGCACGAGCTTTTAATTTTTTGCCTGACATTGGTCGAAAGCGATATTGAATTCAGCCTGGGCTAGATGGTGCTCGCCTTGAGGGTTTACTAATTGCTGAGCGAACAAGCCAGAACAACATCAGAACAATAACAACATATTGCGGAACGGTTAGGTAAAAACTTCCTTGGAGTGGTTCGGGAAAGACTTGTTCCTGACCCACAAAGAAGGAACTCGCTGCTATGTAAAGGGGAATGCACATTCGCCAAAGATGCCGCATGATACGAAACTTACCAATAAACTTACCCCAAATTATGGCCTTTAGATCTCCCGCAACCGCGATCATAACAATAAACGAAAAGGTATAATATACGGGTGCAGGCACTGTAAACGTGCCCAGTGAGTCTTGAATGCCATTTGATGCTCTCCAACTGAGGAATAATCCAAAAATGAGAACTGCGGCGCCAAATAACGAAGCGGCACCATTCAGCAAACTAAGAGATTTCTGATTTGGTCGAACGGTCAACCAACTGGTCACGACGAGGTACATCGTCAGCGAAGCTGCTAGCATAGTCACATATACCGGCACCAATGCAGCCAAATAAAACCCCGATACAGCCATCGCAATCATTGATATAAAGTAGATGTTACCAGCAAAACGGTGCGGCCCCTCACCCTTGCGGGTGAACAATGCCACGGCGCCAGACAACAAACCGATTGCCCCAGCCAGCACGTGCAAAAATAGGCCAATAGTCATCTTCCGAACTCCAAATATATTGAACTTAAATAGCTGCCCAAGAAACAGGGCCCATTTGTCTGCTGAACTGCACGCCTGCCCTGTTTACTCGACCCCAGAGCAGTCTTCGTTAAGAGTGTTTTGTTGGATTTTCCTTAGCCCGCAACCGCAGAAGCAAGTGTGTACTATCTATCTAATACACTGTTGTCAAATGCTAGCTTCCTGGTCCTCTAACCGGCATCTCGAAATTGATGAAATTAAAATGCAGGTAAATTGCGTAAATCAAAGGATCTTGATGATCCATCGCCTAACAAGAAATCAGTCGTTCTTCGCTGCGCTAAACAATGCGTCAACAGCCACCCCGATAGGGCGCCAGACAGATCACGCCTCTCGTATCTTGCGATCAGCCATTTTTCTACTTTGTGTGCTTTCAAAACAAATCGTACAACCGCCGGACCCAGCGGTTCGCGATCACTATAGGCCCGTTCGTTTTTTGATTTGATAGCAAGAAACGGGAAGCCAGAACAAAGTCACAAACGCTATCCGTGCGTCATGCAATCTACGAAAGGCAGGACCATGGAAATGAAGAGCAAAACTATAATCGTTACAGGCGCTAGCAGTGGAATCGGAGCAGCGGCCGGATTGCTGTTTGCAGCCGAAGGGGCCAATGTGGTTCTCGGCGCGCGCCGTGAACAGGAACTCAACAAACTTGTTGCACAGATCACCCAAGGCAACGGGAATGCAGTTTTTTTAGCAGGGGACGTAACCGATGAAGCCTATGCCAATGCGCTGGTTGATTTAGCCGAAGAGAGGTTTGGCGGACTTGACGGCGCTTTCAATAACGCAGGAATAACAGGCGATATGACGCCAATCTCAGAAATGGAAATTGCGAACTGGCGTGCTGTCATTGATACCAACCTAACAAGCGCATTTTTTGCGGCTAAGGCGCAGATCCCCGCTATGAAAAGACAAGGTAGCGGTGCAATCGTTTATACTAGTTCCTTTGTCGGCTATAGTAATGGTGGCATGCCGGGAATGGGGGCCTATGCCGCATCCAAGGCAGGATTGATTGGTTTAGTGCAATCCTTGGCCTCGGATCATGCTGCAGAGGGAATCCGTATTAACGCCGTGTTGCCGGGTGGGACGAAAACGGCAATGGCGGGTGATGATCCTGAAACGAAGGACTTCATTGCAGGCCTGCATCCATTGAAGCGCATGGCGGCACCGGAAGAGATTGCCCAGGCAGCTATGTTTTTATTGTCAGGCAGGTCAGCATTCGTAACCGGCACTCCAATATCTGTTGACGGTGGCATGTCGGTTCGGTTGCTCTGACATCATACCCTGAGCATAACCTTGACAGAGACATTCCGCTGAATGCTCGTTTGACGCCCGTTGATATACAGAGTGGGACATATTTCGATAATTCAATCCGAAGCAGCCCGATCAATGATCTGAAAAACAAAAATCTGGAAAATCGACAATGTCTCAGAAAGTTCGCGGGAGGCGACGGCCATTCCAATGAATGAAGCGAGACAGCCGGTCATCCAAAAAAGGCCGATTGCGATCGAAGTTGGAGCCGGTCTATCTGCTGTCATTGCCTTGTGCGCCCGCCAAATTTCCATGCCTGATACACACCTCGCGTCGAGTCCGCAGCTCCTGTTTGATCCAGGCGACAAGTTTATTCGCTGGTCTGATAACAAAAGTGGTAACTTCTTGCGGTATCGTTGCCGACCAAACGCAATAGCTGCGCGACTATTGTCTCCAACCACAAACCAACAAATCATCGCCTTCCTCTAGAACCGCCTTCCGCAAATGGGAATCCTAGGGTTTATCGATATTCCCTGCATCCCGACAGGCGGCCAGCACGAGCTCCGCCGTTTCCGGATCCGATGCGCGAGCCATCATCAATGCGCCAAGTTGCTGTGCATAAATGCGGATGGCAAGATCGCGATCTGCTTTATCCGTTTCCTCCATTGCGTCAGAGAGTGTCGCAATTATTGATCTGATGCCTTTCCCAAACTCGGACTTCAAATCGTCAGACCCCCTGGCCATATCGCCGCTTAGAGCGGCCACCGGGCAACCACTGCCAGTCGAAAAAAAATGTTTGGAAGATAGATAATATTCTTTGAACCCAGATACGCGTTCGGATGCTGTTGCAGTTTTGCCGAAACGATCCCTCATCAAATCGGTCATTGCAGTGAAAGCTGATCGAAGCGCTGTTACCAGCAGGTCGTCCTTGTTTTTAAAATGCCTATAAAAACCGCCGTGCGTCCGATTGGATGCCTTCATAACATCAGCCACGCTTGTTCTTTCAATTCCGCGCTCTCGAAACAGCTGTGCTGCTTGTTTCACTATTAATTCATGGGTTTCGGCCTTCACCTCGGCAGATTGTCGCATAAAACTCCCTTCCAATTTTTCTAGTTGACTCATTTAGATGATATATGTCATCCATACAACAAGATGATGATGATCATCTAAAATAATAGAATTAGGAAACAATAGAATGAATCCAGCCCAAACGCCGCAGCTGCCATCTCAATGGCAACGATTCAAGTTTCATCTGACGAATGTCGCAAAGGCATTGGATTCGAGTTCTGAGGAAATTCTCCAAAGGAAAGTCACCAGTCTTGAGAAACGAATTACTGAAATCGAAACATCCGTAGCTTCATTGTCCAACATCAGAAATAGCGACGAAATTGAGAGAGGTGCTGATCGATGACGTTACCTAAGATTCTCGTGACTAGCGCGGCTGGAAAGACCGGTTTTCCAGCTACATTACAACTTTTGGCCAAAGGGTTTCCGGTCCGGGCCTTTGTAAGACAATTGGATCATCGATCAGAAAAACTGAAACTTTCCGGCGCCGAGATTTATGTTGGTAATCAATATTCCCTGACGGATATGCGCGCTGCAATGCAGGGCGTTCGACGCGCCTATCAATGCGCGCCCACCGCTCCCAATGGATTACATTTCAACGCGGTTTTTACGGCCGCAGCATATGAAGCAAAAATTGAACATGTCGTTACGATCAGCCAATGGTTATCGAGTCCAGATCACCCTTCACTTTTTACGCGCGAGGTATTTTTAAGCGACATTTTGATCAAGATGCGGCCGGAAATGACCGTTACAACCATTAATGTCGGATGGTTTGCGGACAACTATCTCATGGTGCTGGACATGGCCGCCCATCTGGGGCTTTTCACAATGCCGTTAGGTGATGGAGACGTTAAGAAAAATGCGCCCCCGTCAAACGAAGATATAGCGGCCGTGGTCGTTGGAGCGCTGATTGATCCCGCTACCCATGCGGGGAAAACATATCGACCCACTGGTCCACAGCTCCTGTCACCCAATGAAATCGCAGCCGCAATGGGCAACGCGCTGGGACGCAAGATAAAATATCAAGACATCTCAACGAACATGATGCTGAAGGCACTCAAAGCACTGCCTCCTTCTAACTATTCAGAAGCGGCTGTGACGCAGTTGAAAATTTATGCCGACGAATATCGCCGGGGAACTTTTGCAGTCAATGCGCCCACAAGCGATGTAGAGATCGTTGGAGGAAAAACACCAGAGAGCTTTGAAAGCATTGTACAGCGCACTGTCGCCGAACGGCCGGATCTGACACCCAGCTTTTGGAAGAAAATAAACTCTTTCGGTGACTTCATGAAAATTCTCTACACGCCAGCGCCAGACATAAAGGCGATTGCGGACAAAAAGGATTTCGTTCAGCTCGCTGCTCCTCAGCTTTGTCTTGATGACCCGCACTGGCTTGAAAGCCATTCTCGAAAATCCGAACCACGATCAAACCGAAAGGCAGCATAATATGTCCGCTCTTATGATATCTCAAATTACGGTTACCGATCGCGAAGCATTTCAGCAATATTTAGAAAAAACCCAAATAGTGGCGAGTTCTTTCGGCGCAGAAATGATATTCCGAGGCAAGCTTGATTCGGTCTTGAATGGAGATGCCGTGGACCATTCCCTCGTGGTTGTAGCTCGATTTCCTGATGCTGAGGCACTTAAAAAATGGTTTCATTCGCCCGAATATGAAGCTCTTGTCCCCTTGCGAGAAGCTGGATCCCACCAAATCATGACCACATATACTGCTGCGGAATGATGGAACCTGATCGAGACCGGTTTGCGGAATTCATGCAGATTAAAGTGTTAGATGACTGGGAACGGACCACGGTTGGAATAAATAATTTGTTCCAGATCGCAGCGCTTGGACATAGGAAATGGAGCTAAGGCATTATAAAGAACGTTTCTGAAAATTCGAATTGCAAAGCCGGTTTCAGTACACCTCCAAGCCCAAGGCAGCGAGTTAGGTTTGTTCTCCTTATCTGAGCTGAACGGTGTATTGCTGGAAAGAGGGACTTTATTAGGCCGGAACAATACCTTGTATAAGCTGTATTGAGAATATCGAAAAAACAAGGCTTCCGACGATCGTCAGAAGGGCGCAGCCGATAATAAAAGTCGCACTAGCTTTGCGTACAGAAACTCGATCAGATCGTCGCGTCCGAAAGTAAACCTCTGAAATTGCCAAAGGTACGAGGAAGCAACCCCAAATCCAGAATTTGAAAAACCAGCCATCGAAAGCTACTTCAGCACCGAGATTCTGCGCAATGAAAAAGTAACCAAAACCACCAATCCTAAGAAACCACTGCGCATTGGACACTAAATATAGCCGAATTGCCCAACGCTCATGTTCCACGAACCGCCGACCTATTGCCGCCGTGACTGCTAGCCACGCAAACCCCAATATCAAGGCTCCGTTTAGGCTAGTTCCCAATTCGCTGAAACTGGTGGGCACCGGACCGCGTACCCAAACAATATAGTAACCCGATAAGCATAGCGCCACGACAGTCATTACAAATAATCGTCCGTTCCACCGGTGAAATGTTCTAAAACGATTTCTAATGAAAGGAACAAGCTGGAGGCCACCCATTAAAGCCACAATACCGGCTCCAATTGCGTGGGTCCCGAACGCTGCCGTGTCTAAGAAATGGCCCTTCACTACCGGTGGTTGGTTCAAGAGTGTATTGCTGTTCCAGGCTTCAATTTCGCCATTTATTGCTGGCAAGCCGTAAAATGCGGCGATATATCCAAAGAATGCCACTTGACCCAAAATAGCGGTGAAGAGCCATATGCCAGCCGCGATATCAACGATATTTGATTTTGTTTTTTGCTTCAGAACATAGGATGCGTTTGAATTGCTCATCTGAATTTTTCCTAGGAGATAATTGAATTTCAAGTTCATCCATATTTCTGATTATTGATTTGTGTCTATGACCCTTCGTTCCCCAAACATGACTGTTCGTAACGCAAACGAACAAGCCTTCGCTGTTGGAACTGTGTCGGTAGCGGTGGTCCGCTCGTTCATCGACTTTGCTGTCATAAACGGTGCAAATCATCGAGCACTTTTGGAGTTGGCCGGCCTTATCGAAAAAGATCTTGAAATAGATGACGACCGATTGCCATTAGAGCTTTTTGAAAGTGTCGTTCGTATTTCCAAAGCGCTCACAAGAACGGCTTCTTTGCCAATCTTGTTCGCAAGTAATGCGGACTTTTCCGAAGTGTCAATCGCCGGCCTAATCGCGAATTCATCGCGCACCATGCTGGATGCACTTGTGCAGTTAAATCGCTATAGCCGTCTAGCATTCGATACTCCGGTTGCAGGTAAGCACCCGCTGTCTTTTGAACGAACCGAAGTGGCAGATTGGATTGTCGAGCGACGGGCTCTACCAAATCCTTTTCCAGAACTCACAGAGATTACGTTCACCTATCTGATCACCGGGCCGCGCAGATTTCTGCCTGAGCCTCACGTTATCGAAGTCCAGGTTACTCACGACGAGCCAGAGCATCGCAACGCCTATGACGAAGTTTGGAATTGTCCTGTCCACTTCAACGCTCCGGTTAACGCGATACGTTTGCCAAAATGGGTTGCGGATCAAGCATTAAACTTACAGCCGTCTTATGCTTTTGGAATTCTGACGCATCATGCAGATCAATTGCTTGAGCAGATGAATAACTGTGATTCATTTGCCGCTGAACTTCAGACGATGATTCTCGCTTCGCTTCATACCGGCGAAGTCTCAATTGATTGGGTAGCAAATCAATTAAAGACATCCCGGCAGTCCATTTATCGCAAGCTTAAGTCGGAAAAAACAACCTTTAGGGAGCTACATGATGGCTTGCGCAAGCAACTTGCCTTGCGGTACTTAAGAGCAGGTAAGGTTTCTGCCGCCGAAGTTGCTTTTTTACTGGGATATGCTGAGCCCAGCCCATTTTTCCGAGCGTTTAAGAGGTGGACTGGTCGTGGACCTCGCGCTTTCATGCAGGAATGTAAACACTCGCTATAATATTCCGCAGTAATACAAATCTAGGGGCAGCGCTTCATTCGCTATTTTCATTCTGAGATGAATGCTCTTGAACTTTCAAAAACTCGATCGCTCCGGCAATATGGATCGCCGACAACTTTAAATCTAATCTATCTAATTCTGATAAAACCGTCTCAAGTTGACGTACTAGATTCTCTGGATCTCTATTGAGCCATTTGTCGTAAACTGAATTCATACATCAGCATCCTAGTCTTGCAGACCGCTCGATTAAAATCATTATACGCATTTATTTTAAAGCGGGATGATTTATTTGGTGCCATTTACGATGTCGGCCGCATCCGAAGCTCTCATTATCCTCCATCTGTCGGCGTACGCGACCCCTTGAAGGCAGACTTTAGGGAGCCTGCAGTGCAGCATCGGCTTTCGCAGCAGTCCGCTCGTTAAATCGGCGGCGGTCGATGATTGCACGTTTATGCGTTCCTTTCCCGATTATATCGACTCCATCATGAGCTGTGACCTGCCATCGCAAAATGCGTCCGGCTAATTCCAACAAAGTAACGTTAACTTCTACGTCGAAACCGGGCGGTGTGGCTGCCTCATGTGACATATCAATATGAATACCTAGGCTGCCTTCATGATCTTCAAGATAGGGCTCAAGTGCCTGTACGCAGGTCCACTCCATCAAAGCGACCAGAAACCCTGTTGCAAATATCTCAGGAAAATCGGAAAATTCCTCCGCTTCTGGATAGATATGAGGAACGGTTTTATTATCAGGGATCCGATAACTAAATCTATAGCTGTCACCTTTGGTCAAACCCGTTTTCATAAAACCCACCTATAAACCTAGCCCGCGAGCGATGCCGTTTCGCTGCACTTCGCTGGTTCCTCCTGCAAAAAGTGGTAAACTGGCTTCTCGCCAGAGTTGATTAAACTTGTCGTCCAAAAAATATCCACGGCCACCTGATAACCGCATGGCCTCCGTAATCAGTCGCTGACCAGTTTCCGAACAATGAAGCTTTGCCATATTAATATAGAGTGATGAATTCTGGTCTTCATCTGCCCGCCATGCAGCATGGCGCGTCAGCCAGCGCATAGCTTCAAGTTCAGTTGCAAAGTCAGCCAGACAGTGCTGAATCGCTTGGAACCGGCTAATTGGCTGACCAAATTGCTCTCTTTGATTTAAATATTGCGTGATCTCAGTCAGGGCTCTTTGTGTAAGACCAACAGATACAGCCGCCACCAGAAGGCGTTCAACTAATCCTCCAAAATACAAGAGGCGCCAGCCAGCATTTTCTTCTCCAATAAGATGCGTCTTCGGGACGGTCACATTTTCAAACGTCAGTTCGCAAGTGGCATGAGCGTTGCCGGCAGGTTTTGGCAGTTTGCGCTTTGAAAGCCCCTTTGCATCACCCGGCACCAGAATGATGCTGGAACCTGACTTTGCCGGACCCTCTTCTTTCGTTCGCGCAACAACAAGAATATAGTCAGCATCCCATGATCCTGTAGCATAAGATTTCACCCCGTTAATGATGTAATCATTTTCGTTCGAAACGGCGGATGTAGTCAGGCCAGAAACGTCAGATCCTGCATTTGCTTCTGTCATGGCGAACGAAAAACTGGATTGACCCGATGCCGCTTCGTTGAAGATATTCTGGCAATCAGCATGAAGACCGCCTTTTTTCATAATGGAAGTTGCAGCATTGTTCACAAATAATAGGCTAGCAGCGGTCGCGCTAAAGCTTGCGAGTTTTTCCTGAACCAGACACGCGTTCATAAAGCCTGCTTTCTCCGTAGGATTTACCCAAAGTGTTAGTAATCCTGCTCGGCCTAATGCTTCCAGCAACATTTTCGGGAACGTAGGGGACACTTCTCTTTGACGTTCCTGCTCTGCGGTGCAATGTTGCAGGCAGATATTATCAACTTGCTCAAGGACTAAAGCCTGGGCAGCAGTAGGTTCAAAATTCATCGTGCAATACTCCGCTTTTCGATTTAGGTTCCGCTTATATGAAACTATTAATACAACAACTGTTGTTTAGACAACATAAATATGACTGAGCCAGAAAAATCAAGTGCTATTCTCTTTTGGTTGCATCAGGCGCACCATGGAATGCGGCTGAGAATTACAAGGGAATTCAAACGCGCAGGATATTCTATTACCGCTGAGCAATGGTCGGTTTTAGCTGATCTGTGGCAGTATGAAGATAGCCAACAAAGTCTAATAGCAGAGCGTACGGGACGCGATGCCCCCGCGATAACGCGGCTAGTACGGTCACTAGAAGAAGATGGTTATGTCGAGCGCGAAGCAATAGATCGCCGGACAAATATCGTACGGCTTACAAATCAAGGGAATAACCTCCACAGGCTCCTGCACCCGATTTTCTCGGAAATTATTGCGTCTTCGCTAGCGGAATTTAGTGTTGAGGAAATTGCTCTTGGCACGAAAATCATGAAATCTATTGCGGTGCCGTCAAAGAGCTGAATGATATCGGTCATACCTAAGCATTCACATACCAATTAACTGCAATCTGTCTATCGATCGCTGACGGGGAACAATTTTAGCTGTGGTTGCCATAGTCCTCCATAGCTGCCGCAAATATCCTTTTTTATTGACTTCATCAGAATCAGACGCTTTGTGAGCGGCGATTGGGGGATCGTTTTGTGCATCCGCCAGATTTATTGAGGCTAGGAAGTTCTAATGTGCCCTGCGGCAGTAGGTGAAGGAGGTCAAAGGGGATATCTTATCCCCATTGGCGGCGGCGAAGACAAGGAAGCCAATCCAACCATTCTCAAACGTTTTGTGAACCTCTCAGGAGGCGAGAGCGCCAATATCATTGTGCTTCCGACCGCTTCGCGGCTGGAAGATACAGGATCGCGTTACGAAGCGATTTTTACGGAACTGGATGCTGGACAGGTCAGTTCGATACCGATTTCAGGACGGGAAGACTGTAACAACCCGGAATTTGCCGAACGATGCGAAGAAGCGACCGGAATATTTATCACTGGTGGCAATCAACTGCGGCTCAGCACTATTTTGGGCGGCACCGATGTTGCCCAAGTCATCCGCAAGATTAATGCAAGAGGCGTTCCGATAGCGGGAACATCTGCCGGTGCATCTATTATGTCGGAACATATGATGGCTGGCGGAGATGCAGATCAGGGTCCAACTGAAGGGGGAGCCGTGTTGGCGCCCGGTTTGGGCCTAACCAATGCTGCGGTTATCGATCAGCATTTCTCCGAACGCAATCGGCTCGGACGGCTATTATCGGCCATTGCGCTCAATCCTTTTTTGCTCGGCATGGGCATTGATGAGGACACGGCTGCATTTATCGGTCCGGACAACATGATCGAGATTGTCGGATCAGGCACCGTTACCATCGCAGACGGCAAGGAAATGTCTTATTCGTCGGCCCATTCGGCCAGTCGCAGCGAAGGTATCGGTATGCTGGGGCTCAAATTGGACATATTGCACGAAGGCTGCAGCTATGACCTGAATTCGCGGGAGGCCTTTCCGCCTCTTGTAGAGGACAATAATCTCTGTAACCTCTAGTTTCGCAAGAATCATAAAAGGGGCCGCCAATGAGAATACTCAACACAAACCTGTATCTTGGCCCTAATCAATATGCGAAATTTCGGGTTATCCGCCATGTGCTGGATATCGGTGTGTTGGAGAATTGGCCGTCAGCCAAGCTTGGTCCTGCGTTTATTGATGGCCTGATAGCTGCTCTGCCCGGTCTGGATGAGCATGGCTGCTCTTATCGGAAGCCTGGGGGCTTCGTCCGGCGCCTGCGCGAAGACGATGGCACATGGATGGCCCATATTACCGAACATGTTGCACTAGAATTGCAATGCGTTGCGGGCAATGAAGTCAGCTTTGGTCGGACCCGATCCACGGGTGAGCTTGGCCAATATAATATGGTCTATGCCTATATTCACCGCGATGTCGGGCTTGCGGCCTGCGAGCTTGCGATCAAGCTGCTGATGCATTTACTGCCGGCAGAGGTGCAAGAACAAACCGGCTATGCATTGGATGAAGATTGGGATTGGGATGATGAGCTACACGGCTTTATCCGGCGTGCCCAACGTCATGCTTTTGGTCCCAGCACCGCGTCCTTAGTCGCCGCAGCAGAGGAGCGGGATGTACCCTGGCTCCGGCTCAACAAATATAGCCTGGTGCAATTTGGACATGGCAAGCATCAGCAACGCATTCAGGCCACGATTACCAGCGAAACTCGCCATATCGCGGTGGAAGTCAGCTGCGACAAGGAAGACACCCACAATCTTCTCAATGATCTCGGCCTTCCGGTACCGCATCAATATATGGTCTATAGCGAGCGCGAAGCCGTCCGGGGCGCTCAAAAAATGGGCTATCCTGTGGTACTCAAGCCGCTCAACGCCAATCATGGCCGCGGGGTTTCGATCAACCTTTCAACCGAGGAAGAGGTGCGGACGGCCTTTGGTTTCGCGCGCGAACAAGGGACAAGCAAAGCCGTGCTGGTCGAGAGCTTCATTACGGGATTTGATCACCGGATGCTGGTTGTAGGCAATGAGCTGGTTGCCGTTGCAAAACGAGTTCCCGGTCATGTTGTTGGAGACGGCAAACTGACGATTGAACAGTTGATCGATGTGGTGAACGCTGACCCCCGTCGCGGTGTGGGCCATGAAAAAGTCCTTACCAGGCTGGAATTGGACGATCAAGCGCTCCGGTTAATGGCCAATGCCGGTCATAGCTCCGAAACGGTCTTGCCCGCTGGAGAGATTTTCTATCTGCGCGATACTGCGAACCTTTCAACAGGAGGCACCGCAATCGACCTGACCGATGTCGTTCATCCGGATAATCGGGAAATGGCTGTGCGGGCGGTTCAGGCCGTCGGGCTTGATGTCGGTGGTGTTGATTTTCTGACGGATGATATCTCGCAGTCCTATAAAGATATAGGCGGTGCAATTGTCGAGGTTAACGCTGCTCCTGGCTTTCGCATGCATGTTGCGCCGAGCGAAGGCGAACCGCGTGATGTCGCGGGAAAAGTGATCGACATGCTCTTCCCGCCTGGCCGCCCCAGCCGTATTCCCATTGCGGCGATTACCGGTACCAATGGCAAAACAACCACGTCGCGCATGCTGGCCCATATTTTGAAAACCTGCGGAAATACTGTCGGTTTGACCACCAGCGACGGCATTTATGTTGATGGCAAGCAAACCGTCAAAGGCGATACCACCGGTCCAAAATCAGCGCAGATGGTCCTGCGGGATCCTGTTGTAGATTTTGCGGTCATGGAAACCGCGCGAGGCGGGCTGGTGCGTAGCGGTTTGGGATATGACAGCACCAATGTTTCCGCTTGTCTGAACGTGGCATCTGACCATCTCGGACTTGGCGGCGTAGAGACATTAGAACAACTGGCAGCGATCAAAAGGATTGTTATCGAAGCCGCCACGGACACTGTGATACTGAATGCTGACGATAAAAATTGCTTGCTGATGGCCGACCATAGCGATGCCAAGCATATTTTCTACGTGACCATGAATCATGATCATGCACTGGTGAAGCAACATATTGATGCTGGCGGGAAAGCGGCCGTTCTGGAAAAAGCCATGAATGGCGACATGATTACCATCTATGACAATTGCACCCACATTTCACTGATCTGGACGCACCTGATTCCAGCTACCATCGAAGGCAAGGCAACTCATAATGTCCAGAACGCGATGTTCGCCGCAGCGATAGCTTATAGTTTTGGGCAGGATATTGACCAAATTCGTCTTGGTCTGAAGACTTTCAATACCACATTTTCGCAAGCGCCCGGCCGCATGAACGTCTATGACGAGCTTCCCTTCCGGGTCATTCTTGACTATGCCCATAATCCGGCGGCTTTTGAAAGCCTGACCAATCTTGTCGACAAGCTTGATGCCCATGAACGCAAGATAATCGCGGTGTCCTGCCCCGGCGACCGGCGCGATGAAGATGTACGCGATGCTACCGCTATTCTAGCGGGTCACTATGATCATTACATCCTCAAGGCCGACGACAACCGGCGTGGGCGAGGTGACGACGAAATTCCGCAACTGATGAAAGAAGGGCTGATGGCGCAGGGCGTGAGCGAAGAGGCCATTTCTGTGATTGCCGATGAGCAAGAAGCGATTCAAAAAGCCCTCGAGATGGGTCAGGAAAAAGATCTAGTCGTGGTGATCGGTGACAATGTCACGCGGTCGTGGAAACAAATTGTCCACTTCGGCGATCAAGAATTGAAAGCATCGGCAGCCAAGACTGAAACGCCAGCCATTGCAATGAACTATGAAGACCTGATTGATGAAGACCAATCCCTGATCAGTGATGAACGCGGGGTCAGGCTGGCAAAAGAAGTCGAAGAGGATGGCGATTGAAAGGGATCGTCATGACCAATGATCGCGGGCCGATAGATATCGAGAAGATCGAAAATTATCTCACGATACCCATGCCCCCATCGGACCAGTTGGTGTTTGATGACAGTCGACGGATTACTGGGCCTGGGATGCTCTGGGATAAGCGCGGCGCATTGGTCGATATATTGGTTGATGGGTTTGACAAAACAGAGGCCGTTTCCGCTTGGCTGACAGAAATAAAACGCGTTTTGACGGCGCTGGACTGGACGGACAGCGAAACAACATCGAGAATTTTTGAAAATGGTGTGACCCTCGCGATTTCCGCACCGGTTGATTTGCTCTATTCCGCTGTTTTTGCGATCGAAACCAGTTGGCATCTCACCGCATCAAAATTGCTCAAACAACCTGCGGATGATTTTGATCATTTGATTGCCAATCTCAACGAAGTGATCGCGCTTGAGCGGAACCCGGCGTTAATCGAACTGCAAAAGGCTGCGGACAGTCGCGGCATAGATATATTGTCAGACGATGATTTCGTGTCGCTTGGTCATGGTGGAGGCTCAGCCCTTTGGAACATCAATGAAATTCCAGCTGTTGCTGGTGTAAGATGGGACCAGCTGCATAATCTGCCGGTTGCCCTTATTACCGGCACCAATGGCAAATCGACGAGCGTGAGACTCGCAACGGCGATTGGCGAAGCCGCCGGATTGATGAGCGGTTCGACCTCTACCGATTTCGTCAAACTGGGAGATGAAATACTCGACTATGGTGACTATTCCGGTCCCGGTGGTGCGCGGATGTTGCTGCGTGACCAACGACTGGAGATCGCTTTCCTGGAATGCGCCAGAGGCGGCATACTTCGGCGGGGCCTTCCGTTGTTTCAAGCGCGCGCTGCCCTGGTGACCAACATTGCTGCCGATCATTTGGGACAATATGGCGTGAACACCATTGAAGCGCTAGCGGAAGCAAAATTTGCCGTGGCGCGAGCTGTTGCACAAGATGGCGTGCTTGTTCTGAATGCAGATGATCCGCTTGTTGTTGCCAATGGTAATGGCTTTGACAAGACGAAGTGCTGGTTTGCGTTATCTCCCCGCAATGAAAATATCGTTCGCGCTCGCACCGCCGGAGCGCCCTGTTGCTGGCTCGATGAAAACATCATCCAGTATTTTGATGGTACGAACATCGCGCTAAACTTGGATGTCAATCAAATTCCGGTGGCCATGGGCGGAGCCGCAAAGTTCAACATTCAAAACGCCATGGGCGCAATTGGTTTGGCCAAAGCCATGAAGCTGGACAATATGGCGATCATAAATGGTCTCACCCGATTCACGGCTTCGCCCGATGACAATCCCGGACGATGCAACGAGTTTAACGTCAACGGTGCCCGCATATTCGTTGATTTTGCGCATAATCCGCATGCCATCGCAGCCATGTCCGGGCTGCTTGAAAACTTGCCTGCTCGGCGCAAATTTCTGCTGATCAGTCATGCCGGAGACCGCTCCGACGAGGAGATTAAAGGCCTTACCAGAGGTGCCCTCGGCTTTGCGCCTGATACGGTGGTGATCGCCGAGCTGGCAGATTATTTGAGAGGGAGAGACTTAGGTGAAGTTCCAGCCCTGATCGAGCAAGAATGTCTCACAGACAATCCCGCGCAGACGTCCATTGTCCATGTGGCATCGCCGAGCTTGGGCGTTCAGCATATTCTTGAACAGGCTGGGCCAGGCGATATCGCCCTGGTTCTCGCGCTATCCGATCGGGACAAGGTTTTCGAACTGATTAAAAAGGCGACGGACTAGATCGACGGCGAACCAGATTAACGGCAGGGCGTGAACGTGGTGCTCACCGCCGGAGATGCACTGGATATGGACGCACGTTTCATGCCATCGGAATTGAACAGCATAGCGATTTCCCCCGTTTTCGACACCGCAATGGCACCACCATCGCCACCAAGGGCGCCAACGTCTTCCAGCATGTTCCAGACAGCCTCTTCCAGTGTGTCGCCAGCAAGTTTGAAGCGATTGGCAATCATCAGCGCGCCTCCGCTCCGGATGAAATATTCTCCGGTCCCCGTGCACGAAATTGCAATGTCCTGATCCGCCCAAGTGCCCACACCGATGATCGGCGTATCGCCCACACGGCCTTCCGGCTTGCCAAAAACACCGCCGGTTGAGGTCGCCGCAGCGAGGTTACCATCTATGTCGAGAGCGACCGCTCCTACCGTGCCATGATACATGTCGCGGACCGAGACATCATCTTTGCTCACGCCGAGTGGCAAGACATAATAACTCGCCGGATCGTCGACAGCGGCCAATCCCTGCTCGGCGGCGAAAGCATTGGCTCCATCGCCTGCGAGCATGACACTGGGAGAATGGTCCATGACAGCACGCGCAACCGAAATCGGACTCTGGACATCCTTGATCACCGCGACGGCTCCCGCCTGCCGCGTGGCTCCGTCCATAATGCTTGCATCTAACTCGACTTGCCCGGCCCTGTTTGGCGCAGACCCTTTTCCGGCGACATAGAGCCCCGACAATTCCAGTTCGGAAACCATTTTTTCAACGACATTAACGGCCGATACGCCTTCGCGCAGCATATCCTCGCCGATAGCGGTTAGTTTGGAAAGGTGCGCCTCAACTATCGTATAGTCTTCGCCCAATTTTGCTCCAGCTCCTCCATGGAGTGCTAATGCGTATTGATTTGATCCATTCATCATTTTGCCGTGAGCCTAAAAATATGTTGAGCAGCTATGGTCATGTTGTTGTATGTTGTCGACAATAAAGGGCCTTTCTATAACGGTACTTCGTGTCCGCTATGGGCGCAAAAGCGGACGTTTGAGGGCAGCTAGTCGGTGATTTGCTTTCTTCTCATTGCGGACGAACGGTTAGTTGCTATTAAGACGGAATGGATGATCTCATTGTGGATGTGCGGCGTTTCGCCGATGAACTGCGAAAACTGAACCCTTCACCTGATAGTGTCGAAGAAGGTTTGATAGGTTCTCTACAGCGATTTTTCCGTACCCTTGAAGAGGAGGGACGCCCTCAACGCGGTTCTATGGATGCGCTTGGCCGTTATTGTGTTGAGCACATGGATTGGTCGTCGCCCTTGTTCGAGAGATGCATGGAAATTGTCGAGCGAGCGCGGGCGTATCTCTAATGTCCGCTTTCGGGATAAAGCAGACATTAGCCCCTCGCCCATCAACATAAGAGTAATTATCAACCTCGGCCTAATATCCTCTTTGGGTGCAAAAGCGGATATTAAGTTGAATGTGTTTCTTGTCGGCATTGAATGGACAAGTGTTTATTAACTGGTGCATGAGTATTTTGGTCTCATCAAAGTACCGTAAGGAGAAAAGATTTGATCAGCTTCTCTGTACCGATATGTCCCAAATGTTCCGCAAAACAGCGATTCTACAAAATTACGTTCACAATGCTTTGAGGCAAGATCAAATGCCATTCATGTCAAAACGAGCTGTCTACTAAACTTAGGTGGCGGGCAACCTTAACGCTTTTGGCCTTGGCTTTTTATTCACCTTTGATCGAGTACATCAGAGATGATCCAATTCGTTGGATTTCTATAATAATTGTATCAGGATTGTTCAGCGTCATGCAATATTTTCTGACGAACCTTGAATATGCAAAAAACAGCCACCAAACTAAACCTTTTCCCCCGTCAGCGATCGATAGACAGATAGTGGTTATATCGGGTGCGGGAAGCGCTGTAAGATAATCGAACCAGCACAATCAACGTTAATGTTGCACCTGCGAACAAAAATGGTCTAGGCACGGGTGTAGTCCCATCCGCGGAGTTTTTTGTGCGCATAGCCGTTATCGATGAAAACGCCGCACGCGCGGCTATAATTGAGCAAGGCCTTGCCGAGGTCGGCGAGCGTGACGTTTTCATTATTTCCGAACGTAAGGGAATGGTTCAAGCCATTGCAAAAATCGAACCGGATGTCGTTCTGGTCGATCTCGGCAATCCGTCGCGTGATATGCTGGAGGAATATTTTGCCGTCAGCCGAGCGGTTGCGAAACCGGTGGCGATGTTTGTCGATCAGTCGGATGAAGATTCGATAGCCGCTGCTGTGGATGCCGGTGTGTCCGCCTATATTGTTGATGGTATGTCGCAACATCGGCTGAAGCCCATCCTTGATCTCGCCGTCCGGCGTTTCAATGCTTTTTCTCATTTGCAGGCTGAGCTGCAGCAGGCGCGTGATGCCCTAGCGGACCGTTCGATCATCGACAAAGCCAAGCTCATATTAGTTGAGAAACGAAACATGACCGAGCCCGAAGCACATAAATTGTTACGAAGTCATGCGATGAACAATAACAAGCGGATCACCGAAATTGCAGAAGCAATTGTGACGGCAGACCAGCTTATGGGAGATGTGAAATGACCAAGGACCTCCTCTCGGTCGGCTTTCTCCCTCTCGTTGATGCTGCGCTACCGATTCTGGCTCAAGAACTCGGCATCGCTGAAGAGCACGGTCTAGATTTACGGTTCACAAAAGATATTAGCTGGGCGGCGGTTAATGACCGGCTGCTCTATGGCCAGACGGATGTAGCCCATATGCTGGCCCCATTAACGATCGCCAATACCTTAGGTCGCGGACGTCCTGCCAAAGCGATGGCGGTTCCTTTCGTTCTGGGCCTCAATGGGAACGCCCTTACCATGTCAAATGAGCTGGCTGACGAGATTGTACCGGATGGCAAACTTGCCGCACCCGTTGATGCTGGCGCACGACTTACTGAAGTCATTTCATCTCATAAAAAAACAGGGCGACGCCTAAAATTTGGTGTCGTCCATCGCTATTCCAGTCATAATTATATGCTGCGCTATTGGCTTGCCGGGTGCGGGATTGATCCAGATAAAGAC
The DNA here is from genome assembly GCA_947493215.1 of uncultured Sphingomonadaceae bacterium. Taxonomy (GTDB): domain Bacteria; phylum Pseudomonadota; class Alphaproteobacteria; order Sphingomonadales; family Sphingomonadaceae; genus Parasphingorhabdus. Next base: position 127,405 of record CANLQE010000003.1, on the reverse strand, counting down.
ATCGATATCGTGACCATTTCTCCACCATTTGCGGCAGATGCGCTCGATAATGGTGAGATTGATGCAATCTGTGTCGGCGAACCGTGGAATAGTGTTGCGGTTGAGCGCGGCAGCGGACGGATTGTGCTGGTGACCGCGCAAATCTGGCAGCGCGGTGTGGAAAAAGTCCTCGCCATGCTCGCCGAGAATTTGGACGAAAAGCGCGATATTGTCGAACGACTAATCCGGGCGCTCCATGAAACGGCTGCTCGTTTTGTCGAACCGGAAAACTGGGAAACGAACAGTGCAATTTTGGCGCGGCCGGAATATCTCGACGGGTCGGTCGAAATGATACGCAGGGCAATCTCCGACCGGATTTTGCTCAGCAAGAACAGTGAAACCAGCCATATTCCCGATTTCATGTTTCAATATCATGAGGCTGCAAATTTTCCTTGGAAAAGTCAGGCGAGTTGGCTTTATTCACAGATGCTTCGCTGGGACGATATGACCTATAGCCATGAAGATCAATTGAAGGTGGAGGCGATATTCCGGTCTAACGTTTATCGCTGCGCCCTTGATGGCATTGATACTCCTATGCCATCTGCAAATTCAAAGATTGAAGGCGGGATAGAAGGGCCATTGGCCGTAGGAACGACTCAAGGACAGTTAACTTTGAGTTCTGATCCTTTCTTTGATGATCGCATTTTCGATCCAGACAAGTTACCGGAATATCTAACAAATTTGCCGTAAGACCCTCTAATTATGTTGCGCTGCAAAAAACTACTTGCACGGAATCGAGAATCATGAATATATAAGTGTGTAGGGCAAAGCTGCCCCGCAATATTTATCGCGACACTGTCCAATGACGGGCTTGGTGAGCGAAACGATCTTAAAATCGAACCGGTAATGATGCCGCCCAACCTGACCATATCAGTCAGCAGTTGAGGCGGTTTTTTTATGTTATTTTTCAGCTGGTTCTGAAGCTTTTGAAGAAACAGGGAACAAAGATATGTACAAGACCAGTCGCCGTAACCTTCTTTTATCTATCGCTGCAAGTGCATTGCTGACGGCATGTGGTTCGCCAAGCGAAACGGCACAAGACGGCGCCGTCCAGCCAGCAACTGTCGATGGGGCAATTGAGAAACCAGTGCTCAAATTGGGCTTTATTAAACTGACCGATATGGCTCCTCTCGCAATTGCGAAAGAGAAAGGCTTCTTTCAGGAAGAAGGATTGAACGTTACTTTGGAACCACAGGCTAACTGGAAAGTTTTGCTTGATGGCGTGATTGGCGGGCAGCTTGATGGCGCACATATGTTGGCTGGACAGCCACTGGCAGCGACCATTGGTTATGGAACCAAAGCTGATTTGATTGCACCCTTGTCCCTTGATCTCAATGGCAATGCGATCACGCTGTCCAACAAAGTTTGGGACATGATCGAACCGGATTTGCCAAAAAATGCGGATGGTAAGCCAAAGCACCCGATCAGCGCATCTGCTTTGAAACCTGTCATTGCTAAATATAATGAGCAGGGAAAGCCTTTTAACATGGGAATGGTCTTCCCTGTCTCGACGCATAATTATGAGCTGCGTTATTGGTTGGCCGCCGGCGGGGTAAATCCTGGTTATTATTCGCCCGGTGATGTGTCGAGCATGATATCTGCTGAAGCCAATCTTTCCGTTACGCCGCCGCCACAAATGCCGGCAACGTTAGAGGCAGGTACCATTGATGGTTATTGCGTTGGTGAGCCTTGGAATCAGGCGGCGGTGCAAAAGAAAATCGGTGTTCCGGTCATTACTGACGAAGAAATTTGGAGTAAAAACCCCGAGAAAGTCCTGGGCCTGCGCAAAGACTTTGCCGAAAAATATCCGGCGACAACAGCCGCGATGCTTCGGGCCGTTATCAAGGCCCAGCAATGGCTGGATGTGGACAATGGCGCAAACCGGGCAGAAGCGGTAAAAATCCTCTCTAGACCCAATTATGTTGGCGCGGACGAAGCAGTGATTGGCGCGTCCATGACCGGGAAATTCACCTTTGAAGCCGGGGATACAAGAGACGCGCCTGACTTTAACATCTTCTTCCGTGATTATGCGGGCTATCCATTTTACTCCGATGCTATCTGGTATTTGACCCAGATGCGCCGCTGGGGTCAGATAGCGGAAGATAAATCAGACGATTGGTATTTTGACACAGCCAAGGCAGTCTATCGCCCAGACCTTTATTTGGCGGCTGCCACAAAACTAGCTGCCGATGGCGTCATTCCAGCCGATAGCCTGCCCGAGACAGATGGCTTCAAGGCTGAACAATCAGGGTTCATCGACGGCATTACCTATGATGGCAAAGCACCTAATGCCTATCTCGCCAAGTTCAACATTGGTTTGAAAATGGGCCAAACGGTCACCGCCGCAGGTGTGAAATAGCGATCGTAAAAAGGGAATTAGCGAAAATGGCAACCGTTGTTGAAAATTCTGAGCTTTTGGATAGCAATTCGTCATCTGCTGTGAGCGAAACGAGCAATAGTTCACCGCTGAATTCTCATGCAAGTGAGAGCCAAGAGCAAAGTGACGCGCAAAATCGCAAGGCGGTTCTAGCGAACCCAAAGCTGATCAAAATGGTCAAGTTTATCACTATCCCTATGATCGGCATCATCGCTTTTTTGGGACTTTGGGCATTGCTTGCACCGCAAGTGGATACGTCGCTTGGTAGTCTGCCCGGACCAGTTGAAGTTGGTACCCAGGGCATCGCTCTTTATAACGAATGGTCCGCCACCCAAGTCGACAAAGCAGCCTTTTACGCGGCTCAAGAGACAAGAAATGCCGCAGCGATAGCTGCTGGAAACCCGGTACAGAATTTTGAGTATAGCGGATCACCGACATTTCTTGATCAAATCTGGACATCACTCATGACGGTGGCGCTAGGTTTCTTTCTGGCGACCATTGTGGCGGTTCCCATTGGTCTGATCTGTGGTCTTTCAAAGACAATCAATGCTGCCATCAATCCGCTTATCCAGATCATGAAACCGGTAAGCCCACTGGCTTGGTTACCTATCGTTACGATGGTCATTTCTGCCACTATGACCGACCCTGATCCTAGCCTGCCCAAGAGCTTCGTAATTTCAGCCATTGTGGTGATGCTTTGCTCGCTATGGACCACATTGATAAACACGGCTGTTGGAACAGCGTCGATTGATAAGGATCTGCTTAATGTTGGCCGTGTGCTGCGGCTTGGCTGGTTCGCCAAACTAACCCGGTTGGTGCTTCCTTCGGCGCTTCCCTATATTTTTACCGGCATGCGTCTGTCGCTCGGCGTGGGTTGGATGGTCTTGATCGCCGCCGAAATGCTGGCGCAAAACCCGGGTCTCGGAAAGTTTGTTTGGGACGAATTTCAAAACGGCTCCAGCCAATCTCTGGCCCGCATCATGTTCGCAGTAATTGTCATCGGTCTTATCGGTTTCATGCTCGACCGGCTGATGATGATGCTTGAAAATCTCGTTAGCCGTAATCGTACAGTGTGAAAGGATAAAATATGACCACTCCTGCTCTCGCACTGAAAAATGTCAGCAAATATTATGTTGATGGCAGCGGCACAAGAAGTGATGTTTTAAGCAATATTAATCTCGATATTGCCGATGGTGAATTTATCGCAATTCTTGGTTTTTCTGGCGCCGGAAAAACCACGTTGATCAATTGTATCGCGGGTCTCATAGAGCCGGACGGCGGAGAAATACTCGTAAACGGCACGCCGTGCGATGGCCCCGGAAAAGACCGCGGACTGGTATTCCAAAGCTATTCGCTTTTCCCTTGGTTGTCGGTGGAAGCAAATGTCGGGCTGGCTGTTGACGCGATTCATAAAGATAAGTCCAAGGAAGAGCGCAAGGCGCTAGTCCATGATAAAATCAAACTGGTTGGGTTGGATCACGCGATGGATCGCAAACCTTCTCAGCTTTCCGGCGGAATGCGGCAACGCGTTGCTGTTGCACGAGCGCTCGCGATGGAACCAGAGATACTTCTTTTGGATGAACCGTTGTCAGCCCTCGACGCTTTGACCCGTGCCAAGTTGCAGGACGAGATTGAACGCATCCGTAAACAGGAAAAGCGTACGATATTATTGGTCACGAACGATGTTGATGAGGCCTTGCTGTTAGCCGATCGCGTGGCTGTTCTTACGCCGGCACCTTCAGCCATAATTGGTCAGATATTCGATGTGAATGTTAGCCGTCCGCGCGATCGCGAAGAAATGAACGATGATCCTGCCTATAAGAGCCTGCGCAGTAAAATTGTCGGTTATCTCGATTTGTTGAATAATGATGACGGCGGCGTGCAGCAGTCTTTTGCCGATTTGCCAGATGTCGCTCCGCTCGATTTAGCCGCTGCTAGACAAGGGAAAAGCAACAGCGGCTTAGAGCTACCGCAAGCCTATATTAACGCGGCAAAAAGTCCGTTCAAAAATCGTTATCTGGAATTTTTTAAACTTAAAAAAGTCTATCCCACGCCCAAAGGGCCGCTCACTGTAGTGGAGGATGTTAACCTGTTGATGGACAAGGGTGAGTTTATCACACTGATCGGTCACAGTGGGTGTGGAAAATCAACCGTTCTGACGATGGCGGCGGGTCTCAATGAGATTACTGATGGCGGCATTGTTCTTGATGGTCGTGAAATCGATGTCGCTGGACCCGACAAAGCCGTTGTGTTTCAGGCGCCATCTTTGATGCCCTGGCTGACCGCGCGTCAGAATGTCGCTCTGGGCGTGGAGCGGGTTTATCCCCACACCAAACGCAGCGAACGCAGAGATATCGTCGAATATTATCTTGAGCGCGTGGGCCTTGGTGATGCGATGGACAAAATGGCTGCCGATATGTCAAACGGCATGCGTCAGCGTGTCGGTATCGCCCGCGCCTTTGCGCTCAGCCCGAAACTGTTGCTGCTCGACGAGCCTTTCGGGATGCTCGACAGTCTGACCCGCTGGGATCTGCAGGATGTGCTGATCGAAGTGTGGAACCGCACCAAAGTCACCGCGATCATGGTCACGCACGATGTGGATGAAGCAATATTACTTGCCGACAAAGTGGTCATGATGACCAACGGGCCGCGAGCTACAATTGGCAAAATACTGGACGTCGATTTGCCGCGTCCCCGCGACCGCAAGGCTTTGCTCGAACATCCCAAATTTTATCAATACCGGCAGGAAGTGCTGCATTTCCTTGCCGAATATGAACACGGAAATCCAAACAAGAGCACGCAACAACAAGCGGCCTGATCGGAGAAGATGCCTGGATCAACGAAAAAATATCCGGGGAAATATAAGTATGAATAAAACTTACACCATAGCCGCATCCTTGCTTACCGCCGCCGCAATTGCGTTGCCTGCCAGCGCCCATGCGAGCGGAACGGGTCCAATTGCTATTGATGACGGCGTAACGCTTGATCCCATGTTGAATGTGCGGCTGCGTTATGAGGGTGTCGATCAGGATGATATCGGTTTGGATGCCGATGCCCTGACCATCCGATTGCGCCCCGGCCTTAAACTGGCCTTTAATAATGGCCTGTCTTTTTTGGCGGAGGCCGAAGCGACATTGGGACTGGTAAATGACTTTAACAGCACCACTAATGGCAAGGGTGGGCTCTTTTCTGTTGTCGCCGACCCGCAGAATATTGAGCTTAATCAGCTTCACCTCAATTACAAAACCAAAGGCGATGATCAGGTCACGATCGGCCGGCAACGCATCAATCTTGACGATCAACGCTTTGTCGGCAGCGTGGGATGGCGGCAGAATGAACAAACATTTGATGCCATCCGAGCACAGGCGTCTGCAGCAGGTGTCCAGTTCGATACCACTTACGCCATTTCCCAACGTACGATATTCGGAGTTGATGCGGGGCGGCGGCAGGCTTTTGAAGGAGATCATTTTTTTGTTGGCGCGGGATATAAACTCGGTCCAGTGAAGCTGAAAGGTTTTGGCTATTTTCTCGACTATGACGCCAACGAGCTGATTAACGCCTTGTCGAGCCAGACGATTGGTTTCCGTGCCAATGGCGCTGTCCCCGTGGGCGAAAATTTCAAGATCAATTTTGCGGCCAGCTATGCCGTTCAATCCGACTATAAGAATAACCCCAATGACTATAAGGCTGAATATATCGCGGCATCCCTGGGTGGCAGTTTCAAAGGCTTTGGCCTGACTGCCGGCTATGAAGAATTGGGTTCTGACACAGGTGCAACCGTCGGCGGTCTTCCGGGTGTCACCGCTTTCAGGACGCCTTTGGCAACATTGCATAAATTTAATGGCTGGGCGGATGTCTTTTTGGCCACCCCGGCCACCGGCCTTCGCGATTATTACGCCACTGCCAGCGTGAAACTACCGGGCGTAAAACTGCTCCCCGGCCTCAATGCAGCGGTCACCTATCACGAGTTTGAGGCGGACACCGGCGGCGCAAATTACGGTAATGAATGGGACGCCAAAATAGGATTCAAGCTCAGCAAAATCGGCATTCTACTGAAATATGCAAATTACAACGCAAAGTCGTTTGGCACGGACACCGAAAAGCTGTGGGTCCAGCTTGGTTACAGTTTCTAAGGAACATTTTGAATGAACGCACCAGTCAGCATTGACGCAAAGTCGAATGGCAGCGGAGGATATCTTCGTGAACATTTGGTAGTTATTGGCAATGGCATGGCGGGGTGTCGCACGGTTGAGGAAATTCTTTCCCGCGATGCTGACCGCTATACCATTACCATCTTTGGTGCAGAACCACGGGTAAACTATGATCGCATCATGCTGTCGCCGGTGCTCGCGGGTGAGAAAAGCTTTGAGGAAATCATCATCAATGACCAGTCTTGGTATGATGATAATGATATCGAGCTAGTCAGCGGTGATAAGGTCATCGCCATTAAGCGCGAGGCCAAGGAAATCGTCAGTGAAAGCGGCCGAGTCACGTCCTATGATCGTTTGCTCATCGCTACCGGGAGCGATCCGTTCATAATTCCGGTACCCGGCCATGATCTGCCCGGTGTCATAACGTTTCGCGACCTAGATGATGTCGACAAGATGCTGTCCGCTGCGGGAAAAGGTGGGCATGCGGTGGTCATCGGCGGTGGTTTGCTGGGGCTTGAGGCGGCGCATGGATTGCACTTGCAAGGGATGAACGTAACCGTTCTCCATCTCATGCCAACGCTTATGGAACGCCAGCTGGATGAAGCGGCAGGTTTCCTCTTAAAGTCTGAATTAGAACAGCGTGGACAGACGATCCTAACCGGCGCTGATACCGCAGAAATCTTGGGAGACGGTCACGTAACCGGCGTGAAATTGAAGGACGGCACGGAAATCGCTGCCGATTTGGTTGTGATGGCCGTAGGCATCCGGCCAGCGGTCGCACTTGCAAAAAATGCTGACCTGGAAGTCGAGCGCGGTATTGTCGTTGACGATCATATGGTCACAAGCGATCCGGCCATCATGGCAGTAGGTGAATGTGTCCAGCATCGCGGCGCAGTTTATGGTCTTGTCGCTCCGCTTTGGGAAATGTGCCGGGCACTAGCCGATCAGGCTACCGAAAACCCTTCCGGCTATGCTGGCTCGGTGACGTCCACCAAGCTCAAGGTATCAGGCATTAATGTTTTTTCCGCCGGAGATTTTAGTGGCGGTGAGGATTGCGAAGATATCGTTATGCGGGACGCCTCGCGCGGCATTTACAAGCGCGTGGTGGTCAAGGAAAATAAGCTGATTGGTGCGGTGCTCTATGGTGATACCGCCGACGGCAGCTGGTATTTTGATCTTCTAAAAACCCAGGAAGATATTTCCGATATTAGGGAGGCGCTGATATTTGGTCAGGCTTTCGCATCCGGAGACGCGCTCGGGGACCCTGACAGCGCCGTTGCAGCATTGTCCGATAACGCAGAAATCTGCGGCTGCAACGGCGTATCAAAAGGGCAAGTTGTCGCGTGCATCAATGCGGGTGCGGGTGATCTCGATGCGGTGCGCGCCAGTTGCAAAGCTTCGGCCAGCTGTGGAAGTTGTACCGGCTTGGTTGAAAGCCTGCTCGCGATCACATTGGGTGATGAATATGGCGGAGCACGCGCAGAAACCCCGATGTGTAAATGCACCAGCTTTACGCACGAGGATGTCAGACGGAACGTTGTTGAAAAGCAGCTAAAATCAATTCCCGAAGTCATGCAGGAATTACACTGGACCACACCCGATGGCTGCTCATCGTGCCGTCCGGCGTTGAATTATTATTTGCTATGCGCTTGGCCCAGTGAACATGAAGAAGATCCCCAGAGCCGTTTCGTCAACGAACGCATGCACGCCAACATCCAAAAAGACGGTACCTATTCCGTGGTTCCCCGCATGTGGGGCGGAGTCACCACGCCCAACGAGCTGCGCGCTATTGCCGATGCTGCGGATAAATATGAAGCACGTCTGGTCAAGGTAACTGGCGGACAGCGGCTCGACTTATTCGGTATCAAGAAAGAGGATTTACCAGCAATCTGGGCCGATCTCAATGCTGCTGGAATGGTCTCCGGTCACGCTTACGGAAAGTCACTGCGGACCGTAAAAACCTGTGTGGGTTCGGAATGGTGTCGGTTTGGAACACAGGATTCGACGGGTCTGGGTATCAAGACCGAGAGAATGACATGGGGCAGTTGGATGCCGCACAAGTTCAAGATTGCTGTGTCAGGCTGTCCGCGCAATTGCGCAGAGGCAACCATCAAGGATTTCGGCATTATTTGCGTTGATAGTGGTTATGAACTGATGGTCGGCGGCAACGGCGGCATCAAACTGCGCGGCACCGACTTTCTGTGCAAGGTTGAGACCGAGGAAGAAGCGCTCGAATATTGCGCGGCCTTCATCCAGCTCTATCGAGAGGAAGCGCGCTATCTTGATCGCACGGCACCGTGGATTGAACGTGTGGGTCTTGAATATGTGAAGAGCCGCATTGTTGAAGATGATGACGGGCGGCTCAAACTGGCGCAGCGTTTTCTTCACGCCCAGAGCATCTTGCAAAAAGATCCATGGGAAGAGCGCGCGGCTGGCAAGGACGCCCATCTCCACAAGCATATCGCCGAAATCCGGCCCTTTGCTGTTGTGGAGGCCGGATAATGAATGACGCCAAGTGGATCGATATCGGCCCGGTGGATCAACTTCTCACGCTGGGAGCTCGCACCTTGCCGGTGCAAGGCGGAGAAGAGATCGCGATTTTTCGGACATCCAATGGCAGCGTGCATGCGTTGATCAATAAATGCCCGCACAAACAAGGGCCGCTCAGTCAGGGTATTGTGCATGACACGAGCGTTACTTGCCCGTTGCACAACTGGCGGATATCGCTCCTGACCGGTGAAGCTCTCGGCGAGGACAAAGGCTGTGTGCCTGTCATTCCCGTCAAGATTGATGGTGGTCGAATCTATATCGACCGAGCGGCAACACTGGCAGGGGTAATGTGACCGGCGTTCGCACGACATGTCCCTATTGCGGTGTCGGCTGCGGCATCAGCGCGAAGGTCACTGGTGAACGTGAACTGGAGATCAAGGGCGACGGAAGCCATCCCGCCAATCTGGGACGGCTCTGTTCCAAGGGAACCCATCTTGGCGAAACCGTCGGTCTTGAGGGCCGCTTGCTCTATCCAGAAATTACTGGTGAGCGTGCTAATTGGGATGAAGCCCTTTCATTAGTGGCCGGACGTTTTGCGGAAACCATTGCCAAACATGGTCCCGACAGTGTCGCTTTCTATGTTTCAGGCCAGCTACTCACCGAAGATTATTATGTCGCCAACAAGTTGATGAAAGGCTTTATCGGCAGCGCCAATATCGACACAAACAGCCGCCTCTGCATGGCAAGCGCAGTGGCGGCGCATGTTCGTGCCTTTGGCGAAGATATTGTGCCCTGCAGCTATGATGATATAGATGAAGCGGATCTCATCCTGCTGGTCGGATCGAACACCGCCTGGTGTCATCCGGTCATCTGGCAGCGCATCGAGAAAGCACGGGTTGAGCGCGGGACCAAGTTGGTTGTCATCGACCCGCGCCGCACCGAAACTGCCGAATGCGCTGACCTTCACATTGCTGTCGCTCCGGATGGCGACATTGCGCTTTTCAACGCCTTGATGATCGATATGCGACGGCGTAAATTGCTCGATTCAGACTATCTTGCTCAGCATGTAAAGACGCCTATAAATTTCTGGAATGACCTTTCCGGTAGTGCCAGTCAGGCGGGCATAAATGATGCAGATTTTGCAAAGCTCAGCGAAATGGTCGCCGCTCATCCCAAGATGGTCACTCTATTCAGCCAGGGAGCAAACCAATCAGTTTGCGGGACCGATAAGGGTAATGCGATAATCAACCTGCACCTAGCAACCGGTCGGATTGGCAAGGCCGGAGCTGGACCGTTCAGTATTACAGGACAGCCTAATGCAATGGGTGGCCGCGAAGTGGGAGGGCTTGCCTCAATGCTGGCCGCCCATATGGGTTTTTCCGATCAGGAATGTGACGCTGCTCAAACATTCTGGAAAAGCCCGGTCATCGCAAACCAACCGGGCAAGAAAGCCGTCGACATGTTTCGAGCCGTCCATGACGGTTCGATCAAGGCAATCTGGATCATGGCGACCAATCCGGCGGTTTCCATGCCCGATGCCGGCTTTGTGCGCGAAGCGCTCGAACGGTGCGAATTTGTGGTGGTCTCTGATGTTATGGCTGATACCGACACGGCGGCATTTGCTGACGTCAAACTACCTGCATTGGCATGGGGTGAGAAGGACGGAACCGTAACCAACAGCGAGCGGGTGATTTCCCGTCAGCGACCTTTGTTTGCTCCACCCGGCGAAGCCAAGGGGGATTGGTGGATCGTCAAGGAAATTGCCCGTCTTATGGGGCATGAAACTGCGTTCATATATGACACTCCCGTGGAAATTTTTCGCGAATATGCCGCACAGACTGGATATTGTAACAGCGGTAAGCGCGCACTGGATCTCTCGCAGTGGGCCAATATTACAGATCAATATTATGAAGATTGGCAGCCATGGCAATGGGGCGGACAATCGCCTTTTGCCACTAGTCGATATTCAACCGCCGATGGTAAAGCCCGAATGATCACCGTTGATGTGCCTCAGGCCGCGCTCCTCCAGGATGATTTTCCGCTGCGACTTAACAGCGGGCGATATCGCGACCAGTGGCACACAATGACACGCACCGGTCTATCAACGCGCCTTTCGCAGCATCGCCGCGAACCGCTGCTTGAAATTCACCCCGAAGATGCTGCCATACGGGAGCTTATCGATGGAGGCTTGGCCCGTGTTCGAGCGGCACAGGGTGAAAGTATTTTTCGCGTCGCCGTTTCCGATGCCCAGCGGCAGGGAGAGATTTTCGCTCCCATGCACTGGACCGATCAACAGAGCAGTGCGGGCCGCATGAACCTGCTTCCCGATCAAACCGTCGATCCCCTATCGGGCCAACCCGCTTTCAAGAACAGTCCTGCCGAAGTGGAAGCAGTTCTGCCTGAATGGCGCGCCTTCCTGGTTAGCCGTGAACGGGCAATTCTGCCGCCGTTATTATATTGGACCAGCTCGCGCATTGCGGGAGGTTGGTTGACGGAATTGGCCGGAAGGGGGGCTGTCGATGTCGAGGCGATGTTGCCAGAAGGCGACAGGTTGGAGGCGGTCGATATGAAACGCGGAATGCGGCGTTTTGCGGTTCGCGGCGATGATGGCAAGCTCGCCGCGGCGTTGTTTCTGACACGCACTGGCGAACTGCCTAAGCGCGACTGGATTGCATCGCAGCTGGTGGCGGAAGCAGAAGTAGCCGCGCCGGCTTTGCTCGCTGCCCGCCCAAAAATAGCCGGCCCCGATAAAGGTCCGATCGTCTGTGTCTGTTTTGATGTCGGCTCTAACCAAATCTGTTCAGCCATTGCAGAGCAAGGCTTGGCGAGCGTCGAAGAAGTGGGCGACGCAATCAATGCAGGAACCAATTGCGGTAGCTGCCGCCCGGCAATTGCCGGGTTATTGGCCACAACCAAGCGTCTTGAACTGGAGGCTGCCGAATGAGCGAGCTGATAGCGCCCGGAACAGTCTGGCTGGTTGGCTCAGGCCCTGGTGATCCCGATCTGCTGACGCGAAAGGCCGAGAAACTGATCTGTGCCGCATCAATTGTCTTTTATGACGCGCTTGTTGGTTCTGGCATACTCGACTTGATACCGGCCGCAACGAACCGCGTAGCTGTAGGCAAACGATCCGGTCGCCATTCCAAAGACCAGCGCACAATCAATCAAATGCTCGTCCATGCAGCCAAGTCTGGAGAGCGGGTTGTGAGGCTCAAGGGCGGCGACCCGTCAATCTTTGGCCGCGCTACAGAAGAAATGGAAATATTGACCACTCATGATATCATGTTTCAGATATGCCCCGGTATTACTGCTGCATCTGCAGCTGCCGCCAGCGCGAGCAAATCACTAACGCTTCGTGGGTTGGCACGAAAATTGATATTTGTAACCGCCCACGCAAAATCAGATGAGCCGCTAGATCTAGACTGGCAAAATTTGGCAGAGCCGGACGCGACTCTCGCCATATATATGGGAAAATCATCAGCGGCAATTGTGTCCAGAAATCTCATCGGCGCCGGAATGGCAAAGGATACACCCGTTCTGCTGGTAGAGAATGCCAGTTTGGACAACGAACGCATAATCCATAGCCGCATCGACCTGCTGCCGCTGACCGCAAAAACCGCGCTGGGCAACGGCCCCGCGATCATGTTGATCGGATCGGCAATGGCGCGGGATCATAATAAATCGTTACATCGACAGTCAAAGATCGCCGAAGCTTTATAGGCAAAAGCTCGTTCGCAGGTTTGGTTCTTAGCAAAGCGCCAGTTTTATAGAGCATGGCCTTTTAGTGTCCGCTTTTGCGCCCGAAGCGGACATTAGCGACAGTTGATATAAACCCCGTTAAACAGATTAAACGCTAACCATCCTTTCGAAAGTATCGTCATTTCTTCTCCACCGGTCAACAAGCATCGCTGGATGCGCGTGATTTGACCTACAATCTTCGTTTGCGTTTTAATGATTGCTTCCTCCTTTCGTCTCCGTAGTTTTAGTTATCAGATGGGTTCGGATTTGTAATCGGCGGTCCGATGGTCGTCGATGGCAGCATGTCAATCCGATTGTTGTTACTTTCTGCTGTTAGCGAATATCTTGCCAACTGCAGATCGCTGGGTATTCCAGGCATCAGGATGTGACCGGTTTTCGCCCGTCAACTGAAAATATCGAGCGCTCAAACAGCTCATTGGATTTCTAACTTGGTTTCATGGACAGTTTTGAAGTCATTTTACCCGAAAGTTCATGCTTTTATAAATCCGCCTTGATAGAGCCAAAATGATCATAAAATCTCCGCTCCCCCTAAAACTATCTAGCCTTGGCCAGCAAAGTCTCCCGCTGTTCCATTGCGTCTGCAATGCCGAGCGCACCATAGTCACCAGTTTCCCGCAGACCTTCAATCACAGCTAGCCGGTTTTTCTGCGGATGATTCTGGTGGATCTTCCAAACACCAGAAAGATGCTGCACATGAAGCTTCAGGCCAACCAGCATGCCCGCCTGACGTGTGTTGAATGCTGCAGGGGCGTCGTTGATGGACCAAGGCTTTTCCTTGCCAGATTCAAAATGGTCGGACAGCTCTTTCACGTGTTCAAGCACATATTGAAGATCGTCAATAATCTCGATCTGTGCTTCTGCTCGCACGGCAATATAGTCCCATGTTGGCGCCGTGCGAGGGTCTTTGCGCTTAGTGGGATACCAGTCTGGTCTGACGTAGGCCTGGGGGCCTTGAAAGATTACCAAAGCACTAGAGGCGTTGAGTTGAGCTTGTGGGTTCACTCTCGGAAAATGACCAAGCAAAGTTATGTTCCCACCATCTTGCTTTACTAAAAACGGCAAGGCGGTCGTTTGAAAGCGATCACCTTCAAATGTAACTAATGATCCCATGGCGGTTTGTCTCATGAAGGAAATGAGATGCTCTTCATCATTCTCCCGGTGATAGCGGGGAGGATAAGGTGAAGGAGCACGCGTTGCACCATTTTCAGAGTTCATTGGAAAGCCTTTTGGTGATTTCAGAAATCCGATCTTCATTGCGGCGATAGAATATCCATTGCTTGATCTTTTTCGGGATGACCAATTCGGCATCGACCAAAAGACGCATATGCTCGCTCAGGGTAGAAGGCGTGAGGCCGATTTTTTCGGCAATGAGTAGCGCGCACACACCATCATCGACGAGGTCACCGTCGACTTGTGGCCGAAAATGCGCGCGCGGATCTTTGAGCCAATCAAGAATTTGCAACCGTTTGCTGTTGGCTAGAACCTTATAGATTTTTTCAGCTTGCATTTCGTTAATTTGCCAACTACCTGATTCTATGTCAATAGGAGATTGTCTTGTGATCAAATATTTCGAAACGGTTGACGTTTTTACGGAGAAGCGTTTTTGCGGAAACCCTCTGGCTGTATTCACCCATGCCGAGGGATTGACCTCGGCTGCGATGCAATCACTTGCAGCAGAAATGAACCTCAGCGAGACGACCTTTGTGCTGCCACCTGAGAATAATCAAAATACGGCGCGCGTACGGATATTTAACCGCAGCGAAGAGATGCCATTTGCCGGGCATCCGATGATCGGAACCGCGTTTGTGCTCGCACGCCTCGGGCTTGCGACAGGTGATAATATCCGCTTCGAAGTGCCGGCTGGGATAGTCGTCGTGGAGATGGAAAAAGATACTGATGGGAAGCCAGTTGGCGGCAAGATTACAGCACCACAGCCTCTTTCCACAGGCATCGAGATAACCGCAGAAACAGTAGCACTTTGTCTTGGTATCGACGCTTTGGATATTGTGACAGATAAGCATCGCCCGAAGATTGCGTCTGTGGGTAATCCCTACGTTATAGCTGAATTGGCCAAAACAGCAGTTGCTCGGTGCTCACCGAATATCGGGGAGTTCCGGCGGGCAGTTGACAAGCAACCTGAATTGAACGGGCGCTTCTCCATTCATGTCTATTCCCGGGAAGATAATTGCATTCACGCACGTATGTTTGCACCGCTTGCTGGCACCTGGGAGGACCCCGCAACCGGTAGCGCCAATACTCCGCTTGGCGCACTCTTGTTGTCCCTGAGCGACAAGCAAGAGGCCAGCTATGTCGTCAAACAAGGTATCGAAATAGGGCGACCAAGTCTACTGAACGTCACTGCCGCTCGGACCGCCAATGGCATTATTGCATCGGTGGCTGGGCGCTGCGTTCCTGTGTTTACCGGAGAGATCGACTTTTCCGAAAAGAACTGAACCATAGAGGCCAGTAGCCGATATTTCGACGCCTAAACAAGCCGCCATCCATTGCAATAGGTGTATCCCGAAAGCGGACGTAAGGTGAGCGGAAGAAAAGTTCAATCCGCCAGTTGAACGCGCATCAATGGACTACTCAATACGTCCCAAATTAGGCGAAAATTGAGGCGGATGCTACTCGCTTGTTGTTCGGCGAAATCCAATAGTTCATCCAGCGCTGATCGATCAAAGAACTGCCCGTTATAGAAGACGCCATCAATTTTTTGGGTGTTGTGAATATCCTCATACGGATTGGCAGCAAGAAGTATCATATCAGCTGCTTTTCCAACTTTGATGGAACCAAATTTATGATCAACCCGGCTGAACTTCGCTGCATCAATTGTTGCCATGCGCAGGACATCTTGCGGTGGAAGTCCTGCCTTTACAAACTCAACCATTTCGTCATGGACGCTAAAGCCCGGGAACACATAGCTGTCGCCGGCATCGGTGCCGACCAGAATTTTAACTCCTGCATCATGCGCGTCAGCCAGATTTTTCATTGCCAGGGCGTAGATTTCGGCATCAACTTTACGTCCTTGCAGCGTGGTCGCTCGCTTCGCCAATTGATCAGCATCTCCCTGCCACATGCCGGAATTGATAATGGTAGGAATGTAACGAAGGCGGGGATCTTCGCGGAAAGATTGATCGCCTGCCTTCACACCCAATTGCAAAACCTGTAGCGTAGGAACCCAGAAAGTGTTGGCGCTTGCCATTTCTCGCATCATTCTCGTGCAGTGCTCGGTATCGTGCCTATCAACAAGCTCGGTTTTGAATTCCGTGGTGTAAGCAGATAAGGGGTCTGAAAGCGCCCGAAATTGATTCCGGCCTTTATAGCATTCAAACAAAAACAACCGAGGGTGCTCAATTGATTGTTGTTTCGCAGCAATGGCTTCGAGTAAAGAAACCCGCAACGGTCGGTGACCAGCTAGTCCTAAACCTCGCGCTTCTGCATATTTAGCCAGCGCCTGATATGCTTCAGGTGACAGTTCCGAATAGGTCTTGATAAAATCGGCGCCGGCATCTTTATAAAAAGACACCAGTTGTTCAATGCCACCAACCTCGTTCGCTTTGAAAAACGAGGGAAACCCTTCGGGGACCTCATTTCCACCATTGGTTTGATAACTGCTTTGCAGAAAATATCGTGGCGATAGGCCGGCTTTAGATTCCGTCATTTGGTTCCAAGTTTCTCGATCCTTGATACAAGCCCAAAAACTGTCATCTTCAGACATGCACCCCGACATGTCCCGCACACTCAGCACACCGTTTGCAATAAACAACGGATGGTGAAACTGGGGCGATATCTTGTAGGAATGCGTGTGCATGTCCCACAGGCCCGGTGACAAATATTTGCCGCGACCATCAACAACGTGAAGTGATTTCGCATGCGCTTTGTCCGATGTCGTTTCGATCGAACTCAAACGCCCATCTTGAATAATGACATCTTGATGCGCGACTATCTTACCCTCTTGCACATCAATAATATTGACATCCTTGATGATGGTGTCTTGAGACAGGCCGCTATTGGGAGCTTTTGCGAGTGGAATAGCGATGAGAATGGCCGCAAGCATCACCGCAAGCAGAAAGAATGCGCCGAAGCTCAAGAAAAAACGTTTCATTACCGTCCCACCTTTAGAAGAAGTCTAACTGAAGATTAATTGGTCAATTATATCTTTGCGATCCAGTCTATCACAGCGTTGACATAGCCACGTGGTAATCTGTGTTTGCTGTCAAACTCAACCCGAGTCAGTTTTTCGCCACCAGCTTTGGCTAATGCGTCGTTGTCGGCCTTGGTTGAGAACTGGTCCTGACTAGCGGTTATTAAAAGCCATTGGGCTTGCACTTTGCTGGCATGGTTGATGGGTGCGACGACCTTTGCACTTTGCGCTGCCGGTGGCACCATGGTGACAATATGCGTCACTTCCTTATGTTTCGCCGCGAATAGCACCGCCATTTGCGCGCCCATGCTGTATCCCACCGCCAATATGTGTTTGGGTTGTCCAAAATTCTTGTTCACTTTTGCAAGCAACACATCATA
Source organism: uncultured Sphingomonadaceae bacterium (assembly GCA_947493215.1). Lineage (GTDB taxonomy): Bacteria > Pseudomonadota > Alphaproteobacteria > Sphingomonadales > Sphingomonadaceae > Parasphingorhabdus. The sequence continues at coordinate 110,062 of CANLQE010000003.1, read as the reverse complement.
GTCGTTCAACGTACCTTCGATCATTGCCAGATAGGGCTCAGGCTTGCCGGACCGCAGGTTTTTTAGCCGTACAAGCGGTTTCATATCATCTTTTCGCGCACCATGTGACCGCGCGTCCAACGCGACAACCCGATATCCCCTGCTGACAAGATCTTTGGTGATCAGGTCTGTATAGGAGCCGTGGTCATAAGCGAGCCAACCAAGGCTGGAGCCCGTCATGCCGTGCATCAATATCGCCAAAGGCGCGTCTTTTTCGGTTTTGATATTCTGATAGATGAAGCCGGTAATCCGGTTCCCATCAGGTGCATCCAGTGCAAGTTGTTGGACATTGGTTTGCGCAGACGCGCTGGCATTGCCCAAGATCATTGCCCAAGCGGCAAGGAAAGTCGTTACTATTGCCATTAGTTTGTTCATTGTAATCTCCATTGGGTTGGAGACTTGTTAACGGCCCAAGAGTCAAAACAGCGTCAAATGGAATTTCGTGGTTCGAATAATTTACCAGGAAACAACTGCTGATGTTCCGCCTTCTGGCCGGGCGTCAATGGAGACCTGAATTCCAAAATGGGAAGACAGTCTTTCAACCAGTGATAGTCCAATGCCAAAACCATCATCGCTAGTGGATTCTCCGAAACCAATTCCAGTGTCGTCAATACTCACGGTCCCTTCGGATATGGAAAGGGAAATTGTGCCTTCGTTTGTATAGCCGATAGCATTGCGAACCAAGTTTCCAATAATGACCTGAGCCACGGCTTCTGGAACAGGCATATCAACATCTTCTTTTCCAGAAACATTGATCGTTACCCTAGCGCCGCGTAGCAAATGTTCGTTCACTCCGATGGCATATGAGCAAACTTCCGATACGTTGCATTTTGCGCGGTCATTAGGTTCCCGGCCAAGCCATAATATTCCTTCTGTCATAAGCCGCATATTGACTAGAGAGGATGCTAGCCTTTTGAAGGCAGCGCCTTTTTGTCCCTCTTTCTCCATAATTTCGACAGCACCAACCGCGACTGCTAGCGGCGTGCGCAGTTCGTGACTGACATCCCGATTAAACTGACGCTCTCGCTGCATCAGGTTTTGGATATGCCCGTCTTTGTCGGCGATTGCTTTTGCTAAAACCTCTATCTCGGCGGGTCCATCGCTTAAATCCAATGTTGCGGGTTCGAGCGGGCTGTGAGAGGTGACAGCTGCGGCCATTTTCTCAATTGGTATACTCAACTTCTTGGTCATTCGCCGCACGAAAAAAATGGTAACAAGCAGCATCAGACCACCCAGTAAAGCTATCAATATTACAAAACCCCATACCTGCTCAGTTGATCGAACATAGGCACGCGCGTTGAATATCAAATATTGTTTTGCTTCACCTTCACCTCGTACCGCCAGGTGGTAATGTCCATGCTGACCGCCAAAAACTTCATATTCCCCGACCACCCAATCAGACTTTATTTGACCAGCCAACCACTTGGGCATCGCCTCTGTCCCATGAAAATATTCCATTTCCAAACCTGAAACCGTTCTCTTGGTTCCTTTTTCATATTGTACCGATGATGAAAGCTGATCCGCCTTCATGCCGACCTGATTTCCAAAAATCTCATCTTCAAGACTGAACTGAAACATCACCGCCATAAATACGGTGATTGCAAAACATATGCAGATTGATGTGATAAAATTGCGAAGCACCAGATCATTTACTTTTTGAGGCCGTCTATTCATCGGATGATCTTTCTTTCAGGCGATAACCGCGAGAACGATCGGTCTGGATTTCGCAGCGGGTTTTCAGCGATGACAGTATTTTCCGCAAATTATATACATGTGTCCTGAGCGCCCCGGAATTTGGAGGCTCCTCACCCCAAATTCTGTAAGCAATGGTCTCGCTGGAAATCGCATTGGGCGCAGCCTCTATCAGAAGCCTAAAAATTATGCCTTCCTTGTTGTTTAGAGGCCTGGATGATGACCCATTGCTCGCGATATTATCAGCAGGGTCAAACGTTAGTTCACCGTATCTCAGCGATGAAGCATTTTTGATTTTCGGACGCTTAGCAAGCGCATCTATCCGAATTTTCAATTCTCGCAGTGCGAAAGGCTTGGTCAGATAATCATCGGCGCCTGCGGCAAACCCGACTTCTTTATCTTCCAATGTATCGCGCGCGGTCAACATCAGGATTGGGGCTTGAAGATTTGCTTCGCTCTTATAGGCTTTGCAGAGGTCTATTCCGTCACGTCTGGGCAGCATCAGGTCGAGGACAATCACATCATAGTCATTGGCGAGCGCCAGCTCTAGTCCGTGATCGCCGTTATAGGCGAAGTCCAGAATATAGTCAGATTCCAAAAACTCGGCAATATTAGCCTGAATATCCAGATTATCTTCAACCACCAAAACTCGCATCAGCTTGCCCATCTCCAAAATCTGATTGCGCAAACTAGCACAAGCTAACGCATTTTTCGCCCAGCCTTTCGCTTAGCGAAATCAATGTCAAAAAACTGTCAAAACCGACTTCACATTGATTTGACACTGGCCAACCTATTCACTTGTTCACATTAGAAATTCGAGGACTGCATGAATCATCAAATAGAATTAAAGGACGTGGGCCATTATTTTGATACGCCGCATGGCCGTATCTCGTTGTTTGACAAACTGTCGCTTTCATTTTCAGGAGGAAGCACACACGCCATTGTTGGCCCGTCAGGTGTGGGCAAGTCGAGTCTGTTGTCTTTGGCTGCGGGTCTCGAGCTGCCTCGTTTGGGAGAGATAATATTTACTTGCGATAGCGGACAAATCTCACCCGTTAAACTGCGCCAGAGATCAGGTTTTGTTTTCCAGCAATTTCACCTCATGCAGGAATTGGATGCACTGGGAAATATTGCGCTGCCGCTGCGATTGAACGGCAACAAGCAGGCATATGGCATCGCCAGAGAATGGCTGAAGAAGATCAATCTTGAGGATCGTGCAAATCACAAGCCGACACAGCTTAGTGGCGGTGAACAGCAGCGGGTGGCGATTGCCAGAGCTTTCGTCTCGAATCCGGCCTTTATCTTTGCGGATGAACCAACCGGTAATCTGGATGAATTTACTTCGAACAATGTAGCCGACCTTATGTTCGATTTCGCCAAGGAAACCGGATCGGCATTGATCATTGTCACGCACAGTTCTGCGCTCGCCGAGCGTGCCGATAATATTTTTGCACTTTCCGAAGCGCATCTCGAGAAAATCAAATGAGTTGGATAAAGCTGGCCTTCGATAATTTCATAAACGACAGTAAATCCAGTGATGGTCGTTTGGTGATATTGACCCAAATTACCCTGATATTATTCCTATCCACATTATCGCTAACGAGCGCTTCTGTGCAGCAATATCTGGATGGAAATCTCAACAATATGTTGGGTGCTGATATCTCCGTTTCAGGACCGCGCTCGTTGTCAAATAGCGATGAGAAGTTGCTTGCTGACAAGGCCGCAAGCATCGCCAAAGTACAGTTGACCCCGCTGGCGATTTCCCTGCGCGGGGAAGCCATTCCAGTGCAATTGAAAATCGCCGATGACAGCTACCCGCTACAGGGCAGTCTCAAAATTGGGGTCACTCAAAATCAAGAAATGCAGAAGACAATCGAACATGGACCACCACCTGGAGAAATATGGTTGGGGCCCAGAGCAAGCAGCAAGATTGGCGCAAATATTGGTGACCACATCGCGATTGGGAAAGAAACATTCCGTTTCAGCGCGATTATATACCACGAGCCTGATCGGTTGATGGAAGGTCATTCCGTTTCCATGCGGGCGTTGATCAACGGCAAATCTTTGTCGATTGAAAATATTAAGAGTAGCAAGACCCTGTATCGTTATTTGCTGACGGCTACCGCTGGACAGCAGGAAAGCATTGAAAGTTGGGTTTCTGATAAACTCAATGATTTCACCCTCCTAACCAAAGCCAGCGGTGGTCATCCGCTGGCATTATTCTGGCAGCGAACCGAGAATTTCCTCGGCCTCGCATCGGTAATCCTGTTTTTCCTTGCCGCTATCGCAATAGATATGGCCAATCGCCGTTATCTGGAACGACAGAAGCAACGCCTGGCCGTGTATCTCAGTTTCGGACAGACATTGGCATCGTGCCTCCGTCTGTCCCTATTGCAGTGGCTTTTCGGTTTCCTGCTCTCTTTCTTGATCGCAATTGTCCTTGCTTATGTTGCTCAATATTTTCTGATCGGCCAACTGGCCGATCAATTTCCCGGCATCACATCAGGCTGGCATCCAGCTACTATTGCCAAGACTGCTGGTTTGATATTTTTACTACTGCTGGCCTTTCAAATTCCGATGTTGTGGCAGCTTAGTCGCACATCTTTGGTTGGGCTGATCCGCGCTGTGGAATATCCGTCTGCACAGTTGTTGAGAATATTCTGGGGTTTTGCAAGCATCTCGCTGCTCGCCGCATATTATTCAGACAATTTTCTGCTAACCGGTTTAACGCTGGGCGCGCTCGGTGCCGCTCTCCTGTTAATGGCAATTCTAAGCTGGATTATTCTAACGGCGGGCGAATATTGGGGGCGGCGATATCCGGGATTATTGTCCTTCAATTTCTTTATCATGAAACAGCGGATATTGAGTAAATCGTCGCAGATACTCGGGTTGGGCCTGTGTAGCCTGCTGCTGCTTTTTACGCTGATGTTGATGAAAGATATCGGCGCCACCATGGAAGGCTATACGCGCGCAAATAACGGCAATTTGATGGTCGCAGAACTGCAAGCACGAGATAAGCCTGCGCTTGAGGATTGGGCACGCAAGAATAAGAGTGAAATCCGGCAATTGCGGCCATATGCCGCCGCGAAATTATCCGAAATTAATGGCTTGCCCATTGATGAGGCAATTTCCACGCCGAGCGATACCTTAGCTACCGTCAAAAACGCGATCCGGCTCAATTGGTCAGATACCATCCCATCAAACAACCAATTGGTTGGAGGGGAGTGGTGGTCTGAAAAGGAAGTGAACTGGAATCAAATCTCCGCCGAAGATGAAGTGATGACGGATTTAGGTCTGAACTATGGAGATCAGTTGACCTTCGTGATCGATGGAAAAGCGACACAGTTCAAATTGGTGGCCAGCCACGCCTTTAAACCGGGAGGCGGTTCGGTGACATTCTGGTTCCAGATACCCGAGCGAGCGATTGAAGCGATCAAGCCCGACGTCTTCTATATGGGAAGCGTAGAACTTCCAGATGCAGCCTGGAGTGAACTTGGTTCGCTTTGGCAGAACCATCCATCTTTATCGCTGGTACCGTTGAAAGAGCTTACCCAACGCTTTGATGATACACTCGCGATGGTCACGAAACTGGTGGTTGGTTACGCAGTCATGGTGTTTATCATGACGGCGCTGGTGATTGCTGCATCGATGAAGGGCTTTGAAACCGAAGATCGGCAAAAAAACGGCCTTTTGATGAGCATGGGCGTGACAAAAAAATCATGTGTAAAACTGGCTCTCTATGACTGGCTCACCGTTTCGTTGATCGCCGGTATCGGCGCAATATCGGGGACTTGGCTCGCCGGCTTGCTGATCTACCAGTCGCAATTCTCGATGACCTATGAACCCGATCCAATCTGGCTTGTCAGCACCATGCTCGCGATCGGAATTACCGTTTGCGTGATCGGTGTCATCTATAGCCGCAAAAGCCTCTCTACATCCATCAACAATCTATTGAGTGATTGATCTGAACAGAGGAAACACCTCACGAACGCAATGGTCCATTCAGTTTCGGACAGGAAGAAGGCGAAATTCTAGCGTATACTTTGGGCGCAAAAGCGGACGTTAGAATTGCAGCGATCATCCGATAGAAACGATCAGCTAACTGCTCGATTAGCGCGCTAGCGTTTTCATGAAGTTCTCGATTTTCGGAATGATCACAGCACTATCTTCCTCCAGCGGGAAATGGCCCGTATCAAGGATGTTATAGTCAATATTCTGGACATCACGCTTGTACCCTTCTGCGCCAGCCACGGGGAAGAAAGCATCATTCTTTCCCCAAACTACAAGCATCGGCGGCTGGTTCTTACGAAGATATTCCTGCCAAGCGGGATAGGCTTTCACATTGTTTTGATAATCGTAGAACAATGCTAGTTGCGCGGCAGCTTGCCCCTCACGGGAGATTTTGGCAAAATCTTGCTCCCAATTGATCGCATTGATGCTTTCCGGATCGCGGGTGCCATGCGTATATTGCCACTGCATTCCCGCCTTAGTGAACACATTTTCGGCAATGGTTTTTTCAAGTTCTGCTGTTTTGTTTGTCCAATATTGGCGAATAAGGCCCCAGCCATCGTCACTGAGCCCTTCTTCATAAGCGTTCCCGTTCATTGCGATAATGCCATTTACTTTCTCTGGATGTTTCAACGCGATACGAAAGCCGATTGGGGCTCCGTAATCGTGAATCATCAAGGTGTAACTATCAATACCGCGCTGGATCAGAAACTTATCCATCGTCCTCGCGATATTATCAAAACTATACTCATAATCCTCAATTGACGGGAAACTGCTTTTGCCAAATCCGGGATAATCGGGAGCGATAACATAATAATCATCACCCAGTTCCGCGAGAAGCTTTCGGTACATGAAGGAAGACGTCGGAAAGCCGTGCAGTAAAACCAGAGCCGGCTTGGAAGGATCACCTGCGGCGCGGTAGAATATATCAAGACGACCCACTTTTTCGGTAGCCTGCGTCGCCTTGCTTTCGTTTTGCGTCGCCGCTTGGTCCTGACCGGTGCCATCAGCCGCCGGGCTACAGGCGCCTAATAGAGCGAAAGCTCCCGCAGCCATTAGTATGGATTTTGTAATTGCCTTGGTCATATCAATTCTCTCTCCAAAATGTGCTATAATGTGCCTAAGGCTTTTGTCTGCGCTTCGAGATCGTCCAGAAATTTTTTGAGCTGGGCACGCCGCTCTGGCATCACCGCCCGACCTGCTGGCGAGAAAATGCGATCAGGAACATTTTCCAGATTGGATCGCAGCCGCTGTGCCATTGCAGGTCCATCAGGTGTTTCGCCCTTGGCGTCGACCAAAGCAATTATTCGGGCGACACCTATGGATCCCAACCAGTCAAGGGCATCGGCATCATGCAAATATAATGCTTCTGGTGTTTTAGGGGCACGGGCAAACATATGCGTTCTCATCGCACTATAAGCAGCATCAAGCTTTTCAGGATCGAAGCCAGCATCTGTCAATATCTTACCGGATACTTCCGTCGCTCTATCTGCATGATCAGTTCCTTCTTTGGACCAGTTATCAAACGCGGCAATATCATGCAGGAAAGCGGCGGCGAACAACACATCATCGTCCAACGTCACATCATCTTTTGCCGCCAGCGCTTTGGCAAGATCATAGTCGCGTTGTGAATGGGAATAGCCCCAGGCAGGATGCTTGAAATTGTCTTGTGCAAATTGCCGGATGGTGGTCCGCCAGTTTGATTCAATTGTTTTGACAACAGCTGATGTTTGTTCAGCCGACGCAGATGGTGCTGTGACCATTAAGGATACAGCTACTGATGCTGTTATCAATCCTATGGATCGAGAGAGCGGTCTGTCTATATGCATGTTTGTTTCCCTCTTGAATATCTGCTGTTCGCGATAGGCACGCGGGGTATTCTCGTAGACCTGTTTCAATGTCGTGAATGACAAAGCAAAGAGACGATGATACTTCTCGTCAATAGGCCGTATTCTCGGTTTTCAATAGCCGGTATTCTGACATCAAACCTTTGAACAGGCTGTAGCAACACACTAGCAATACGAGTGTAAAAGGCAGGCCACTGGCAATCGTACCCGCTTGCATCGTGCCTAATGCAGCAGCGCCGCCGCCGACTAATAATGCCGCGGCGACCAACCCCTGTAATACGGCCCAGAAAATACGCTGTGCAACGGGTGCGTCTGTTCTGCCACCAGCGGTTATAGCGTCGATTACGAGTGAGCCAGAATCGGACGAGGTAACAAAAAATACGATTAACAGGACAATGGCTAGCGACGATGCAATGTAGGGAAAGGGCATGTTTTCAAGCATCTGGAACAGCACCAAGGGCGCTTCGGTGATACCCGCAGGCAATTGGCCGATGCCGTCCTTGACCTGTTCAATTGCGGTCACACCGAATGTCGTGAACCATATGATCGCTACAATAACGGGGACGATAAGGACAACCGTCAAAAATTCGCGAATGGTGCGGCCTTTGGAAATCCGGGCGATGAACATGCCCACAAATGGCGACCAGCTGACCCACCATGCCCAGTAAAATATCGTCCAGCCGTGATACCAGGCCTTATCTTCGCGGCCGGTCCAGTCACTTAACGGAATGGCATATTCGGCATAGCTTGCGATGGTCGTGCCAAAGCCGGTGAATATTGCCATTGTTGGCCCGGCAATAAAAACAAAGGCGAGCAGTGACGCTGCCAGAACCATATTGATATTGCTTAATAATTTTACGCCGCCGTCCATTCCCCGGACAACTGAAACGACAGCAAGTGCTGTAATAACGCCGATGAGCAGCAGTTGGGAGGTTAAGGTGACTTCTACTCCAAAGAGAAATGATAGACCGGTCGCGGCTTGCTGCGCGCCAAGACCCAGGGACGTTGCCAAGCCAAACATGGTCGCGATGACCGCAAGAATATCAATACAATGTCCCGGCCAGCCCCAGATACGGTCGCCCAATATGGGATAGAAAGCCGAGCGAATAGTTAGCGGTAGTCCTTTGTTAAAGGCGAAAAAAGCGAGAGCAAGACCAATGACTGCGTAAATTGCCCAGGGTGTCAGGCCCCAGTGGAAGACTGTCGCCGCAAGCGCGAGCCGCATCGCCTCCGGCGTACGCGGCTCCACATTAAGCGGTGTTCCGCCCCAATCGGTATAGTAAGCCATGGGCTCAGCCGAGCCATAGAAAACCATGCCGATACCGACGCCTGCGGAGAACAGCATGGCAATCCAGGAGGCCGTTCCGAATTCCGTCTTGGCATCTGAGCCGCCTAAGCGAATTTTGCCCAAAGGCGAAGCTGCAACGGAAACACAAAAAAGCAAGACGATGTTGCTGGCAATAACGAAGAACCAGTCAAAATTTTCCAGCGTCCACGCCTTGGACGCTTCCAGGCCGACTTTTGCACTCTCGGGGAACATCAATGTCAACAGGACAAAGGTGATAGTCAGAGCGGCGCTGATAAAAAAGACCGGATTGTGCATCTCTAGGCCGAAGGGGTTGATGTTGTCCTGCCCCGCTTCATAATCGGTCTCGTAATCCGTATCGATCACATCCCCTGTAACGTCTGCCGCCACATTGGCTGCTGCTGTTTTCGTTCCGCTCACTCTTGAGGCTCCAATATATTAAGTCCCAGCGCATCTTTCAGCGGCTGTAAATGCGATTGATAGTGGCGCCATAGATCGACGCTCGCTTTGGTGATGGGTTGGCGCACTTGTTCTGAACTGGCGGTGCGAACGGCGCGTTCCGTCTGGTGAAAATCGATACAGGCTTGCTCGAAGGGCAGACCGAGATAATCCAGCATCCGGCGCACCTGCCCCTCAAGGTCATCGAGCACATCTTCATGTTGAACGCGCAGAACCGTGCCCGGCAACACAGTGTCCCAATGCTCCATCAAGTGCACATAGTCGCTGTAATAGCGGCCAATTTCGTTCAATCCGTAAGTGAACTCCTGCCCTTCCGCGAACAGCTGCTTAAACCCGGAAAAACAACATGCCATCGGTTCCCGCCGCGCATCGATGATTTTCGCGTTGGGCAGAATGAGTTTGATCAGGCCGATATGCCGGAAATTATTGGGCATTTTATCAATGAAATAGGGCCCGCTTTGCCGGTGGATACGGGTGCTATCGATGAACTCCTGCCCCATAGCGTGCAATTGATCGGCATTAAGATCGTGCAAATTATCTGGATATAGCGAGTCATTGCTCGCCTGTTTCTGTCGCCGCAATCGGTGCGCGAGTGACAATATGTTGGGCAATTCCAACGTACCATCAACCTGGCTATGCGATGCCAATATCTGCTCCAGTAACGTCGAACCGGCACGCGGCAGGCCCAATATGAAGATAGGATCAGGCGCATCGCATCCCTTGCCGGACTGCTTTTCAAAAAGAGCGGGCGTACAGGCCGTAATCTGGTTGTCCAGTTCTGCCGTCATCTGATCGGCATCATAGCGCGACTGCACGCGCTTCAATTCATTCCCGCGCTGATAATAGCCAAAGGATATATCATACTCCTTGCGGTCTTCGTGGGCTTTGCCTAGCGCGAAACAGATATGAATGCGGTTTTGATAGCTGAGCCGGTTACCCTGTTCCTGCAATTTCATCAGGCTGAGCTCTTTATCGCTGAACCGATAGGTCTTGAGGTTCGCTAACCCATAATAGGCATCACCATAGCCCGGATCTGATTTAACTGCAGTTTGGTAAGATAAGACCGCCTCTTCATGGCGACCAAAAGTCTTCAGTGCATGCCCTTTTGAGGTCAGTGTTACTGGATCATCGGGAAGCCGCTGTAGGACCTTTTCAAACAAATCCAAGGCGTGCTCATAGTCGCCGGTCTGCATGGACTCGATCGCGTAGAGCGACTGAAAGACCGGGTTGGCGGTATCACGCTGATAGAGCAGCTCGCTTTGATTCAAGGCTTCGGCAAATTTCTGACGCTTGCGCAGGATTTGGATATAATCGATGCGCACCTGGATATTGTCCGGTTCAAATTCGATCGCGCTTTCGAGCAGGAAATCGGCATCTTCCAATATACCCAAGCGGGCGCCAATATCGGCGAGCAGTCGCATGCCTTCAACATTCTGGGGATTTTTTTGTAGGAAATGGCGACAGGCATTTTCAGCCTTGATCAGCTTGCCCTCATGCAACAGATGCGACACGCCGACCAGTGGCTTGGGCATGGCCGCTATACGTTGTTCTTGCCCGCGCATTTCTGCTGCGGCATCGCGTTGGCCCCAGCTTTCGAGTATGTCGGCTTGTGCTTTCCAGCTGGCTTGCAGCACGGGATTGCATTGGCAGGCCCGGCGATAGGCGGCGAGCGCGCTTTCATCATCGCCCATGGCTCTGAAAATATGGGCCTCTTCCTGATAGGCTCTACCAAAATCGGGAGAAAGGTTTTTCAGCTGATTGACGCTGGCCATTGCCTTGTCATTTTGGTCGAGATAGCGCTCGCAAACGGCCTTCATGTATAGCGCGTCAATATTCTCGGGCTCATCCTGCAACACCGCCAAGGCGGTGCTCAGCGCAGCATCGAAGCGCCCCTCATACATTTGAGTGCGCGCCTGTTTTAGCAATTCGGCTATATCAAGACCAGTTTCAGACATGTAATCGCGGCTTGCTATCCTTCAAAAAAGGGAGGCTAACCTCTAGGCTAGCCTCCCCCTGTTGTATTGTTCCTTAATATGTGAAGGAAACCCGTGCGCCCACGGTCAGCGGGCGGTTCACTGTGATACGCGAACGATCGTAAACGAAACTGCCGCTAATCTCGGCGCGTTCGTCGGTTAGATTGTCGCCGAATATCTCGAAGGACCATTTATCATCGCTAACGCCAGCCGACAGACCAAATGTGGTCCAGCTGTCGAGCGTAATCCGGTTAATCTCGATAATGTCGGTCGCCGAAGAGGCTGAATGGGTCATCTGTGGCTGAACATGGGCTGTCCAATCGCCAAAGGCATTCCATTCATAGCGAGCCCGCAAATTGCCTTGGAAACTTGGCGCGTAAGCGAGGCTGCGTCCTTCAATCACATCGTTAGTTGGCGTGAGAACGTCGGTAATCTCCGTATCCAAAATGGAGAATGCCGCGCTCACGGTCAGACCTTCGATAGCATAAGGTGCGATCGTGATATCTGCCTCAAGGCCCAATATTTCTGCGTTCGCCGCATTGTCCGAGAAGAACAAGTTGGTGATACTGGTATCAAAGATCGTGGTCTGCAAATTCTTCACATCAACGAAAAATGCATTACCGTTGAAGCGCACCTGATTGTCAAAGAGCGACGTTTTCCAACCAATTTCGTAATTGGTCACTTCATCGGTTTCCAGAGCGAATGGAACGGTAAAGCCACCTGGGCTTTGCGCGCCGCCGGGACGGTTCAGCAAACCGGGGCGAAAACCTTCTGAATAGGTTGCATAGAACAACAAATCATCGGTTGGCGTCCATGTCAGATTGGCCTTGAAGATAAAGCCATCGGTCGTCGCCTTGTCCGGCGCGCTCAACGAGTTGAACACTTGCTGCGCTTGTGCCGGGCTTAATCCAGCAGCCTCAATCTCCGCGACCGATTGGCCCAGTGTAAAGGTCTGCCGCAAAGCGTCATCACAACTGCCGATGAAGGTAAAGCTACCATCGCCATCATAAAGGTCGCTGATATTGGTGCCAAAGGCATTTTCATCAACGCCGCTCGAATTACAGAAAGACGAATTCGCGCTGCCCTCTAGATCAACTTCGACGTCATAATAACGCGCGCCCAAGGTGATTGCGAACTGATCCGAAATGTCAAACGTCGCTTCACCAAATATACCGAATTGCTTATCCGTACGCCGCACATCGTTGCGGAATATGGTTCCCGCTGGATACGCGCCTGTATCGGTGTTGAAAGCGGTTGGTTGCGAGAAATTGGCGGGAAAAGAGCCGCCGAATAAATCGATCGCGGTGCTACCGGGATAGATAAAATCATTGCGTTCTAGCAACTCCAGATCGCTGTAAAAACCGCCAGCCGTCAATCGCAACGGATAATCTGCCGGTGTGTTGAAACGCAGCTCATGGGTCATCACTTCGGTTTCTGTCCGCGAATTTACGAGCAGATTTGGTGCCTGACAGGTGCCTGTTGGCGCAGCGCCGGGATAAGAAACCGACCCGTCACAGATATAATAAGGCAGATATTGGCCAACGAACAGATAGTCGGAATAATCGACCCGCTGTGTTGTGTCCCGCTTGGTATAGGCGCCGGTATAGACGAGTTCCAATGCGCCGATCCGGCCTTCTAATGTCCAGCTGGTATTGTTGAAATCATCTTTGATCTCATCCTGCTCAAAGCGTTCGATTTCCAGATCGCCCAGTGTCGGGTCTTCAAAGAAAACGCCGTCGGAATCCAGACCCTGACGGGCATGGGCGACGGTTAGGCTCCAGTCATTGGAAAATTCATATTTACCGCTGACCCGGAAACCAAGATATTGCGTATCGTTGAAGTTCTTCTCAACAAGAGCTGAATTGTCTGCTGAAATGAAAGTCACAGCGCTTAAATCAGCGCCGGCCTGCAAACCGTTACGGGCGGCACTGACAGGAACGCCGTTGTCACGGATCGTTCCGGCCGCGCGGAATCGCGCGCTGTCGGCGGTGGTGCGTGTTCCGGCAACATTGTTGATGTAACCGCCTTTATTGTCATAATAACCAACGGCGCGGATAGCAAAATTATCGCTGACCGGGACATTCACCATGACTTCGATATTATTACTCGGATCGCCACTTTTGGTAAACGATACACCAGCTTTCGCCTTTACCTGAAATTGCCCGATAACCGGTTTGTTGGTGATCAAACGCACCGTGCCTGCTTGCGAGCTTGCACCGAACAACGTGCCTTGTGGCCCTGACAATACTTCCACACGCTCCAGATCGGCTGCGTAAACATCGAGGTTACGGCCCGGCTGTGATACCGGCTGTTCGTCGAGATAAAGCGCCACATTGGGTGCGAGGCCGGCAACGCCAGCGGTTGTCAGATTGGGCGTGGTCGAAGCCAAGCCGCGAATATAAATCGTGCTTTGACCAGGTCCGCCACCACCAGCGGTAACGCCGGGTAGTTGCTGCAGGTAATCGTCAAAGACGGTGACGCCCAGTTGATCGAGTGTTTCTTCACCCAAAGCCTGAACTGCAACTGCAACGTCCTGCAAATCTGCAGAGCGTTTTGTCGCTGTAACGACAATTTCCTGCACGCCCCTTTGTTGTTCGTTATTTTCTGTTTCCTGAGCTTGTGTCGACACACAGCCCAAAGCTGCGATGACCGCAAGCGATGCGCCCGTTTTTAAATAAATCAAATAACCCTCTTGTGGTTTTTTGTTAAAATTTTAGGGAAAAATACATTCGACCAGTAAAAACCAATCGAACCCATTGCAAAGCCAAAAAAAGATGTCCCCTACGATATTGGCCTTCAAATGTTCGATTGCGTATAGCGATCATTTCGGTTTTGTGAACCGTAGTCTTAATTCTGTAGCTTTCGAGACCTTCGAAGATTAATATGTAGTAATCTTAATCAACTGCTTTGGTTGGGTATCGCAATCGTTCGACCCACCATTTAATGACCGCTTTCGGGATAAAGCAGGCATTAGATACTGCGGGTTTTTGATTAACACCATTGCATCAAGGTGAATGCAGATTTCATCCCGATTCGATCTGATGTCGCTGACTAAACTGGTAACCCGGTCGTTACCCACGTTTGCTGACTGCCCTTTGACGGTAAACTCATGCGCGTCTTCGAGCCTTGCCGTGACTAGCGCGAATAATCCGCACCGCACTTTATTTGGATCAACCTCATCATCGCTTGTCATGCCCCAACCCATGCTCGACTTTACATGAAAATCCATATGCAGATTAACGACCGGGGCATCAGGTGTAGAAACTGGTCAGCTTTTTTGCATCGACACCGACAACTATCAAATTGTCCTTATGTATCAACACGCTGCTCCTCCCATAATCGATTATAAGAACGGCGAATTTAGGATTGCGCGAGCGGTCAGGCGATAGGTATTGTTACGGATCACCGATGCCGTTGAACGGCTTTGCATGGCAGCAGCTACGCGCATTTGCGTAGAGACGCTTTCGCGGATTTTCCTTAATTCTCCGGGCCACTCTTATATTGCTATGGAGCCCCCAATGGAAAACCACATGAAAGCGGCGATTTTTATTGAGCCCGGCAGGATTATTCTTGGTGAAAAGCCGATTCCCGATATCGGTCCCCTCGATGCAGAGTTCAGCTCCACTGCGGATTTGAAAGGCATATCATTGGCTCAGACTGCCGAAGCACTGATCGAACTGGCCACCCAAAATTCACAAGTAAACTAACGAACAGTACAAACGGATGACGGATGTCGCGATATTCAGCACCAAGGCATATGACCAACAGTTTCTCGATGCTGCCAATGCCCATAATTTCCATCGGTTGACCTATTTTGAACCCCGGCTTTCGATCGACACCGTGCGATTGATTACTGATCAACGGGCGGTTTGTGTGTTTGTGAATGATGAACTGGATGCCGAGACGCTGGCCGCGTTGAAGCAGGCTGAGGTAACGTTGATTGCGCTGCGCTGTGCGGGTTTTAACAATGTCGACCTGAAAGCCACTGCGCGGCTAGGCATAGCGGTCGCACATGTACCGTCCTATTCTCCCCACGCCGTCGCTGAGCATACGGTGGCGATGATGCTCACCCTGATCCGCAAAACCCACCGAGCCTACAATCGTGTTCGCGAAGGCAATTTGTCGTTGGAGGGGTTGCTCGGCTTCAATCTGCACGGTAAATCCATAGGCATAATTGGTACCGGCAGTATCGGGCGGGTGGTTGCGGAAATTTTGCACGGATTTGGTTGTGAACTGCTTGCCTATGATCGCTATCCCGATCCGGAAAATATGCCCGTTCCTATCCGCTATGTACCGCTGCAGGAGCTGTTCGCGTCGGCAGATATCATTACGCTCCATTGTCCGTTAACGCCGGAGACCCATCATCTGATCAATCGAAACGCAATTGATGCAATGAAACCCGGTGTCATGCTGATCAACACCAGCCGGGGCGCCGTAGTGGATAGCGCGGCCTTAATTCATGCCCTCAAAAGCAATAACATTGGCGGGCTCGGACTTGATGTCTATGAAGAAGAAGCCGATTTCTTTTTTGAAGATGTTTCAAATCGCGGCATTCAGGATGACGTGTTCGCGCGCCTGATCACCTTCCCCAATGTTCTGATAACTGGGCATCAGGGGTTTTTCACGAGCGAAGCTATGACCGCTATTGCAGAAACCACCATGGCCAATATCAGCGCATTTGAAACTAGTGGAAACCCAATTCACGCCGTCTCCGTCAAGCTGCCTGTCGGTTCCTGATTGCCGGCCGCAACGCTAGCCTGATCTGTTTCTCAATTTCCAATATGGCGAAGAGCACGACGCCGATAGCGATAATCAACAGACCATCGCGAAGCGGGACATTTTTGGTCCCGAATATATCCTGCATGAACGGCGCATAGGTCATCAGGAACTGAGCCATCGTAACGGCGATAACGGCGAACCAGACCATCGGCGTCCCTTGAATCGACTTTTTGGTCAGCGATGATCCGTAAATATTGCGGATGAAGAACAGGTGGAAGATCTCCATTACGACAAGCGTGTTCACTGCAATCGTGCGAGCCAGATCGACGGAATATCCTTTGTCGATTGCGGAGACGTACATGGCGAATACGCCGCATAGAAACAAAAAAGAGACCAATATGATGTGCCATGCCAGAGACTTGTCGAGCAGCGGTTCGTTTCTGAGGCGAGGCTTGCGAAGCATTGTTCCATCTTCCGTGGGTTCGAAAGCCAGTGCCACACCCAGCGTGACTGCGGTAACGAGGTTGACCCATAGAATTTGCGCCGGAGTAATTGGCAATGTCATGCCGATCAGCAGAGCGGCTATGATGACCATGGCTTCGCCTGCGCTGGTCGGCAAGGACCAGCTAATGACCTTTCGTAGATTATCGTAAACCGTTCGACCTTCCCGGACTGCGGCGACGATGGACGCAAAATTATCATCGGCCAGCACCAGTTCCGCTACCTCTTTTGCCGCCTCGCTGCCTTTCCGGCCCATCGCGATTCCGGCGTCGGCGCGTTTAAGCGCGGGCGCATCATTCACGCCGTCTCCTGTCATCGCGACGATAAAATCATGGGCTTGGAACGCGGTCACCAGCCGCAGCTTATGTTCCGGACTGGTCCGCGCGAATATGTCATTTTCTAACACCTCTATCGCCAATGTGGCATCATCCATATTGTCGAGGTCGGCGCCGGTCAGGACATTGCCGGGCTTGCGCAACCCGATTTGCTGACCAATGGCCTTGGCGGTCTCTACATGATCGCCGGTGATCATTTTCACGCTTATGCCCGCGTCGTAACAGTCGGCAACGGCGGCAATCGCCTCTGCACGAGGCGGGTCCAATAAGCCGACAATGCCTAGAAATGCAAGCGATCCGTCAAGTTCACTAGCCGCCAACTCTTTGGTATCCGGCGCGGCGGACTTTGTCGCGAAAGCCAATACGCGTTGACCGGCTCCGGCTAATTCACTGACGGCTTGCTGCCAATAGGCCGGATCCAGGGGTTCGTCATCGCCATTGATGCTGCGCTGCGCTTTGCACATACCCATGATCTTTTCCGGTGCGCCCTTTATGAAGATTGCCGTTTGATCATTTGAGCCATGGTGCAATGTCGCCATGAACCGGTGTTTCGCATCAAAAGGAATAGCGCTTGTCCGCAGCCAACTCTGACGCTCTTCAGTGACATCTAGTTTAGCCTTGCGGGAAAAGGCCAGCAAAGCCCCTTCCATTGGATCGCCTTCCGCATGCCACAGGCCATCGCGCTCATGAATGTCGGCATCGTTGCACAGCAGCGCAGCGCGCGCCAACGTGACGAGCCCCGCGCAATCGCCAGCATCGATTATCTGCTCATCCTTGCTAATCTCTCCAGCCGGGTGATAGCCTTCACCATCTATGCTGAAACTGTGAGAGCCAACCACGGCAGCGGCAACCATCATCTCATTGCGGGTCAGCGTTCCGGTTTTGTCAGTACAAATAACAGATACAGAGCCGAGTGTCTCAATCGCGGGCAGGACACGGATAATCGCGTTGCGTTTCGCCATCGCCTGAACACCAATGGCCAGAGTGATGGTCAACACAGCCGGAAGACCTTCCGGAATAGCGGCCACGGCCAATCCGACGACCGCCATGAAGAGCTCTGAAAACCCGTAATGCTGGACATAATATCCATAGACCAGGATCAAAACGGCAACCATCAGGATCAATATGGTGAGCCATTTTGCAAATTTGTTCATTTGTGAAACCAAAGGCGTGGTCAGCACCTCGACTGAAGAAAGCAGACCGCTGATCCGCCCAATTTCCGTCTCGCCGCCGGTTGCAACGACCACGCCCTTGGCCTGACCGCTAGTTACCAATGTCCCGCTAAACGCCATGGATTTTCTGTCACCCAACGCGGCTTTGGTCGGGACAATATCGACCTGTTTGTCGACAACCAGAGACTCGCCGGTGAGTATGGCTTCTTCTATCTGGAGCCCATTGACCTCAATCAGCCGCATATCTGCGGGTGTCTTGTCACCGGCCTCCAACAGGATGATGTCGCCCGGGACGACAGATTCACTGGCAATGGTCAGCCGCTTGCCATCGCGCAGGACCGCTGCGTGCGGAGCTAACATATGGCGTATGGATTCCAGAGCCTTTTCCGCTTTACCTTCCTGAATAAAGCCGATGAGCGCGTTCACCACCACCACCGCCAAAATGACAGCCGTATCGATCATATGGCCGAGCAGGGAGGTAATGACAGCGGCGCAGAGCAAGACATAGATAAGGATATGATGAAACTGCGCCAAAAGGCGCTGGATCACGTTTCTACCGGCTGTTTCAGGAAGCCGGTTTGGACCGTGATCAGACAAGCGCTGTGCTGCTTCACTTTCCGACAGCCCTTTGGATGTCGTGGACAGCGACGCTAAAACAGCATCTACGGATAGATTATGCCAGGCCGAATTTTGTTCCTGTTGCATCGCTTTACCGATCAAGTCCTTCTATTATCTATAAGCGAAAGCCAACAAGGAATCGGACAAAAATCCCGGCCTTGGCGCGCTACAAACAACAACAGGTGCGGACCGAAGGCAATTACGTAGTGCCCCTTAAACGGCCTTGATGCTGCGGAACGGCCCGTCTCCGAACAACTACGTAAAGACAATCATTTCCCTTTGATGTCAGAAGCAGGATGGTTGATTTGAGCGCGAAAATCGAGCGGCGTGAGTTGCCCCCAACTATTATGTCGTTGAGCCTCAATATCCTTTTGAATCGCCTTTCTTGAATGGTGTAGCCGCCAGACATGCGGAGCACCGCGCGAATGTGATGGAGATAGCATGGCCGAGAGTCTATATGTTCGCTGGCTTGACGAGGTAAGTCTGAAAGACTTGTCTCTGGTCGGAGGAAAAAACGCATCGCTAGGTGAGCTTGCCGGTGCGCTGTCGGGAAGTATCAGGGTACCGGAAAGTTTTGCAGTCACCGCCGATGCTTATCGGGACCTGCTCAGCCAGAACCTGATTTGGCCGGAAATAGAAGATATCCTCGAAAGGACCGATTGGACGGACCTCACAGTCGCCGCCGCCAGAGCTGCAGAAATTCGCACCATCATTGCCACTGCTGATCTGCCCGAAGGTCTCGATCAGGAAATACGAAAAGCTTATGCCAAGCTCAGTGCAGATCATGGCCGCAATGTTGCTGTGGCTGTGCGCAGTAGCGCCACGGCGGAAGATTTGCCCGGTGCCTCTTTTGCCGGTCAGCATGAGACTTATCTCAACATAAGCGGAGCGGAAAATCTCGTCGAAGCGATCCGCAAATGCTTTGCGTCCCTGTTCACACAGCGCGCAATTTCCTACCGGGCGAACAAGGGTTTCGATCATAAGGATGTAGCGCTTTCGGTTGGTATCCAGCGGATGATCCGTGCCGACAAAGCCTCCTCCGGCGTAATCTTCACACTCGATACCGAAAGCGGCAATCGCGATATCGTCATGATCACCGGCCTCTGGGGGCTAGGCGAGGCCATTGTGCAGGGCATTGCCGACCCTGACGAATTTCTGGTCCACAAACCAACCTTGAAGCTTGGCTATGAACAGGTGTTGCGACACCGGGTCGGCAGCAAGAAAATCAAGCTGGTCTACGCGCAAGGCGAAGCGGAGGAGCCCACACTATGGCAACCGGTGGCTCGTGCAGAACAGCTCAAGCCATGTCTTGATGATGCGGAAATCATTCAACTCGCCAAGCAGGCCATCACCGTCGAACAACATTACAGCAAATTTCACGGCCACCCGACACCCATGGATATAGAATGGGCCAAGGATGGCCCCGACGGGTCCCTCTATATCTTGCAGGCACGACCTGAAACCATCCATGCATCAGCAGACAGCAACTTGCTCACCCAATATAGTCTCGATGGCGATGGAAAAGTCATCGTTCAGGGTCAGGCGGTAGGCGACCGTATTGGCAGTGGTCCAGTGCGGCTGGTCAATGACGCCAAAGAACTCGAGCAGGTGCAACCGGGCGACATATTGGTAGCTGCCGCCACCACGCCGGATTGGGAACCGGCGATGAAGCGGTCTGCAGCAATTATCACCGAACATGGCGGGCGGACCTGTCACGCCGCCATTGTTGCAAGGGAACTTGGCATTCCTGTGATTGTTGGTGCGGCAGATGCACGCAAGTTTCTGACCGCAGGACAGGAAGTCACCGTCGACTGTTCCCAAGGCATGACCGGCAATGTTCTGGAAGGACGAATACCCTTTAGCGTCAGGACGGTGGATATTACGAAATTGGATAGTCCCGATGTCGAGCTGATGGTTAATCTAGCCAATCCCGGTGCTGCGTTTCGGGTGGCCGCTCTGCCAGTCGCGGGTGTCGGTCTGGCACGGATTGAGTTTATCATCGCCAATGAGATTCAGGCCCATCCGATGGCCTTGCTGTCCCCCGACCAGATCAGCAATCGCAAGACCCGCAAACAGATTGAAGCCCTAACCGCCCGTTATAAAAGTGGCGCAGACTATTTTGTATCACGCCTTTCCGAAGAAATTGCGACCATCGCAGCGGCCTTTTATCCGCGCCCGGTGATTGTCCGAACGTCGGATTTCAAATCGAATGAATATGCCTCCCTATTGGGCGGCAGTGACTTTGAAGAGCCCGAAAATAACCCGATGATCGGCTTTCGCGGCGCATCCCGCTACATCCATCCCGCTTATCAACCAGCCTTCAACTTAGAATGCCGGGCACTGAAACGGGTCCGCGATGATATGGGATTATCGAATGTCATCATCATGATCCCTTTTTGTCGAAGGATCGAAGAAGCAAAACGCGTTATCGAGGTGATGTCCAAAAATGGACTCACGCAAGGTGTAAACGATCTTCAGATTTACATCATGTGCGAGATACCCAGCAATGTGGTATTGATCGATGAATTCGCAAAATATTTTGATGGCTTCTCGATCGGGTCCAATGACTTGACCCAGTTGGTTCTTGGCGTTGACAGGGATTCTGAAATTCTCGCAGAGGATTTTGACGAAGAAGATCTCGCGGTGACTTTGATGATCGAGCAAGCCATTGCCGGCGCGCATCGCCATGGCTTGAAATGCGGGATTTGCGGACAAGCGCCGTCAGACCGTCCCGACTTTGCCGATTGGCTGGTCACGAAGCAGATTGATAGCATCAGTCTTAGTCCCGACAGCGTGCTGGCCGTGATGCAAAGGCTTGCAGATTCAAAACCGCAAACGGTTGAGAGGGCATCAACAGCGTCTTTGGTCGGCGCGAATTAGCGCGATGCGGCAGATGACATGCAAAGGAAAGACCAGATCGATGGAGCAAATACCGCTCTTCGAAAATTTACAGGACAGCAGGGGCAAATTGCTTCCATGGTCGCGCGACCAAAAAGATCGCCGTCAGCGCAGTGTCACGGCAGGCGAAGTGCTATTTCATCAAGGCAGCAAACCGGAGCATATTTATGAGGTCGTGACTGGCACGCTAAAGCTATCAAGAGTGACAGAAAATGGTCGCCATATTGTTCTCGGCTTTCCGTCGTCCGGTGCTATCATTGGTTTGACCGGCTCAAAAGAATATCAATATACAGCCGAGACTTTGACCCCCGCGAAATTACTGTCCACACGCCATTTGCTGTTCCAAAAAAATATCCTGCAAAATCTGGGAAATGGCAAAAAACTGCTACAATGGATCGACAGGCAAGAGGATATTGCGCTGGATCATATCTCGGTTCTTGCCATGCATCATCCCGTGTCCCGGATTGCCGCTTTTTTAATGAATATCGCCAGCCAGCAAGGCGGCAATCAAGACCCAATTGAAATCCAATTGGCGATGACCCAACGGGATATTGCCGCTTATCTTGCAATTGCTCCGGAAACATACAGCCGCATCATGAAAAAGCTGAGAGAAGGCGCAATCGTCCGCGCAAAAGGGCAAGGACGAAACGGTAATTTGGTCGAGATTGCGGACATGGCGCGCCTAGCCCTGATTGCCGAGGGAGGAACAATCTAAGTTACAAGCTGTGCCCCGTCTAAATGATCCATTTTTTTGGGAAATTTTCTTCTGATCTTGACGGCAGTCAATGCACGGAAAATCCGAATCGCTATGAACAAAATCAGGGGGATTGCTATTGATTTAGGAGGATTACCATCATGCAATCGAAACCAACAACGATTGAACAGCTTTCCGCCAGAAACCCACCAAAATTGAAACCAAAACCAGCGTTTAAATCCAAACCAGTCTATAATGACATCGCGGTTACAACGCGTTTTTCAAGCGCCGTGGCGTGCATCAATAGCGCCCGTCATGGATCCCTTGTATTCCGGCATACCAAGGCGGTCGCTAGCAGTCTCGATCTAACAGTAAAGCTCATCCACGTCATGCAAGGGGCGGCATCAGAAGTTAGCCCGAGCGATCCCATCGAATGGCAGTTAAAACGGCGCGAGGCACAGGATTATTTGTCCCGTATTCTCGAAACCGAGCATGAGCCTCTGGTTCTGACAGACAGGCTTTTGCTGAACGGACATTCCGGAGAAGAAATCGCCCGCTGGGCCCGGGAGCATAGTCAAAACCTGATGGCGATGACGACTCGGTGCGGGGTAGAAAATTTTGACAGCCGGCACCCCAGCAGAGATTTCTCATTGGGCCGCACCGCACAGACAGTGCTTGATGGCAGTTCGGCATCGCTCCTCCTGATTCCGCCAGAGACAATTGAGACAGATGTTGTTCGCTATCGGCGGCTGTTGGTTCCGCTGGACGGATCATGCCGGGCGGAGAGCGTTCTCCCTTTTGCAGTTCGCATTGCCCGCAAACATGGCGCAGAACTGGTCTTGGCACATATTGTACCAAGGCCGGAAATTGTTGAGGCTAGTCTGGGTGATAGAGAGGCCAATGCGCTAATCGCTAAGCTGCGGCAGTTTAACGAACAAAATGCGCGGGCCTATCTGAGCCGTTTGCAGTCAAGGTTGAGCAGTGGTGACCTGAGTATCAAGGTCATTGTTAATAGTGATGGGGACGCACGGGATAGTTTGTTGCAAATTGCAGAGCAACAGGATGCAGATCTGTTCGTCCTGTCCGGACGCGGAAAAGGGGCAATGAATGACATTTGCTGTGGCAGCGTCGCCAGGCATCTTGCTGCCCATAGCCGTTTGCCGCTCTTGTTGATCCGTCAGCAACAGGCCGAACCTGCCAATCAGATAAAATTACCTGAGCAGCAATATGGCGCGATATTTTTCCGGGAGTCGGCGCATTAGACTGTGGCGAAAATCATCACTAATGAGATTGATGCAGAATCAATAAGTCAGGAAGCACCTGACACTCGCGAGAGCCTGTTGGGCACAGAAGACCGGGATTCCGCTACCATGCTCGAAAGGGCAGCTGCAGATTTGCATTATCATCATAAGATGTTGTCCTCATCCTCCGATCCGATCCCGGCTTGGCAACGCATTGACGAAGCGACATCATGGTTGACGCAGGTGCGCAAAATCTGCGCCGATGCCCCCACGGAAGCTGGAAAAGCCGCCGAGTGGTTACTCGATAATGACTATCAGGTTTTCCGCGCCATTCGTCAGATCAAACGGGACTTGCCGTCAAGTTTTTACGAGCGGTTGCCAGCTTTTGAGTCCCTGACTGATGACAGTTCGAAATCACGATTTCCGCGTGTTTTTGCGCTAGCTCATGGCTTGCTTCGCGCGACGCATCTACAGGTAACCCTGCCCGCTACCATAAAGTTTGTCTGCGCCTATCAGCGGGAAACGCCGCTGACCATTGCCGAACTCTGGGCCTTTCCAACCATGTTGCGGATCGCTTGTTTGGAAGTTTTGGTGTCTTCCGTTTCGGCAGTGTTGCAAGGACAGATAAAACAGCCATTCCCGCCGACAGCTGATGCCAATGCGCCCTATTCGCTGGACGATACCGAACGCGTTGCGCGGTCCATAGCCAATCTATCGCTAATCGCTTCTATCTCTTGGGAAGATTTTTTTGATCAGACCAGTGAGGTTGAACGCGTCCTGAGCAAAGACCCGGCCAATTTTTATGCACGCATGGATTTTGAAACCCGGGATCACTATCGCAAGGCCGTCGAAACCATCTCTTCCTATGCAGAGCGGAGCGAGGTGGAAATTGCGGACCATATCATCTTGCAGGCCGCTGCCGCCGATGCCGGACAAGGTAAGGATCATGTCGGTTATTGGTTGATCGGAGACGGTCGGCGATCCTTTGAGCAACAACTTGGCATAAGGCCGCTATTCGGGATGCGGTTAAAGCGCGCGGCTTATAACCATGCCGGATCGATCTATGCTCTGGCTTCCTTGTGTTTTTGGATCGGCGCCCTTGCCATTCCTGCTGTCTATTTGTGGTTTATCGAGGCGACGGTTTTGCAATCAGCGGGATCGCTGCTGGTCATGTTGATTCCAGCGTCGATCCTTTCCATCTCTCTTGTCCAGCGACTCGCGACACTCATTGTTCCGCCACAGGTATTGCCAAAGCTGGACTTTGCTAAGGGATTGCCCGCCGATTGTTCGACCATCGTCGTGATACCGGCACTGATCGCAAAACCGGCTGAGGTACAAGAGCTGGTTCAACAGATAGAGACGCATTGGCTGTCCAATAGTGACGAGAAGCTGCAAGTTGCCTTGCTTGCTGATCTGGCAGATGCCGAGGCCGAAAGCATGGCTGGTGACGAGGAAATCACAGGGCAGCTAGTTGAGAGCATAAGATCCCTTAATCAAAAACACGGCAAAAAAGGTGTTGGCCCCTTTCACCTCTTGCTCCGCACACGACAATATAATGACGCGGAAAAATGCTGGATGGCGTGGGAGAGAAAGCGCGGCAAGCTGGAACAGTTTAACCGACTACTGGTCGAAGGCGATGATAACGGTTTTTCTTTCCATGAGGGAAACCGCGCGGCCCTGTCGGGCATTCGTTTTGTGATCACCGTTGATGCCGATACCATGTTGCCCACCGGGACCGTGACAAGGCTGGTTGGTACGCTCGCTCATCCGCTCAACATTGCTCGTTTTGATCCCAAGACGGGCCAGATCATCTCCGGCTATACAATATTGCAGCCGCGGGTCGAAATGGCTCCTCAAGGTGTCAGTCGGACCTTTTTTACCCGCTTTTACGCCGGCGATACCGCGATTGATATTTACAGCCGGGCGGTATCAAATGTCTATCAGGATATATTTGGCCGCGGCATATTTGTCGGTAAGGGCATTTATGATGTCGCCGCCTTTCATCGAAGCACAGATGCTCGCATCACGGAAAATTCGATATTGAGTCATGATCTGCTGGAGGGCTCTTTGGGACGCGCCGGACTAGCCTCTGACATTATCCTTTATGAAGGATTTCCCGGCACCTATCGCGAATATGTCAAGCGTTGGCATCGCTGGATCCGGGGCGACTGGCAACTGCTCCCATGGCTTGGCAGGCGCGTTCGGGAAGCGGATGGCCAGAAGAGAAAAAATACGCTTTCAGCGCTTAGCCACTGGATGATTATTGACAATTTGCGGCGTAGCCTGGTGGCACCTTCGCTTATGCTGATGGTCATTGTCGGCTGGATATTACTGCCCGGAAATCCCTGGTTCTGGACGTTCCTGACGGTCTTTGCCCACGCAGGAAACATATTCACAGACCTTGTTACCGGCCTTGCCCAAGGGCGCCGGCGCGGTGCTGTGCGGGGCCGGTTTGCGCAGCTTGCCGACCAGAGCGGCCGCTGGTTTTTTGCGGTTGCCCATCTTCCATTTGAAGCGATGGTCGCGCTACATGCCATCTCTGTAGCGCTTTGGCGTCGGCTGGTTTCGAAGAGCCACTTGCTGCAATGGACGACTGCTGCGCATGAAACAGTCCGGCAGAAAAATCGTCATTCGCGGGTCCGCATATGGTTGTACATGTGGATAGGGCCGACCGCATCGATTGCACTGGGGCTAGCTATCCAGTTAAGCAATCCCGCATCCTTGCTAGCCGCCTTGCCGCTGCTGGTCCTGTGGTTCATCGCGCCCGAAATAACGATGCTGCTCAATCGCCCGAGGCATAAGGCCGTCAAACCCTTGAATGAGGACGATAAGCTGTTCCTGCGCGATTTGGCGCGGCGAACATGGCTCTATTTTGAAACATTTGCAGGACCACAAGATAATTGGCTGCCTCCCGACAATTATCAGGGAGAGCCACATCCGGAAATCGCGCATCGGACATCGCCGACCAATATTGGCATGATGATGTTGTCGACGGCTAGCGCATGGGACTTTGGCTATCTCGGAGCAGAGGAATTGGCGGCGCGGACCGGCAATATGTTTTCTACGCTCGATCGATTGGAAACCCATCGCGGCCATTTCCTCAACTGGTATGGTACCGTTGATTTGCAGCCGCTTGAACCACGCTATGTCTCGGTTGTGGATAGCGGGAATTTTGCCGGTTGCTTGCTCGCCTATGTTGCTCTGCTCCGAGATATCCAAAATGCCCCGGTTATCGAACCGCAAAGATGGAGCGGGATAGACGATGTCCTGCGCTTATTGACGGCTGTGCTTGACGAGATGCCAGAGGATTTTGACAGTCTGCCATCCCGGGTCGCGTTGCTTCGTAGCAATTTGACTGCACTATCGGCCAATCCGCAAGATTGGCGCTCGGGATTGGAACGGATATGTACAGAAGAGATACCAGCCGTTGAACAAGCCATTGTTAAACTGGCGGCTACTCAGGACATAATATCCACTGTAAATCTGCGTGAATTGCACACATGGCTTGACCGGCTGCGCCATCAAATTCAGACGATCCGGCATGATATCGACAGATATGCTCCCTGGTTGGTGCAAGACGACGTCCCGTCCAAATTTCAGGATCTATATCGGCAAGTTATAGCCTTGCTCGAAGGGGGCGTTGACGAAATGCGTGCTCACCGAGCGGTGCTGTTGATCCAGACAGCACAAGCCGATGACCAGCAGGAAGAGCGCTGGCTGCAATCTCTCATCCAAGCTGTTGAGACCGGGCGCAAAAATCGTGAAAAACTGTTGGAGAAATTGCAGCAACTGTCATCAAAAACCGCAACCTATGCCAATGCTATGGAATTTGCGCCTTTCTATGATCGCGAACGGCGGCTTTTTCATATCGGTTATAATGTCAGCGCGGACAGGATGGATTCCCATCATTATGATCTGCTCGCCAGCGAAGCGCGGCTGGCCAGCTATTTGGCGATCGCCAATCAGGATGTGCCGCTGGAACATTGGTTTCACCTTGGTCGACCGGTCATGCGTAGCAATGGTGGTCTCGCGCTCATCTCCTGGAACGGATCCATGTTTGAATATCTTATGCCGCGCCTGTTAATGCGCAGTGGCCCGCAAACCTTGCTTAGCGAAAGTGAGAAAGTCGCAGTGCAGACGCAGCAAGCCTATGGTCGGCAAAACAGGATGCCATGGGGCATATCGGAATCTGCTTATTCTGCCAGAGACCCGGATCATCGCTACCAATATCAGGCTTTTGGCGTTCCCGCACTTGGACTTCGGCGCGGACTGGCCAAGGATCTTGTCGTTGCGCCTTACGCTTCTGCATTAGCGCTGCAGGTCATGCCATCGGAAGCCGTCCAAAATTTAAAATCGATAGTAAAGCATGGCTTTTCAGGGCTTTACGGGTTTCTGGAAGCTGTCGATTACACGCCCGAACGCCTGCAAAACACAGCAGATGTAACCCCGGTGAATGCCTATATGGCCCATCATCAAGGCATGATCATGTGCGCAATTGGCAATAGCTTATGCGATGATATTTTGGTCAGACGCTTTGAGGAAGATGCGCGGATAAGTTCGGTATCATTGCTGCTCCACGAGCGGATTCCGGAGGAACTGCCCTCCGAAGTGGAAAGAATTGAAAGCATGGATCAGGCGAGCCTGAGGGTGAGTACCACAGCGGTCCCTCATATATGGCGTCCGCCGCTTCAAACCAGCTCGCCGCAGGCTTTATTATTGGGCAATGGTAATCTGTCTGGTTGTATTTCCACTGGCGGCGGCGGCGGGCTGCGCTGGCGGCATCATGCGCTGACGCGATTTCTTGCCGATCCTGTGCTGGATGCGGACGGACAATGGATCTACCTGCACGATGAGGATGATGGCCATATATGGTCGGCCACCCGCCAACCCGCAGATGACAGGCCCGATCAATATGAGGTCACCTTTCATTCCCACATGGCCGAATTCCATCGCCGCGATCATGATATCAGCCTGCACATGGAAGCAGTAATTGCCGCTGGTGATGATCTGGAAATCCGCCGGATCACCTTAAGAAATCTAGGTGATCGGCCACGTTCCATGCGAATGACCAGCTATGGTGAGGTGGTTCTTGCGCCGCCGCTAGACGATGAAAGACACCCGGCCTTCAGCAAGCTGTTCGTGAGCAGTGAATATATCCCAGAGATAGGCGGTCAGCTATTCACCCGTCGGCCGCGCAATCCCCGTGATGCGCCGCCGGTATTACTGCACTTTATCGTGAGTGAGGACGAAGCCCTGACTCTGGCCGGCCATGAAACCGACCGTCGGCGGTTTATCGGTCGCAATGGAAATTTGCGTCGGCCTTATGGAGCCGACCATGATTTATCCGGAACGACCGGCTTTACGCTCGATCCGGTCATGTCGTTACAGGTAAAATGCGAGCTGGAGCCATTTGCGCACAAGGAATTTTGCTTCGTCACAGTGGCGGCGGCGACCCGTGAGGCCGCTCTGGAAATTGCCGAGCGCTATGCGACATTGCCTTCGTTGGACTGGGCGATAAATGATGCTGCCTCTTCGACTGCGCAGGAAATCGATCAACTTGGCCTGACTTCGGACCAATTGCCTGTCATGCAAGCGCTTGGTTCCCTGCTAGTTTATCCCAATACCAAGCGCCGCACTGATCCGGAAAAGATTCGCGAAAACCGGCTGGGCCAGCCCAATCTGTGGGGCATGGCCATTTCCGGCGATTATCCCATATTGATGTTGAAGACAGGACATCTCCCCGATTCAATACTTCAGGATTTAATCCGGGCGCACCAATTATGGCGGCGACAGGGTTTGGAGGTCGATTTCATCATCATGCAATCGGCTGCGTCAGGATATATCGAACCGGTGCGCGATGACCTGATGGCGCTGCTGCACGAGGTTAACGGTCAATGGCTGCTTGGCCGCAATGGCGGTGTCCACCTGCTGTTTGCTGACCAGGTCGGGCCAGAGCAGGTGCGGCTGGTCGAGGCCATGTCGCGGGTGATCATAGATGATGAGCATGGCAGTTTGGAAGACCAAGTCACCGCTGCTTTTCAACCAGCGCCCGCCTTACCGTATTTTGAACCAGCGAGCGCTCCAGTGCCGGAAACCGATGTTCCCGAATTGGTCCGCCCCGACAATCTGTTGTTCGATAATGGCTTGGGCGGGTTTGAACCGGACGGCAGGGAATATGTCATTCATCTTGCACCAGGCGAAACAACGCCGGCCCCTTGGGTCAATATATTAGCCAATGATGGATTTGGCTGCGCAGTCACGGAGGCTGGTGGCGGCTTTACCTGGGCCGTCAACAGTGGCGAAAACCGGCTAACCGCTTGGACTAATGACGCGGTCATGGATGACCCCAGCGAGGTTCTTTATCTGCGCGATGAAGAGACAGCGGAAGTCTGGACGCCAACGCCTGGGCCCAATGGCCGAGAAGCAAGCTGCCAGATCCGTCATGGTGCCGGTTATAGCGAATGGCGCAAAATATCTTTCGGCCTGGAACAGGATTTGCGGGTCTTCGTTCCGGTTGACGATCCGGTGAAAATAATCCGCCTTCGCGTCACCAATCACACGGCGCGTCACCGCCGCATCACTGCAACCTATTATGTCGACTGGCTGCTCGGGGCGCTACGCAGCGTATCGCGCTCCACTATCTGCTGTTCCTATGACCCTGACCATCATGCGATCATGGCCCGCAACAGCTGGAACCCTGATTTTTCTGAGCAGGCTGCTTTTCTGACCGCTAATCACCAACCCCATGGCTTGACAACCGACCGGCGGGAATTTTTGGGCCGTGAAGGCAATTTGGAAAATCCTGCAGGATTGGGGCGCTGGGGCCTTGAAGGGCTGGCACCCGCCGGGACTGATCCCTGCGGCGCCTATCAGGTTCATTGTGAACTGGAGCCGGGTGCCAGTCAGGAGGTAGTTTTTCTGCTCGGGCAAGGTGCCGATGATGCGCAAGCCCAATCGCTCATGGCTGATTGGAAAATACCGGCCCGGAGAGACGCTGCTTTTGATCAACTTACTAACCATTGGGATGACCTGCTCGGCGCATTAGAAGTGCATAGCCCAGATCCAGCATTTGATATCATGATCAACCGTTGGCTGCTGTATCAATCCATGGCATCGCGGATATTGGCGCGCGCAGGATTTTATCAAGCAAGCGGGGCCATTGGTTTCCGCGATCAGTTACAGGATGTCATGGCGTTTCTGCACAATGATCCGGCCCGCGCCCGCGCCCATATATTGGACTGCGCAGCGCATCAGTTTGAGGAAGGCGACGTGCTGCATTGGTGGCATCCACCCTCTGATCGTGGCGTACGCACGCGTTTCTCTGACGATCTTCTGTGGCTGCCCTATGCTGTTTGTCATTATGTCGAGGTCACTGGCGACGAGAGCATATTGCAGGAGAAGGTTCCCTATCTGCGCGCGCCGCCGCTGTCGGCTGATGAAGAGGATCGCTATTCCAGTTTTGAGAAAACCGCCGCTGGCCAAACTCTGCTCGATCATTGTGAAAGAGCGCTGGAGCGAGGCTTCACTCATGGCCGTCACAATCTACCTTTGATCGGCGCGGGTGACTGGAATGATGGCATGGACCGCATCGGTGACGAAGGGCGGGGAGAAAGCGTCTGGTTGGCCTGGTTTGTCATCACAATCGCCAATGCCTTTTCCGCCCTAAATCAGCGTATCGAACAGCCGCGGCTGGCCGACGCATGGTCGCAGCGAGCAAAGGATTTACTTCACCATGTGGAGGAATCGGGTTGGGACGGCGGTTGGTATCGGCGCGCTTTTGATGATGATGGCCATCCGTGGGGCTCTTCGGAAAATATGGAATGTTGCATCGATAGTATTTCACAATCCTGGGCGCTATTTGCCAGCGCCGATGCCACCCGAACAAAAACCGCGCTGGATGCGGCCTATCGGGAACTGGTTGATGAAAAATATCAGATCGCCAAGCTTTTGTGGCCACCCTTTGACAAAACCCCTCGCGACCCTGGTTATATCAAAGCCTATCCGCCCGGCATCAGGGAAAATGGCGGCCAATATTCTCATGCTGCAACATGGCTTGGCATGGCCTTTGCGCGATCCGGGGATGCGGGCAAAGCCATGGATATCTTCAATATGCTCAACCCGATCAAACGCGTGCCGGATCGTGAGCAGGCGGAGCGTTATCGGACGGAACCCTATGCGATGGCCGCTGATATTGCTGGCGGTGACATGCATGGCGGCCGTGGCGGCTGGAGCTGGTATACCGGCGCTGCCGCATGGACATGGCGGCTGGGCGTGGAGGATATATTGGGCCTCACTCGCAAAGGTGGTGCGCTCCATATCAAACCGTGCCTGCCGGAGCAGTGGCCCGGTTTCTCGTCAACTATTCAAGGTCCCCAAGGGTCTATTTCACTGGTCGTGAAAAGAGCTAAAGATGCTATGGATACCAACCAGATATTCGTCGATGGCATCGCCCAACTTCAGGCGATTGTGACATTCCCAGAAGATGGCTCCGAACGGCAGGTTGAGGTTCGTATATCATGAAAACCATTTTAGCTATCTCGCTCAATCCGGCCGTCGACGTCTCCTGCGAAGCAGAAAATGTCGAACCGACAATAAAGATCAGGACCCGCAACCAAGTGCATCATCCCGGTGGCTGCGGTGTGAATGTTGCCCGTGTAATCGCTGAACTTAGTGGCAAACCCGAACTTCTCTATCTGGCAGGTGGCGCGACGGGGGCGCTTTTAAAAGATAGTTTGGATCAATTGCCTATCAACCAGCATCATATTGCCGCGTCGGGTGCAACGCGAATATCCTATACCGTTCACGAATTGCAGTCCGAAGTGGAATATCGTTTCATTCCTGAAGGCCCAGCAATGGTCGAAGGAGAACTCGAGCAAGTTCTTGATTACATCAATGGGATAGATTTCGACTATATCGTGACAACCGGCAGCCTGCCCGAAAACGCGCCCGATGACAGCTACGCGCAAATAGCGCAAATTGCCGCCCAGAAAAACGCGAAACTCATTCTCGACAGCTCCGGCGAAGCGTTGCGCACAACGCTGGATCAGGCTGCGGTTTTTCTTGCCAAACCTAGTCTGGAAGAAATGGAACAGCTTGTCGGAAAAGCTCTTAATCGGGATCAGGCAAGCGGGGCAGCAATGGAGATGATAAGCCGCGGGAACACTAAAAATATTGTCGTATCTCTGGGTGCACAGGGCGCTATTCTGGCACAGGAATCGGGCGTCACTTATGCGCCTGCACCGGATGTTTCCATCGGGTCAGCCGTCGGTGCAGGAGACAGTTTCGTTGGGGCCATGACCTTCGCCATCGCAGCGGGCATCGAAATCGAGGAGGCTTTTCATTTTGGCGTTGCCGCCGGGTCGGCCGCCGTAATGACCATGGGAACACAATTGTGCCGCGTCGAAGATGTCGCCAGATTATATCAAAAAGGAAGGCTATTGAGGGGCATCGCTGGCGATGGCAGACTTTTGAATGTGCTCAATCCCGCTTTTAGGTAGTTTCCACTATGTAGAATCCACGAATGCGGTCTCCAGCCTTTTCAGACTATCCCAATATCTCCGTCGACACTCCTTACGTTTGGCACGCGCGGAAGGAGATAGTTGTGCAGGCCGATATTCAAACCGGAAACCGAGGAGAAACATCATGAGCGCACTAGGCTTACCCATTTTCGACAAGGCCATTCAGGATGCCAATATCTGGGTTAACGAGGTCATGTCCGAGCTCGACTGGGATGACAAACATCGGGCTTATATCTTGCTGCGATCAACCCTGCACGTGCTGCGTGACCGTTTGCAACCCAATGAATGCGCGCATCTGGCAGCCCAGCTACCGACGCTCATCCGCGGGATCTACTATGAAGGCTATCGTCCCTCTAAAATGTCCGCGACCATAAAACACAAAGACCAGTTTGTTTCAGCAGTCGAGACAGCTTTTGGCAATGATCCCAACGATAACCCGTCAGAAGCAGTCTCGGCAGCTCTGAACATTATCGCCGATCATGTTTCGGTCGGAGAGATGAACGACATAAAAGCAGGTTTGCCAGAAGATATCCGGAAGCTTTGGGACGATTGATTTGCGGATTCCACAATCGGGCATTGATCGGTGAAATAACCATCCAGGAAGGAAACCGTTATGAACAAGATGCAACACGAGATGATCAATTCCATCCTGACAGACGTCAATGACATGACCATTGCAACCGTCCGCGAAAATGGGTTTCCGCAAGCAACGACGGTGAGTTTTGTAAATGACGGTCTTACAATCTATTTCGGAACATCACCAAACTCGCAAAAAGCCCGAAACATTGCGCGGGACGGAAGAGTATCGCTAACGGTGGATCGCCCCTATGAAGACTGGGATGAAATCAAAAGCCTTTCTGCGGCCGGTCATGCAACCATCGTCACCGGTGCCAACGAACAGGAAAAGATCGGGCAATTAATCTACGCAAAATTCCCGCAGGTAGAAGACCTGACGATGGATGAACAAGCTGACGTTGCGTTTATTCGTATCGATCTCGTGATTGTATCGCTTCTCGATTATAGCAAGGGGTTCGGTCATACCGAACTCGTCGAAGCTTAACTCTACAAAACCAACCTATTGGTTCAGGCTGCCTCGGTCAGACGCAGATAAGGTCGCAATTCTTCCCAGCCGTCCGGAAATAGCTTTGCCGCTTCGTCATTGTCGATGGAAGGCGGGATAATAACCTTGTCACCGGGGCGCCAATCGGCAGGCGTTACAATGCGTTTTTTATCGCCCAGCTGCAGCGCATCGATGACGCGAAGGATTTCGTCAAAATTTCGACCAACGCTCATAGGATAAGTCATGGTAAGCCGGATCTTTTTATCAGGATCGATGATGAACACAGAGCGCACCGCTTCTGTATCGCTCTCGCCAGAATGGATCATGTCGTATAGCTTTGCGATTGCACAATCAGGGTCTGCAAGAATGGGGAAATGAACGGTTGTGTTCTGGGTAGAATCTACATCGTGAATCCAGTCCCAATGTTCTTCAACAATATCCGTTGAAAGACCTAGTGGTTTTGTATTGCGCGCGGCGAATTCATCAGCAAGCTGAGCTGTTCGGCCCATCTCTGTTGTGCAAACAGGCGTGAAATCAGCCGGATGGCTGAAGAAAAACACCCAACTATCCTCAGCCCATTTGTGAAGGTTGATTTCACCCACGGTGCTATCAGCTGTAAAGTCTGGGGCGGTATCACCAATATGTAATGACATTTTTCAGCTCCTTGCTCGGGTCACCGACTAAAACGATTCCTAAAACGGACATAAAATAAATAGCCGCCTGCGAGAGCAGGCCAAATCAGGGATAATACTTAACGGCCGACACCATGGGGGGAGCTTTTGAGAGACATGCCTCCCTCGGATGAGGCGGCCAAAAGGTCTCGTTCTCCATGGACGCAAATGCGGTTATTGGAAAACAGCTACAACTCCCAACTTATACCGTGTAAATGAATTGACCGGATATGTTTTTTGATAGCGCCTAGAGAATTTTGGCGAAACCTGCCGTACCGGCGGTCGCCGACTTTCGCTTTTTTGTCGATGCATTAGGCATCGCAGCTTCCAATAGTTGCTGCTTATCCGGCTTGTCCTTCAGTATCGCTTCCATGGTTTCAACGCACAGGCGCGCGGTGTCATCGGCCAGCTCATACCAGATTTGCTTTCCATCCCGTCGCGTTTTTACAATTTCTGCGCGCCTGAGCGCCGCCAATTGCTGACTCAACGCCGGTTGTCCGATGCCCGTTGCATTGTCGATTTCGCTGACCGTACTCTCTCCGCCAGCCAGAAATGACAGGATCATCAATCGCTGGGGCTGCGCATAGACTTTCAATTTCTCGCTAGCGCGATCGGCCAGCTCCCGGCTTTCGAAGAGCGCGGTCATACCGCCTTCACCTTCCTGCAGAACCAGTCTTCACGGTCGTCAATATCCGCAATCGAGGCTGGCGGTGCCGCAAGAAGATCATCGCCAGGCTGCCACCCTTCGGGGGTGAGAGCTTCCCCGTCTGCAACCGTTTGCAAAGCGGTGAGCAGGCGGATCATTTCATCGACCGATCGTCCGACATTATAGGGATAGCAGGTTGTTGCCCGGATGATTCCCTCAGGATCAATGAAGTAGCTTGTTCGCATGGCAGTAGAGTCTGTTGCACTTTCGTCGATCATCCCGAAAGCCTTGCCGACAGCCATGCTGGGGTCTTCAACAATCGGAAAGGATATTTCCGCCCCGTATTGTTCCTGAATGACGCGTACCCATGCGAGATGCGAATATAAGCTGTCAACCGATAGGCCAACCAGAGCGCAGTCCAGTTTTTCAAAGGTGTCGGCCTTGCGCGCGAGCGCAACAAATTCGGTTGTACATACGGGCGTAAAATCAGCCGGGTGGGAGAAGAAAATCAACCAGCGACCACGATAATCGGACAGCTTGATCGGGCCATGTGTGGTGCGTGCCTCAAAGTCCGGTATCTTATCGCCAACGCGCAGCATTGCTGGGGTATTTGGTTGTTCTTCTGTCATCAAGTCTTCCTCTGGCACCCGTTTGGCATTGCGGTCCTATTGACGCAACACGTATAGTGTATTACATGATTTATGTAAATATGAATATAAGAGGATATCCTATGACCGACCCAGTACTTACCCATGCGTCGAATCAAGTGTCTTCGGCGCAACGGAACATCCCGATTATCAAGGCGTTTTTTGACGAACCGACCTTCACGGTCACTTATGTCGTCCACGACGAAGAGACGAAAAAGGCAGCGGTCGTCGACAGTGTTTTTGACTTTGATCCCGCGTCCGGGCGAACATCTTTCGATTCAGCTGACCAGGTGATCGACTATGTGAAAGAGCAAGGCCTAGAGGTTGAATGGCTTCTGGAAACGCATGCCCACGCGGATCATCTTTCGGCAGCGCCCTATCTGCAGGAAAAACTGGGCGGCAAAATTGCCATTGGTGAGCATATCGTCACCGTTCAGCAGGTTTTCGGCAAGCTGTTTAATGCTGGCACGGAATTTCAGCGCGACGGCTCTGACTTTGATCATCTTTTTGCCGATGGCGACACGTTCAACATTGGCAATATTGATGTGACCGTCATGCATGTTCCCGGCCACACACCGGCTGACATAGCCTATGTGATCGGCGATGCCGTGTTTGTTGGCGATACGATGTTCATGCCGGATTACGGCTCTGCCCGGGCTGATTTTCCAGGGGGTGATGCGCGGCAGCTATATCGTTCGCTCCGCCGGATATTGGAGCTTCCCAAAACCACCCGCCTCTTCATGTGCCACGATTATCTGCCGGAAGGGCGCGATCAATATGTCTGGGAAACCACTGTTGTCGCACAGCGAGAAGGCAATATTCACGCCCATGACGGGATAAGCGAGGATGATTTTGTCAAGATGCGCACCGCACGGGATAAAACGCTTGATATGCCGCGTCTGATCCTACCATCGGTTCAGGTTAACATGCGTGCGGGTCATCTGCCGCCTGCCGAGGATAATGGTGTGCGCTATCTCAAACTTCCGCTGAACGGCGTCTGATGCTCGCCGCTTTTCCTCACGCGATGCCGGTTGAAGGCCTCATTGGCGGTCTGATGATCGGTATAGCCGCAGCCCTGATGCTGCTTGGCCTTGGTCGTATCGCTGGTGTCAGCGGACTTGCGGCGCGGGCGACAGGCATTGCGGACAGCGGCGCACCGCGAAGCATGGCCATAGCTTTCGTTATCGGCCTGCCGCTGGGAGCGTTTTTGGTGTCCCTTGCAACCGGTGGCGTAGTAACGCGCTTTCCGCCGTCGGTGATCCCGATGATTCTGGGCGGTTTGCTAGTCGGCTTCGGTACGCGTCTCGGTTCGGGATGTACCAGCGGGCACGGTGTCTGCGGGATGTCGAGACTCTCCCGTCGTTCGCTCACTGCAACAGCTATTTTCATGGCTAGTGGTTTTGCCACGGTGGCGCTGATGCGCTTTGGGGGTTTGTTATGATCCGCCTTGCGATTGCACTGGTAGCTGGCAGCATATTCGGTGCCGGCCTTGCCTTTTCCGGCATGTCCGATCCAGCGCGTGTTCAGGGCTTTCTTGACCTGTTTGGCAATTGGGATCCGACGCTCGCCTTTGTGATGGGTGGAGCGATCATTCCAATGGCTATTGCATGGCTCATTCAAAGGAGGGTCGAAAAGCCATTTGCAGACGCCCATTTCTCGTTGCCCGGAACAACAATTATAGATCGCAAATTGGGAACCGGAGCGGCCCTTTTTGGTGCTGGTTGGGGCATTAGTGGCCTCTGCCCCGGTCCGGGACTGGCCGATCTGGCCATCAATCCTCTGCCTGCTTTGGCGTTCGTTATCGCCATGCTGGCGGGAATGGCGGTGCACCGCGTTACCAATTGATCCGTGAAAATCATCGGGAAGGATGTCTAATGGCAAGTGATGGGAAAATTACGAAATCAAGCACAGCAAAAGAGCAAAGCAGGTTCAACATCGTCATTGTCGGTGGTGGTTCAGCGGGCATTGCGACCGCCTCAAGCATATTCAAACGCAACGAAAAAGTAAGCCTGGCAATCATAGAACCGTCAGAAGTTCACTATTATCAGCCCGGCTGGACAATGGTTGGCGGCGGTATATTCTCCCTAGACTTCACCAGACGCGAAGAAAAACGCCTGATCCCCGATCGTGCCAAATGGATCAAGGCCGCAGCAGAAACATTCGATCCCGACAACAACCTAGTTCTCACCGCCGATGGCCAGCAAATTGGCTATGATGTGCTCATCATTTGCCCGGGAATCAAATTGGATTGGAAGGCGATAGAAGGCCTGCCCGAAGCCCTGGGGGAAAACGGCGTCACGTCCAACTATCGCCATGATCTCGCGCCCTATACAAATCAGCTGGTCGAGGACCTGGCGAAAGGTCGCGCGCTGTTCACGCAGCCGCCCATGCCGATCAAATGTGCCGGTGCACCGCAAAAGGCGATGTACCTGTCCTGCAGCAGATGGGAGAAGGCCGGCATTTTGCACAATATTGATGTGCAATTTCACAATTCCGGCGGCGTGCTGTTTGGTGTGAAGGAATATGTCCCTGCTCTGATGGAATATGTCGAACGTTATGATGCGCATCTGAACTTTGAATCGACGCTTGTTGCTGTTGATGGCGAGGCCAAAATCGCAACTTTCGAACAAAAAGACGGTGACAAGACGGAGCGCGTCCAGGAAGCATTTGACATGATCCATGTCGTCCCGCCCCAATGCGCTCCGGATTTTATCCGATCAAGCCCGCTGGCCGCAGAAAACGGGTTTGTTGATGTTGATCAGGCAACATTGCGGCATATGAAATATCCGAACATTTATTCGCTCGGCGATGCCTGTAGCGCACCCAATGCCAAAACCATGGCGGCGGCGCGCAAGCAGGCACCGGTCGTAGCAGTGAATGCGCTGGCCGCTTTGGAAGACAAGCCGCCAGCAGCGGATTATGATGGCTATGGCAGCTGCCCGCTAACGGTGGAAAGTGGCAAGATCATTCTTGCGGAGTTCGGTTATGATGGCAAACTATTGCCCAGCTTTCCCAACTGGCTGATTGATGGTACGCGCCCCTCCCGACTTGCATGGTTGTTGAAAGATACGATACTGCCTCCAGTCTACTGGCACGGAATGCTCAAGGGGCGCGAATGGATGGTCAAACCGCATCAAATTGCCGCGAATTGACGCGCAGATGAAAATCTCCAGATACTTCCCGATCCTCGAATGGGGGCGATCATATAATTCTACGACGCTGACCAACGACGGGGTTGCAGCAATAATTGTTACAATCATGCTGATCCCGCAAAGTCTGGCCTACGCCATGCTGGCGGGGCTGCCCGCGCAAATCGGTCTTTACGCGTCAATCATGCCGCTAATTGCCTATGCCATATTTGGCACAAGCCGAACATTGGCTGTTGGTCCGGTTGCGGTTGTATCGCTCATGACATTGACCGCGGCCAGTACTATCGCACCGCCCGGAAGCCCCCAATTTATCGCGGCTGCTTTGATACTGGCATTGCTGTCGGGCTTGTTCCTGTTGCTGATGGGACTATTCAAACTTGGTTTTCTCGCCAATCTGCTATCGCATCCCGTGGTATCGGGATTTATCACCGCCAGCGGCATCATCATCGCAACCAGCCAGTTGAAGTCCATTTTTGGTATCCAGGCCAGCGGCGCTGCGATGCCGGAGCTGGTTACAAGCCTGTTCTCGTCGATTGGCACCGTGAATATCCCGACGCTTGTCATAGGCGTGCTGGCCACTGCATTTTTGTTCTGGGTCCGTAAAGGATTGAAGCCGCTTCTCATGCGTCTCGGCCTGAAAGCACGCGCAGCAGATTTGACCGCCAAAACAGGTCCTATCGCCGCCGTTGCGGCATCGACAATTGCTACCATAGTTTTTGGATTGGAAGCCAAAGGCGTACAAGTTGTTGGCGATATTCCGCAAAGCCTGCCGCCGTTTTCCGTGCCGTTAATCGATCTCGATCTATGGCAGAAGCTTGCCATTCCGGCCTTGCTACTCAGCATTATCGGCTTTGTTGAATCGGTATCTGTCGGGCAGACTCTGGCTGCAAAAAGGCGTCAGCGTATCGACCCGGATCAGGAACTTGTCGGTTTGGGTGCGGCAAATTTGTCGGCCGCCTTTTCCGGCGGCTATCCTGTCACCGGCGGGTTTGCCCGATCGGTGGTCAATTTTGATGCCGGAGCGGAGACTCCCGCCGCCGGTGCCTTTACGGCTGTCGGTATCGCCGTTGCTGCTCTATTTCTGACCCCATTGCTGGCATCGCTTCCCATCGCCACACTTGCAGCAACGATCATTGTTGCCGTGCTCAGTCTGGTTGATCTAAAAACCCCACGCACCATTTGGCTCTATTCCAAGACCGATTTCTCTGCGATGGCGGCAACCATCGGCATCACGCTTCTTGCCGGGGTTGAACCCGGCGTTATCGCGGGCGTCGCCCTTAGCCTTGCACTATTTTTGTGGCGCAGCTCGCGACCCCATGCCGCAATTGTCGGGCGCGTGCCAGAGACGGAGCATTTCCGTAATATTGAACGCCACAAAGTATTCACCGATCCGCGTATTTTGACGATCCGGATCGATGAAAGCCTGACCTATCTCAACGCCCGCTGGCTGGAAGAATTTATACTGGAACAGGTCGCTGACCATAAGGATGTCCGTCACGTGATCCTGATGTGCTCGGCGGTTAATGCAATCGATGCATCTGCGCTGGAAAGCATCGAAGCGGTTAATCACAGGCTCGATGACGCCAATATCTGCCTGCATTTCTCCGAAGTGAAGGGGCCGGTCATGGACCGCCTGAAAAGGTCGCACTTTCTTGACGAGTTGTCAGGCCAGGTTTTTCTGTCCCAAAACACCGCATACAAGAGACTTATCGAAGCGAGTAATCACCAGGAAGCGTCTGACGATGGCAAAGATTTATGGAAAGCAAGAGGCCTCATATGATTGAAAGTGATCCCTATTAATCTCAATCGGGTACCTAGTGTCCGCTATGGGCGCAAAAGCGGACATTAGAATTTGCTGTGAACGTACCCACATATGAGCTAGCTTTGTTACATTGCATAACAAATGGCAGCTTAATGAAACTCGTTCGATTGATACCCTTTTTCTACTGTTTGTGCTTTATGTTTCCGATCGCATTTTTCTTTCAGAGCCCCTACCGTGAAATTTTGCTATGGACCGCTTTAGCTTCGGCGGTTTTGGCAACAGTACTTTCTTCTTCAAAACGCCCTTGTGGCCATTGGTTTGTTACGAAAGGGAGATATTGGATCTTCTATCCCTGGCCGGTTCGTTATTGCCCAAAATGTAGCGAGCCACTTTGGTGAAATTTGTCGAGCTGCCCGCTATCGGGATATAGCAGCCACAACGCCAGGGTCTGCTTTGGGCGCAAAAGCGGACATTAAGACTTAGTTCCAATTCTGAAAATTACTGGCATTATCCAGAAGACCATGATGGGCACCATTAGGATACTCATCACCATCGTTCGAATTGGAATTGGCAAATCGTTTAGAAACGGATCCAAGACCACCGCAATAACGGTCAAAACCGGATAAACCCCCATCCAGGTTCGAAAGGCAAGGCGGGTTTTGCCGCCTTGCCTTTCAGCTTTCGCAGAGACGCCTGTCCCGATTTTCATATCAGTTCCAGGGCGCTAATATTCTGGTTCAGATGATTAATCGATGTTGTACCTGGAATAACAATGATGTTGGGAGAGCGTTTCAGCAGCCAGGCCAATGCCGCGCGCGGTTCCAGCTTTGCGCCTTGTTGCATAGGATTGGCACCAAGCGGTCCATAGGGAATGAAGGCGATACCTTTTTCGGCGGTATAATCGACCAGATCATCTTGCTCAGTCTCGGCCATATTGAACCGGTTCTGGACACTGGCAATCGGAGCGACTGTCAGCGCACGATCCAGCTCTTCTCTGTTCACATTCGATAGGCCAATATGCTTGATACGCCCGTCTGCTCTGGCCTCAGCCAATGCCGCTACCGACCGTTCAACCGGTATGTTGGGATCAATGCGATGAAGCTGGAACAAATCGATCTGGTCTCTGCGCAGGTTGGCCAGGGCCTGATCAATTTCCCGGAACAAAGTGTCTCGCGATCCATCAACGGTGATCCTGTTCGCAGCCGGTTTGTCGATGCCGCCCTTGGTTGCGATGAAAGCCTTGCTGCCCTCTAACGCTTCCCCGACGATTTGATCTGCTGTCAGCGGCCCGTAAGAACGCGCACTGTCAAAGAAATTCACGCCGGAATTGAGAGCGTGACGCAACAGGGCTTTGCCTGCCTCCCAATCCGCATAGGGACCGAAATTACCGGGCTGACCGGTCAGGCGCATGGCGCCATAGCCCAGCCGATTGACGGTGGTTTGACCCTCAAGTTCAAAACTAAGTGCATTGGAATTTGTCATCATTATCTCCTGTCTGTCAAATGGCCTGCAGCGGCCGATAGAGGAGTAATGACGGACGAAGAGATTATTTGGTATACAGAGAATACAGGTAACTATTATACGTAATACGTATGAGCAAGAGTCTGGACCGTTTGACATTGCTGGAAACATTTGTTCGCATTGCCGAACGGGGCTCAATCAGCGCGGCTGCAAGAGATTTGGGCCTTTCCCAGGCATCGGCCAGCCGGCAACTGTCTGATCTGGAAGACCGTCTCGGCATCCAGTTGATTACGAGGACGACCCATAGCCTGGCGCTGACATCAGCAGGGGAAGTTTGCCTTGAAAAAGCCAGAGCGCAGCTTGTGAGCTGGTCGCTGCTTGTCGAAACTTTTGCGGATGAAGCCGAGGTGATGCGAGGTCCCGTTCGTGTGGTCGCGCCTGTCGCGCTCGGACAAAAGCTGTTGTCAGATGCGGCGGCTGCGTTTCAGATAAATTTCCCAGATGTCCAAATCGACTGGATATTGGAAGATGGAGATATCAAATTTTCCGAATTAGGATGTGATCTGTGGATCAAGGTCGGGCCGGTGCCTGATGAAACGCTCATTGTTAAACCGGTCATATCGGTAAAACGGATAATTGTGGCCTCGCCGCGGCTCCTCGCTAAAAATGCACAGCATTCTCCTGAATCGTTAGCCAGGTTACCGTTTGCGGCCTTGGCACCATTTGAAGGCGGTCATATTCCTTTGACCGATAGGACGGGATCGAAGAAAGCTTTCAAGCCTGCGGTTTCCTTTACTACGAACAATATATTTGCCGCCCATAGATCCATTCTCTCCGGCCATTCTGTGGCGGTTATGCCGGAATGGCTCGTTCATCAGGATCTCGCCGATGGCAATCTTCTGAATGCTTTGCCTGACTGGCGTGCACCAGATCTGCAGGTCAATATCGCCTATGCGCCTGCTAACCGACAGACCGCAAGGTTGAAGAAGTTTGTGGCAGAAATAACCCGGTCGCTTGAGACATTAATCTAACGTCTCAAGCGACCGGGATAAAGCATACACAGGCTAGTGTCTGTTATGGGCGCAAAAGCGGAAATTGGCAGCATTCATGAAATCGCATAAATCGAGGAAAAGTTACCTCTTCGTCAAAAGACTGATGACTAGGTCCAACCATTTATCAAAGAGACGGCGCAAATGATCGCGATTTTGGTGGATACCGTTCTGGATAATCATACCGCGTAGCAACATGACGCTGAGTTCAATTATATCGGCGGCTTCCCCACCAGAATATTCCTCTTCAGCTATAGATTGTGTGGCTTCCCGCATGAATTTCATCGCCGCCGCGTCGAGCTTTTGGACAACCTCAATGAGTTCCGCATCTGTGCGTGCTGCCATCATGACCTCCAGCCAGCTCTTAACAAACTCCTCTTCAAAGCAGGCATCCCAAAGGAGTTTCAGATAGTTTCGAAACGGATCCCCCCGTTCGGCCAGCCCGGTGTTTTCTGACTCGATCCGACGCTTGTAGCGTTCGGAATTTTCGCTGACTGCGGCAAGCATCAGATCGTTGCGCGTTGGGAAGTGATGAGTCTGCGCACCGCGTGAAACTCCCGCTTTTTCGCAAATCTTCGCCGTGCTGGCATTTGTCCAGCCATCCGATGCAATGACGTAGATTGTGGCGTCAAGTAGGCGCGTCCGCATAACTTCACTCCGCCGAACGTTTGGAACCCTCTCAGTTGTCAATCTACTGGTCGTTGCCATAATTGCCTCTTGACTCTCTAAAACATACAGACCAGTTTGTTTGTAAATGAATGACTAAATGATTCAAGAGAAATCTGGATCACGCTGACCCCCGAACGCAATTGAGGCCCAGGAGATTAACATGGCGAGTATGGATCACGAGGAAATCATCAATGCCTCGGCAACAGAGGTTTGGGCTTTCATTTCCGATTTTTCCGGCCTTGACAAATGGGCGCCACCTGGAAGCATTTTACATATTGAGATGGACGGCACGGGCATAGGTGCTGTTCGTATCATCACCAGCAGTGTCGGGCTCGTCCGCGAGAAGCTCGAGATTTTCGATGCTGCGGCCATGCGCATTGGCTATTCCATGGACAATCAAACCCCGCTGCCATTCAAGGATTATTTTGCGATCGCCAAGGTTACGAAACTGCCAGACAATCGATGCATGGTGAATTGGCAATCGACATTCGAACCGGTTGGCGATGTTGACCAAGCCAAAAAGGTTGCTCTGGATCTCTACACCAGCGGATTGAAAGGCATTCGAAAACAGCTGGGCATTTGACCGTATTTTTCACCACTGATCAGGAAGTTATGATGACCAAGACACTCGCTCCCCCGGCCGAACGCCCACAACCTTCTCTGCAGGATATTTACGGTCAGGATAGAATCGCACCGCCAGCGCATATGCGGGCGGAATCGCGCGTCGATATGGGTGATGAGGATATTCCGATCGAACGCTACTACAGCAAGGAATGGCACGACCTGGAGGTGGAGAAA
Source organism: uncultured Sphingomonadaceae bacterium (assembly GCA_947493215.1). Lineage (GTDB taxonomy): Bacteria > Pseudomonadota > Alphaproteobacteria > Sphingomonadales > Sphingomonadaceae > Parasphingorhabdus. Next base: position 65,130 of record CANLQE010000003.1, on the reverse strand, counting down.
GTCTGGCGCAAGACCTGGCAAGTCGCCTGTCGGCTGGAGGAGATCCCGAATGTCGGGGATCATATTGTCTATGAAATCGGTCATGACTCTCTTATTGTTGTTCGCGAAAGTGACGACAGTATCCGCGCTTATGTGAATAGCTGCCTCCATCGCGGTACACAGCTAAGAAAGAGTGGTGGGTGTATTCAGAAACTGCAATGTCCATTTCATGGTTGGACTTGGGGACTGGATGGAAAGCTCAAGACTATTCCCGGGGATTGGGATTTCAAGCATGTCGACAAGGCAAAGTTCAATCTGCCAGAGGCAAAAGTGGGCCTTTGGGGTGGGTTTGTGTTCGTCAATTTCGATGAAAATTGTGAATCACTGGAAAGCTATCTTGAAATTTTGCCTGACCATTTCAGCGAGTTTGAACTGGAAGACCGCTATATGGGAATGCACGTGGCCAAGGTCATGCCATGTAACTGGAAGCTGGTTTTCGAGGCCTTTGCCGAAGCTTATCATGTTCCGGTCGCACATTCGCAGACCGTTCCCTATTATGGCGACAGCAACACCCAATATGATACCTATGAAGGTGTGCGTCATGTAAACAGGATGATCAGTGCCATGGGCGTACCCAGCCCCTCCCGGTCAAACATCAATCCAGAAAAATCGCGTGAGGCAGTCGAACGTGATATTCCTTTTTATGCGACGGGAAATCCACTCGCAGAAGGTGAAACGCTTCGCGATCGCATCGCCCGCACGGCGCGGGAGCGGATATCCAATTCAACCCGGCAAGACACTTCTAACCTGTCGGATGCAGTCGCGGTTGATCTCATTCAGTATACGTTGTTTCCGAATTTTGTTCCCTATGGCGGGGTTGGCCTTTCGGTCGGCTACCGCTTTCGGCCGCTCGGAGACAATCCGGAAAAATCGATCATGGAGTTTTTCTACTATTTTCCGAAAAATCCTGACGGATCGCATCCGGAACCTGCCAAAATGACTTGGCTCGAAGAAGATGAGGATTGGGCGAAGGCCACGGAAATGGGTTCTACAGCTATGATTGTCGATCAGGACACCGACAATTTGCGCCGTATCCAGCGAGGGCTACGGGCAACAAAGAAAAAGGGAACCACCCTTGCCAACTATCAGGAAAGCCGAATCCGGCATTTTCATCAGACACTCGACGCCTATATGAGTATGGATTGACATTTCAGTCAATTTCTAGTGTCCGCTTTCGGGATAAAGCAGACATTACGTGTTACAGATTTTTGATCAACTCTATGGCATTCAGTTGGACATAAATTTCATCCAAATTTGATATGATGTCGCCGACGTAACCGGCCGCTTGTTCGGCATTTGCGTTCTCAGATTGCCCTTTGACAGCAAATTCATGCGCATCTTCGAGCCGCGCGGTTATCAGTGCAAACAACCCCGTTTGTACCTTTACCGGATCAATTTCGTCATCGTTTGCCATGCGCCAAACCATGCTCGACTTTGGCTAGAAGTCCACATGCAGCTTTCTCAAATATGCAGACAAGCCACTGGACTTCGGTGTTTGTTCGAGCATTGTCGTTAGTGTCGTAACTATCGATGCGACAAGCCGCCCGCCTCACAAGCGATCCGCGGCTCGGGTCAGTGGAAGCGCTGGAAGGTCCAGCGCCAAACTGGAGACCCAAAAATGGCGAACACAAAACCACAAACCAAATCATCAAAAGTCATTACGCTGCTGTCGCGAACAAAAGGTGCTACTCTCTCCGAGATTTGCAAAACAACGAACTGGCAGCAACACAGCATCCGCGCTTTCCTGACAAGCCTACGCAAGAAGGGTTATATGCTAGCACGAGAACAGCGCAGTGAAGATGGCACAACCTATCGCATCACACAAAGCCCAGGCGACAAAGATACCAAAGGTGCGGCATGACTGCGCTCGTCACTCAATTGGAGGAACTTGCGACCATGACTCCTGCCCAGTTGCGGTCTGCCTGGCGCGATACGTTCAAGTCACCCGCACCTGATATCGGGCCGGACCTGCTTCGGCGCGGTATCGCAAACCGGCTGCAGGAACGTGTTCATGGCAGCCTGACTGGTGCCACAAAACGAGAGATCGGGCAGCTTCGCAAACGCGTCGAACGAACCGGTAAAGCTGGTCACATGCATGCGATCTCGCTGAAGACGGGAACAAGGCTGGTCAGGTCGTGGAATGGCAAAAGCTATCATGTGCTGGTTTCCGACAACGGCTTTGAATTTGAAGGTCGAAGTTATACAAGCCTCAGTCACATCGCTCGAGAGATTACTGGAGCGCATTGGTCCGGTCCTCGCTTCTTCGGTTTGAAAAAGCGAAGTGGCTATAAACCCAGAGTAGCTGCCAATGGTTGAGCGCGCCAAACGCAAGCGATGTGCCATTTACACTCGTAAATCGACCGAAGATGGCCTGGAACAAGACTTCAACAGTCTCGATGCCCAGAGAGAAGCTTGCGCCGCCTATATATTGAGCCAAGCGAGTGAAGGCTGGGAAGCAGTTCCAGAGCTTTATGACGATGGCGGCTGGTCTGGCGGCAATATGCAGCGGCCTGCCCTTGTGCAGCTACTTAATGATGTGAAAGCAGGCAAAGTCGATATCATAGTTGTCTATAAAGTAGACCGGCTCACTCGTGCACTGGCAGACTTCGCCAAAATTGTAGAAATACTGGATGAAAGCGAGGCGAGCTTCGTCAGCGTCACCCAATCCTTCAACACCACGACCAGTATGGGAAGGCTGACACTTAACGTGCTTCTCTCCTTCGCCCAATTTGAGCGCGAGGTAACCGGCGAACGCATCCGCGACAAAGTTGCAGCATCCAAGAAGAAGGGCATGTGGATGGGTGGCGGTGTTCCTTACGGATATGATGTCGAAGAGCGACGGCTCCGTGTAAATGACGCTGAAGCTGAAACAGTTCGACTAGTTTTTGAACGTTATGCTGAGCTCAAATCGGTTCCGCAGTTGGTGGATGAACTAGCCGCAAAAGATATCCGGACCAGAACCCGCGTTTGTAAGACTGGTCGGGTCGCAGGGGGCATCCATTTCAAGACTGGTACTTTGACCCACCTTCTCCAGAACCCTGTTTATATCGGGAAAGTAAAGCATAAAGACAAAATCTATGATGGAGCGCATCAATCGATCATTGCCGATGAGCTTTTTGAGCGTGCTCAATCCATATTCACCGAAAACCGGCGCAACAATGCGCTGGGCAAGAAAAGTCGCAACCCCAGTTTGCTAACGGGTATGATTAGCGACCCTGATGGCAAGCCGATGACGCCAGCACATGCCATGAAGGGGCCGAAGCGCTATCGCTACTATGTCTCACGGGCATCACCTGGAGACAAATCTCCCAAATGGAGAATGCCCGCAGGCGAGATCGAGCTACTGGTTATCGATGCGATTGCTAAGCAACTGGCGACATTTAGCTGCGCAGAAACTGATGATGCGCGAGAATTAGAAGTTCAGATCGATCTGGATCGCCAAACTTCAATCCACCTGCCCGCAATGTCTATCAGTGATCAACGAGCATTGTTACTCGGTTATAAAACTAGTGTTTCCATAAACAGCAGAACAATCGAAATCCAGTTTACGCCTCCCAATCAGAATCAACCAATCAAACTTTCGATTGAAGCTAAACTAGTTAGTCGAGGATCAGAGGTGAGATTAGCAGTTGCACCGGATGACGGACCTATCAAACGCGATCCCGACCCAGTGTTGCTCAGACTGATTGCTCATGCTTTTGCAGCCCAAGATCTTCTGGTTCGAGGAATATCCTCAGCGATGGTTAATCACTATAAGCAGCGCCATTTGCAGCAGCTAGTGAGATTAAGCTTCATGGCTCCTGATATTATCTCTGCAATTGTCGATGGAACACAACCACCGGATCTCACCGGACGCAAGATCATGCGCATCAACAAAATCCCGTTAGACTGGGCCGGTCAGCGCAAGATGTTTGGGTTCGCTTCAGCCTAAAACCTCCCTAAATCCACTAGTGCATCTGGACTCCAGTATTTGGGCTATCGAGACACTTGGCTATTTTGTCGCCATATCGCGGACGACAAATGGTCTCTGGCGACAAGGTCTACGCACCATCCTCCGCTAACCGACAGATAAATAGGGATAAAAATCGCATACTGTTTACCGAGTGCGAGACACTGAAAATTTAGGAAAAAAGTGGTGCGCGACGCAGTCTGCGGAGAACCGGTCTCTGATGAAAAGTCCTGATATTCCTTGAAAATGAGCTAAAAAGCTGAATTTCTGGCAATACCCTCCCCCGTTCTATCGGTCATTCCCAGTTATTGGGCCGTTTTAAGACATTGGCCTGTTATCTAACAACAGGAAAACAATTCACAATATCAGGGCGTTAAATCGGAATAACAGGAACGAAACAGGGGCTGCCGGTGAAGCCCATCAATGGACTTGACCCATGCCTCACTTTCCAGTCGCGAACGTCCGTTTGACCTAAACATTTCAGGACAAAGTTCATCGTAATCCGAAACTCAAATTCGACGTGTATATTGAAGCACAAACCGAACGCATTGTCGTAGTTTTACGCGTTGACAATCGCATTTTTGCTCGCATCCCTATCGAAGTTTTCATAGCAAGAAGAGCAATAGTTTAACGTAGTATTTGACGTAGAAAGTATCGTAGTAAAGTATTTTATATCAATAACTTATCTACCATTGACGTAGTTGCACCTTGTATGCTTCTTGGGTGTAATTCTTCGCTCTGGGATCAAAGTTATGTTGTCAAAAATTCATTCAGATAAGGTCGAACAGATTGCGTTGAGTGATCTCAAACCATGGCCCCGAAATGCCCGGACACATTCCAATAAACAGATTGTACAAATTGAAAAATCACTGATTACATTCGGTTTTACCAATCCATTGCTTATCGATGACCGGAATACCATTCTTGCTGGCCATGGGCGCCTGGCGGCGGCTCGCAAGATTGGCATGCAGACAGTACCATGTTTGCGGCTCAACAATCTGACCGCAACGGAAAAGAAAGCATATCTCATTGCCGACAACAAATTGGCGCTCAATGCGGAGTGGGACAGAGAGATATTGTCAATTGAGCTGGCTGAGATCGCCGGAACCGAATTTGACGTTTCAATCACCGGTTTTGAAATTGGTGAGGTCGATATGTCGATCAAGGATGCCGACATGGCAGATCCTGAATCAACGGTTGATACAGATGATGATTGTCCACCTTGTGAAATAGACCCTCTCAAGGTCGTAACTGTCACAGGTGACGTCTGGATGCTTGGACGGCATCGGTTGCTATGCGGTGATGCGAAATCCCATTCTGATATGGCAAGCCTGATGCAAGGCGATGTTGCGGATGCGGTATTCACCGACCCACCGTATAATGTGAAGATCGATGGTCACGTCAGTGGTCTTGGCGAGATCCGGCATCGGGAATTTCTGGAAGCATCCGGTGAAATGTCATCGGGCCAATTCACACAGTTCCTTGAAGACAGCTTATATGTGGCTGCGAACAACTGCCGAGACGGCGCTATTGCATTTGTGTGTATGGACTGGCGTCATTTGGGAGAACTTCTCTCCGCAGGTCATATAGTTTTTGATGAACTCAAAAACATCTGTGTCTGGAAAAAGACCAATGCCGGCATGGGAAGCTTTTATCGCAGCCAGCATGAAATGGTATTGGTTTGGAAAAAAGGCAGTGCTTCACATATCAACAACTTTGGTCTGGGGGACAAGGGGCGATACCGAACCAACGTATGGGAATATGCCGGGATCAATAGCTTTGGGCGAGACCGGATGGATAAGCTCAAATTGCACCCCACCGTCAAACCGGTCACGATGATTGCCGATGCCATCATGGATGTCACGCAACGCGGAGGCATTGTTCTAGACAGTTTTGGCGGATCCGGAACCACACTGGTCGCTGCGGAGCGTACCGGAAGAAGTGCGCGCATGATGGAACTCGATCCAATCTATTGCGATGTCATCGTCCAGCGCTGGGAAGCCATGACCGGCAAGCAATCAATACTTGAAGCCACAGGGCAAACTTTTGAACGGACGACTGCCTTCCGTTCTGTCTGGGGAACAGTAAAGAAGGAGCATGGAACATGAGCGACAATAGCGCCTGGGGCGACGAAAAATCCAAAAAGCGCACTGCAAATGGTCAATTCAAAACGGGTGCATCCGGCAACCCAAAGGGACGGCCGCGGAAAAAAGAAAGGGCTTTTACGGAACGGCAGCTTCGTTATGATATCCTGAATTTGATGGAAGAAACCATTGATATAAAGATCCAAGGGAAAGTTAGGAAACTTCCAGCCATATTGGCACTCTATTGGAAAATGATCCAAGTAGCGCTTGAAGGTAATCCCCGCATGATGCTTGCTGTTGCGCAGTTAAGACACGATCTTTTACATAGCCATCAAGCCGAAAACTGGGATGCTATCAAGACACTCAATGAGTATGAGAAGGGGTTTGGCCAGGATGAGCATAATGGCCCACCTAAAGATCACGAGGATCTTTTGAACAGGATGCGCTCGAGAACCCGAAAATATTAAAGTATTTATACACCATAAGCAGTCCAAAAGCTTCTCACATTCTTAAGGAACTTTTTTCCGATATCCTTGGATTCATAGACCACTGATCGGCGTGATCCTGCTATCTTGATCGCTACGGTGCGGGCATTGGCAATAGCCTGCATCTGATCTGGCGTGACAAAGATGGTGCCACTTTCCGCGATTGCGGTCGAAGCATATCGTCCCACGCTGTTATAGTCGATGCGATTTCCCGAACTTGATTCACCGCGATAAATGGAAGCTTTGATTAGCTTCGTTCCGTCAATCAGAAAACTGACCTGCTGGGGAATGCCGATGCTGTTAGGCGATCCATAGTCAGAACTCAGCTGCGTTTTATTGTGAAGGACAAAGCCGGTTCGAACGACACTGCCATCGGCGCGGGATTTTACGACCAATGGTTCCAAATACATCCCTTTGTCATCGACATGGAAACCGCCAACAACCGATTTTTTGGAAACCCGATTGTTCCGACCGGTAAATATAGTAGTCGGTGCATCGGAGAACCGATCATCGGTTTGTTCAACCTTGAATTTACCGGGACCAAAAAGTCCTGCCTGTGCAGGGGCAGTTCCGACACTCAGGCTTAATATAGCCGCGCTTATCAATATTGCTTTCTTGTTCATGAACCCTCTCCTCTAAGAAATGTCATATTCGCGGACACCGCGATTGCGCCGGGCAGCTTCTGTGCGGGCGCGGAGCTCTTCTCTGATACCCCTCGCTTCTTCGACATTGGGGATGACAAAAGTTGCTTCGAAGCCGCTGTTGCTGGTGGCGTCTGATGAGATGATGGAAATATTACCATTGCCAAACATCTGCTGGATAATCGAGAAACTGACCTTCACGTCCTTAATCCGGTAAAGTTCAATTTCTTCTTCGCTGCGAAAGATAATGCCGCGGCGCATGAAGAGCCGGTCTCCCTCAAGCCAGTATTTGCTGGTGATATTATTCAGGAGCTTAAATCCGACGATGGGCGCGGTAACAACCGCCGCCATCCCCGCCGTCAGTGCTGTGGCCGCTATCGTTAGCCACCCTGCTCCCGATTTTAGCAAAAATGCTCTGGTTGATGATCTAAACTCTATACTGCGCGCATCCTGCGATCCATCTTCATATGTTAAGCTGGCCATATTCTTCCTTTCATTCCTTCGACAAAACACAGACTATAGTCTAAAGGTTAATTTAGACTATAGTCCATGGAGAATATCTCTCTAGGCGTCTCCGGTTGGCCAATGAAAAATTGGCGCACCATCGTTGGAATGAACATCCGAACATTACGGAAAAAAGCAGGACTGACGCAGGAGCAACTGGCTTTTGATGCTCAAATCGACTTTACTTACGTGAGCGGAATTGAGCGTGGCAAACGTAACCCCAGTCTTATGGTTATGGCACGTATTGCCGATGCGCTTAATGTTGAACTCACCACTTTACTGGATGGGAACGACTGAGTTCGATTGCGCTACCTAAAGCTCCATGAGGCTGCACCTTTAATGTCCGCTTCATCCCGAAAGCAGGCCCTAGAGTTTAATCGGTTCCCGGGTGGAAAACGATGAAATTCACGCTGCCCGGATTTGGTGGAGTATTGTCATTCAGGTCTACCTTAAGAAACACTCTTCTCCATGGCAATAAGCGGAAATCGGCATCCATATATAACGTTCGCTATTTTAATATTGACGCCCGAACTAGACGTGGCTATCGGACATCACGATCGTTATATTATGATCGCTATTTTAATTCAAGCAAATACATGACTTTCGCCCTCGAAGTACGTGGGAACCGGAAAAAATCAATCACTGCTTAAAACATAAAAATTTTACGATGGAGCCAACTATGACACCTGACATTCACATAGGTTTTCTGATTTTCCCAAAAATGACTCAGCTAGATGTTACCGGGCCGGCCGAAGTCTTGAGTCGTATTCCAGGCGCCAAAATTCATATGATCTGGAAAGATCTATCCCCCGTCACTGCTGACGCAGGCTTTTCAATCAACCCAACCACGACGTTCGACAACTGTCCGGACCTAGATGTCATTTGCGTCTGTGGAGGATTGGGTGTGGTATCGCTGCTCGACGACGAAATGACGCTGCAATTCCTTAAGCGACAAGGTTCAGTCGCGCAATATGTGACGTCGGTCTGCAGCGGTTCGCTTCTGCTGGGTTCCGCCGGTTTGCTCCAAGGATATAAAGCGGCATGTCATTGGGCATTTCGCGATCAGTTGAGCGGCTTCGGAGCGGAACCAATTGCTGAACGCGTGGTACGCGATCGGAACCGCATTTCGGGCGGCGGAGTTACTGCGGGTATCGACTTCGGGTTAACACTGGCAGCTGAACTTGCGGGCGACGAGTTGGCGCGTACAATACAGCTCTTCATCGAATATGATCCGCAGCCCCCTTTTGATTCCGGTTCTCCGGAAAAAGCCGGACCTGAGAGAGTTGCTGCAGTGCAGGCGATGATAACAAAGCTATCTTGATTCCCAAAATGAAACGCTTGGTACATCAACATCCAGGCGGACAACAGCTTCACTCGATATGAGATTTAGGAGATCGAGATGGCGTTCGCAAAAAGTTCGGCGGGCCAATATAGTCCAGTGTCGGTTTCAATCCGGCGCCTATGCCACTTTACTTCTGGGAACCAGTTCAACACTGCCTGATTTTTGGGAATATCCGTTGCGCGAGTACCACGGTCTAATCGGCAAGATAACTATGTTGGTCGCTATTCTCCACATTGCAGGAGCTCTGTTTCGGGTGATGAAGAAGCCAAAAGGCTATCTCAAAAGGATGTGGTTTCGATCTTCCAAAGACAAATAATACGGATGCTGATCATCGGATCACAAAATTCTAAAAGGAAGTTAGATGATTAAAAATTTGAGATATGTAAGCTTATTTGTAATGATAACATCGCTTTTCGCGAGCAGCTTATCCGCGCAAACTGCACATCCGCTTCATCAATATGGCGAACGCGATATACGTAGCTCCATAAATCTGACGATACCATTGGGAGGTGAACGTAACGCTGCAATGTCCAAGCCCCAGTTTAATCTGAGCTTTCAACAACATCGTCTCCAACAAGATCCGTATAATTTTGTCCCGAGTAACATTGAGGTCAAATCGAGCAGCTATAATCTCCAACCTCGACAAGCGCGTATTGGTTTTACATTGGATCAACACCCGCAACTGATGATGAACGGGAAGCCTTATGATCTGCCCGAAGATACAGCCAATGCCAGCACTTTGGGGAAGGTGGGCATCGGTGCCGCAGTAATAAGTGGCATAGTGGTTATCGCGTTCGGCGCGTTGCTCATTGCGACAGCCGCTTCAGACCCTGCCGAATAGATCATGACACAGACACTCGTCCCTCCCTTCACGGAAGAAACCGCACGCGCCAAAGTGCAAGCCGCGGAAAATGGCTGGAATAGCCGCGTTCCAGAACGGGTGGCTCTTGCCTATACACCAGACAGCGAGTGGCGTAATCGCGATAGCTTTCTGGTGGGCCGTGAGGAAATCAAAGCATTTCTAATCGCCAAATGGAACAAGGAGCGCGACTATAAGCTCAAGAAGGAATTATGGTCATTTACAGGCAATCGCATCGCCGTCCGCTTTGAATATGAATGGCGAGATCAAGATAATGAATGGTGGCGCAGCTACGGTAACGAGAATTGGGAATTTGATACCGATGGCCTGATGCAAAACCGTTTCGCGAGCATCAACGATATACCCATTAAAGAATCGGAACGCCGATTATAACGCAGAGTATTTCAGGCAAACAAAAGGAACCAATCCGATGGATAAGCTGACGCAACAACCGAACTCAGTAGCTCACCAACCCGTCTTCGGCCGCTTCATGAACTCGTTTTCATAGCTGGCCTATTGAACTGGCCATTGCCGGTGATGCAGTGGTGATTACCAATAGCAGTACTCTTTGGTGCTAATAATTCAATTGGTCTATGGTCTTTCAAATCTGTTTAGCTGCTTCCAGTATTCTGTCCGAAAGTGCAGGGCTACTCATCGCTCGGGCCAACGTGACGCCCCCGATTAAATTACTTAAAAGGGACCAGGCATTTGCGATACGTTGCGCTTCGGTTTTTCCTGGCATTCTTTTGGCAACCAGACTGGCAATTATCTGCATCTTCTCCTCATAGAGCGCGCGCGTCTCTTCACTTGCACGGACAACTTCCGGAGAAAAGGCGGCCATCGCGCAACCACCTGAAATATCATCACGGTGGGCCTTGCCAAGATAATAGTCGGAGAAAGCCTTCGTCCAACCTTCGCCAAACTCCAGTTGATATTCTGGGATAGCTGAGATGACTTCATCGAGACCAGCCGAAAGTGCCGCCTCAAATGCTGCAGCTTTCGACCCGAAATGAGCGTAAAACGCACCGGACGTGACTCCAGCCCCTTTTGCTAGCCCGTCGACCCCAATACCATCATATCCCTGACTGCGGAAACCGCGCCCTGCGGCCTCCAGCATACGCCGCCTTGTTTTCTGCTTGCGCTCATCTTGTTTTGCCACATTCAAATCCCTCTCTAATTTCCCACACTATTATAGCGTTCGTTATATTTATCTTGACGAAATAACGAACGCTATATAATAGGCTCTTAGGACGATATATAACGACCTCTATATAAATGCAACAATGTGTTTCATTTGCCCAACCCACAAAGGAAAAAAAATGCCATATCTCCAAGTCATAGCTACAGAAGGCGTGCTCGACAAAGCAGACCAAGACGCCCTGATATCGCGCGTTTCAAACGCGATTTTGAAAGCCGAACGTGCCGAAATAGATGACGCCGCTGCGCAGTCACTTGTGTGGGCGCATTACTTGGCTCTCCCCAAGGGATCCGTTTATGTCGGCGGCGAAGCGATCGACGAACCGCCTCTGCGCATTGCAGTTACGACGCCAGAAGGAGCGCTCACCCTCCGCACCCGAGAAGAGCTTATCAGCGAAATTGGGGCCATTGTGAATGATATCGTTGGCCTGTTTGTAGGACGCCTTAATCACTGGGCGATGCTCTATGAAGTTACCGATGGCAACTGGGGTGCAGGGCAAGTGCTGCGTCTGCCTGACATTCAGACTGCAATGAATATCCCGCAAGCAGCGTGATCCAAATCACCATCTGACAAATATAATAAGGAATTACCAATGTCTAAGAGAACCATGCTTTCACTGATTACTGGCTCACTAATGGTCGTCAGCTTCGCTTCAACGGCCCACGCAGAAACCTGCATGCCAATCGGCGGCGTCGCGATCCCTAATTTCTTCGCCGAAGGCGAAGGCAAGCCGATGATTATCTCCGCCGCGCTGACCGGCAGTGTGCAAAATGCCGCTGGCAAGATCACTGCGCAAAGGCAGACTCCAACCGGAATGGAAATGGATATGGAGCATTATTTCGGGAGGGAAGATGGCGGAGCGTTCCAGACCAAAGACTTAGGCATTCTCACGGCGGTCCCAGGGAAGCCAGGGCGATTTATGATCGAGATTTCCTATCATATTCAGGAGGATGTGACCCGCGGCACGCTCAAAGGATATAAGGGCCGTTTTAGTAGCTATGGGCTGGTCGATTTGCGCGACCCTGACAATCTTGTCGGACTCGTCCGCTACACCGGCTCAATCTGCAAATAGCTCTGCGGCCCCTCCCCCGGGGCTTCACAGAGTCTATTGTTGGCGGGCGGCTCGTTGCCGCTCGCCAACCTTTTGAGGCAAGTTTACATATTGAGAGAAAAAATGAACACATCATCAAAACCGTCAGCTTTACCCTCGTCGTTTTTATATACTATGATACGGGTGAGCAGCCTCGACCGATCGATTGCGTTTTACCGCGATGCACTCGGTATGCGCGAATTGCGCAGGGAAACTTTCACCGATGGCCGCTTCACGCTTGTGTTCGTGGGATATGGAGATGAAGAGAATGTCCCTACGATAGAGCTAACCTGGAACTGGGACGATAACGATTATTCCCATGGCAGCCGCTACGGGCACATCGCGTTGGGCGTTGCCAATATCTACGCCGCCTGCGCTCGGCTTAAGGATATGGGCGTTAACATCACCCGCGACGCAGGGCCGATGACCCACGCCGTGGACGAAACCAGGCATCGTGAAAACATCGCATTTCTCAAAGACCCTGATGGATATAATATCGAACTTATCGAGATGCATGCCAAGTAACAGATTTGGGTATTTCGCTGGCTATCGGCAGGCGAAATACTGAGGCAATTGGACGAGTTCTAGTGTCAGCTTTTACGCTTCCTAAATCCGCTGCAACTCAAAACCGGAGATATACAATGACTACTTTCACGACCCACGCCATTGAAACTGCACCAGAAGGCGCGAAACCTCTACTTGAAGGCGCAAAAACTGGCTTCGGCTTTATCCCCAACCTGCTCGGTACAATGGCTGAGGCGCCGGCAATGCTCGAAGGTTACATGACACTTTCTGGCATCTTTGAGAAAACCGATCTGTCAGAAGCCGAGCGTCAGATCATCTTGATGACCAACAACCGATTGAACGGCTGCACTTATTGCATGGCCGCTCACACTTCGATTTCGCAGAGGACAGGTGTTCCCGCAGATGTGATCGAAGCGTTGCGCACCAACACACCAATTGCTGATGCCAAACTCGAAGCCCTCCGTACTTTCGCAGCCGTCATCAATGAAACTCGCGGTTGGCCACAAGATACGGATATTCAGGTCTTCCTTAGTGGTGGCTACACCAAGCAGACCGTCCTTGAAGTAGTGCTGGGTACCGCGCTCAAGGTAATGTCAAACTACTCCAACCACATCGCCCACACCGATGTCGATACGGAGTTCGCTACGAACGCTTGGTCACCAGACATTGCAAACGCTGGGTAACTTCACTGGATGGTCGCTCCTAGCAAGATATCGCTCAGCTGCTGACCCGCGCCCCCTCCTAACGGGCAGCAGCCGGGCGAGTATCTTCAAAAATGTATCCTGAGCAGCGATTAAATTGTGTCACTGAGCCGATTAAGTTTTTAGTTAATGACCAACATTCACCGTGCCCTTTATCGCCGGAATCAAGTCGGCTGACCAACAAAGTCTGATGCCGGTTTCAATCCATTGGGTAATGGCAGTTTTGGTGTTTTCTACGTTGTATTTAGATTTTGTTGTCGATGGCAATCGACCCGGGCTCTAGTCTAAAATGAAAGGTACAAATGATGACCACACAAAACAACAGATCCATCAAGACATTAAATGGGAGCTGCCTTTGCGGAGGAGTCACGTTTGAGGTTTTGGACGCATTCGACAAACTTTTTTTCTGTAGCTGTGATCAGTGCCGCCAAATAACCGGGTCGGCTTTTGCATCGAACCTGTTCGCGAATATTGACGGGTTCAACTGGCTTAGGGGTTCTGGCGATATTATCAATTATCAGACCCCCGGCCGGGACATCTCCAAGTCATTCTGCCGAGTTTGTGGGTCCGGCGTTCCGTGGATAGGTGGGGACGAAACAAAAATGATCGTTCCAGCTGGACTTCTAAGCGAGCCGCCTAACGTTGTCGAACGGGTCAGAATATTCGCCTCGGAGCAACCTTCATGGGCGTCGAGTCTGGAGCAGGTCTACACATACGCGAAGTTTCCAAAATGAAATGGCCTTAAGGATGAGGCTGTATAATGTGAAAGGCTCTGGATGCTTTCTGTTTGACTAAATATTCTATAGGATAATGGTCATCTGTGTTCTTGAACTGTCGATATCTCCTTAAACATGTTGCATCCTGCCAATATTTGTCATCCAATTGTTTGCCCCACTTGTCATTGAAATATCATCAAATATCCGTCTTGTTCTAGAAGCGTTGCGGATTGTTTGGCCTTGCATAAGTAACCATTGCATGGCTGGCAACTTTTCGTGAGCCGACGGCTCTTATCTTCGCTTCCAAAACAATTGAAAATTTCCCGCACTTGACGATGCTGGCTTCCGCTTCGGCGGCATCGCCAATGCATGGTCGCAGGAAGTTAATGTTAAGATTGGATGTAACAGCCATCGGAACAATTCCCAATCGCGTAAAAACCGCAGCATATGAAGACTTATCAGCAAGAGACATTTGTGTAGGGCCAGAAAAATATCCACCTGGTCTCAGCAGTTTTGGAGAAGATTTGATTTGAATAATTGAACGACCATTCTCCACGAACACAATTTCTTGTTCGAACTCAATATCTCCCGGAAAAGCCTCGAGAAAGAACGCGTTGAGTTCTTCAATTGTTATAGCTGATTGCATAGCTTGATTCCTGGGACGATATCCAAATTTGAACAGTACACTGTCTCAAGACTTAGCTTTCAATCGCGTTCAAAAACTCTTCCAGAAGAGATGCGAAGGTTTCTGAATGTTCATCCGGCAAAAATAGCTTCGCTCCTTGGATTTCATGATAAGCTCGCACGTCCGGCAACGTATCCCGCAACCATTGCGCCCACACTAAGGAGAAAAACACGTCCTCCGTCCCCCAGATAATTAACACCGGCACATCTAGCACCTTTAGCTTAGGCTCGATTGCCATCAAATCTTCACCGCGTGCAGATACCAGTGTCCGTTCAAATATTTTTGTTCGGTCTTTGGTACCGAGGACAGGTTCCAGATATGACCTCAGAAGTGCCTCGCTCAATTTTTCGGGATGTTCATACCCTTTGGCGACTTCACTGTGGTGCCGCATTAGATCAACACTCATTGTCAATGGTTTGGCACGTTCCCATAACGTGCCCGCGTAAGCCAATGCGACTGTGTCCTTGAATGTATCGGGCGGAAGGTTTGAATGGACATCGCAATTTGACAGGGTCAGGCTTTGGATCAAATCAGGTCTATTGACAGCGAATGTCTGGGAAACCGCGCCACCAAGATCATTAGCTACCAAATTTAGTTTCTTTAGTTTGAGATTCTCGCAAAATTCCTCAAGAATCTTGGCTAGGCCGTTGAGCGAAAAATCCATATCGAGCGTTGCAGATGATTGTCCGTGCAACGGCATATCTACGGCGATACAACGATGGGAAGATTTCATCGCAACGATCAAATGGCGCCAAAGCATTGCATTTACACCGCTGCCATGAACAAAAAGGATTGGAGCTTTAGTGGAAGAACCGCCGGGATCGGTGTCAATATAGCTTAGTTCGCCATGCTCCAATTGGGCTGACCGGCGATATTCGTTTACTATTTTCATATTTTCCATTTGGAGTACCTCGAATATTGGCAATGCATTTCCGGCACCGCCGGGGTTACCACAATCAATCGACCCAGAAATCGATAGATTGCTCGCGTCGGATGCGAATGGCACTGTCTTGATCACCGCTCTTATATGATGCCCATCCGTGTTCCTGATCAGCATCAGGTACTTCAGTACGGCTATTGATCGCGGTCGTGAGACCTGCGCCAAGCAACTCAAAGCCTTGTGCGGTATAAAGATCGGCCTCAACGTTCTTGTTGATCATGAACTTCAACTGGCGAAGGCCCTGCTGGTTCTTGATTTTAAGAAGATCAACGAGCTTCTGCGTTTCCGCTTCAAGGGAATCGTTCGCAACAACTCTATTGAATAGACCAAGCTCCTTTCCCAGTCGGGCGGGATGCAATGCTCCGAGGAGATTGATTTCCTTGGTCATCCTCCGCCCGATGAGGCGAGCCATACGGGTCGTTCCGCCCCAGCCTGGTGTTATCCCCCAATCGACCTCTGGCATGCCCCAGCGTGCGCGTTCCGTACAGATTACAAAGTCACTTGCCATGGTAACTTCCAGACCGCCACCCACACAAAATCCGTCAACCGCACAAATCGTAATCTTATCCAGTTCTTCCAGCGTATTTGCCATCTGCTGATAGTATCGGACGCGCCGCATCACCTGATTGGCATTACCCCACGCGCCAGAGCCCATCTCGGTTAGATCATCACCAGCACAGAAATTGCCGCCTGCTCCCTTAATCACAACAACATGAAAACGTTCCTGATCACGCAGATATTCGAGTGCTTCAAAAAACTCTCTTGATAGATTTAGAGATAGCGCGTTCACGGAATCAGGTCTGTTCAACGTAATGGTTGCGACTCCTTCCGCCTCTTCGAAAATCAGATCTTCAAAAGTGGGTAGAGCAGCTGTGCTGCGATGAAATCCATGAGGGGTATTCGCCATATTTTTTCCAATCATCAATTAATAAGTCTCGTTATTAGACTTAATATATGGTCTCAATATTAGACTGAGTCAATCTCGTTGTTGGATTTTCTCAAATTATGACTACAATGGCTCTATGAACGGCACCCAAAGTAACGATTCTGAGTTAAGCTCAGTCAAATCCCCTTTGCTTCGAACATTTGAAGTGCTGGGAGATGGCTGGACTTTTTTAATCCTGCGCGAAGCATTTTTTGGTTGTCGCAGGTTTGATGAATATCAAAAGGTCCTCGCCATTGCTCGTGCGCGCCTCACCGAGCGATTGACTCATTTGGTCAATCACGATGTCCTGTTTAAGCGCCCATATTCCGATCGTCCGTTGAGACATGAGTATCTTCTCAGCGAAGCAGGGCATGATTTGTACGGGATGATTATGATGATGAAGGCGTGGGGAGAGCGTTGGAAGCCTAGTGCTTCACAGCTGCAATTGATCCACACTAAATGTGGTTCAATTTTGGAAACAGAATTAATATGCGCCGAGTGTGAAACGCTAGTTTTGTTAAATCATGTACGCCTCTCGTCGAGTCCCGATTCCAACGAACAACCACAATTCAAAGTTCGTCGCCAGTTAAACAGAGAAGCATTCGAGCAAGACAAGAGGAACGATCCGGTCGCGCAAACCCTTGCGGTTATCGGTGATCAGTGGACAATGATGGTGTTGAAAGAAGCATTTAATGATTCAACTACATTTGAAAATTTTAAGCAGCGATTAGGGATTCCCAGGGGAACCTTGTCTTCTCGCTTAAAGCATTTGGTTAGGGAAGAAATTCTGACAAAGACTCTCTATTCGGAAAAGCCACCCCGTTATGCATATACACTCACGCCGTCAGGTCATGACCTGTTTAATGTGGCACTACTGATGTTTCACTGGGGTGAAAGCTGGTTGTTTGGCAAGCGCAGGCCTTCCTATCATATGATCCATCAAACTTGCGCAAATCCACTTATACCAAAGGTCATTTGTTGCCATTGTAAGGATGAGGTGCATAGCCGTGACGTTGAAGTTGCAGGATGATATACTAATAGGCAAAGTAATTATCTGCGAACTAACTCCGAAGTGCAAAAAAATTGATAAACTTGGATTGATAATGCCTAGGAATATATGCTGACGTCAAATGTCAGAAATTTTGGATTTATTGTCTAAAACCAGCCACTCTGCAAACCACTCAGTTTCTGCCGTTCACGATTGCTTAGTTTATCGGCAATTCCTGAAGGAAGTCAGGCTACTTTTGGCAAAGCTAACTGCCTTTCGGCAGCTCTAAGGCGATCCGCACCGATAAAACGTTGATGAATGGCATAATCTTCCAGTGATGGCGGCAGTAAAAAAGTTTGATCACGATCCGCACCTTCGACAAACCGCTTCATATCCGCCTCCTGAACAACCGCTCAGACTATAGCAGAAATCATTGCGTTTTTACACAGCCTCGGGATATAGCGGAAACCATAGGAAGGTCCGAACCTAGGACGCTTTGCTCTCCGTCCGCTTTGGGCGTGTGTTCTCAACTGGTCGTCGCAACACTTTATTCATTTAAGAGAAGATGGAGTGTCAAAAATGAACCTTAAAAAGCAGGCATCAAGATTTGCCGTGTGACACGAGCATTTTAAAGAGTTCGAGGAGCGCTACATCGCGCGGCTTCCCGCTTACCTTATCATCTAGCGGGACGAACATCCCTGAAAGTCTCATGTCCAGATAGCCATGTATCATGGACCAGAAGGCTACCGCTACGGTGTCCCGATCAAACTCAGCCTCTGGAACAGAGCGCTCGATTTCATCACAAAGTTGATCGTAGATTTGATCCATAAGCTTTGAAAGGTCGTTGTCTTGTAGATCAATCAAATCCCCTCGCCACAAAAGCTTGTAGCGGTGCGGATATTGAAATCCGAAATCCAATAGTGCTTTGCCGAACACCTCAATCCAGGCGTTAGGAGCGGCAGTTGCTGCAGAAAGGCCTTCTTCAACCGACTTCAAGATCGTTTCAAACTGTCGCTTCACAAGCGCAGTCAACAAGGCCTCGCGATCACGATAGTGATTGACGGGAGCACCATGAGAAACCCCGGCTTCGCGAGCGAGCGCTCTGATTGTGACGCCATCAACGCCATCGCGATCGAGAAGCTTGAGAGCCGCATCGAATAACACCCGTTTCAGATCGCCGTGGTGAAATGATGTTTCTTTGGACATAACCCATATTGACACCGTCTATTTAATAGTCAATATAGACATTGTCTATTTAATAACGAAAAGAATTCTCGAATGCCAAAGATCACTATCCTATCCGTAGCACTATGTGCTTTCGTGTTATCTGTCGTGATACCGTTTATGGAAATCAGCAACTCGCACCTGTTTAATCCAGAATGGCCTAGTCACGCGCGCCTTCATGAGGCGTGGCAGCTGCTAGAAAATGCCGCTATTTCTATCCTCGCGCTTATACTGGTTTGGAAAGGCATCGCTCCGCGGCTGGGTATTGTGCTTGGCCTGATTTTGAGCACATCTTTCTTGATCGCATGGGCTGCAGGGCCGCTTTATGGCGGATCGATGGTTCATTCAGACGGCACCAACTTCACGATCGGCGGCATCAGTGTCGTGGTTGTTGGAGTTGCAGTGATTTCAGGGCTCCTGCTTCTGGGGTGGCTCGCCCTCGCTCGCCAGAACGAGGCTTCAGCATGAGCATTGTCATACACGGATCAGCACTGTCCCCCTTCACACGCAAGGTAACACTCGTCGCAATGGAAAAGGCGATTCCCTTTGAAAGTAAGGACATCAATCCCTATAAACCTCCCGAATATTTTGCGTCGATCAGCCCGCTGCTCCGTATCCCAGTTTTGGAGGATGGAGATTACGTCCTCAACGATAGCTCCGCGATCAGCGCGTATCTCGATGACGCATTTCCGACTTTAAACGGTTCGCTAATCCCAAGCACACCAAAGGCGCTCGGCTATGTCCTATGGATTGAGGAATATGCTGATACCGCCTTGTTTAGCGATATCAGTGAGGGTGTGTTCCGGCCAACCTTTATCAACCAGATGCTTGGCAAGCCCATCGACACTGGCAAAATTGAGGAAGCCGTCACACAAATATTGCCCGGGCGATTTGGATATCTTGAAAACGAGATTTCGGGCAAAGACTATTTTTCCGAAGATCGCCTCACGCTCGCAGATATTTCTGTCTACGCGCAAATGGTCAATCTCGATCATGCTGGTCAACTGCCACAGCGAGAGACCTGCCCCGCCTTGATGGACCTCTATTCCCGCATGAAGTCGCGAGAAACATCAAAAGAGCTGCACGCTCTGGAAGCCCAATATCTTGATCTCATGATGGGCCAGTTGAAGTCTTCGGCAAGAGGGTAGCTTCGATCAAGCTCCCCACAAATAGGTTGATATTATGACACCCACAACTTCTGCTGATACCAATCGCTGGGCGTCCCTTCGCGATCTCACACTCATCATCGGCGCTCTCCTGATAAGCAAGAATCTGTTGCTGCAAGTAGAGGCGTTATGGACCTTTGCCGGACCAATCTCTCTTCTATTTGCCTTGTGCGTCGCGACCATCTGTCTTCGCAAGCGCGGGAGCAGGTGGGGCAGTATCGGACTAACGCGACCTAAGAGCATGAAGCAACTGGCGCTATGGACCGTTATCGCGTTGATCGTCACTCTCGGCGTTGATATTCTCGTCCAGTCGCTGGGAACTGATTTGTTTCCTGCGCCGGACGAGGCGACACAAGCCATAGATGCACGGTTCGAGGGGCGTTTCGACAACCTTCTAGGCAATTTGCCGGTCTATCTCTTCTGGCTGGCGGTTGCCTGGATTATTGGCGGTTTTACTGAAGAAGTACTCTTCCGTGGAGTGCTATTCTCGCGCTTCGAGGACTTCTTTACCGGAGTTCCCTTTGCAGCTTTTCTGGCCATCGTTTGCCAAGCATTCTTGTTCGGGCAGGGACACTATTACTACCAAGGCATAGCTGGATGGGTGGCGAACGGCGCAATTGGTGTCGCGTCAGGCGTTCTATATCTGGCTTTCAAGCGATCCCTTTGGCCGCTTGTGTTGTCCCATGGACTATCCAACACACTTGGCATGACGTTACTTTACCTTGGCGTGATGGAATGAAGCTCGCTCACATTTTTCACCGCCGTCTCAATAATCATCAAATTCAACCGGGCTAACCGAACTTAAGGGCAAGCTTGTCGTCACGGAATATGACGGGTTCGCCCTGATCAAATATCCAGCGGGTCCGCGCGGCAAGCAGCAACCAAACTGGTGCCTCGCTGATCGGTGAGCAGGGTCGCATCGTTTAAAATCAAAACAAAAACAAACAAAAGGAAAAGCCATGAATCGACGCGAAGTTTTAGCAGGAGCAGCTGTAACCACGGTGGGTGCCAGTATGCTTTTCACAAGCGCATCTGCAAACGAGAAAACACAGATGGCATTCACAAGCCTAAAGGTCACTACCCAAGGGGCGGTTATGGTCTTGGAAATGGCGTTGCCACCCATCAATGGAGTCTCCATCGCAGTCCTTAGGGATATCAATGCAGCGCTAGATATTGCTGAAAATGACCCCGCCATCGGCGCGCTGGTTATTACCGGCTCGGACGGTTTATTCTCCGGCGGCGCGGGTGAAAATGGTCCCGGCGAAACAGGGCCAAAAGGCGCGACTCATTCCGACTTCGCTTACAGCACCTTTAACCGGATGGAGGCTTATCGAAAACCGATTATTGCCGCTGTGCGTGGGCTTGCCGCCAACGGCGGTAATGAGTTGGCATTGGCGTGCGATATTCGCATTGCGGCTGACAACGCACGGTTTGCGCAGTTGGAAGTGCATGCGGGCCTCTTTCCAGGTTTTGGAGGAGCGCAGCGCTTACCAAGGTTGATTGGGCACGGGCGGGCCAAGGAGATGATATTAACCGGACGTATGGTCGGCGCAGAGGAAGCATTGACTATGGGTTTGGTATCAAGGGTATCCCCACTGCAGGAAACACTGAAAGAAGCCGTGGCTCTGGGAGAGAAACTTGCAAATGAACTCGATACGAATGCCTTAGGCGTATACAAAGGTCGTATGTCTCTCGCTGCCAATGAATCCCATGAGAAGGCGTTGAAGAACGATCAACTTGCTTTTAACGAGCTCGCAGATTCACCGGAAGCCAAAGCCGCCCTAGAACGCTTCATCGCGCGCCAAAGAAGTAAATATTGAACGTCCAGAGACTATTTGAAAATCGCGAAGGCTATCGCGCGGCACGTTTTCCCTCGAGGTTCTATGCACAATCATGTCGCCGACACTGAATGTTTGATTGCGCTTTTTGAGCCGATTTTGACTAAGCATACTGGTGATGTGCAAACCGACGGGGCACGCACGCTGCAGGAGCAACTCTTAACAGAATAGCTCCCCTTCTATGCGACAAATGTGTAGTCCGATCAGCGACCAAATGGCTGATAAGTTGATCGCGGGGCCGTTGGCTAGAGTTAATTCCTAAGCGATCGTTTGGGTCTTGCCACAAACGGAGATCGGTGCCCTACGACAGCGTTAATGAGACAGATTGGTTTGTCAAAATACTCAAAGGCATCTCCGGAGCAGGTGGTGAAGAAAGTCCGCAGAGCGAGCTGCAAACAGTACAGTACGTATAGGTAACCACGGTCTAAACGGTCATATGTTCTCTAGCGCCTTCAGCCTGTGTCCAACTCCCACAATTGCGTCCAATGCAGGTACTAACTCCGCGCCTAGATCGGTCAGAGTATACTCCACTGATGGCGGTGATGTTGGTTGAACGTTCCGGACCAGCACGCCGCGCTGCTCCAGTTCACTCAAACGGGTAGACAGCACCTTCGCCGAGATCGGCGGAATGTCGGTTCGCAGCTCATTGAAACGGCGTGGGCCGGCGCGGAGCGACCAGATTACATTGACTGCCCAAGCTCCCGAAATCACCGCCATGCAATGCGTCAGCATGCACGGTTCCGGTGGCTCGGGGCTTTTGTTCTTACGTGCTTTAAGTGCCATAGTTTGGGTAACCAGGTTTCTTCGCGGTAACTTGATATTTAAGTATCTACCAGAAACCTAGTTGTCAATGGTTATCAAGAAGCCCATGTCTGCTCTTCCTCTCCCATCCAACCGAAGGTAAGACCCATGAAACTCTATTATAAACCCGGCGCGTGCTCGCTGGCATCTCACATCATTTTGAACGAGCTTGATATCTCGTTTGAACTCGACAAGACCGACACCGAGGCGAAAAAAACCGAAACCGGAGAAGATTTCCGAAAAATTAGTCCAAACGGCTACGTCCCTGCTCTGATCACCGACGATGGTGACATTATCACGGAAAATCCCGCAGTGCTCCAGTATCTGGCCGATCAGACACCCGAGGCCGGGCTTGCACCTAAAAATGGTACTCTGGAGCGAACAAGGCTTCAGGAAGTTCTCAATTTTATATCTTCTGAACTACATAACTCTTTCAGTCCTTTGTTTTCGGGCAACGAGTTTAATGATGAAGAAAAGCAGCAGATAGTGGCCGGTATCGAGCGCCGTATCGATCATATAGAACGCAGCCTTACAGACGGCCGGTCCCATCTTTTGGGCAATAGCTTCACAGTCGCAGATGCCTATGCGTTTGTTGTGCTAAATTGGACAAATTTCGTTGGAATGAATCTTAACGCATGGCCGAAAACACAAGCCTATGTGGCCTGCATCAGCACCCGCCCCGCCACGGTCAAGGCAATGACGACCGAAGGGCTCATTAAGCAGGAGCAAGGCGCTTGAACGATTTCGCAGCAATAGGCAGCGTCCTGGAAACCTATTTTGATGGGCTCTATCACGCCGACACCACCAAGCTGGCAGCAGCGTTCCATCCAAAGGCAATCTATGCGACTGCGGATGAAACGCCGATGCTTTATCGCACGATGGACGAATATTTCCCCGTCGTGGCGGTTCGCGAGTCTCCTGCATCGCGAGATGAGCCCCGGCGTGACTTGGTCGATGCCATAGAGTTTGCGGGTGCGAACACCGCCTTTGCCCGGGTTCGTTGTTCGATAGGTTCGCGCGACTTTACCGACTTTCTAACACTGGTGCGAACCGATGGCGTCTGGCGCATAATGGCCAAGATATTCCAGATAACTGAACGTGAACTTTAGGAGAAATCATCATGCCCTATGTAAATATCAAGGTGACGCGAGAAGGTGTTACGGCTGATCAGAAAATAGAGCTTATTAGCGGCGTTACCGACTTGCTCGCTCAGGTTCTCGACAAAAACCCGGCTACGACTTTCGTTGTAATTGATGAAGTTGAGATGGAAAATTGGGGAATAGGTGGTCTTCCTTGTGAAGAGTATAGAAAATCGCAGCAGAGTTGACTGAAATGCCAATTCACACTCCCCTTTGCGATCTACTCAAGATCAAACATCCATTGCTCCTTGCGCCGATGGCAGGCGTCAGCGGAGGAGCGCTCGCGGCAGCGGTGAGCCAAGCAGGCGGTATCGGGCTAATCGGTGGAGGTTATGGCGATGCCGACTGGCTCGAACGCGAGTTGAATGCAGCGCGCGATGCCCGGATCGGTGTCGGCTTTATTACCTGGTCTCTGGTCCGCCAGCCTCATTTACTCGATATTGCTCTCGACCGTGATCCCGCCGTTTTAATGCTGTCTTTTGGAGATTTTCGCCCCTTTCTACCCCGCATTCGGCGTGGACAAACGAAGCTCATTGTACAGGTGCAGACGCTGGATCAGGCGCGCGAAGCGATTGACGCTGGAGTCGATGCTGTAGTGGCACAGGGTACCGAGGCCGGCGGTCACGGCGGCACTCGCTCGACGCTGCCATTCGTTCCCGCAGTTGTCGATCTTGCGGGTGGGATACCAGTTATTGCCGCAGGCGGGGTCGCTGACGGTCGCGGTCTAGCTGCCGCGCTCGCGCTCGGAGCTGCCGGTGCTTTGTGCGGAACCGCGTTCTTTGCCAGTGACGAGTCGCTCGCTAGCGATAACGTCAAGCAGGCCGCCATTGGTTGCAACGGAGACAATACCGAGCGCAGTTCCGTTTTCGATATCGCACGCGGACTCGAGTGGCCGTCTGGCTGGAACCTTCGCACCATGCGTAATTCTTTCACGCGGAAATGGAGCGGAAATGTGAACGGGCTCGCAGAGAATCTTGCGGTGGAGCAAATTCGTTTTGAAACTGCACAGGAATTTGACGATCCGGATATCGCTGCAGTGATCGTCGGTGAGGCAGCGGACTTAGTGTGTTGCAAAGAGCCTGCACGAGCAATCCTAAATCGAACTATCTCAGACGCCGAGACCAATATACTTCGCATCAGTCAGTTAGTTGACTCAACCATCGGAAGGAAAAACCGATGACGACAATAGTGAATGAGGTTTAAAATGATAGCGGGATTAGACTTGCCCTATTTAGAAGCGCTTTTTCGAAAGGGTATGTGATGCGATCAGAGGACCGGGTCGACCCCTTCGGTCTCTACAGTCGCGCAACCAAGCCGATTATCATCACCGTGCAAGGTCATGTCATAACTATCGGCTGAACTGCCGCTGGCGGCAGAAATTGTCATAGCGCCTGAAGATACCGTGATGCAGCACCTTGTGCCCAAGCGGGGTTTGGTATTGTTGGGAGGTCTAAACTCCCGAATGATTGATCCTTGTGGGTCGTTAGCAGAATGTCCGCTTTAAGCGATCTAACGACGAAAAGCTGCAGGTCGGCAATCGGCCCAATTGCCGCTGGTCTGAAACGCGCCTCAACACAGGACATTTTAGCTCTGTTGTCGCTTGTTCGAAAGCAGACCTTAGATTGCTTAAAATTGACTGACTGAATTCTTGGACAGTCCCGATTGCCAGCTTTGAAGCAAAAACTGCCGGTAATAAACCGGTACATTCACAAGCTCACTTGGCGATCTTGCTCAATGCTGTTTGGATAGAAAAGCGACCGATTGAGCCATCCTCGAACCTCACACCGAAACAGCGGGTAGTATATTCCTTGCCGCGCTCATGGATAGGAAAGAACCCTACGGGCATGGACGGCAATTCCCAATCTGTGACGCTGCAATATGCTTGATAAACCGCACGAACGTCTTCGAGGTCTGCCCCCGAAATTTCTGCTTTCAGAGGAGTAACTTTGAGCAACGCGGAGAAGTGCCGCTTTGCTTCAGCAATATTTCTGAATGATTTGCCGGTAGATAGGTCGATCTTCTTAGCCACGTTGCCTCCCATTATAAATGTTGTGAATTCTCCGATATATTAAATTCCCTCGTCCTCCACCTTCGTGAACGCGCGAAGCGGCAGCGATTGGCGAACGCTTTCGAGGATTTCCCTTTCAAAAGGTTCGAGCTTTAGCTGGCCAAGATCGATCCCGGCGAGGATGCGAAGCCCCTGATCGACGCTCTCGATCGTGCCGCTATCAATCATAATTTTGCGGGCAATTTCTGAGGGAACTCCATATTCGTCCAACGCGAAGAGCCCGGCCGGCATGAACAATGAGTCCGCATGGGCAGCAAACATGGAATAGTCGCCGGGAACGGCTTTTTTGTATCTGGAAAGAACGTCAGCTTGAATGCGGCTTAACGCCGTCAACTGACGCCCAAACTTGTATCCAACATAGTTCCGCAGAAACGACAACGCTTGTTCGACGGCGTCGCTAATCGTGTCATCCTTCCATCGACTCTCAACTCGCTGAGCAATGAAGTCTTTGAAGTCGTCAGCGGCCATCAAGCTGGTAAGCACAGCCTGAAGCTGGTCCCCGGCAAAAATTTTATGCCTGCGAAGCGAGGTGCCGCGGTCGAGATAATCATAAATGAGGTTACAGACCGCAAGCAGTTGTTCTGACCGAGGAATCCCCTTCCACTGGAGATACTCAGGATGGCTATCGTAAAGTGCTGAAATCGCTTCAAAGAGCGCGTTCTGATCTTCGATTGGAATGTAACGATTTTGCCGGATCGTCGCCTCGCTTAGCTTGGACTCCTCGATGACGGTCGTGATCCGCTCCTGTGAAAGCGAAGTTAAGCTGCCGGGAGGGAGATCGAGTATAAGAGAAAGTGGCGTTGTTTCATCCTGCTGCCCCCCTGGCAAATCGACGACGTGATCCCCTTCAGCTACAGCTTCCTCCAAGACGAATACTTTGCCGATGAAGTAGCGATTCATGCGCCCTGCTCTACCCGCGATATTTCTGAACGTGAAATCGTCGATCGTAGTTGTGTTCGTCCTACGATCGAAAATTATGACGTTCTCGGCGACAGTGTTTACGCCCTCAATAATTGTCGAGGTGCATACGAGAATCTTGATTCGGCCTTCCTCAAAAGCTCTAACCATGAATTGCTGGATTGCTCTTGGAACATTTCCATGATGGATGCCGATGCCACGCTTCAGAGCCTGAATAACCTCCCATTCAGTCGGAAAGTACTGCTCCAGCCAATCCACGGCGTCTTTCGTTGCCTCGCTGATGGGAAGCTCGGATTTCTCGTATATATTTCGCGCTGCATCCCGCGCGCTGCGAGGCGACTGGCAATAAACAAGCGTCGGACTGTTGAGCGAAGCGCAAAGTTCGACGAGCTTAGCATTTCGCTCCTCGCCTTTCTGTCTTAGATTGAAATATTCGATATCTAGCGCAACGGTGGAAAAATCCGACGGCATGAATACATGTTTATATGAGGCCGCAAGGCCTCTGACATTCGCGATATTGGGTCCAATAAGGTAAAATTGAGCGCCGTTCTGGGCCAATCTATGGAAGCAGATATTGAGATCGATTGCCCTTTCGTCTCGCGCATCACGAAGATCTAACTTGTAGAATTCGTCTATGACAAAAAAGTCAGCGTCGCTGAGGTCATTTCGTCCAAGGGCTCTTTCTTGAGTGAGAATGTAGACGGTTGGTCTGCCGTCGCCGAGACGATCCTGACTCGGGTGAGTGATAATGTCGTGAGTGCCGTCCAAAGTAGCCGTAATGCGTCGCCTGGTCTCATCAATCAGCGCGATCGTAGGGACAATGATGACGGCCTTCTTATGCAGCCGCGTTGCGAGCACAGCGTCGATCACTAGGCTTTTGCCAACGCTAGTTGGCGCGCTCAAAACTACATTCCGTCCATTCACGATCTCCTGAAAGACAGCAAGCTGTAGGCTATGAAAGAACCTCTCTTGCCCTATGCCCTGCACTCTGTGAGCTTCGAAGAGCATTTGCTCCTCGATAGTGACGTTCTTTCCCTGATCGGCATAGGGGAATAAGCCCACCTCTCGCACCAGAGCATCGAGCAAATCGTCATATCCATCCGTGAGAAGCGCTTTGTGGGGAAGGATGCGAATGATCAGCTCACGAGCAATCGCGCTTGTCTGTTCTCTGTTGGCTAGACGCGTGACTTCGCGAAAAATCGGGAAGCGACATTCGATCATTTTGTCCGGATTGGCTATGCACTGGCGAATGTTATCAAGCTCCATCGTCATTTCCTCAACTTAGCCTCAAATTCCTTTGCAAGTGTGTCGGCACATTCGACCGGGACGAGGAACAGTGAGATCTGAACAGTCTCCAACTCTTCATCCAGCAGGGCCTTGATTCTCTCGTATTCCTTCTCAACTTCTGTCTTGAGCTTTTCTAGATAGGCCGCATCAAAACCAGCACCGAGCGTTGCGCTGTCATAAGCCACGAGAAAAGGCAGATGCATGACCTTTAACAAATCAGATGTCTTTCCGGTGTTCGACAGTATCACGTCTAATTTGTCGTCTCGGAGGTGCCTTGGCTCCCGAAGCTGAATGATGATGTCTCGCTCCTCCTTCAGGACGTCCCTCGCCAAAGCGGTCCGCAATTCAGCAAGGACCTCAGCAGTTGCAGATTTATGAGAGGAGGCAGTGACCAGACGAGACCGACCGAGCCAGATTTCTTCGCTGTCAGGCAACTGAACGATGTGAGCGCTATTTGCCCTCATTTGTCCACTCACCAAGAAAAAGATGCGGCAGGCTATCGGCTCGGCACCAAAATGATGACGCAGAATCGCGTGCAGCATGAGGGTGGCGATCAACTGCGGAATGTCAGTAGGGCCGCGGCGCTCTAACTCTTTCAACGCCTCGCTGGGCAGTCTCCTTGCGGCCAGGTGATTAAAGTTCGCAAGGGTTTGCGGTGGAAGCGCGATTTCAGGGAGCCAATCTAGCAGGTGATCAATCAGCTCATCTTTTCGCCAAACCTCGCCATCGAACTCGACATCATACGCGTACAAGGCTCGCCTGATCATCTCTTCATCCATTGAGCAAATCTCTGAGAAGAACTGCGGGACGTTGGAAACCTGATAAACTTTGACAGTTGCACTAGCCGCCTTCCGCATAGCTTCGACCTGAGCGGCCCACCACTTCAAACAGTCTCCGCGTGTCCAGACCTTTTCTTCGGCATCCGCCGACGGCTTGTCGCCCATGGTGCGAACTTTGTCGGCAAGCTCTCGATAGACTTGATCCATTACTTCGTAGCTCGGATTAACGCCTTGGCCGCTTGATAATTTAAGTAGAGCGTTGATGTTACGCGAGATTAAGGCCTCCTCTTCGCCCTCAACCTCCCAAAGCATGTTGGCTGCCCAATCGGACAGTGTCCGACCGGACACCGACTTCGTTGTTTTGTGTCTAATCGAGAAACTGGTGATGAGACCTGCAAGACCGTTAGAATTCGTGCGTTTGTTGCGTGCGCGTCGGAATGGCTGTAACTTTCCCGACACCGCGCGCGTGGAGACAAAACGAAACCATGCGATCTCCCCATGTTTGTCGCACAGGAGAGATTTCTCGCAAACCGAACTGCCTGCTTTGGTGCCGACGCGTTTTGTCAGTTCCTTGATGGACCATTTTGTGTCCGACTCAGTCGTTTTAACTTGAATATATTCGATGATCGTTTTGCCAGCATCAATTCGGCGCAGGATAACGTCATCACCAGTTTCGCATTCTACTTGCAAGATTGAGGAATCATGGATCATCTCTAACACTAGGCGAGCGGCTACATGATCCTGAATTCGAAACCCTTTGCGGGCAGCAATGCCACCAGCATCTGACGATGGAGCTATATTACTCAAATCATTAAGCACGTAGCCATTCTCCTGACTGGCGTTGGCGCGAAGTATTGGCCGATTTGAGTTTTTTAACAATGACTTTCCTGCTGATGCCACGATTTCTACATTCCCTACCTGCATAAAAATGAGTTGCGTCCAGCGTCTGGGAAGAAAGCAAGAGGGAGAAGTGCCGACAACGAAATGGCAGGCTCTATAATTGTGGGAACAATAACTCGAACGGCAAGGTCTTGAAACTGATGGCGAGCAGCCTCTTTCGCAGCGGGAGATGTACAAAAATGTGGTTGATACCGAACGTCAGTTTACTACTTTTCCGCAATTAGTTTCCGTCAATCCGCTCTCAGCCCAGTTTGGTCGCAACACTAACGTTTAAGGTCGGCTAACAAGCGCTTTCGAAATCGTCGGGAATGTTTTTGCTCCACTCTCCAAGATCCTCCTGACGTTGAATTACTGAAACGTGGACTTTGGACCTTGGAGGCATGAAGCGACGCTCAAAGAACGGTATGGAAATTCCAAATATCGAAGGTCGTGATGAATTTTTCGGCTTCTTACGCGGAATAAACTCCATCAGGGACCACCAAAACGTCATAGTATTATGTGGCTTTCCAAGCGGATCAGGCGCAATGTATTTTGAGTTTTTTCGTTTCCCGTGAACCAACGAGTTCACGCTTTGTGTCCGGAACTTTAAGCCAGCGGCCTTTGATCGGTCGATCATCCAGACGAGAGGCACTTTGCAGAGGCCACTTTCTTTCTCAGGATACCCACCACCCACATCGCCATGAACACCAGCAAACCAAACCTCTTCAACATCCTGCGGCTTAGCATTCATCTTTTTGAATGGATTCCCCCAATACTCCTCACCATCAGGCCAGAGCATCGGTCGAAACATCGTTCTCCTTTCGTCTATTGCGATAGCGTGCGAAACAAACTCAACACTCTTGTTGCTGCTCGTGAAGGCGTGAGACTTAAGCCTCGGCCCTTTCCTGCCGCTCTCAATTACCGACGCTACGGTATCGAATAGACCAAGCATTCTTATGGGCGGACGATCATTCCCAAGAATCCGCTCGTAAAGACGGACTTCCTCGAAAGCCTCCTCTTCGGCGTTTTGACCAATCTGCTTGTACGCTTGATATGCGTAGGAAAGCAGATTGAGGTTTCGCGCTTCGATCAAGCCGACTGCGTGAATGAATCCGGCCAAAACTCTCGCTGAGTATGCACCACGGCTGAAGCCAAATATGTAGATTTGATCGCGCGGGACGTCTTGATCGTCCGCCCGCTTCCCATTGTCGTAATTCTCGACCAAAAAACGATAGGCCTCCTTCACATTATGATCGAGACCCCAGCCAGTCATCAGGCCCCAAACTTCGTTGGCTTTACGCCAAAACCGCGACCAGGCGCCATCTGCTCCGAATGTTCCAACGCCTGGATCGTAATATACGAGCTGGTGGTCGCTTTTTTCGAGAACTCCGTACAAGCGCAAGATGTTGGTTCGGTCAGAACTTATTTCATTTGAGGTACCATCAAGCAATAGTACAATATTCTTTGGCATTGTTGCTTCCCATGATGAATAGGTCCAAGAAAGACCTTCTCTATCATAGCTTTGAAATGTCGGCATGACTTTAAGGACAAATTACCTCTCACCTGGGAAATCCTATTGATCGAATTTCTCAATCTAGGCCGATCGGCATTTTTTTACGCTCCCCGTCGGGCGATGTCGGCAAATGGAATAAATGAATTGTTTCGGTCGGTTCGTAAGCAATCTCAAAACCCAACGAGAAACCTGTTTTGCCATGTAAGGGAGCAGCATAACGGCTGCACCTTTTCGGCTATTTGCTTCTCATTCGAGCGCAAACCCAGTTTCCTTGATGCAGGTGCACGAGCAGTCGAAAGAGTGTTTGGCGCTTTGCTCATCATTGAACATTCCGATCATGTCGCCGTCATGAAAGCGGGCGTCGATCTTACTTCAAAATTCAAGAACACTTATCTCAGCGGAATTTCGAATGAGCGAGTTGAGCAAGCCATCGCACAACAGTCGGCGGTATTTGAGCTGCTGCGGGTTAAGAACACATCGAATTCAAAACACGCAGTGCGCGGAAAAACATTCGAGGCATACGATCTAGCTAATTCGGTTCCTACATCGAGCGCGAATAAGTTTGCTCCACTTGGCTACCGTGTGCGTCGAGATGACGGAAACTACTCAGCGACACCCAGCACTGGTCGGATATCAATGCGGGCCGATCGTGCATATTACGAACAAGCCATAGACTGGGCTCGGACCACAATTGACCTGCTCGAGGCGGACAATGGAGAGTCTGCCGCTTTCATCCGAAATTTTGCGAGGCCGCAGGACCTGGGTTCGTTGCCAAAAGGCACGCGCCCGACTTATCTTGCTATCGATGTTCCCGCTCTTACAGAGTTGGTTATGGAAGAAGACGCCCAGTATCGGCTGATGCGAGATTCTGAGAATGGACGATTAGAGATAACTTCCGAAGCCACTAAAGCGCTTCTGAACCAGATTGATGAGACATTCCCTCTTACGAACGTAGGTGAGACGATTCACATCAAATCACCGGATGGTCTTACGCATATTGGGCAAATCAGAATAAACAAACGACGGATTGCATTATTGAAATTCGACTTACCTGCATTCGAAGGTGTCTCTATTGAACGAACTGGCTTCCCCCTTGGCGAGGATCCAGAGCAACGATCCTTGGTTAAGCACATCAACCAGACGAATACTTTCACTGTGCTTTTCAATGAACTTGAGCTCGCTTACCTTGGCGGCACACTGTTTCGCGAGCCTGCTCTCGCTGGGGGCGGAGAGAGCTTCTTGGCCCACTTGAAGGCTGAACCAGCATTGGAAAATGTGACAAGCGAAAAAGGCACATTTGAGAATGGTCAAGCTGAGTTCACAGAAGGTTCTGTTTTTCGATCGGTGAACGATCATATAGCAGCCGACTGCAATGTTCTGATTTGCGACGACCTTGGGGATGAATGGGCTGACTTTATCGGTCTTTCTACTTCTTCCAGTCCTTCAACAGTTAGTTTTTATCACGCGAAGCATGGCGAGGATTCGCTCGGCGCATCAACATTCCATGAAGCCGTAGGACAGGCGTTAAAAAATTTGGGTAACATGTCGCTTCCAGAGAGTTCAATGACCAGAAAACTGGATGGTTGGGATCAGACTTACAACAACAACAACGCCCAAACTGCGATTCACAAGATGATGAGAGGTGGACCGAGGGCAGAAGTCGAGAAAGCAATCTCGATGACGCGAACAGCGCCAGACCTAGCAAAGCGGGTCTTCATCGTAACATCGTCATTGAGCCGCGAAAGAGTGGCCCAGGTGTTTGCTGACGCGGCTCAAGGGCATGCGCCGTCTGCTCATTTTGTCCAGCTATATTGGTTACTCACAAACTACTTCGCCGCATCCAAGGAAATGGGCGCGACTGGGTACATCATATGCCGGCCGTAGAGCAGTTGAACTCCAAACTATCCGGATTATCGCGAAGATGCCGGAGGTCGGCTGACGATGAGCTTTCTCCTATTCCTCGCCGCAGTTGTGCACGCGCAAGGTTGCTTTTGGACGTCTGGACACTGAAAGCAGACATTCAGCAATCGGCCCAATTTCAGACCCGGGGCAAAGTGACTACAACTGAGTGGAAAGCTGATGGTCGGCAGACTGCCGCTAGGGATCTTGTATCAAATCGATCGCATCAATGTGAATATTGATTTCATCGAGCATCGAACGCAGATCAACAATCAAATCGCCAATATTTTGATTGCCGATCTTGGTGGCCTGCCCCTTGACAGCGATTTCATGGGCATCCTCTAATCGTGCAGTGATAAGCGCAAACAATCCAGTTCGCACCTTGATCGGACCAATTTCATCGTCTGTACCTGCCATGTTCCAACCCATGCTCGACTTGGCATGGAAGTCCATATGCAACTTTTACAAATATGCACATAAACCTCTGGACTTCGGAGTTTGTTCGAGCATTGCTGTTGGTGTCGCAAAGATCACTTGCGACAAGCCGCCCGCTCCATTGAGCGATCAGCGGCTCGGGTCAGTGGAAACGCTGGAATGTCCAGCGCCAAGCTGGAGACCCTCAATGTCATCAACCAAATTAGAACCGCAGACTAAATCTGCAAAAGTCATTACGCTGCTGTCGCGAACCAAGGGAGCAACCCTTGCTGAGATATGCAAAGCAACAAACTGGAAACAGCACAGCGTTCGCGCTTTCCTTACAGGCCTGCGAAAGAAAGGCTTTGTTCTAGCTCGTGAGCAGCGCGGCGATGATGGAACGGTCTATCGCATCACGCGCAGCCCAAGCGATAAAAGTGGAAAAGGCGCAGCATGACTGTCCTCGACATAAGGTTAGCGGAACTCATGACCATGCCTCCTGCACAGTTGCGGTCTGCTTGGCGCGATACGTTCAAGTCGCCTGCGCCTGATATCTGTCCCGACTTGCTTCGGCGCGGGATCGCTAACCGGCTGCAGGAACGTATGCATGGAAGCCTCCCCGGTGCCACCAAACGCGAGATCGAACGATTGCGCAAACGAGTGGAACGAACCGGTAAGGTCGGCCATATGCACGCCATCTCGCTCAAGACTGGAACACGGCTGGTCAGATCATGGAATGGCAAAAGCTACCATGTGCTTGTTTGTGATGATGGCTTTGAGTTTGAAGGTCGCCACTACTCCAGTCTAAGTCACATTGCTGGCGAGATAACCGGCGCGCATTGGTCCGGCCCTCGTTTCTTCGGATTGAAAAAGCGAAGTGGATACGAACCGAAGGTGCCCGCGAATGGTTGAACGCGCGAAACGAAAGCGATGCGCGATCTACACCCGTAAATCGACAGAGGATGGCTTGGAGCAGGACTTTAATAGTTTGGATGCACAGCGAGAAGCCTGCGCGGCCTATATATTGAGCCAAGCCAGTGAAGGCTGGGAAGCAGTTTCAGAACTTTATGACGATGGCGGGTGGTCTGGCGGCAATATGCAACGCCCTGCCCTTGTCCAACTGCTCGAAGATGTCAAAGTCGGTAAGGTCGATATCATTGTCGTTTACAAGGTGGATCGCCTGACGCGCAGTCTTGCCGACTTTGCCAAGATCGTCGAGATTTTGGACGAGACAGAAGCCAGCTTTGTGAGCGTCACCCAATCGTTTAACACCACAACCAGCATGGGTCGGCTCACACTCAACGTCCTTCTGTCCTTCGCCCAATTTGAACGCGAAGTTACAGGTGAACGGATCCGGGACAAAGTTGCTGCTTCGAAAAAGAAGGGCATGTGGATGGGCGGTGGTGTTCCCTTTGGATATAATATCGAAGAGCGACAGCTTCTGATCAATGAGACTGAGGCCGACACCGTGCGGTACGTATTTGAACAGTATTCACGGCTGAAATCGGTCCCGCAGGTGGTTGATGAGCTGGCCGCAAAAGACATCCGGACCAGAACCCGCGTCTACAAGTCCGGACGCATCGCCGGCGGCATACACTTCAAGACCGGTACCTTGACCCATCTTCTCCAGAACCCAATCTATCTCGGCAAGGTTCGCCATAAGGACCAAATATATGACGGTGTGCATCAGCCGATCATTTCGGATGAGCTGTTCGAACGTGTTCAATCGAGCTTCTCTGAGAACAGGCGTGACAACGCGCTTGGCAAGAAGAGCCGCAACCCCAGTCTGCTAACAAGCATCATAACCGATCCGGATGGCAAGCCAATGACACCAGCACATGCGAAGAAGGGATCGAAGCGCTA
This sequence comes from uncultured Sphingomonadaceae bacterium, assembly GCA_947493215.1. Classification (GTDB taxonomy): domain Bacteria; phylum Pseudomonadota; class Alphaproteobacteria; order Sphingomonadales; family Sphingomonadaceae; genus Parasphingorhabdus. The sequence goes on along the minus strand of CANLQE010000003.1, from coordinate 29,671 downwards.
TCGATACTATGTCACGCGACAAATGCCTGGCGATCAATCCGAAAAATGGCGAATGCCTGCCGGTGAGATAGAACGGCTGGTGATCAACGCGGTATCAAAGAAACTCAAATCCACAGTATCCGATGAGCAGGGATCTGCTGCGGTGCTATCGGAGGCAATCAGCAAACGAAATGCCATTGCAAGCTCATTGCTCGAAATGAACATCCTCGAACAACGCCAAGTGCTGGCCAGTTTAGGTACGCGAGTATCAATTGAAGAAAGCGCAATCAGTTTAGAATTTACACCTCCAGAACAGGATCAAACAGTTTTAATTTCTATTAAGACGAAGCTCGTCAGCAAAGGTCGAGATTTGAAGCTGGCTATCGCTGCAGGCGAAGGATTGACAAAACGTGATCCCGATCCCGTGTTGCTTCGATTGATTGCCCATGCTTTCGCTGCACAGGATCAAATGGTCCGCGGCATCCCCTCGCCTATGCTATCCGAATATAGCAAACGGCACCTACAACAACTTACCCGTCTCAGCTATTTGGCTCCGGATATCATTACCGCCATTGCCGATGGAACGCAGCCTGTTGATCTAACTGGTCGAAAGGTATTGCGCTTCGGAAGTCTACCGCTTTGCTGGACTGCCCAGCGCGCAATGCTTGGGTTCAAATAGCCCCAAAAACCGCCTAATTCTAAAAGTGCATCTGGTGCCAGCGTTTCGGCCCATCGAGATCATTGGCCATTTCAGCCGCATATAGCCGCAGACAAATGGTCTCTGGTAGCAAGCGACCGGCGTCAACGTCAGCTAACTCGCGGAAATATAGGCACTAAATCAGCACATTTCGCTGATATCTGGAGACACCGAAAACTTAGGAAAAAAGTGGTGCACGTAGTCTAATGCGAACCATCGACACGAACCCCATAAGCCTCTGAATTCTTTAACTTTTATAAAAGTCGTGGCAGCAGAGACCAAAACAGGCAAAAATTGTCCGGGCGGGCGAGCAATCGAAATCCGGAATCCCGATTGTTTCGAGTCGCTTCGCACATCTGACTTTTCGATACCCGGCTGATCCCCCGTTATTATCTTTCCCGGCACCCAATACTGAACATGCATCTGGTGCCAGCGTTTCGGGCCATAGAGATAAATCGGTATTTGACCCCCATATGGCTGCCGCCAAATGGTCTCTGCCAGCAGAATCGAAAGCGTACCATCGCCTGAAAGCGCGCAATTCCGCCATCAATTCCGAGCACCACGCTCACGCTAAGTACTTGTTATATAAGAGAAAAAATAGTGGTGCCCGAAGGCGGATTCGAACCACCGACACAGCGATTTTCAGTCGCTTGCTCTACCAACTGAGCTATTCGGGCAACGGGTAGGATGAATGGACCCACCGAATTGGAAGCGCCGCTATAGGCGGGGCTTGTATGGCTTGTCCAGCCTAAAAATAGCCGTTTTTCCAAGCATGTTTACGACTCGCCGTCGCGGCCGGTATCTCCTGCAAAATGATCCGCCAACTGGTCTGGCGAAACAGCCGGTCCGGGCACTTTATAGCCCTCCCCCAACCATTGCAGCAGATCACGGTCTTTGCAGCCTGCGCTGCAGAAAGGCGTAAATTTCTGCGACTTTGGTTTGCGGCAAACCGGGCATTTCGAGGCACGTGCGCTGGGCAAGGCCTAGCCCTGACCAATCAGGTTGGGGAAAACCGCAAAAACGAAAATCATTGTCACTGCCAGCGGTGCCAGCCAAGCAATCAGGAAGCGCCACAATCCAAACATCGCGCCTTCCAAACCTGTTTCTTCTTTCACCAGTTTTTTATCGGCACGCCAGCCTATGAAGACCGCTGTTAAAAAGGCCGTAACCGGGAGCAATATTTTCGAGACCAAATCGTCAATCGCGTCGAAGATATTCTTATCCTCAAAAAGCGGAATAAACCCAAGCGGGCGAACGTCACTCCACACGTTAAGAGATAAGGCGCAGGCGACACCGATCAGGAATATCACGCCGCCAACCAGCCATGCTGCAAAGGCACGGCTCCATTCAAACCGCCGCATCGCCCAGGCGACCACGCCCTCCAGCAAAGATATCGAGCTGGTGAGAGCCGCAAAAAAGATCAATACGAAGAATAGCAATCCAACCAGCGATCCCGCAGGCATGTTATGAAATGCTATAGGGAGGGACTGGAATACCAATGTCGGTCCTGCCGCGACATCTAGGCCAACCGCAAACACGATAGGGAAAATCATCAAACCGGCCAGAAGGGCGACACCGGTATCAGCAAAAGCAATCATACCGGCCGTGGGAGCGAGATTGGTTTCCCTGGACACATAGCCGCCATAAGTAATCAACGCAGCCGAGGCGACGCTCATCGAAAATAGCGCCTGTCCCAAGGCATCGTTTACCACCGCAGGCGATAATTTGGAGAAATCAGGAGTGAACAGGAAAGAAACGGCCTTAGCGAATTCCCCCGTAAATGCGCCATAAAGCGTGATCAGAACGAGTAGCACGAAAAAGGTTGGCATCAGATAAGTTGCCGCTTTCTCAATCCCGTCGGTAACACCACGCGCAACAATCCAGATGGTGATAATCATGAACAATGTATGCATGCCCATCAACATGGGGATATTCGCAAACAGGTCGGTCATGCGGCCTGGAATGGTTTCCGGATTCTCGCCGGCCAATGCACCGGCGAACGGATCGCCGGAGAATAGGGCGCCCAGAAAATCAACGCTCATCACGCCAACGTAGTACATGACCCAACCGGCCACGACGCTGTAAAAGGTGAGGATCAGGAAGGCATTTAATATACCGATACCACCAAATATACCCCAATTTTTGCTAACCTTGGAATCTTCGGCGACCTTGACGACACTATGAAACGCATCACTACGACCATGCCGACCGATCAATATTTCGGAGAGCATCATCGGCAAACCAATCAAAAGGATACATCCAATATAAACGAGCACAAACGCGCCGCCGCCATTTTCGCCAGCCAGCGTCGGAAAACGCCAGATATTGCCAAGGCCGACGGCCGCGCCCACGGCTGCTAGAATAAAGGCTGTCCGCGATGACCAACCTTCTCCGATTGGTGCTGCTGGTCCTGCCATATCTGAAACTCCCCTGTATACTTTACGCGCCGTTTGAACGGCCTAGTTGATCTTGTACTTAGCTTCTCATCAACATTGGGCCAAGTGGTTTTCCAGCAAAGATGTGAACGTGCAGATGTGGGACTTCTTGATGGCCATCATGGCCGATGTTGGCGAGCAGGCGATAACCAGGTTCTACCATGCCTGCCTGTCTTGCCACATGACCGACGCCGCGCACAAAACCGGCAATCTCGGACTCACTTGCGGTGGCTGAAAAGTCGTCCCAACTGACATATTTGCCCTTGGGGATCACCAATATGTGATGGGGGGCTTGCGGATTGATATCGTGAAAGGCGAGGACATGGTCATCCTCATAAACCGTCTTGTTGGGAATTTCCCCGCGCAATATCTTGGCGAAAATATTCTGATCATTATAAGCCTGGGTTGCATCAATCGCCATGGATCAGTCCTTTCTTGAAGCTTTTTCGGCTATGCCGGACAGACCTTCGCGGCGCGCAAGTTCAGCCAGCACGTCATCAATCGAAAGATCCATGTCGGCGAGCAAGATCATCAGGTGAAACAGAACATCCGCTGCCTCCCCCGTCATAGCGGTCTTGTCATCCTGTACTGCGGCGATCACCGCTTCGACCGCTTCCTCACCCAGCTTCTCAGCCATTTTAGCGCGACCCTTGGCATGCAGGCTGGCGACATAGCTATTGTTGGGATCAGCGTCACGGCGCTGATGGATGGTTGCTTCCAGCTTTTGCAAGATATCTGTCATGGTAGTCCGTTTGCGCGAGCAAAGGGACAGGCGTCAAGCCTTTGCGTCGCACTGGCCCCGATTATGCAAAGGAAAGGGCCGTCTAATCCCCCGATGACGGCCCTTTCATGGTGCTGCGAGATCAAGGATCTGCGCACCAATGGCGACGAATTTTTATTACTTGTCTCGTTTCCTGCGGGCCGCGAAACGTCCGGCAACAAGACCAGCAACGCCGAGCGCAAGCATAAGCATGTTAGAGGGTTCGGGAACGGGCGTGCCGCCGGATGACGAACCGCCTGACGATGAACTGGTCGATGTACTGGAAGAGGTTCCCCCGCCAAAGCTGGAAGACGCCCATCCTGAGCTGCCCCAACCGGATGCCCCCCAACCAGAGTTTCCCCAGCCTGAAACATGCCAGCCGCCGGAAGTGCTCCAACCGCCACCGGCGTTACTGTTGTAGGTGTACCAGGTCGCCTGTGCCGGAGTCGCGGCAACCAAACTGATCGCAGCCAGGCCACTCAACATTGCTAGTTTGGGAAAATTCATGGGCAAACCTCGGGGCATTGGTCAAAAATTAAAAAACTTCAGCATAAAGCTAAGCAATTTTCTTGCCAAAAGCCTGAGATCCCTTCTGTCCAACAATCGCAATAGTTAACGGATTTTGGACGACATGAAAAATGTAAGTTAATCCGACATTTACTATGATATCCTATGTCCCAAAATGGGACATATCACAGCGGATATGTGCCTACGGAATCAAAAAGGAGAAGCTGTGCAGCCTCTCCTTTGAAACTCTATATCTTGGCAAATAATCAGTCTGGTTGCTTGTCTTTGCGCCGACGCCGCAGCAATCGACCAGCAGCCAAACCGCCCACACCCAGACCAAAGAGCACCATCACGCCGGGTTCTGGAACGGGTGTTCCGCCGGTTGAACCCGTTGAACCAGTGGATCCACCGAAGCTGGACGAGCTGCTCGATGAGCTGCTGGATGATGAACTGCTGCTGGAGCTTGACGAGCTGCTTGACCCGCCAAAGCTAGACGAACCGCCCGTCGAAGTGGAAACGCCGCCGGTAGAAGTCGAGACACCGCCGGTGGAGGTAGAAACACCGCCCGTTGACGTCGAAACGCCGCCGGTGGAAGTGGATACACCGCCAGAGGATGTCGATATGTTACCGGAGGACGTCGAGGTTGAGCCGCCAGTAGATGTGCTGGAGAAACCACCGGTAGATGTAGACGATGAACCGCCGGTAGATCCAGAACTGGTGCCACCACCGGTCGAGGTAGACGTGGATCCGCCGCTGGTCGATGATCCGCCAGAAGATGTCGATGTAGAACCGCCAGTGCTTGTCGAACTTACGCTACCGCTGCTACCGCCAAATCCGGAGGAACCGCCTTTACCGCCTGTTGATCCACCACGACTGGAAGAGCCCCCGCGACTGGAGGAACCGAACCCTCCAGTGCTGGAATAACCGCCCGTACTGGAAAAGCCGCCGCCTTTGCCGCCCTGTGAAGCTGCATTGCCGGATTGCGCTGGATAAATAGCGTTTGCCGGGACCGCTGCCATAGCGAACGCCGATGCTGTGCCAATTATTGCCATACGAACAATTTTCATCTTATCCCTCACTTCGCCCAATGGGCTTTTCCGTTTTCAAACAGGCCATTCACCGGGACCATCCAGCCAATGGTTTAAAAATCGTTAATGGGAAAACAAGATTAATATTGTGTAAAAATAAATGGTTAACAAAAGCTTTTTTTAAACTGTCTCAGTTTGGATCAAGTTGAGACTATGTCTTAACTATTATGACGCGCGGGCAATCCTGCAGCCCGCAGCGCATCATGGGCCTCGGCGATGCTGTGCTGACCAAAGTGAAAGATCGAGGCGGCTAACACCGCATTGGCTCCGCCCTTGATCACACCGTCGACCATATGGTCAAGATTGCCGACACCGCCGCTGGCCACCACAGGAATGGACACCGCGTCAGCAATCGCTCGCGTTAACGCTAGATCATAGCCATCGCGGGTTCCGTCGCGGTCCATTGATGTGACAAGTAGTTCCCCTGCCCCCAGCTCCGCCATGCGCACCGCGTGGTCCAAAGCATCAATTCCAGTTGAAGTGCGTCCGCCATGGGTGAATATTTCCCAGCGCCCTTCCTCCACCTTCCGCGCATCAATCGAGGCCACCATGCACTGACTGCCAAAGCGACCGGCAATGTCGCTCACCACCTCAGGCCGCGTGACGGCTGCGCTATTGACTGCGACCTTGTCGGCCCCTGCCATCAACAACGCACGCGCATCATCTGCCGTCCGGACCCCGCCGCCAACGGTGACCGGCATGAAGCAAACTTCCGCCGTTCGCCGCACCACATCTATTATCGTATCGCGCTTTTCATGGCTCGCGCCAATATCCAGGAAGCAGAGCTCATCTGCGCCCGCCGCATCATAGGCCCGCGCTTGCTCCACAGGATCTCCGGCATCTTGAAGGTCAACAAAATTGACACCCTTCACGACGCGGCCGTCGGCAACGTCGAGGCAAGGTATGACGCGAATACGAACGCTCATGTCTATCGGTTCGCCATCGCAATGGCTGTTCCCAAATCAAGCCGTCCATCATAGAGTGCACGCCCGGTAATCACCCCTTCAATGCCGTCCTGTGTGAACTGGCTCAGCATATGAATGTCGTCCAATCCCTTCACGCCGCCGCTGGCAATCACGGGGATATCGACCGAACGCGCCAGATCAACCGTCGCTTCGATATTACAACCAGTTAACATGCCATCGCGGCCCACATCGGTGAAGAGAAGCGACGCGACCCCGGCGTCCTCAAAGCGGCGCGCCATATCGGTCACGCTAACTTCTGACACATCGGCCCAACCTTCCGTGGCGACCATGCCATCCCGCGCATCGACCGCGACAACGATGCCACCTTCATACTCCTTCGCCATGTCGCGAACGAATTCCGGGTCTTTCAGTGCCGCCGTACCGATGACAAGCCGGGCCACGCTCAGTTCAAACCAGCGCTCCACCGTTTCCCGGTTTCTGATGCCACCGCCCAGTTGCACATAGCCCGGAAAGCTGGCGACAATCGCTTCAACCGCTTCGGCATTACGCGGCGATCCGGCAAAAGCACCGTCCAGATCAACGACATGAATATGTTCCGCGCCAGCTTTGGAAAACAGACCCGCTTGCTCCGCCGGATTATCGCCATAGACCGTCGCGCGGTCCATATCGCCTTCAGCAAGACGAACGACTTCACCTGATTTCAGGTCGATAGCAGGAAATACGATCATGGCTTCCACTCCAAAAAGCGTTTCAGGAAAGCCAGCCCATAGGCTTGACTTTTCTCAGGATGAAATTGCACGCCGACAATATTGTCGCGGCCAATGGCGGATACCAAGGGCATACCGTGATGGGTGGTGGCAAAAATATCATCCGCATTCGCCGCATCAAAATGATAGCCGTGCAGATAATAAGCCTCACCCGCTTCGAGCAGGTCATGGCCTGCTGTCGGGGTTACATCATTCCAACCCATATGCGGAATCTTTATATCTACCGATGGCGCTTCGATCGCGTGGACCGTGCCTCCAATCCAACCAAGCCCCTTATGCTCGCCAAATTCTATGCCTTTGTCGGCCAGCAGTTGCATACCAACACAAATGCCAAGAAACGGCACAGCATCCTGCCGCACCCTTTCCTCCATCGCCGCGATCATGCCGTCAATTGCCGCCAAAGCATCGCGACAAGCGCCAAAGGCGCCGACGCCTGGCAACACAATGCGGTCCGCTGCAGCAACCACATCCGGGTGGGCGGTCACGACGACCCCGGACGCACCAGCCGCGATCAGCGCATTATGCACGCTGTGTAAATTACCGGCGCCATAATCGATCAGCGCAATGGTTTCAGCCACCAAGCTGGCCTTTGGTTGAAGGAATAGCGTCACCCTTACGCGGATCGCGCTCTACCGCTTGCCGCATAGCGCGGGCAAAACCCTTGAAAATACTTTCAGCAATATGATGGTTATTCTCACCATAAAGCAGCTCGATATGCAGCGTAATACCTGCCGCGTCGGCCACACTATGGAACCAGTGCTTGAAAAGCTCCGTATCCATCTCACCCAACCGTTCCTGCGAAAATTCTGCTTTCCAGACCAGCCAGGGCCGCCCGGAAATATCCAGAGCAATACGTGTCAACGTTTCATCCATCGGTGAATAAGTGCCACCATAGCGCACAATGCCAGCCTTGTCGCCCAGCGCTTGATGGATCGCTTGACCCACCGCAATGGCGCTGTCTTCGGTCGTGTGATGCTGATCAACATGGAGATCGCCTTTGATCTTCATCTTCAGATCAATCAGCGAGTGGCGTGAAAATTGTTCAATCATATGGTCAAGAAAACCAATGCCCGTCGACACGTCATATTGCCCGGTTCCGTCAAGATTCAACTCGACGAAAATCTCGGTTTCCTTGGTGTTTCGCTCTATTGTCGCTGTTCTCATAGGTGATGCCTATAAAGGCTGGATTTTATCAGGCAAGAATTTCGCTACAGAATCAGAAATATCACAGTCGGCGAAAATTGTTCAAATGCCCTTGACCCTGCCCCGCGTTCGCGCCACGAAGTAAGAATGAACGATAGCGCCCCCGATAGCCTGATTCCTTATGATGAGATCGTCCAGGAAGCCTTGCGCGCTGTGGTGGGCCGGGTGCTGGGTGAAGTGGAGGCCAATGGCCTGCCGGGCGAACATCATTTTTACATCACTTTCAAGACCCGCGCGCCGGGTGTGGATATACCCGATCACCTGATCGCGAAATTTCCTGACGAGATGACGATTGTGCTGCAGAACCGCTATTGGGATCTGTCGGTCAGCGCAGACCGGTTTCAGGTAGGCTTGAGCTTTAATCAGATTAGCTCGATGTTGCATATTCCGTTCGCGGCGATCACATCCTTTGTCGATCCAGCTGTTGATTTTGCGCTGCAATTTCAAGTGGACGAAGTAGAAGGCGATCTGGACGCACACGAACCTGCACATAATGATGGCGATCAGGAACCGGTTGAAGTCGCCGATGATGGTTCCAACGTGGTGACGGTGGACTTCGGCAAGAAGAAGTAGCTGCCTTATGGCAGGCTCCTCTTCAGAAACCACGCGTATAGAAACCGACAGCATTGGCCCGATAGAAGTCCAGAAAGACGCCTATTGGGGCGCGCAGACACAGCGCAGCATCGAGAATTTCCCCTTTCCTCGCCATGAACGCATGCCGATCCGGCTCATCCATGCACTGGCCACAATCAAACAAGCCGCGGCGCGGGTAAATGGAATTCACGGACTCGCCCCTGAAATTGCCGGTGCAATCATCAACGCCGCGGAAGAAGTGCGCTCTGGCGCTTTCGATACGCAATTTCCGCTGACGATCTGGCAGACAGGATCCGGCACGCAATCCAACATGAATGTCAATGAAGTGATTGCCGGTATTGCCAATGAAAGTCTGACCGGAACACGCGGCGGCAAAGACCCCGTTCATCCGAATGATCACGTCAATCGCGGCCAGTCATCCAACGACAGCTTTCCCACCGCCATGCATGTAGCAGCCACGCTGGCACTCGAAGTGGAGCTGTTTCCGGCGCTCGAACAATTGCATGATGCTCTCGCGGAAAAAGCGCAGGATTGGCAAGCGATTGTCAAGATTGGCCGCACTCATTTACAGGACGCGACCCCATTGACGCTGGGACAGGAATTTTCTGGCTATGCCGCGCAATTGGTGGCTGCGCGCGACCGGATAGAGGCAGTGTTGCCGCGGCTCTATCAGCTCGCCCAAGGAGGCACAGCAGTTGGAACCGGCATCAACGCACCGGAGAATTTCGGTGAACATATGGCCCGCGAGATAGCCAAAATCACGGGATTCAAATTTACCTCGTCCCCGAATAAATTTGCCGAATTGGCCGCCCACGACACGATGGTAGAGCTGTCCGGTGCGCTGAATACCCTTGCGGTGTCACTGAATAAAATCGCCAATGATATTCGCTTGCTGGGTTCTGGACCGCGCTCAGGTCTAGGAGAGCTCAACCTGCCTGCCAATGAACCGGGCAGCTCGATCATGCCGGGCAAGGTTAACCCCACCCAATGCGAAATGCTGACGATGGTCGCTGCGCAAATGATCGGAAACCATCAGGCCGTCACCGTTGGCGGAATGCAAGGTCATTTGGAGCTCAATGTTTTCAAACCGATGATCGCGGCCAACGTCCTGCGCTCAATAGAAATTGCGTCAATCGGCATGTCGAGTTTTGCCACGCGTTGCGTCGACGGGCTGGAGGCCAATGAAGCGCGCATTACCGAATTGGTTGATAACAGCCTGATGCTTGTCACAGCGCTGACACCGGTAATCGGTTATGACAATGCCTCCAAAATCGCCAAACATGCGCATGCAACGGGAATGACCTTGCGCGCCGCCGCGCTTGATCTGGGGCTTATTGACGCGGAAAGCTATGATACCCATGTTAAGCCTGAAAACATGATCTAACGGACAATCGGGATAGCATTTATGTCATTGCTCAGAAATGTCGCCACCGCCCTTGTTGGCAATGAAGCGCGCAAGCGCGGCAAGGGCAACGGACTATTCGGTTTTGGTGTGGGCGTGTTAGCCGCGCGTATCGCAACTCGTTCGCTACCTGGCGCGCTACTAGTCGGCGGCGCCATGGTGGCAAAAGCGCTCTATGACCGATCCAAGGAAGAAGAAGACGAGCTTCCTGCAGCAGATCAGATTATCGATATTCAAGGAACCCCTGCTCCCACCGAAAACAGAAAAGCCTAGATCGCCCCCTGCCAGACCTTGATTGCCTCAACCGGAAATGTAAGCATCAGCACATTTAGCGTCAGATTATCGCGAATGGCATAGAGTGCAACCAGCTCAAATATCACCGCAATCGTCACTGTCCACTTCACAGGCATCCGCCATGCTGCGAAAAAACCCAGCGTCATCCAGCCGATATCTGCCATCGAGTTGATAATGCTGTCCCCGGCATAGCCAAAGGCAAAGGTCGCCTCGCGATAGCGATTGATAATTATCGGCGAGTTTTCAAGAATTTCCCAGAAACCCTCGATAAAAACCGCCAAACATAAGGCTAGACCCAATCGCGCCGTCTCTGGCCGCTTGCGAAACAACCAGAATCCGAGGCCGTAAAACAGAAAACCGTGGATGATATGGCTGAACGTATACCAATCCGAAAGATGCTGGCTATTCTCTGCCGACTGCACTGCGCCGTGCCACAGCTTTACATTGCCGCATTCGCAAATCGGTGGCCGGTCCATCCCGAATAAAATCGCCAAAGTGAGTATCGCTAGACTAGCTGCGGCTAGTAGATAGTTGCGTGATATGATCGTCATGGAGCCCCCTCGTTGCATCAGCAACACAGCAGTATCAGTTCGGGATTGCAAGACTGATAAATGGCCATATTCTTTAAAATATTATTCGCGCAATTAATCCCAAGACCGGGCGCACGAGCTCGCCAGACAAAACAGCGAATAGATATTTACTCCTGTTTTAATGGGGTTATCTTTATGAAAAAAATATGTTCAAGGGCGTTTTTACCGTCGTTCTGATGGCGGCGACGCTGACCGTCAAATATCATTTTGACGATTCCAAAAAGCTTCAAACCTTATATCGGCGTAGGATCGAGTTGCTGCGTACCCGCCATAAAATCGACCCATGGGTGATTAGCGCCGGTCTTGCTTATCGCTTCTAATGACAGTTTGACAGTCATTAGAACCTAGAAAAAGATCCGGCAAGACTTTCTGGCGGCAATAGGGGTCGTTAAAATATCTATGGCATCTTCGTCATCGGGGAATATCATGTGTTTGTAACTTCATTGCTCCGATTTGCGCCCAAAGCAGACACTAGCGTTGCGTCCGCAATATCCCGAAAGCGGACATTAGTATTTCGCCGAGACCGCAAAGCTGTGCCTCCATATTCCAGTTCAAACGTCACTGGTCGTTCTATTGACTGTCTCGCGCCAAGGCCAATCCACCTTGCATCAGGATTGCTCCCATTCCGAACATGAGTATCAGCAACCAGATCAATCCACCAACAATTGGAATTATTCCCAATAGCAAGATCAAGACAATGGCGAACGCTGACCAAATTAGTCGAGCTCCCATGGCTGGGGGCGGCGCATCATCCGCTGGCTTCTTGATTATCTGACGGCCCTGCATACCGATAAAATAAGCTGATGCAGCGACTCCAACCGGAGTAAAAGCAAAGAGCATCGCTGCGATCAATATCGCCAATGGTGCACCGACAATCGTTGCAAAAAGCATGAACAGCGCGAAAGGTAGGACGAAGGTAGCTAAAAATCCCACGCCCAAGGATAACAGCGGTTTCTGTTTGATCAAAAGGGAAGCCTTGTTCATCAATCCAGGTAATATCAGTGCAATTACCACCACCAGTAACGTGATTCCAAGCACCGCAGCTATTGCAAACCCAGCGAAAAATGCCGCGCTGCCTTTGCCCCAGCGTTCAAAATCATCATGCTCTTCCGCAGGCAAAATACTCTTGGTTCCTGTAATAACTGCGCTGGGTGAAATTTGAATGTTATCGCTGCGATATTGCAGATTTCCGCCCAATCGCGCTTTTGGACCGAGCTCAATTACATCGCCCATAAGCTTAACATTGCCATCGACAACTGAATTCAGAAAGATCCGACTAGCGGCGACCCTAAGTTCCTTCTGGATCGGTGAATTGATAGTCACTTCACCCCCGGAAAGAACGGCAGAGCCGGCAATCTGAAATTTGGGATGAAGCGTCACTGTCCCGCCAGTAACCAGCACATCGTCAGTCGCTAAACCGCTCCGCAGGTTCAAATCCCCGCCTGCTGCGATGACATCGTCAACCCTGACATTCTTGATGTTAATCTCACCGCCGGCCAACAGCAGATGATCTGCGGTTGTTGTATCGACCTGAATACTGCCGCCTGCTGCGAATATATCATCGTCTGAGCTGGCTTTAATCCTTACCTCATCACCGGCAAAAAAGGCCATATCAAGAAAGCTGGCTTCGGCGTTGACGGCCTCTCCAGTTTGGGTTGTGATTTGCGATGCGCCACGGGTTGTTACAAACATAACCAGAATGACAAACGCGATCGCCAAAATGATCTTGAATAGAAATCCATGCTTGATTGTCATGACGGCTTTCCTTCTGATTTTTCGCCAAGGAGTTGTTGCAATGCTGGTCTGCACCGAAACAGTTATCGAACTATTGGCCGGGATCAATCGCCGCTTCGAAAGGCTGGAAAATAAGTTCTGGCTCACAGATTATCCAGTCCGGTAATGTACTTAGCTTAGGAAATTGGTGGTGAGTTTAGATATTCATCGATTGCGAGATACATTGACAGATAAAGATCGACTAAGATTTAGCGGTTCCTCGTCTGTCAGTTTTCTATCTCCGGTTTTGCGCCCATAATGGACATTGCTGGCACTGTATCGCACCCACCGCTATGCTGCGCCTATGAAACCGCTCTATGATGAAATCGGCGTAGATTATGCGAAGCTTCGTAAGCCAGACTCGCGGATAGCGGCGGTAATCGATCGCGCACTTGGCAAGGCGCCGTCTGTTTTAAACGTCGGGGCTGGAACCGGATCTTATGAACCCACCGACCGGACAGTTACCGCGCTTGAGCCGTCTGCCGAAATGATAGCTCAACGCCCGCCCGAGCTGGCAACGGCCCATCAGGGCGTCGCCGAAGACCTGCCCTTTGCCGACGATGCTTTCGACGCGGTTATGGCCATTTTGACTGTCCACCATTGGTCTAGTCTGAAAACCGGATTGCTGGAAATGCGCCGCGTTGCCAGACACCGCGTGGTGATCCTGACATTTGACCCCGCGTCTCCCTATTTCTGGCTGGCCGATTACATCCCGGAGATCATCACACTCGACCAGCCGATCATGCCAAAGCTAGATGTCTTCGCGGAAATATTGGGTGAAACAACAGTCGAGATCGTGCCGGTGCCCCATGATTGCACAGACGGCTTTCTCGGCGCCTATTGGCGGCGACCACATGCCTATCTGAACCCGGATGTGCGATCAGCAATATCGACTTTTGCAAAACTGGATCACGTGTCGGACGCATTGCAACGGCTGGAAAACGATTTGGCCTCCGGTGTCTGGGAAGAGCGTTATGGAAATTTAGTGGAAGCGGAGAGTTTGGACGTGGGGTATAGGCTCGTTGTTGCAGATTTTTCGAAGTAAACGTTGCTATCACAGGATGCTGAATAGATTCCGATCTATCAGTGCTATTGCTCCTTAGAACAAACCACTTTCCTATCTGGCTCCTCTCCTGCTACCACCGCTGATCAGGAGATCAGATGGCACCAGAGAAGGTTTTGACAACGACACAGGCTGACGAGAATGCGGGCAGCGCTGTAGGTCATCCCGCGCGCCAGAAATTTTACGGCTGGAACAATGCTGCGCTGTTTTTCTTGGTCCAGTTTGCGGCCTCCGGCTTTGTCTATTTCGCCTATGCTGCGATTTTTCCCGCGATGGTGCAGGCGATGGACTGGAACCGCGGCGAAGCCTCGATCGCTCATAGTCTCAGCTTCCTCACACTCGGGCTCAGCTATCCCCTGACCGCCTGGATGATCGGCAAACGGGGTGTGCGCTTCACTCTGACAATCGGACTGACGCTGATGCTAAGCAGCCTTTTCCTGACCGTCTTTTTCGTCTCAGAAGTCTGGCACTGGACCCTATCCTGGGGCGTTTTAATGGGCATGGGCCTGGCGCTGGCCGGGCCTTTATGTGGGCAAACCGTGATCATTCACTGGTTCGATGCCAAACGCGCCACGGTTTTGGGGATCATCATGACCGGAAGCGCGGTCGGCGGCTTTGTCGCGCAACCTGTGCTTATTCGGGTGATGGAAAATTTTGGCACTTGGCAATCCGGCTGGGTGGTCAGCGCAACCGCAGTCGTGACGGCAATCCTGTTAGCGCAGTTTATCGTCAACAGGCCAAAAGATATCGGACAACATGCCGACAATATTGATCCCGATGCAGCGCCGAGTGACACGCAAAAAGCCACGCCCAAACCGCGCACCTATCGCAGCGCGCATAGCTGGACCCTCGGTCAAGTCTTTCGCACCCGCGCGGTGTATTTCATCTTCATCATCAACATCACCTATTTGGCTGTCGGCACCTTCCTGCTGACTCACGGTTCCCTTTATCTGTCCGATATCGGCATTTCGAAAATTCAGACCGCTTCGATTGTCAGCATTTTCATCATGGGTAGTGGCGCTGGCCGAATACCCGCCGGATGGTTAGGGGACCGGTTCGAGCTGCGCTGGTTGATGGCGATCATGATGGCGGCGATGCTCGCTGGCTTCGTCATGCTGTGGACGTTAGAGAGTTTCGCGGGCCTAAGCCTTGCCGGGTTTATATTGGGGTCATGCTATGGCGGGTTTTTCGCGCTGTCCCCTGCCCTCACCAGCAATTTTTTCGGGCAGGAAAGTTTTGCGAAAATCAACTCCGCTTTCGCACCACTGCTATTGCCCTTCGTGGCGATGGCACCAGCAGGGGCGGGCTATATTTTTGACATTTATGGTAGCTATGATCTCGCTTTTCTGGTCGGTGCCATCCTGCTTGGTCTATCCGTAATTGCTGCGATTTGTTTGACGCCGCCAAAGCATGAAGCGCGCCCTGAAACGGCAGAAGCGGCTTAGACTCGCCCGTCGCTCGACAGCAAAGCGGCAATCGGCTTGGTGCCTTTCCGGCCAGCGAGCACGATCATCAGGATCGTTGTGAACGGCACCGCCAATATCGCGCCGGGAATGCCCCAGAGTGTGCTCCAGACCGACAGCGCAACCAGCACAACCATCGGGCTGAGATTGACCGACTTGCTGAGCATGCGCGGTTCGACGACGTTGCCGATAATCACCTGCGCCGCCGTCATTAAACCGGTGGCAATTAGCGGCACCGTGAGCGTGCCAAACTGGGCGACCGCAAATAGGGCCGGGAAAGCCACGCCGACAATCGAACCGATATAGGGGATGTAGTTGAGCAATCCGATGATGATCGCCCATAAGGCTGCATATTCGATTCCCATCACCATCATGATGACCCAGCAAATCACGCCCAAGATGATATTAATCAGCGTCTTGGTCGCCAGATAGCTACCAATATCATGGTTGATCCGGGTGATCATGTTCAGCGTGTCCTTGGACTCCGTAGCGCTGCCGAAAGCCCGCCGCACCTTGGCCGGAAAGCCGGTTATCTCACTCAGCATGAAGGAGGCATAAAGGATGGTGATGAAGATAAAGCCGCCAAAACTGGTCAGAGACGACAAGACGGACTGCGCAATCGCCGCAATATCGATTTCGGTCAGCAGCTTAGTGGCAAATTCGCTAACCGCTTTCACCACCGCTTCGCTGCCCCGGTCAATCATCAGGCCGGGCGAGGCCATCATATCGCCCATATCGGCTTGGAGCGCTGCAGTCTCTTTCTCTGCGGGAAACCAAGCTGCGAACAGGTTTTCCAAATTGGTCTGATAGGTCGGCAAAGAAGGAACCAGCGTCTGCAGGCTGGCCACCAGCATCCGGGTCATCACGAACAGCAGCAGGATCACGCCAATCAGCGCCAGTGTCGCCCGCAACCACATCGGTGAACGACCGAGGCCCGGGATACGGGCGACAGCAGCGCTGGCGGCATAAAGGATTTGGAGCAGGATGATTGCTGTGACAATCGGCAGGATAATATCTTTCCCGACATAGAACAGCCAGCCGATCATGATCGTTATACCGACCGAGAAAAATATTGTGCTAACGCGGCCCTGTAACATTATCCTAGATCACCATCTTGGTTGGCGGCGTAAAGCCTTTGAAATTGGTTGATAAACATAAAATTCCGGCCTGTCATCTCATCAGTTCCGCAACCGGCCCTGTAACATCTGCATTGCAACGCGACTAGTATCTTGACGACACG
This sequence comes from uncultured Sphingomonadaceae bacterium, assembly GCA_947493215.1. Lineage (GTDB taxonomy): Bacteria > Pseudomonadota > Alphaproteobacteria > Sphingomonadales > Sphingomonadaceae > Parasphingorhabdus. The sequence goes on along the minus strand of CANLQE010000003.1, from coordinate 12,890 downwards.
CCCCCTTCTCGGCCAATAGCCGCTATGGCCGACGATATTTCTTCCCTCCCACACGATGAACTAAGCCGACGCGGGCTATTGTTTGTCCTCTCTTCACCCTCTGGTGCCGGTAAATCAACGCTGGCGCGCATGCTGCTCGAAGCGGATGACCAGATCGCCATGTCTGTGTCTGTGACCACCCGTCCGCAACGACCGGGCGAAGAACATGGCGAAGACTATTATTTCGTCAACGGCGATGAATTTGAAGAAATGGTCGCTGATCATGCCTTCCTTGAATATGCAACGGTCTTTGGCAACCGCTATGCAACCCCCGCGGCACCGGTGCAGAAAAACCTAGAAGACGGTCAGGACGTGCTGTTTGACATCGACTGGCAGGGCACACAGCAGCTCTACCAACGCGGCGGCGAAGATGTTGTGCGGATATTCATTCTGCCGCCCTCGCTCGCCGTCCTGCGCGACCGCCTCGAAAGCCGGGCAACCGACAGCAATGAGATTATCGACAGCCGGATGCAGCGCGCAGCTAGCGAGATCAGCCATTGGGATGGTTATGATTATGTCCTGATTAATGATGACCTCGACGCCTGTTTCTCCAAAGTCCAGAATATTCTCGCCACCGAACGCATGCGCCGGTCGCGGCAAACCGGCCTCATTGGCTTTGTCCGGGACCTAGTCGCGCAAGAGCGTGGATAGTTGAAAATAATATCCCCTTTTTTTGGGGAGGGGGTAAATATCTACAGTTATTAGTTAATTTTAATATTTTCCGTGTATATATTATCGAACTTCGAAGGGTTGAAGGCGGAAAATGTCGGACGGAAACAAGGTTATTTATCTGGCTACGCTGCGCATTTTCGCGCTATGTTTTCCTGGCCTTCGGCTATAGCCCCGTCGTCGGCTACGATCCAAATATCACATATGTCTGTTTGAATCCCAAGGGGGTCATGACCGGCGGCAATAGGTCGCCCAGCTTCACCGTCCAGTTTCGCACGCGGGTCAAATAGGACCTAGTCCTCGCGTTTGATGTAGAGCCCGTCAAACACAGTCTTCCAGCTCTTCCCGCCATCGGTTGACGCCTGCCAATGCTGGCGAACACTGCCTCTATTCTGGCCATTTTTGTTCGGAGTCCAGGTCACACGGTTGATTTGGGAGCCGGCGACATAGCCGGGCCAATTGGCATTGCTCAGCACCATTTCGCCACGCTCGTTGAGGCCTCCTTCGATGTAGAGAGCGGTGCCGTCCAAGCCCATCCATGTCTGGTGCCATATCTTGCGGGCAGCATCATAAAAGCTCATGCTCATGCCGGTATAACCACCCTGGGTGCTATATTCCTCACGGATCACACAGCCGTTATGCTGCTCACTGATGCGGTTAATCCCAGTGGGCGATTCCTTTCCCGCTGGCGTGACGTCCCATGTGCCGATCCAGAAATCGAAAGCCCGATGGTCCGCGGTCGCGCAAGGCGGCGGCGACTGTGTAGCAGATTGAGCCAAAACAGGGGATGATGCCAACAAAGCCGCAAACAAAGCGCAGATTAGGGGTAGGGCGCTTTGGGTACCGGATCGGAAAAAGGAGCTTGCCCATGCGGTAGGCAAAAATTTCCGAGTTACCAAATTACGAACTACGTTTGTCATGTGGCACCATCCCCCATATTCAAGCCATGTGACGATCCGGTAAGCAACCGAACATGACCACAAGGTGGCTCTTTCCTGTGATATGTCGGTACCCTTCCATCGGGCAGACACTTTCGACGAAAAGATGACGGGCTTCGACCACCGTTCAATGATCATGACCAAAACGGCCGGAGAGCCAGTGAAGGCGGCTCAAGGTCACCGTTTCTTAAGGGCTTCTGGCTATGGTAAAATTGTGAATGACCGGCTTTCTGATGTGAGCAAAAAAGTGTGACCGACAGCCTTTCCAGCAACCTTTCCGGCAAATGGCCAATCCGCCGGCTTCTGACCGGCTTTCTGCTGTTCAGCGGCGCTTATGCGCTGATCAATCAGCTGTTGCTGACCCAGTCGATCCTCTATCGGGCCGCGGCTTATGACTATGCCAACGCCGGACTAGCCGCGTTATCCTTCATGGTGCAGGCCATCTTCTTGCTGGCAGCGACTGCGCTACTGCCGCGCCGATGGTTCATCGCGCTGCTGGCTATGACAACCATCTCGGCTGGTGTGAACAGCATCTATGGACAGATTGTCGGCGATACACTCGATCTGCAAAAAACCGGATGGCTGCTCAGCGAAGCGCGGCAAGCAGGCGAAGCGGCGGCAGAATTTGCCGCGCCGCTGGCACTGGCACTGGGCAAGCTGATAATCGTGGTCGCTTTACTAATCGGCGCCCGGCGGCTCCTGCACTATCCTATACACCGATTAACCGGCGACCGGCTTGCTGGAAAAGCGCCTTTCGCAGCGATCATCTCCCTGGTCGTAGCACCCTCTTTCCTATGGGGGCCGCTTGGCCTCCATCCGCTGGCTGCCGAACGTAATGTCTATAATTTCGCAGCGACTATATGGACTGCTGATCCTCCGCCGCCGCGCGCACTAGTCACACAGATACCCGATAAAAAGACTGGCATCACCAAGATACTCTGGCTGGTCGACGAGAGCATCTCCTATGATGGCTTCACGAAGATCATCCGACCCGACCTCTCCGCGATGGACCCTATCGATTTTGGCGATGCGGCCTCTATGGGGCACTGCAGCACGCCGTCTAATGTCGCGCTGCGTTCTGGTGTCAATGTGCACAGTGTCAGCAACACAACAGACCTGCGCCGCACGCCTTCCATCTGGGGCTATGCGGCCAAGGCAGGCTATGCCACAATGATGATTGACGGACAAATTTCCGGGCCGCCGCAAAACCTTTTGTTACCGCCAGAACAGGCGCTGATTGGGAACTATGAAAGCGCCGCCGACGGGATCAAAACCGATCTCGGAATCGCCCAATCGCTCAACGCCAGTTTAAAGACGGACGACAAGCTCTTTGCCTATGCCATTCTGCGCGGCGTGCATTTCCAGTATCAGGATCATTATCCTGAGGGCACGGTGCCGCAAGGCAGTAGCACACAAGCGCAATATGAAGCCGCGTTATCTTATTCCAAGGCCGATTTTTTCGATACGCTACTGGACGGCGTGGATCGCTCGAAAGTCGCAATTTTCTATACGTCCGATCATGGCCAGAACATCGAAGATGGTGTCACGCCGCATTGCAGCGGTTTCCCCGTCTCAGCCGAATTTTCAGTTCCGTTGATAGCCTTTCTGCCGCCCGATGTGCAGCAAGACTATCAAACCGCTCCCGGCAGGCGCAGCCACAGCCAGCTATTTCCGACGACGCTATCGCTCATGGGATATGACACAGGTTACGCTGGCGAACATTATGACAACCTCCTGACGGCGCCCACAGCCCGCTATGTCTGGTTTGGTCGCGGAGTTATTCCGGTGAAAGACGGCGGGACAATTGATGTGGAGAGCGGAGAGCGGTTTCCGGGACGGTGAAATTTTTCGCCCGAGTAGCTATCCTCCAGCCTGTAAATTCATAAACGCAACAAAACTGGGGTCTGGATACAATATCTTTACCACGTCGCGGATCACTTTCTGTCCCTTGGCACCATTAGTGAAGATCACCGCGCCGGTTTTACTAACCGGATCAAAAAAACCCAAAGTTCGCTCGCCAACATCGCCGCCTCCATGCATCACGATCAGGCTGTCGGCCGTTCGATAAACATTCCAGCCGCCAACAAAACCAAGGCTTTTCGGACAGACGTCTGCCGCCAATCGTCCCTCTCCGCAAATCTGTCCGCCGAGATTTTCCTTGGCCGTCCAAAAGGTCGCCAACGGTTCGTCGCTGACGGGATTATCCATCACCCACGTTAGGAACCGCGCATAGTCGCCGACGGTTGCCCAGACATCATCCGCTGCGTTCCAACCTTCACGTACTGTCGCATAGTCATGCTCGCCCTTGCCGTTGCGTGACATCGCGATCCGGCCTTCAAACCACGGCTTTCTCGTAAAGCTGGTTTGCGTCATTCCCGCCGGCAAAAAAATCTGTTTCTCCACCAGCTTTTCCAGCGGCGCGTCCATTTTCTTCTCGGCAAACCGAGCGAGATATTGGAAACCCTCTCCCGAATATCCGAACTGCGTATCGGGATCATTTTTGAAGGTCAGCACATCATTGGTCTGATAGCGCCAATTGGTAAAGCCGGTGCGATGAACCAGCGCCATGCGCGGCGTCAGCAGTTTATGCCGTGGATCGGATTTTATATCCGGATCAACCCAGCTACCGGCCATGCTCTCGTCCAGCGAATAGGCCCCGTTCTGAGCCAGCCGTACCACCGTTTCCGCCACAAGAGGCTTGGTCATCGAAGCAATATTGTAGAGCGTATCCGACGTCGCGGCCTTACCCGGTTCCGCTTCTCCCGCAACATGGGTCCATGCAATCTTGCCATCCGCGATGTAAGCAATGGCCGCACTCGGCACATCGTATTCAGCGAGCCAGCCGGGCAATTTGGCGGCGAGGACTTTCTTGAGGTCGGTGGGATTTTCATTCTGTACTGCAGGGGTAGTTTGCTCATTAGAAAACGGGCTTTCTTGACCCGTGACAGCAATAGCGGGCGAGGATAGTGGCGCGATTGCACATAACGCCGGGCCAATTAATAGAACATATTTCAAAGGTAGGCTCCTACAGTTGTATTACTTTATTAATACAGTGATACTGCTAAAGTGCAATGGGGCATTTGGTGAAGCGTTTCAAACATTCCCTGCTGCCGCTCTTTGGACTCAACAGCACCGCCACAATTCCAGCATTGATCGTCTCAGTATAGTCCACGTGCCATGCCCATCACACTCTCGTAAACAAACCCGCTTGCTAAAAGAACATAACTAGAACATAATACGGCCTTATGACCCGCTGGACTCTCCTCTTCATCTTCGGCAAAGCACGCACATGAGCCTTACCCATATTAAAGTGAAAGGCGCCCGGGAGCATAATCTCAAGGGCGTCGATATCGACCTTCCCCGCGACAAATTGATCGTCATTACCGGACTTTCCGGCAGCGGTAAGTCGAGCCTTGCGTTCGATACCATCTATGCCGAGGGCCAGCGGCGCTATGTCGAATCGCTCTCCGCTTATGCACGCCAGTTTCTGGAGATGATGCAAAAGCCGGATGTCGAACATATTGAAGGCCTGTCGCCTGCCATCTCGATCGAGCAGAAGACGACCTCGCGCAATCCGCGTTCGACCGTCGCGACGGTTACCGAAATTTACGATTATATGCGGCTGCTCTGGGCGCGCGCGGGCGTGCCTTATTCGCCAGCGACTGGAGAACCGATTACCGCCCAGACCGTGTCGCAGATGGTCGACCGGGTCATGGCGCTGCCAGAGAAAACTAGATTCTATCTGCTTGCGCCGGTCGTACGCGGGCGCAAAGGGGAATATCGTAAAGAATTGCTCGAGTGGCAGAAAGCAGGCTTTACCCGTGTTCGCGTCGATGGCGAATTTTACGATATCGAGGAAACGCCCAAGCTCGACAAGAAGCTGAAGCATGACATTGAAGTGGTCGTCGACCGTCTGGTCGTGCGGGCGGAGACCGACAATAAAGAGGGTATGGAAACCCGGCTGGCCGATAGTTTCGAAACAGCGCTGCGGCTCTCTGACGGACTGGCTTTTGTTGATCTGGCTGAGGGTGTTGTCCCCGGTCGTGATGAAGCGGCAACCGGAACGAAGATGAAGGGCACCGGCTTGCCCGACAACCGCATCGTGTTTTCCGAACGCTTTGCCTGTCCGGTGAGCGGCTTCACGATTGAAGAAATCGCGCCGCGGCTCTTCTCGTTCAACGCACCGCAAGGCGCTTGCCCCGCCTGTGATGGCCTGGGTGAAAAGCTGCATTTCGACACGCAGCTGGTCGTACCCAATCCGGCGCTGTCCATAAAGAAGGGTGCCGTCGTGCCATGGGCTAAGTCCAATCCGCCAAGCCCTTATTATATGCAGGTTCTGGGTAGCCTTGCGAAGCATTTTGAGTTTTCGCTGGATACGCCGTGGCAAGACCTGTCTGAGCATCACCGCGACATTGTCCTCAACGGCACGCAGGGTCTTCCCGTGACTCTCCGTTTTCAGGACGGGCGCAAAAGCTATGAGGTGAAGAAGCCGTTTGAAGGTGTCGTCGGCAATTTGATGCGCCGGATGCTACAAACCGAAAGCGCATGGATGCGCGAAGAACTGGCCAAGTTTCAGGCGGCGGCGCCCTGCGAAGTCTGCCTCGGCGCGCGGCTCAAGCCCGAGGCGCTAGCCGTCAAGATCGCGGGCGAGGATATCAGTATCCCGACCCGGCGCAGCGTTGGTGATGCCCTCGCCTTCTTCAACGGCCTTGCGGACCAGCTCGACAAGACACAGAAGCAGATTGCCGAACCTATCCTGAAAGAGATTATTGAACGGCTTGGCTTCCTCAACAATGTCGGGCTTGATTATCTCAATCTCGATCGGACCAGCGGTACCTTATCCGGCGGAGAAAGCCAACGCATCCGCCTAGCGAGCCAAATAGGTTCAGGATTAAGCGGCGTTCTATATGTTTTGGATGAACCAAGCATCGGCTTACACCAGCGCGATAATGACCGATTGCTGACAACGCTCAAGCGCCTCCGCGATCTTGGCAATACCGTGATTGTCGTCGAACATGATGAAGACGCTATACGCACAGCGGATTATGTCGTCGACATGGGGCCCGGAGCGGGTATCCGTGGCGGAGAGGTTGTCGCAGAAGGTACGCTCAAGCAGATCCTGAAATCCAAGAAATCGCTCACCGCAGCGTACCTAAATGGTACACGGGAGATTGAAGTTCCAGCCAAGCGCCGCAAAGGCAATGGCAAGAAGCTCACCGTCCATGGCGCAACCGCGAATAACCTGCAAAATGTCACCGCATCGATCCCGTTGGGTACCTTTACCTGCATTACCGGCCTGTCGGGCTCCGGCAAATCATCACTGATCATCGACACGCTTTATGCCTCGGCAGCCCGGACGTTGAATGGCGCGCGGATCATCGCGGGCAAGCATGACAAGATAACCGGCCTGCAATATTGCGACAAGGTGATCGACATCGATCAGTCACCCATTGGCCGCACACCGCGATCCAACCCAGCGACCTATACCGGCGCGTTCACCAATATCCGCGACTGGTTTGCCGGCCTGCCCGAAGCAGCGGCGCGCGGTTATAAACCGGGGCGGTTTAGCTTTAACGTGAAGGGTGGACGCTGCGAAGTGTGTCGCGGCGACGGACTGATCAAGATTGAAATGCACTTCCTGCCCGACGTCTATGTGACTTGCGAGGAATGCAACGGCAAACGCTATAATCGCGAAACACTGGAGGTGAAGTTCAAGGGCAAGTCGATTGCCGACATACTCGACATGACGGTCGAGGATGCGGTGAGCTTCTTCAAGGCGGTCCCACCGATCCGCGACAAGATGGCGATGCTCTATGAAGTGGGGCTTGGATACATAAAGGTCGGCCAACAAGCGACGACGCTCTCAGGCGGCGAAGCCCAGCGGGTGAAGCTCGCCAAGGAGCTTTCCAAACGCTCAACTGGACAAACGCTCTATATTCTCGACGAGCCGACAACCGGTCTCCATTTCGAGGATGTCCGCAAGCTGCTGCAAGTGCTCCACCAACTGGTCGAGCAAGGCAATAGCGTTGTGGTGATTGAGCATAATCTCGACGTCATCAAGACCGCTGACCATATACTCGACCTCGGCCCCGAAGGAGGCGTGCGCGGCGGTGAAGTTGTTGCGGAGGGCACGCCGGAACAGGTGGCGAAGGTCAAGGGCAGCTTTACCGGTGGTTATCTGAAGGACATGCTGGCGAAGTGAGCGAACGCCCACGAAGACTTCTGTTCATCTGTTCTCGCAACCAATGGCGCAGCCCGACCGCTGAAGCCGTTCTAAATGAAGTGAGCGGCGTCGAAGCCATCTCCGCAGGCACGAATAATGACGCCGAGACACCGCTTTCTGGTGACCTTGTAGAATGGGCAGATGAGGTCCATGTCATGGAACGTGAGCATCACAAGAAAGTGACCCAGCAATTTAGATCTTTGCTCTCGAAAAAACCCGTCCGAGTACTTGGGATAGCTGACAAATATACCTTCATGGACACAGTGTTGGTGGCGCTAATCAAACGGAAGTTTCCTGAATTTTTTACCGATAACTGAGACCGTTATAACTTCCGCCACTTGACACCGACCCTGCCCCGCTCGCACATTCGCCTCATGAAACTCAGCCCCAATTTCCACCTCAGCGAATTTACCCAGTCGCAGACAGCGACGCGGCTGATGCTGGACAACACGCCCGGACCTGCGGAGATCGCAGCGTTGAAGCTGCTTTGCGAAAAGGTGCTGGAGCCCCTGCGCGCGAATTACGGCCGCCCGGTGCTGATTTCCTCTGGCTATCGCTCACCCGCCGTCAATCGCGCCATTCGAGGATCGCGCAGTTCACAGCATGCTAAAGGCGAAGCGGCAGATTTTGAGATTGCGGGCATCGACAATCTACGCGTCTGCCAATGGATGGAACGCCGGCTCAACTATGACCAGCTGATCCTGGAATTTTACCAGCGCGGCGTGCCGGCCAGCGGCTGGGTTCACGTGTCCTACCGCGAACCCTATCGCAATCAGGAACTGACTGCCAAGCGCGTCATCCGCAATGGCCGGCGCACGACCGTCTATCAGAACGGGATAGTAGATTAGCGCGCCGTCCAACGGCGGCTGCAATTTTCAAGAAGGTCTAATCTTCCAGCAAAAAGGTCACTGCCAACGTCGTGCGCCATTCGGTCACTTTGCCGTCGGTTATCACGGTCTTGATATCCTTGACCCAAGCGGACTGAACATTTTTCAGCGTTTGCGACGCACGGGCAACGCCCTCGTTCACCGCATCCTCGATGGAGTTGGTTGATCCGGAAATAATTTCGGTCACTCTTGCTACAGTCATTACACTCTCCTTTGGGTTATGCCCCCTTGGGAAATTGCCGCTCTGTCCTGTTGCCTGTTGCAGCGGCATGGGTGAGGATGCGCCTTTCGTAAGCGCACGTCAAATAAGGCGGCAAAGCACGTGTCAGATGGCGAACGACCAGACGCGTTTTGCGGGGGTCGCTTAAGCCGCCTTACCAATCACCTTTGCCTGCCACAGGATGAAAACCGGCGCGATCAGCTCCAGCACCATACCGGCGAATAGCTGGGCCGGCGGCTCACCTACACTCAAGTAAGAAACCACGCGCCCAAGACCGCCAATAAATACGGCAAGCACCGCCATCCGAAAGACCAAAGCCCGCCCAATAACATCGCCAGCGGAGTAGAACAGCATCGCCGCGATGCCGATATAGACACCAGAGAGATAGCGAAACTGATTGTCCATCGCGTTAGCGAACGGCTCGCCGCCCATTAACTGCGCCGCCCCAAGCCAGATTCCGGTCACCCCGAAATAAAGTGGAATGAAAGCGAAAATGATGGTCGCGATACGAAAAGCGGTCATTGGATAGTCTCTCCCCTAGTGGCCCCTTCTCCTTCACGGGAGAAGCTTAGGCAACCATCACCTTAACAAGCCAAAAAAACAATGCTAGCCCCGCGCAATCGAAACAGTCATTCTCTGGATTGGTCTGGCCTTGGCAGGTACGGGACTGGCGCTCACGCTGCGCGCTGATTTGCCGTTTCTGCGCAATCCGGTCCGCCGCGCATCCGCAAAAATCGTTCGCCACGACCGCCGGTCGGAAAAGGGCGCAACTCTCTATAATCCGGTCTTCCTCTTTGCGGACGAGAGCGGCACCTTTTTGGAGGTCCGCGACAAGGTCTACACCCCCTTCCCCACGCCGGTCATCGGCGATCGGATCACAGTGATCTATCCGCAAGGCTATCCCCACAAAGCCCGCCTCCCTTATCCGGTATTCCGCGCCTTATTATATGGCGTGCTCGGCTATGCGTTTGTGGCGCTGGGGATGGAGATTACCGGGTGGTGGTGAGTGCGGGTTCACCTTGATAGACAATATTATGCACTATCGAAAACCGATGCCCGCCAAACGGTCAACAGCGGCGTTATAGTGCCAGATTCCATTCCAATATTGCGACCCACCTAAATACTAACGCCCCATGTCCCGCTGGATGGTCCGGCTTGCCATATAGAAGTGAAAAACAGACCATATATAGAGACATTTGAATATGATCATCGACCACTGAAGCCCGTCAGCATTCGCGGATTCACAAGCGGTTTGAGCAGCAGCCGCGAGATCGGATCCTTTACATGCCTCCAAGCTGAGTGCGGGATCAATCCCTGACAGGAATGTCGCATTTAATATCGTCGATAGCCCGCCTATTAACGGCGGCCCAAGACCATAGCCGAGCAAGTTTACGATGAACAAGGTAACAGCGACGGCCGTTGCTCTCATCCTGCTATCGACCACACCACTTGGCACAGCATAAAGCGGGCAAAGATAGGTATAGAGCAGCATTTGACCGACCATCATAAGCGGCACAGCCACCCATAAGGATTCCGCCAAATAACCGGTTACGTGCATCGGTATGACGCCCAGCAAAGCAAACATCGGAATAAACGCCAAGGCCTTGGGGAAGCGCTTGGCATATTTGTCCGCGAGAAATCCCGACATATAAGTTCCAATGGAGGCCATGACGGCCAGCGCCATGGCGATTTTCACCGATGCATCGAATATCGACATGTCATGGGTACGGATCAGGAAGGATACGAAAAATTGGCCCACCCCATAGTTGACGAACGAGGCAATGGTGACGCCCATGGTCACATGCCAATAGGATGGTTTTTTGGATAAAATCTTGAGAACTTCGCGGAAGCCGACTTGCTCTTTGTTTTGCATCTCGGGCGGATCTGTATAGCCGCGCGGGGGTTCCTTGATCGTCATTTTTACGATCATCGCAACAATGATGCCGGGAATGCCGACCACGACAAAAGCGACGCGCCACCCTTCGATATTTTGCCAATCCAATAGATTAACAGCCCAGGTCCAATTCCAACTGGCCAGCATCGCCCCGACGGTCGCACCATCAAGATTGCCGACAATAAAACCGCCAAAAACATAGGCCACCATGCCGCCAAGCGGAATACCCAGAGCATAGACCGAAACCGCTGTTGAGCGTTCGGTAGGGACGAAATAATCGGCGATAATGGAATTGGCTGGCGGCGAGCACCCTGCTTCCCCGATGCTTACCCCGATACGGAAAATGAACAGCGCGATGAAACTGGTCGCAAACCCACACAAGGCAGTCATCAGACTCCAAAGCGCGACCGAACCAGCAATGATCCAGACGCGATGATGTTTTTCCGAGAAACGGGCGATAGGAATGCCAACAAACGTATAAAGGATCGCAAAAGCAGGACCGCCAAGCAGTCCCATTTGCCAGTCCTCGACCCCGAAGGATTCCTTGATGGGTTCTGTCAGAATGTTGATTATCGTGCGGTCGATGAAATTGAAGATGTAAACTGTCAGCAACATCCCCAATATATATTTTCGATAATTTCGGCTGCCATATCCCGTTTCAGGGGCTCCACCGTTGTCGGCATGCGAAACGGTGCTCGCTGTAGCTTCAGCCAAATCCAGACTCCTATAATATTTTCTCGCCAATTTTTACGCATGGCGGTTTTCGATACGATACCGAATTTTTCACCATTGTATATTCCATTATCATTTTCTGATTTTGGACTTGAGCTCCCACATCATTAGCGTCCGCCTTGGTCTCCTAGCGGGCATGAGATGATCTTTGCATCTGGTGCAGTTCCGCTTTCTGTAACCTTTGCTAGCTTTTCTCCGAAACATACCTGAATGTGAATCCGAGAAAGGACGACAATGATAGTTCGTATATTCAGCATATTATCTCTGTTCATTGTCACTCCGGCGATGGCCCAGAATTTTGATCATAGTGCTTGGGGACAGATGGTTGAACGCCATGTTAGTTCGTCAGATAATGGTGCGATTTCAACCGTCGATTACGAGCAGTTCAAACTCGAGCGATCACAACTCAAATCCTATTTGGTGGCCTTGGAATCAATCGATCAAACGACATTCGACAGCTGGGCGACGGAAGAACAGCTTGCGTTTCTCATCAACGCTTACAATGCTTGGACCGTGGAGCTAATCGTCGATAGCTATCCTGATGTGAACTCCATTCGCGAGCTTGGGACGATTACGACATCCCCTTGGCAAAAAAAGTTCATTCCTTTTCTGGGCGGGACACGTTCGCTTGACGAGATTGAACATGAAATGATCCGAGGTAGCGGTCGATATAATGAACCACGTATCCATTTCGCGGTCAATTGTGCCAGTATCGGCTGTCCAGCGCTTATCGACAAACCATTTGAAGCAGCAACGCTCGATCAACAGCTAGAAAGCGCGACCAAGGCTTTTTTGACAGACCGCACGCGTAACAGGCTGGACGCGGACGGGCTCGCTGTATCCAGCATTTTCGACTGGTATCGCGATGATTTTGAACAGGGCTGGCGCGGCGCCGATACATTGGAAGACTTTCTGGCGCTTTATGCCGACAGTCTTGATCTGACAGCTGTGCAGACGGAGAGTCTGGTTGATGGTGATATAGACATCGGCTTTACCGATTATGATTGGCGCCTCAATGACATCAAAGCGCCTGCGGCGGCGGCTTCTAGCGGCGGCTTCTCTCTTATTTGGCTGATACGGTCGTTTCCGATACCAGCGACAATTGCCGGTTTGGTTATCTTGCTCCTGGCGTTTGCTCTGGTTCGCTGGATCCGCAAATACCGTCATGCAAAGGCGTCTTAGCGGCAATAGGCTTCCCGGCCGATCACATATTCCGGTTCGGTTATTGGTGTCGGCGTTACTTCAATCGACCGGGTTGCTTGGCTCCTTTTGCGATATTGCCGCCAAT
>CANLQE010000002.1:330000-364849 GCA_947493215.1 uncultured Sphingomonadaceae bacterium | reverse complement strand
ATTGGCGGCAATATCGCAAAAGGAGCCAAGCAACCCGGTCGATTGAAGTAACGCCGACACCAATAACCGAACCGGAAATTGCGATTGTCATTCCTGCGCTCAACGAAGCGAAATCAATAGAGGCAGTGCTTACCGGCATCAATGGCGTCAACTGGTCTGGAGCACCGCCGAAAACCATCGTCGTTGATAACGGGTCTACGGATGGAACCGCGCAATTGGCGCAAGCCCATGGTGCTACAACGATCAGAGAGGAGCAGCGCGGCTATGGCGCCGCTTGTCTGGCCGGAATTGCTGCTGTGCCACCTGAAACCAATGTCATATTGTTCATGGATGCCGATGGCTCTGATGTCCCGCAAGAGGCGATTGCGTTGGTTGAGCCCCTTATCGCGGGAGACTGTGACCTTGTCATTGGCTCTCGTGCTCTGGGCAATGTCGAGGCGGGCGCAATGACGGTTCCGCAGCGTTTCGGCAATTGGCTCGCTACCCGTTTGGTGAAATGGATATGGGACGAGGAAATGACGGACCTCGGTCCGTTTCGTGCTATCCGTCGTGATGCTTTAATAGCTTTGGATATGCAGGATCGCGACTTTGGTTGGACCATCGAAATGCAGGTAAAGGCCGTGCAGCAAAAAATGCGCATGGAGGAGCGCCCGGCAGATTATCGCAAGCGGATCGGGATATCAAAAATCTCAGGCACCATAGACGGCGTCATTCGTGCGGGAACCAAGATATTATATGTGATCGGCCGGGAAGCCTATTGCCGCTAAGACGCCTTTGCATGACGGCATTTGCGGATCCAGCGAACCAGAGCAAACGCCAGGAGCAAGATAACCAAACCGGCAATTGCGGACATTGGTGACGAATGGATGTCATTTCTTTATGGGTAGAAATTCACTCAGACGAAGGGCAGGTCAGGATGATGGCCGCAAGACGCCAGCATAGCGAGCCATCGTTCACGCACGAAGTAGCAATCGGTCACATCATTCTTCCATCTATGCAAAATTTCCGATACTAACCATCTTGTCAGCAAAAGTCGCGAGCGCGAGAAAGCGAAATTTTGTTCGTTTGGAAGGATAAAGGCCGATGAAGAGAGCATTGATTTCTGCTACATTGTTAGCGTTGGTTACCAGTTCTACGGCTGCTTTTGCTTCGGGTACGAGTCCCCGCGGTGGCGGTGGGGACAATTGGGGCACGAAAGTCCTGCGAGGCACCAACAGCCGCATCTCAAATAAGGATCGTCTGATCACCCGGGGCCGCGTGCAGGTGCGCCGGTACATCACCTGCGAAAGCTGTGAGTATCATAACAATCTCAATCGTGAAACGGCACCTGAAGTTGCTCAGGCCGTGCGCGCGGGTCGCATCGAGATCAAAAACATTCACCGTGACGCCGTGCTCTACTATCTGTACAAACGCTACGACATCACTAGATGAACCCGAAATAGAGATTACTAGCCCAACCATCGTAACACGGTATTGGCGCATAAGCACGTCGCGAGAAAAGAGTGCAACTGCGGAAGCCACCAAAACAAGTGGGCTGGTCTAGGTGGCTTTGTATTGGATCGGCAAGGACGAATGGATGAGTCGCCAGTCGATTTCCAAATAACGATTAATGTGATCGTGAATGTCCGCCTTCCAGCCAATTCTCGACGTTCATCAGGGAAAAATAAAATGTCTGCTTTCGGGATAAAGCGGACGTCCGCCTTCACCCCAAACGCCACACATTCGTTGGCAGGAGGCCCGGATTTGCCGAGCCTGCAGGAATTGCTCGATCATGCGAGTTTGAGTAGTGTGCAAGTCTACGCAGCGGTTGATGCGGCGCATTTGATGGATGTATACAACAGTGCACATCCACGCGCCTAGCCGTCTAAACCCAAGTTGTTTGCCTAAACGCTCGCCATCCGTGCACCTGCCAACAAAAGAGCACCGCCAGCGACGCGATTGACCAGCCGAACAATCCATTCTTTGACACTGCCACTCGTCAACCGATCACCGGCATAGGCATATAAGCTGTATGAGATCAGATCTAGCACGACTGTCGTTCCGCCCATGATGAGAATTTGGGGCATGATAGGTTTTGAGACGTCGAGAAACTGAGGAAGAATTGCCGCAAAATATAGCAACGCCTTTGGGTTCGCAAACTCGACAATAAAGCCCTTGCCAAATAGCGACAAGGCGGACTGTAGCTTGCCAGTCGCAAATTGAATACCGCCGGTTTTGCTGAAAATCGCTGATAATCCGAGATAGACCAGATAAGCGACACCGACCCATTTTATCACACCAAAAATAAATGACGATGCGATCAACAGCGACGCAATACCGGTTGCCGACAATATAAAATATACCGCATTGGCCGCTGCCACGCCAAATACTCCAAAAGTTGCGCGCTGGCGGCCATTGCCCGCTCCTTGGGCTGCTATAGCGATGGCCGCAGGGCCTGGAGCCAAGATCACGACTGCGGTGGTAAACATAAAGACCAGATAAATTCCCAGTTCCATAGAATATTCCTATTGCTGAATATTATTTGATAAAATATAAACTATGACTAACAATATTCAGCATCAAGGATATTTCGACTTATGGATAAAGATACGAATGCCATTCAGAAAAAACGGTCATCGGAACTGGTTATCGACGATACAGACCGAAAATTATTAACCGCGCTTACCGAAGATTCATCCCAATCCTATTCCGAACTCGGCGCAATAGTGCATCTATCGGCGCCAGCGGTCCATGAACGGGTCAAAAAGATGAAGGCCGCAGGTGTAATCACAAAAAACACAATCAGTTTGGACGGCACAAAAATAGGGCGTCCGTTTCTCGCCTTTATTCATGTGAACTACACCGGCGCTAGAGCCAGAGAAAGTTTTGCCGGACTACATGAGGACGCCGATGTTGAAGAAGTCCATAGCGTGGCCGGAGACTCCTGCCTTTTGGTAAAAGCCCGGTGCAAAGACGCAAATGGTCTCGACGAGCTTTTGGTCCGGATGCGGGGGTTTGGCGATGTCACCAATACTCGGAGCCATGTTGTTTTGACGACCTTATTCGAACGTGGACCGCAGGCTGGGCTGGATTAGGACAGGGTAAATGCAGCGAATTTTGATTTTCGCAATGCTCCTGCGGAAAAGTAGAGGTCGCCCTTTTTTGTTGTTCTTGACAGTGGTTGAGGCATGAAAAAATCCGATCAGAAAGACGATGCATACTTCGAAACGGAAATGGCAGCGGCGGATCTTGGAAATAATCGACCGTTAAGGCCGAATTTTCACCCCTGTTTTCCAAATTTATTCCATACGCATTAAGGCCACACGCGCTAAGTCATTGAAATAATGGCGCACCCGACAGGATTCGAACCTGTGACCTCTGCCTTCGGAGGGCAGCGCTCTATCCAGCTGAGCTACGGGTGCTTGGCGCTTTGATAGCGAACACGCGCTTAGCAGCGAGGGTGTCGCTTTGCCAATCACTAATTTGCCAATCATTATTTTGTAAGATACGCCGTGAATTCAGCCTTCGGTTTTTTCGCGCTTGGTCTTGGTGATTTCTTGAAATTTTCCCAAACCACAAGCGCCGCGCGTGTCGATCCGGCCAGCCGTATGGTCCAGCACGCGGATGATATCGACATTGCACAGCCGGTTGGTTGACGTGCGGTAGGAAAAAGCTTCTTCAAAGCCCAAGCCGCTGCATTTATTTGGCAGTTTGTTGCGATAAATAGCTCCGCCGCGCATTCTGAAATCGATGGTCTGGTCATCAATCACATCGGTGTCGCGGATCTGGGAGCGGTTGATACAGGTTTTGGGTTCACCGACTTTCTCGATGACATATTTATCGTCTTTCGAACTGTTCTTACCAGCATAGGCCGCTCCGCCCATGGTGATGATAGAGCCGATAAGGATTGGGGCTAATAATTTCATAAGGTCTCTCCGTGGTTTAAATGACGACCCGAACTTTTAGAAAATTACGCCTCTCAGGATTTCTGCAAGCTGAACGATTATCACGACTAACGGAGGGCGGTGCTGGTCGGTTAGGGTGCGGGTGTTTTCTTTTTGAAGCGGCACAGGTCCGGTAAGGGACAGCGCCAGCATTCCGGTTTGCGCGCTTTGCAGATATAACGGCCATGCAGGATCAGCCAGTGATGAGCGTGCACGCGAAACGGGCCGGGTGTTTGTTTTTCGAGTTTCTTTTCGACTGCCAGCACGGTTTTACCTGGCGCCAGCCCGGTGCGGTTGCCGACACGGAAAATATGCGTATCAACGGCGAAAGTCTCTGCCCCAAAGGCGCAGTTCATTACAACATTAGCGGTTTTGCGACCAACGCCCGGAAGTTTGGTCAACTCATCGCGGTCGGCAGGGACTTCGCTATCATAATCAGCGATCAGCATTTCAGAAAGGGCGATGACATTTTTGGCTTTGGTGTTGAACAGGCCGATGGTTTTAATATGCTCTTTGAGGTCATCAAGCCCTAGTTCGACCATCTGTTGTGGCGTTTTCACGTTTTCAAAAAGCAATCGCGTCGCTTTGTTGACGCCGATATCGGTGGATTGCGCGGACAGTGCGACCGCCACTACCAACTGATAGACATTGCCGTAATTCAGCTCGGTCTCCGGCGACGGATTGTCCGCCGCCAACCGCGAATAAAACTCGAAAATATCGTCTTTTTTCACGGCTTCGGGCTCATTTCAGCCCGAGCATATCGGTCATGTCATAGCGCCCCGGTTGCTGCTCTGTGAGCCAGAGCGCCGCTTTGACGGCTCCGCGCGCGAAGATCATACGGCTTTCGGCGCGGTGGCCCAGTTCAATGCGCTCTTCCTCGCTCGCCAATATGACCTGATGATCTCCGGCAACCGATCCGCCGCGCAATGAAGCAAAGCCAATCGCGCCTTTGGCCCGCGCTCCTGTTTGGCCATCACGCCCGCGTTCACTGTGATCGTCCAAACTGATACCGCGGCCCTGTGCCGCTGCTTCGCCCAAGAGGATTGCTGTCCCGGATGGCGCATCAACTTTGTGCCGATGATGCATTTCGACAATTTCGATATCCCAGTCATCACCGAGGCGGGACGCGGCTTCTTTTACCAGAGCTGCGAGCATATTGACGCCCAGTGAAGTGTTGCCGGTCTGTAGAATCGCTATGGAGTTCGCCGCTGCATCAATCGACAGATGATGCGACGGTTCCAAGCCGGTCGTGCCTACCAGCATTGGCTTGCCGGCCTCGGCGCAGAGGTTCAGTCTGTTGCTCAAGCCTTCCGGTACGGAGAAGTCGACCAGCACATCGCTCTTCGCCAGCAATATGGCAAAATCATCGTCCTGATCCACTCCGCCTGCATGGCTAAGCTCGTCTTGTTCGCCAATGGCGCCGACCAATGCATGGCCCATGCGGCCCTTGCTGCCGATAATCCCGATTGCTGTCATAATTTCATTTCCATAGGCTTGCATTATTGGGCTGAAGCTGCTGGCATAGCGCGATGCGCGAAATAAACAATATCGTCATTCTAACCGGTGCGGGGATTAGCGCCGAAAGCGGTGTCGCGACCTTCCGTGGACCGGAAGGCCTTTGGGAAGGACATCGGGTTGAAGATGTGGCCACGCCAGAGGCGTTCCAGCGCGATCCGGCCTTGGTACAAAAATTTTATGATGAGCGGCGCGCCAAGTTACAGACTGTGCATCCCAATGCCGCGCATAAGGCTCTGGCGCGGCTGGATGCGTCATGGGGTGGGGACTTGTTGCTGGTCACGCAAAATGTCGATGACCTGCATGACCGGGCCGGGTCAAAGCGGTTACTTCATATGCATGGTGAGCTTTTGAGCGGATTATGCCTGGCTTGCGGCGAGCGATCGGTGGTTACCGATACCCTGTCTAATGGCCCCGCTTGTCCCCATTGTGATCAGATTGCGCTCAGGCCAGATATAGTCTGGTTTGGTGAAATGCCCTATCAGATGGAGCGGATTGAGCTGGCTTTGGTGCAGTGCGATTTGTTCGTCTCAATTGGTACATCTGGCGCTGTTTATCCAGCGGCCGGGTTCGTCCGGTCCGCACAACATTATGGCGCGCAGACATTGGAGATGAATTTGGACCCGTCTGACGGCAGCCTTTATTTTGACGAAAGCCGGATGGGCAAGGCAGGCGAGCTGGTTCCCGCATGGGTTGAGGATATTTTGAAAGATGTCTGAGTTCGTTCGGCGCCAAAAGACATTATTGAATGTCACTGCTCTTTATGCCGGAAAAGCGGTTGGACCGGCAGCTTCTGGAATCCGGATGTGGTAGAAATTGATGCACAGCCGGACGTGCTGAACAGCTACGTGCAGGGCGACAAGATGATCAGGTTGTGGCATTGCAGGGTCTGTGGTTCGCATACCCATTGGACGCCCATCACCGCGCCGCGCGATCGGATGGGCGTGAACATAAAAATGTTCGATCCAGTCCACTGGCGGCATTTGCCTGTCCGACAAGTCGATGGGGCGAGCTTCTAGATTGGGCTGCTAGTTGAGCAGATTGACCGCCACAAACAAATAGATCACCCAAAGCGCCATCGCAAGGATGGACAGCGTGGAACACATAACGCCTAGCTGTCGAAACTTCACCGTTTTGTCCGCAAAATGCTGATACATTCCATAGACGTGGATGACCCGCCCAATCAGGAAAAGCGCCGCCAATCCCGTCAGGGTCCAGTGATGGGCATTTGTCATTTCGAGCAAGGCCAGCAGCAAAATGGCGATCGGTGCGTTTTCGACGAGGTTGGAATGGCAACCACGTACCATATCCATTTTAGGGTCGCTGCCTGCGCCGAAACCGGTTTCCGTGCGCAATCGTTGGCCGACGACCTTGAACAACAGAAATATCATCAGCAAGGCGCAGATGGCGGCGGTTAAGGCGGTTACTGGTAACGTCATGAACTTGTCTCCCCTGTGTTATCAGCGACAATTGCGCAATATGCGACGAAAGGCAATTAGCTGTCTTGTGGCGTTCCGCAGCTTTTGCATCCCGGGTCTTTGGGTAGATTGATACTGCGCATCGAGGGACGCAGGCCGTCGAATAGTTGCAGCTTTCCGGCTGGGTCTTCGCCAAAGCCGGTGACAACCCGTATCGCTTCCATGGCTGCAAAGCTGCCCATCAGACCCACCATTGCCCCCAGGACACCAACTTCCGAGCAATTGTCGCAATCATCCGGGTCGAGAGCATTTCCAACAAAGCAGCGGTAGCATGGCTTGTCCGATTCCCAGCCGCGAAATATGCCGAGTTGTCCCTGAAATTGTCCGATAGCGGCCGATACTAACGGAATGTGATAAGCCAGAGAATAGTCCGATACTAAAAGCCGCGTCTGATAATTGTCAGAGCCGTCCAAAATAGCATCAAATTGCCCAAAAAATGCTGCAGCATTATCAGAAAAATGCTGCGCGGTAAGTCTTTGATTAACTGTATTTATTAAGACATTTGGATTAATCCTTTGTGCTGCTTTTTTCGCAACATCAACTTTCGGCTGACCAATATCCGCCGTGGAAAATAAAACCTGACGCTGAAGGTTGGATAAGGACACTAGATCATCATCAATAATTGTCAGCGCGCCGATTCCAGCGGCAGCTAAATATTGGATCGCAGGACAGCCGATTCCACCGGCCCCGATGATGAGAATATGCGAGTCGAGAATTTTCTTCTGACCGATGCCGCCAATGTCCCTAAGGACGATATGGCGGGCATAGCGGTCAAGCTGTTCGTCCGTTAAACCGGTCATTCAGGCCAGCGGAAATGCATCGCTGTTTTATACCATGTGGTTTTGCCATTGGTCGCTATAGGGCCGGCTTTACTGCCATATTTGCCGAGATGGTTGACCATGTATATTTCCAGTTCCCGGCAACCGCTTTCTACCGGCACAATTTTGGCCAATTCCCCGTCGGGTGTGACCAAAATCGCCGCTTCAATTCTGGCATAGACCCATCGTTCAGCGGTCGGTAGTTTGCATTTGGCTTTTTTTGCTGCCCGTTCAGCCGCCATTTCATGGCGCTGCGCATAATATATAGGCTTGCTAAATTTCGCAGTTTCCAAGGCAGAATAGTCTGCTGGCATCGCTGAAACAGTATCGGCGCCTTGGGTAGTGGTGCTGGCCAGAGCCATAGCAAAAAGAAGATCAATCAACGGTCATTCCTTTCCAAAAGCAGGTAATTATCAATTTATACACCGGTGGAACCGAAACCGCCAGTACTGCGTGCAGTATCATCAAGTATATCGACTTCCACTAGATTTCCGCGTTGTACTGGCGCCACGACAATCTGGGCAATCCGATCACCGCGTTGGATGGTGAATTCCTCTTCACCCAAATTGGCGAGAATCACTTTTACCTCTCCGCGATAGTCGCTGTCGATGGTCCCGGGTGAGTTAAGAACAGATATGCCCTTTTTCAAAGCCAGTCCGGAGCGGGGACGCACTTGTACTTCATAGCCTTCGGGAATAGCAAAGGCGAAACCGGTACCGACCAGACCGCGCTTGCCGGGAGCAATGGAGGCCGCTTCGACGGCACGGATATCCATGCCCGCGGACCCGCTGGTTTCATAGCTAGGCAAAGGCAGATCGCCTGCGCCATCTAGCCGCTTCACAGCTATCTCAATTGGTTCAAACATTAGTCCCTCAAATCTCTTCGATGATTTTGCTCACCAGCCGCCGGGCGACTTCTGGCTTGGGAAGGCGTTCCCAGATTTCGGTGCCCCTTTCGGTGACAATATGCACGCTGTTTTCGGCGCCACCCATCACGTCTCCGGACACATCATTGGCGACAATCCAGTCACAGCCTTTTTTGGTCAGTTTCGCACGGGCATGTTCTTCGATTTTCTCGGTCTCGGCGGCAAAGCCGATGAGCAGGGCGGGGCGTTTTTCATGCTTGGCGAGGCCCGCCAATATATCCGGATTTTCAACTAGCGCTAGCGGCGCTGGGGCATCGCCTTTTTTCTTTTTGATTTTCTGCTCCGCGCGCGTGTCAGCGCGCCAGTCGGCGACGGCGGCTACCATGATCGCAATATCCGAAGGCAAAGCGTCTTGCACAGCCGCTTCCATTTCCAGTGCGGTTTCGACATCGACCCGCATCACACCCGCTGGGGTCGGCAGGTGAACTGGCCCAGCCACCAAGGTTACTTGTGCTCCGGCCTCGGCCGCGGCCGCTGCAATCGCAAAACCCTGACGACCGGACGAACGGTTGGCAATATAGCGCACGGGATCAATCGGCTCGCGGGTTGGGCCGGCGGTTATCAAAACATGTTTGCCATGCAAGGGACGATGTTGGTCGGGCGCGAAGGCGGGTTGGCCTTCGAGTGGATTGCGGCCCAGTTCATTTTCGCCGATGAGCGCAGGCGATTCAGTAGCCCCGCCAAGTTGCCGCATAATCTCCGCCATCACCGCTGGCGGTTCGGGCAAGCGGCCCGGTCCATATTCTCCGCAGGCCATATCGCCTTCATCCGGTGGCACCACGATTAGGCCATCGGCGCGCAGCTGAGCAATGTTGCGCTGGGTTGCCGGATGGTCCCACATGCGTACGTTCATCGCTGGCACCGCAAGCACCTGCGTATCGGTTGCGAGCAACAAAGTTGTCGCCAGATCATCGGCAATCCCGCCCGCCATTTTGGCGAGCAGATTGGCCGTCGCTGGACAGATCACCACCAGATCGGCCTCGCGGGATAATTGAATATGCCCCATCTCTGTTTCATCTTTCAGCGACCAGAGCGTGGTATGCACTTCATTCTCGGAAAGCGCTGCCAGTGTCATTGGTGTTACAAATTGTGCGCCCGATTCGGTCAGTACGCAGCGCACGGTCATGCCTGCTTTCTTGATCAGACGGATAAGCTCGGACGATTTGTAGGCCGCAATGCCACCGCCGATGATCAAAAGAATATGCTTGGGTTTGTTCATAGTTCGGGCTCTATCCCCACATCCAAAGCGCGGCTGCGCCAGCTGTTGCGGCTATAACAGCAGTCAGCGCATAACGCCAAAAGCCTCCGTTTCCGGGCTTCTTACGTTCCCAGATAAGCTCTACATCCGCTACTGGAGGCGGCGGCGGCGCTCCGCCTTGGCGAGGAAGCTGCTGGTCGAGCCGCCGGACAATGTCAGGCAACATCAACAGCGTGTCCATATCTGAGTTAATCCGGTCGGCAATTGCCGCTTCTGGGCCCAATTCACCGCGGATCCAGTTTTTCACATAGGGGCCACTTGCGTCCCACATGTTAATTCCAGGATTAAGGTCGGTCGCTATGCCTTCGACCATCACCATGGTTTTTTGCAGCAGCAGAAGATGCGGCTGGGTTTCCATATCGAAATCGCGGGTGATGGCGAACAGGCCATCGAGCATATCGCCCACCGAAAGCTCGCTAACAGGCTTGCCGCGCATTGGTTCACCAACTGCGCGCAGGGCCGTCGCGAAATCTTCCATGCTATGATGGTCTGGCACATATTGTGCCTCGAAATGGATTTCGGCGACGCGTTTATAATTGCCGGTTGTCAGGCCATAGAGAATCTCGGCAAGCCAGAAGCGGGCTTTCTTGTTGATCCGGCCCATGATGCCAAAGTCGATCGCGACGATGGTGCCATCGGCTTTGACGAACAAATTGCCCTGATGCATATCGGCGTGGAAATAGCCGGCCTCAATCGCCTGTTTCAGGAAGCTATGGACCAGCCGGTTAGCTATATCATCGAGATCATGGCCAGCCGCTATCAAGTCATCGCGGCGGGAAATCTTGACGCCATCGACCCAGTCCAGCGTCAGCACCCGACCCGACGTCCGGTCCCAGTCAATAGTGGGGATTTCGAACTGCTCGACATTGGCCATATGTTCAGCGAGCTCAGATGCAGAAGCCGCTTCACGGCGCAGGTCCAATTCACGCATGGTCCAGCGGCGGAAATTGGCGATAACCAGTTGCGGCCGGAGCCGTTTCGCTTCACCGCCCATCGCTTCGAGATGCGCCGCGGCCCATTCGTAGGTTTCAATATCAGCGGTGAATTTCTTGATGATCCCGGGCCGCAGCACTTTGACCGCGACATCTTTGCCTTCGATAGTGGTTGCGCGGTGGACCTGCGCGATAGACGCTGCGCCAACCGGCTCCGGGTCAATATGACTGTAGAGCGCGTCGACCGACTTCCCGAGGCTGCCCTGAATTTCATGCTTGATGGCATCGAAGGAAATCGGCGGCAGATTATCCTGCAATTGTAGAAGGTCTCGGGCCGCCTCTTCGCCAATAATATCGGGGCGCGTTGCCAGCGTCTGACCTAGCTTGATAGCGGCAGGACCGATAGCTTGCAGTGCCGCCGAGTAATTTGGAGTCTTTGGCTGGATCGTACCTAGCCGGGCAATACGGAATAGGCGCCGGACCTGCGGCGGTGTGGTTTTATGCTTCTCTATGTCGCGCAACGCGCCATGTTTGGCGAGCGTGCGCCCCCATTTGAGTAGGCGGAAGATATGGGTTCTGGATGATGTCATGCTATGGAAATGCTCAGACTTTCCAGCCACTATGGATGGCGACAAGGCCGCCCATCATCGGCTCGACCTTGGTCTGCGAAAAGCCAGCATCTTCAATCATAGCGCGAAATTTCTCCATTGGCGGAAACCGGTCAATGGATTCGGCAAGATAGCGATAGCTGTCTTCATCATCGGCTACGGCCTTGCCAATTTTTGGCATTATGCGATGCGAATAAAAATCATAGACTTTGTCAAAACCCGGCCACAGCGTTTTGGAAAATTCCATGCAGTAAAAGCGCCCACCATAGCGCAACACACGATGTGCTTCGGCTAACGCTTTTTCAATATGGGTGACATTGCGGATACCAAAGACAATGGTGTAGGCATCGAAATGGGCGTCGGGAAAATTCAACTCTTCCGCGTTTTGCTCGCTCCAGACCAACCGGCCTTCGCCTTTCTTGATTGCGCGGTCGAGCCCTTCGGACAGCATGTCGGTGTTGATATCAGCAACCGTTATATTCGCACCGCTATCAACCATGCGGAAGGCAATATCGCCGGTACCGCCAGCCATATCGAGTATCTCTTCGCTTTCGCGCGCCTTGACCCGGCGAGCGAAGCGGTCTTTCCAGAGCCGGTGTGTGCCCGCACTCATCGCATCGTTCATCACATCATATTTGCTCGCGACGCTGGAAAAGACCTGGCCGACGCGGCCAACCTTTTCGTCTTCATCCACCTCTTCATAGCCAAAGGAGACTGTCTTGGTTTCGATCATATACTGGTTGCTCACGTCTTTGATATAGGCCCCGCAGAATCTGTCCGCGGACGTTTTTCGAACACAGCATTAGACGACGCTTGGCAGCACTGCAATCACCCTGTAGCTGCTGGACAGAGCGATATTGCGATATTTTGAGGGGCGTGATGCCAGAACTACCAGAAGTTGAGACGACGGTCGCAGGTTTGCGCCCGGTATTGGAAGGTAAAAAACTAAGCTTGGTGGAGCCGCGGCGCGCTGATTTGCGCCGTCCCTTCCCGACCGATTTGCGCCAACGCATGACCGGTGCGAGGGTGACACAATTGTCGCGCCGCGCCAAATATGGCCTGATCGAGACGGATCGCGGTGATGTGATGATTTTCCACCTCGGCATGTCGGGACGCTGGCGGATTGATCCGACGGAGCTGGAGAAACATGACCACCTGTTGCTGGGAACCGAAGAAAATCGGCGGCTGGTCCTCAATGATCCGCGCCGTTTTGGGTCAGTCGACCTGATTCGGGTGGAAGAAATCGATGAATTTGGGCCATTTGCCGCGATGGGGCCGGAGCCCTTGGGGGAACAATTCAATGGTGCCTACCTAAAAGCCGTTACCAAGGGCCGCAAGGCGCCGATCAAGCAATTGCTGCTCGATCAGCGCAATGTCGCAGGGCTTGGCAACATCTATGTCTGTGAGGCCTTGCACATGGCGGGCATAGCGCCCAGCCGGATGGGGGGCGGTATATCAAAGCTGCGCTATGACAAGCTTGTAACTGCGATCAAAAAGGTTCTGGAGGCCGCGATAGCGGCCGGGGGTTCGTCATTGCGAGATTTTGTGCAACCTGACGGCGAATTGGGCTATTTTTCCAAAGAATGGCTGGTTTATGGCCGGGAGGGAGAAGATTGCGCCTGCGGCGCGTCGGTATTGCGCAAGGTTGATGGCGGCCGATCGACCTTTTACTGTCGAAAATGCCAGAGTTGATGTAGCAGTCGAAAAGCTTCGAGGCTTGTGTGACTAAGCTATTGACGGGAATCGCCTAGGAAGCTAATGACCGCCGACTTGAGCCGAGGTTACATATGTGATTTCCGGCAATCCAGCATTTCAGTTTTGAGGAAATTTCATGGCTAATACGCCGCAAGCAAAGAAACGTATCCGTCGCAACGAGCGCCGCACGGTCATTAACAAGAACCGCGTGAGCCAGATTCGCACGAAGATTAAGTCCGTTGAAGCGGCTTTGGAAGCGGGCGATAAAAGCGCTGCAGCCACCGCTCTTGCAGCTGTTCAGCCAGAATTGGCTCGCGGCGTCGCACGCGGTGTGTTCCACAAAAACACAGCGTCGCGGAAATTCAGTCGCCTGACGAAACGGGTTGCTGCCCTAGCGTAGTATTTAGATTGGCGCATCAGCGTTAAACTGACAGCCATTCGAACAAGAAGAATCACCCGCTAGATATCTGGCGGGTTTTCTTTTGCCCGAATCAGATCAGCATGAGACCACTGCGGCGAATCATTGCAAAAAACCCTACCATGCCAGCGGTTGCTTCATCGCTGAGCTCGATAAATATTCGCCTGCCATCTTTGTCATCGGCCTTGCGAATGAAAACCTTTTCCTCGGTCATGGTTTTTATCCAGCGCAAGGCCGTCGTCGGGGGAACGCTTGCGGCGATACACAGACTCGACACCGCCACCTTTGTGCCTTCAAGCCGTGCAGCCATTAGATCAAGCAACATGTCCCAGGCGGGGTCAGCAAATAGTTCGGCATCAAAATATTGATCACGCATGCGCCTGGCTTTTATCAACCCGCGCACTTCGTCAGCAGATATCGGGCGAGCGAGGCCACTGTCCAAGCCTATACTGCCTGCATCAGCAGTTAAAGTCTGAGCCTTTGTTGAGTGCATCGGCTTGAAGCTGACCGGTTGAGTGGCGAGCTTGCTATCTGAGTCTGGTTCTTGAAAAGGGCTGCCGATTAGGGGTCTATCGCTATCAGATCGCTCCGGTCCTGAGAGTTTGACAAGAGCTCTTGCAATACGTTCCACATCGGCCGAGATTTTTTTCAGATCTACCAGATCAATTTCATCCCGATCTGCAAATAGGCTGCTGATTGATTGTTGGGTTCTTTGTTCCAGTGAAACGAACAACTCAGCCACACTGTCACTTAACAGATGCTCGACATTAGGATATTCGACCGCTGCTAAGGTAGAATCAAGCAAGCTGAGATCTGTGCGGATCAACAAAGGTAAATCTGATGCCTCACAGAACCGCTCGGCCTGTTCCAGAGCCTTTTCCTGAACATCATTCCAACCGGTGACCTGAATGACAACAGCCGCAACGTTTAGCCGCTCTGTTAGATCAGAATTTTGAAAATCCATGGATAATGGAGCGCATCGTCCGCCAAGAAGCTCGATGGCGTGGCTATAAAGAGCGCGGAGTTGCGGATCGTCAGAGATCAACAATATCTGACCGCCCCAAATATTATCACTCGTTGTTTCGCCCATGCCCGTAAAATACTCTTTTAAACAATCTGGTGCCGATATCCCGCTAATCTCGTGTAACATGATGTCTGTCCTGTTCCAAATATATAGATTGACACGGGTTTCGCTGCGAAGCGGCCGACGCCGGAGCTAATCGAGAAATAGGATGGAAGTCGAACCGATAAAGGTCCTTTTTGGATAGAATACAGTGGTCAACTCACCGTCATCTACTGGTCGATCTGTCTGATAACCTCTTGTTACTATGTTGATTTCAAATGATGGTTTGTCGAAGAAGAGATCATCTGGTCGCCAGCCAGACCGTCAAGAAATCAACATCCGAAACGGATAGATTGTCGATGAACGGTATTATATTGTCGTTCAATGGTGGTTCAGCATGATAAGGCTACCGTATTCTAAGGATGGCGGGTGAGTTGTAAGTTAAAGGAATGAAGATGACAGTGTCCAAGTTTAACGGCCCCAAGGGCTTGAAATTGACAATTTTCGCGCCGCTTGCTTTTCTGGCTTTAGGAGCCTGTGCTTCCCCGTTTCGCGCAGATGTCCAGCGTTTTGACGCTCTACCGCCGGCGCAGGGGCAAAGCTTTACCGTGGTTGCGGCCGATCCAGAGCTTTCCGGTGGCCTAGAATTTACCCAATATGCCGCTCTTGTCGAGCAGCGCATGACAGAGCTTGGCTATCAGCGCAGCGATGACCCCGCTGCGGCACAACTTATTGTCAGCATGGATTATGATGTCGATACCGGCCGCGAAAAAGTGGTCGCCGACTATAATCCATTCTTTGCGACAGGTTTTTATGGCCGACGTGGTGGGTTCCATGGCCGGGGCGGATTTTATGGTCGCCACCGTTATCGCTATGGTTTCCATGATCCATTTCTGTTCGGCGGCCACGGCTTCTCTGGCTACGGTGGTGTGCGCAGTTTTACGGTTTTCACTACCGAGCTGGATATGAAGATTGACCGGCAGGTTGATGGAGAACGGTTGTTTGAAGGCAAGGCGGAAGCCATGTCACGTTCAAAGAACCTGACTTATCTGGTCCCCAATCTCGTGGAAGCAATGTTCACCGATTTCCCTGGTAACAGCGGAGAGCGTGTTCGCATCTCGGTGGCTCCAGAGAAAAAATAAGACTTTTGCGATTGGACGCGTCGTTCAATCAAATCCCTTGATCTGTTCCGTCAGCTTTCGAGCTGACGGAGCAACATCCGCACATCATTGTCCATTTCAGTATCTTCACCGCGCAGTTGTTCGACTAATTTAACCGCATGGATCACCGTGCTGTGGTCGCGTCCGCCAAATTTTCGGCCAATTTCAGGATAGCTGCGCGGGGTCATCACCTTCGCAAGATACATCGCAACTTGTCGCGGACGGGCCACCGCGCGGGCTCGGCGTTTCGAAGACATTTCATTGCGATCAAGCCTGTAATATTCACACACCGTGCGTTGGATTTCGTCAATCGTGATGCGGCGGCGGCATGCGCTCAATATATCGGAAAGCTGTTCTTCGGCTAATTCCTTGGTGATTGGGCGGCCTGTAAGCTGCGCATAAGCGAGCAGTTTGTTAAGGCCTCCTTCTAATTCCCGCAGGTTGCGGCTGATCGTCCGAGCGAGAAATTCAACCACATCCCCTGACACATCCTGATGCGGCATGCTGGCGATCCGGTGCTGCAGTATATCTCGCCGCAGTTCGAGTCCGGCGGACTGGATGTCGGCAACCAGTCCCATGGACAGCCTTGACAGAAGTCGTTGGTCGACGCCGTCCAATGCTTGTGGCGGACGGTCTGCGGCGACCACGACGCGTTTGCCGCGGCTGATTAAAGAATCAACGGTATGGAGGAACTCTTCCTGAGTAGAATTTTTCCCCACGATAAATTGGATATCATCGATCATAAGCAGATCCGCTTCGCGCAAGGCTGCTTTGAATTCCATCACTTCATTACGCCGCATCGCTGAAACAAATTCGATCATGAATCGTTCGGCTGACATATAAATGATCCGCGCATTCGGAAATTCAGCGCGATAGGCATGGCCAATGGCATGCATCAAATGGGTTTTACCCTGACCGGTTGAGGATTGCAGATAGAGCGGACTGAATAGCGGTTTTTCCGGAGATGCCATGCGTTGTGAAGCATTGAGCGCGAGGACATTACTGTTCCCGGCAATAAACTCGTCGAAAGTCATACGCGGATCGAGGTCGAGCCGGAATTTTCCAGATGGCGCGTCCGTATCTTGATGACTCCCGGAGGTGCTGTCTTTTTTGACTTGAGCGATTCGAGCGCTACCGGCTTTTGCTGAAAACGCGATAGTTTTTACATCGTCAAAATGACTCTTCCATGCCAGTACCAATCGCTCTGAATAGCGCTCCCGTACCCAGTTGGCCGCAAACTCCGATGGCAGAGCCAAGCGCAGCTCACCGCTAGCTGGATCGAATCCAGCCAATTTGATCGGCTTGATCCACTGACCAAAAATCTGTGCGCCCAAGTCCCGGCGCATTCCCGAACAAATGGTTTGCCAAGCATCCGCTAGTTGCGAATCAACACCATGATATGTTTCTGACTTTGGAGCTGTCACGTTAACCGCCGTTGATTTTTTGGCTATATTGGTGCCCGCATTTTCTGAATCTTGTACCACTAAAATCCCCCGATTTTTTTTTTACCCGCGTCGTTACGGGACCGCTCATCGACCAGAAAATTTTCTCCCCTTGGAACTAGGTTCCCAGCCAAAGGAACCGCAAGGCAAAGAAAACCCTATGTTGAAAACACGTTCTCAACGGTGCTTTTTTCAATGTCATAGAGGCCAGGAACATCAATTCGTGGCCGCCAGCCGATGTCTCTTAGTAAGCGCGTCCGAACGAGTCGAGCAAGGGCGTGAGCGTAAAAAAAATGAAATAATTATATTGACAGCGGCAAGCTCAGGAAAAACAGAATAATCTTTCTATCATACTGAAATATAATGATTATATGTTGTGGATAATCAGGGATAAGCCGCGAATCGCGGGAGGAGCTTGGATTTTACAATTAATAACAAAAATGCGCGCGAGTTGCGTCCATCGACAGCCCATTTTTTTGAAATTAGCAAAAGTCTGAGGAAAGATGCTTGCCAAAGCGTCCATGATTTGGCAGTGGCCGCGAACACTTCATGGGTCTGACCTATGTAAGGGCGATTAGCTCAGTTGGTAGAGCGCTTCGTTTACACCGAAGATGTCGGCGGTTCGAGCCCGTCATCGCCCACCATTTTTTGAGACCAGAGCCCGTCTGCCGGACGGGCGACCCCAAAAAATCTCTTCTCACCCTTCCGCCAGCGTCTCTTCCATCAACATCGCCGCACGCGCGCCATCCCAATCCATTGCACCGATGACGCGCCACACTTCTTTTCCGCTGGCATCATAAAGTACGGTGGTTGGCATCAGCCCGGATCCGAATCCAAAACTCAACCCGTTTTCCTGATCGGTATAGGCCTCGAGTTCGTTGAAATCCGCCTGTGCAAAAAACGGATCGACTTTCTCGGCGCCTTGAATGTCCTGAGATACGACGAGCACTTTCATCCGGTCTTTCTCGCGCGCAGCCAGTTGATCCAGCATCGGCATCTCAACAATGCAGGGTGCGCACCAGGTTGCCCAGATGTTCACCAATACCGGTTTGCCGATAAAGTCTGACAAGTTTACAGTATTGCCTTCGGGGTCCTTGAAAGGCGTATCGACCATCGCGCTGCCACGCTGCGAAATATCAAGACGGCCGACCAGGCCGCTATCGCTTTCGATGGTCTCACCTTCTGTAGCACCATCATTAACTTGCTCCGCTCCATCAGATTGCTTATCGCAAGCAACAAGCATTGCCGGTAAGCTTAGAAACAGGAATAATCGCATCACTAATCGCACATCAGATTCCAACAGTCAGAGTTCTAACACGATGTGGGGCGGCAGATTTGCCGATGGCCCTTCATCAATCATGCGCGAGATAAACGCCTCTATCCCATTCGACAAGAAATTATGGCGCCAGGATATTCGCGCCTCACTCGCCCATGTCGGCATGCTGGCGAAACAAGGCATTGTTGAGGCGGAAGATGCCACCAAGATTATCGAAGGCCTCAACCAGATCGTGCAAGAATATGAAACGGATGGCGTCCCGGAGAATCTGGACCTTGAAGATATTCACATGACCATCGAGGCCCGGCTAACCGAGATTGTTGGTCCCGTGGCTGGGCGACTTCATACAGCGCGTTCGCGCAATGATCAGGTCGCGACGTCCTTTCGCCTGTGGGTGCGCGATGCGATGGATGAGGTTTCCAACGGCCTGTGGGAATTGCGCGAGGCTTTGATCGCTCGCGCAAAAGAACAGGCTGATACGATCATGCCGGGGTTTACCCATTTGCAGGTCGCGCAGCCGATTACCATGGGTCATCATCTGCTTGCCTACTACGAGATGTTCGCGCGTGATAGCAGCCGGTTCTGGGCGGCTAAGCAGCGTCTGGATCAATGCCCGCTGGGTGCCGCCGCGCTGGCTGGGACCGGTTTTTCCAACGACCGGCAAATGACTGCAGAGACTTTGGATTTTGGAACCGCGACCGCTAACTCGATGGACAGTGTGTCAGACCGTGATTTCGCGCTCGATTATTTGATGGCAGCATCGCAAACCGCCTTGCACTTGTCGCGGCTCGCAGAAGAAATCATCATCTGGGCGTCTCAGCCCTTTGGTTTTGTAAAACTGTCCGACCAATGGTCGACCGGCAGCTCGATCATGCCGCAAAAACGCAATCCGGATGCTGCCGAACTGGTGCGCGGTCATGCCGGACGCATCACCGGATGCCTGAACGCATTGATGATGACTATGAAGGGCCTGCCGCTGGCTTATTCCAAGGATATGCAGGATGATAAACCGCCCGTGTTTGAGGCGCATGACCTGCTCGGGCTGTCGCTTGCCGCAATGACAGGTATTATCGAGAGCGTAACCTTTGTACCCGAACAGATGCGCGCAGCTGCTGACAGCGGTTTTTCCACCGCGACCGATCTTGCTGACTGGTTGGTGCGGGCCGTCAATATTCCGTTTCGTGAAGCGCACCACATTACTGGAGCTGCCGTCAAGCTTTGCGAAGAACGCGAATGCGGTCTCGCAGACCTCACTCCTGCTGATCTTACTGCTATTGATGCTCGGGTGGAGGGCCATGACATGCCAGATTTAAGCGTCGAAGGGTCTGTCGCCAGCCGGACCAGCTATGGCGGAACCGCGCCAGAGCAGGTAAGACATCAGATTATGATGCTTGAACAGACGAATCGCCTATGAACAATTATATGAAAATGGCGGCCATAGCGTCGCTCGCAATTCTGTCGGCTTGCGGTAATCGCGGGTCATTGCAACCGCCCAAGGGGCAGTCGCTGCCGGCGCCCGTCTATGGTGAGGCAGAAAGGCCCACCGGCGAAGAATTGATCACCCCAAGCACGCAGGCCCAGCCCGAGCGCAGCGACGAATTGCTGCGCCGCTCGGAGAAACGGCAGGATGATAAATTCGACCTGCCGCCGCCCGGTTAAACCTCGTTTTCTCCACTACCTAAATCCGAAAGCCTCGCTAGATGGACCATTTTCAACTTAAAGATGGCGTGCTGCATGCCGAAGATGTTGCGCTCCCGACTATTGCCGATCAGGTCGGCACACCCGTTTACGTTTATTCCCGCGCCACGCTTGAACGTCATGCCCGCGTTTTTCGCGAAGGACTGAAAGATGCTGGCAAAATCCATCTCGCCTTTGCCGTCAAATCGAATCCCAATCTAGCGGTGCTGAAAATTCTCGCAAATCAAGGCTATGGCGCCGATGTGGTGTCCGGCGGGGAGTTGGAACGGGCGTTAGCAGCGGGCATGAAGGCAGAGGATATTGTCTTTTCCGGCGTTGGCAAAAGTCGCGCGGAACTTACGTTGGGCCTGGATAAAGGCATCGGTCAGTTTAACCTCGAATCCGAGGAAGAAGGGCAGATGCTGGCTGAGATCGCGGCCGCTCGTGGTGAGCGAGCTTCGGCAACGCTTCGCGTCAACCCTGATGTCGATGCGGGGACCCACGCGAAAATCTCTACAGGAAAAGCGGAGAATAAATTCGGCGTCGCGATAGATGTCGCGCCTGATATTTTTACGCGCCTATCCAAACTGGACGGCTTGAACCTGCGCGGCGTTGCGGTGCATATTGGCAGCCAGCTGCAAAACCTCGATCCGCTGGAAAAATGCTACACCCGTATGGGGCAGCTCGTTAGCGATTTGCGCAGCGCGGGCCACACCATTACCCATGTCGATCTCGGCGGCGGTCTTGGCGTTCCCTATAGGCCGGAAGAGAATCCGCCAAGTCCGGCTGATTATGGCTCGATGGTCACCCGTGTAACCCAAGGCTGGGATGTAACCTTGATGTTCGAGCCTGGCCGCGTGATTGCGGGAAATAGCGGCGTGATGATGACGCAGGTTATCCGTATCAAGCCCGGCGTGAACAGCGACTTTGTAATTGTCGATGCGGCGATGAACGATCTGATGCGGCCCGCTATCTATGATGCCTGGCATCATTTTGAAGCCGTGCAACCCACTGGTGATAGCATGACCGCATCCATTGTTGGCCCGATTTGCGAGAGCAGCGATATCTTCGCCAAAGAACGGGACGTAGACCGGGTCCAAACCGATGATCTCGGCATATTCCGTACTGCTGGTGCCTATGGTGCGACCATGGCGAACACCTACAACAGCCGCCCTCTGGTGCCCGAAGTGCTGGTCGATGGCGACAAATATGCGGTGGTGGCGGAGCGGATTGAGCCGTCGACCATCATGGCCGCCGAAAATATGCCCGACTGGTTGAAATAACTAATGGATCAGCTGCCCATTTTCGTAACGCTGGAAGGACGCAAGGTCATATTGCTCGGCAGTGGAGAAATGGCGGATGCCAAGCGTCGGCTTTATGAACGCGCTGGAGCAATCACTACCAATGACGAAATGGCCGATGCTGCCCTAGCGGTTGTTGCCCTGGAAGATGATGACGAAGCCGCAGCGGCGGTAGCGCGCTTGAAAGCGCGTGGCTTGCTGGTCAATGCCGTCGACCGGTCTCAGCTTTGCGATTACACCACACCGGCGATTGTTGACCGCGACCCGGTGTTGATTGCCATCGGAACAGGTGGTGCTTCCGCAGGGCTCGCGAAAGCCGTACGGCAACGATTGGAACAAATACTGCCAGCACGATTGGGGCAACTCGCCAGCGGCCTTTTCGCCGCGCGCGACCGGATCAAGCGCCTTTGGCCAGAGGGAGCCGACCGTCGCCGGGCAATTGATGCAGCGCTCAATCCCGGCGGGGCGTTGGACCCGTTTACCGACCAAAATGCCGAGGCCGTTGATCTTTGGCTGACGGATCCGGCGGCTGGCAATCCCACGGGATTGATCGAGTTGAAGCTTCAAAGCGCGGACCCAGATGACTTGACCATCAAGCAGGCCCGACTCTTGGGGCAGGCCGATGCCATTTATGCAGAAAATGGTGTCCCCGAAGCCATTTTGACGCGGGCCCGTGCTGATGCAGAACGCTTTGAGTTGAACAGCTTTGATGCGACACAGGTCACAGGATTGACATTGGTGATACGCTACGGCTGATCAAAACGGGGGATCGAAATGACACAGCTATTGGGACACGGCGATATCGTAACAGCTCTGCAAACGGCGCTCGCACCGGCGTTTCTGCTGGTTGCTGTTGGCGGCATGTTAGGCCTGTTTGCGGGTCGGCTTGCGCGCATCATTGATCGATCTCGCATTTTGCAAGAATTATTCAACGAAACCGAAGGTCATGAACATCAGTGTATTGTTGATGAACTTCACGATCTCCAGCTGCGGATCAAAATCGTCAACAGTGCGATTTTTCTCAGCGTGATCAGCGCGATCGTCGCTTGCGGTCTGATCGGATTGCTGTTTGTGATGGGGCTAACCGGCTTAAATCTATCCGGGGTTATAGCCGGCGCGTTCATTATTGCGATGAGCTTGCTGTCCATCGCTTTGATCCAGTTTTTGCGGGAAGTACGCATTGGTGTGAAAGACTTCATGATCCGCGAGGAGTTTCTCGAAAAAAGCGACACTCCAAAATGAAAAGAGGCTGTCGATCGCGATTGGATCAACAGCCTCTAAGCATGGGTCAGCGGTTGGAAGTGCCGCTGCCGGGTTGCCTGATCGTTAAATCAGAGTTGCTCCCCGAACGGATTTTTCCGACCCCTGTGCTGAACCATGAGACATCGGACCACCTCCTTTCGCTTGTTGATAAGATACGAACTGTTGCATTGAAAATCTCCGCTTGTTCGATAATTGGAATGTGAATCAAACGGCCCATGCGAACAAGACTTGAATTTTTTTAATTTGCTGTCAGAATATCGCGTTCCGCGACTGACCATCTCATCGCATCACCCCCACCATCCGGCAGAGAAATGTTCGCTACATGCGGCTAGTTGCGGCAATCCTCAACAACGCGCGTAAATTCAGGCCAGATCGGGATCGCGAGCGATGCCAATTCGCTTGTTTCAACCGCAAACCGGCCGCGACTAAAGGCAATCCGATCCATCATATAATCGTTCACCGGCAAGGCGATGGCGGCATAGTTAAGGGGGCCGCCGCTGTTACGCGCGGGATAGCTTTGCAGGCCGGAACTGGCCCGCAGCGTCATTTGCGCGCCGCCATCAGCAACGACGCCTTCACGAGATAAAAAAAGCTGATTGCGCCCCTGATCACAGCGTATCATGAAAACTGCTTCCGCATTGGGCGCACCGAATAGCGCGATCGAGCCGCGCTCATCCTTGCGATAAACCCAGTCACCCTGTGCCAGCGGCCAATCCGTCCAGTCACCGCTCACCGGTTCTGGCGCAGGCGTCGGGGTAGGCGCTGGAGTCGGGGTAGGCACGGGAGTTGGTGCGGGTACGGGGGTTTGCGTTGGCGCAGGTGTTGGTGCTGGCACCACACCCGAACAACCGGACGCTAACAATATGGCGGAAAAGGCAAAAGTGATTCTCATGAGATGGAATATGGTCAAAAGCATGAGCTTCGGCTAGTCCCATTTTTATATGGCCCAAGATGATACTCGCCCAGCGAAAACCGCACCACCCACAGAGGTGGGCAAGTCAAAACCTGCAAAGCTGAGGATCGACCAGATATTGGTCGATCGCGGTCTTGCGGAAAGCCGCGCCAAGGCGCAGGCCTA
Organism: uncultured Sphingomonadaceae bacterium; assembly: GCA_947493215.1. Lineage (GTDB taxonomy): Bacteria > Pseudomonadota > Alphaproteobacteria > Sphingomonadales > Sphingomonadaceae > Parasphingorhabdus. Next base: position 341,019 of record CANLQE010000002.1, on the reverse strand, counting down.
TATCATGGCGGGGCTGGTCACCGTGGGTGATCAAAAGGTCGACAAGCCCGGTCAGAAATATCTCAATGACATAATCGTCGACCTAAAAGGCAAGGACCATCCCTGGGTCTCGCGCGGCGGGATCAAACTGAATCACGCGCTGGATCATTTCGACATCGCTGTGACCGACATGACCGCGATTGATGTGGGCAGCAGCACTGGCGGCTTCACCGATGTCTTGTTGAGCCGAGGTGCGACAAAAGTTTACGCGGTGGATAGCGGCACCAACCAGCTTGCATGGAAATTGCGTCAGGACGAGCGAGTGGTTGTCCATGAACAGACCAGCGCACGGATATTGACGGCGGAACATATCTCGGAACCGATCGATCTCATTGTGTGCGATGCCAGTTTCATCTCGCTGACCAAAGTGCTCGAACGACCGATGAGCTTTGTCAAACCGGGCGCGCAGCTGGTCGCGTTGATCAAGCCGCAATTTGAGGCCGAGCGGGCCGATGTTGGCAAAGGTGGCGTGGTCCGCGATGCCGCCGTGCATGACCAAGTTTGCGAAAAAGTCCGTGACTGGCTAACCGGTAAAGGTTGGAATGTCACCGGTATATCGCAAAGCCCAATTACCGGGCCAAAGGGCAATATCGAATTTCTGATCCATGCGCATAGGCCGCAGTAATGGCTCGTCTTGAAATCAGACCACTTGCCATTGGCGGCGGCGACCATTAGCGCATCATGACATGGCAATCTCCACCGACAATACGCCCGTTCCGTTCGCAATTGACGAAGATCTTTCGATGATGCGATTGTTTGACGAAGGCTTGGAATGGCTGGGCAGTCACTATGTGGAACTGCTTGTGACTATCGCTATCGGCACGCTCATATTCTTGCTGCTCGGAGCCATCAAGCGATACGCCGCTCGACAGGTGCGCAACAATGAAGGGCTGATCGGCTATCGCGCGATCATCACACAGGCGATAGCCCGGACCAGCAAATTTTTCATGTTCATGGTCTCTGCCCAACTGGTCGCAAGCTATTCCAATGCGCCGGATGGTGTTGTTCGGACCGTCGGGTTTTTGTTCACAATTTCTGTCGTGGTGCAGGTCGCTATCTGGCTGCGTGAATTGATCCTTGGTTTTTTTACCCGCAAATTGTCCGCTGATCCGAACCAAAGCGATACCTTGCAGAGCGCGATGTCGTTGATCCGGCTGCTGGTAACCTGCGTGATCTTTGCGATTGCCACCATTGTCATACTCGACAATCTCGGGGTGGATGTGACCGGCTTGGTCGCTGGGCTAGGTGTCGGCGGTATCGCCATTGGTCTGGCGGCTCAGGGGATATTTTCGGACTTGTTTGCAGCACTGTCGATCATCTTCGACAAGCCGTTCCGGCGCGGCGAGTTTATCAGCTACGACAATACCACGGGAAAAATTGAGGAAATCGGTCTCAAAAGCACCCGGCTTCGCGCTATCACGGGGGAGGAAATCATCATTTCCAACACCAATTTGCTCGACAAGGAGATTACCAATCTCACCCGATTGGGCCGCCGCCGGACGCGCTATGGCATTGGCGTGATCTACCAGACCAACCCAGATGACGCGCGACGTATTCCCGACTTGCTAAAAGATATTGTTGAAGAAAATGGTGCCCGTTTTGTCCGATCCGGCTTTGTCGGTTTTGGTGACAGTTCGATCAATTTCGAACTTGATTTTGATATTATGAGCAGCGACTACGAAGTGGTCTATGAGGGACGCCACAAAATCGGCTTGGCTATCCTTCAAAAATTTAATGAGGAAGGCTTGGAGTTTGCCTATCCAACGCAAACAACCTTTACCTCTGGGCCAGATGGCAAGATGATCATGCCCTATCCTGAAGGCGGTTTTCCGGTTCATATCCAAGAGGGCTAGCTTGCCGTAGCGTCAGGACCAGTAGCAAAGAAAAACCTTGTTAATTGGCCGATTAAAATAGAGTATACGCGCCAAATTCGACTCAAAAAACTCACTATAAAGGATCAATATCATGCGTGACGCAGTCATCGTTTCCACCGCCCGGACCCCCATCGGACGCGCTTACAAAGGCGCTTTCAACGCAACGGCAGGTCCAACCCTTGGCGCCTATGCTGCAAAGGCAGCTGTCGAACGCGCAGGCATTGATCCTGCTACCGTTGATGATGTGGTATGGGGCAGCGCGCTGCAACAAGGCTCGCAGGGCGGTAACCTTGGCCGCAACGTAGCGTTGCGCTCCGGTTTCCCGATTGAAGTACCTGGTATGACATTGGACCGCCAATGTTCATCCGGCCTGATGGCGATTGCGACAGCATCGAAGCAGGTTACGATTGATCGCATGGACGTGGTTGTCGGCGGTGGACAGGATTCTATCTCAACCGTGCAGACCCCGGAAATGCGTATAGCGCCCGACAAGGCACTGGTGGCGATGCATGACGATATCTATATGCCGATGCTACAAACCGCTGAGGTTGTTGGCGCCCGTTATGGCATTTCCCGCGAAGCCTGCGACGAATATGCGCTGAAATCTCAGCAACGCACTGCAGCGGCTCAGGAAGCTGGCAAGTTTGACGACGAGATCGTCGAAGTGACCGCAACCATGGGCGTGCAAGACAAGGAAACCAAAGAGATTTCCATGCACGAAGTCACGCTCAGCAAAGACGAAGGCAATCGTCCATCGACAACGCTGGAAGGTTTGCAATCTCTAAAGCCAGTGCTCGGTGAAGATAAGATCATTACAGCCGGTAATGCCTCTCAGCTTTCTGACGGCAGTTCTGCAAGTGTGGTGATGGAAGCAAGCGCGGCTGAAAAAGCAGGTCTTAATCCGCTTGGCCGTTATGTTGGCATGGCGGTTGCGGGTACTAAGCCTGATGAAATGGGCATTGGTCCGGTTTTCGCAATTCCAAAATTGCTCGAACGCTTCAACTTGAAAATGGATGATATCGGACTGTGGGAACTCAACGAAGCCTTTGCGGTGCAGGTGCTTTATTGCCAACAGAAACTCGGCATTCCTGACGAGCTATTGAACGTTAATGGCGGTTCGATCTCCATCGGCCACCCCTATGGTATGACGGGCGCGCGTTGCACCGGCCACGCATTGATCGAGGGCAAGCGCCGCGGCGCGAAATATGCCGTGGTTACGATGTGCATCGGTGGCGGACAAGGCGCAGCCGGACTGTTCGAAATTCTCTAAATTGGTTCGAATAATATCGAGCCGTAATACCGACTAAAGTACAGCCAGACAGGGGCTCAGACATACCGTAAATCGGAAGAATGTCTGAAGTCACTGTCTGGTTTGATGGCTCTTGCCCTTTATGTTCGCGCGAAATATCGCTGATGCAGCGATTGGATCGTCGCGACACGATATGCTTCGTCGACGTCGCTGATCCGGCGACCACATGTCCGATAGACCGATGCACTTTATTGGCCCGCTTCCATGCAGAGGAAAATGGCAAAATGCTGTCCGGCGCAGCAGCTTTTGGCGCTATGTGGCGTGCGATACCTCTTCTTCAGCCATTGGGCCAACTGGCGCAAAACCGGTACGCTTTGCGTTTTCTGGAATGGCTTTACACTAAATTTCTAAGGGTGCGCCCGGCGTTGCAACGCTTTTTCGATAAAGGAAAACCTGCATGAATATTCCCCCTGATCCCATCAAACCCGGTCAGGAAAGCGTTTGGGACTATCCGCGCCCGGCCATTGCAGAACCCAATACACGCCATTTGCAAATCATCCACAAAGGCGTTGAAGTCGCACGCACGCGCGGAGGATTTCGCACACTGGAAACCAGCCATCCACCAACTTATTATTTTCCGCCCGAAGATGTGACATGGACTCATTTATGCGCCAATCCAAAGCGCTCGCTGTGTGAATGGAAAGGGCAGGCGCGTTACCTTGACGCAACCATCGACGGTGATTTGTTGGAAGCCATTGCATGGACCTATGCAGAGCCTGCCGAATCTTTCGCGATGATCCGCAACCATGTGGCCTTTTATCCGGAGCCGTTTGATCAGTGTCTTGTCGATGGTGAAACGGTAACGCCGCAGCCGGGCAGTTTTTATGGCGGCTGGATCACGTCCCATGTCGCCGGCCCTTTCAAAGGTATCCCCGGCAGCCGGTTTTGGTAATCCAATAGATTAAGGTTGCGTGCTTCTGCTGTCTCGGTAACACTCATTCTCATATCATTAAAGATAATCAGGAGAATGGAATATGGCAGTCGGTGTAGTAGCAACCTTGACGGTAGCAGAAGGCAAAAACGCAGATTTTGAAGCGGCCTTTAGTGAGCTCATGGCGGCGGTTCGTGAAAATGAACCCGGCAATGAGTTTTATTCTGTCTTCCAATGCAAAGACAATAGCCAGCAATATAAAGTGCTCGAACGCTATGTCGATCAGGCCGCGCTCGACGCACATGGCAAATCCGATCATTTTCGAGCCAGCGGCCCCAAGCTTGCACCCTGCATGGCAGCTGCGCCGGTGATCGAGTATCTTGACGGTATATAGCGCAACTCTGCGCTTACCCTGGTGTCTTGGAGACTTGAAATTTTGAGAAGCGAAGCGGCAGCTTCGGAATATTAGCCCGTCTTTTCAATCAATAAGCGTCAGAGCTGTTTAAGCTACATTCATTTTTGCGGCGTTAAGCGGTGCAATACGAACGATGGAGAGAGAATTATGCGGCTTCTTGCGATGACCGGCCTCGTGCTGGCAACACTGGCAACGCCAGCGATCAGCCAGTCTTCCGGACAAGGCGATATTGCTGTCACGATTTACAATAATAATCTGGCTTTGGTGCAGGATACACGCCGGCTGAATATTCCTTCTGGACGTTCTGTACAGACATTCCCTGGCGTCTCGGGGCAAATTCGCGCCGAAACCGTCGGCTTCAACGCTGCTAACACCGGAATTATAGAGCAGAATTTCGATTATGATCTGCTTTCACCAGCCAAGTTGATGGAAAAGGCGGTCGGTGAAACGATCACCATCGTGCGGATCAATCCGGCAACAGGCAAGGAAACCAGAGAGCGCGCGAAAGTGCTTGCGGCCAACGGCGGTGTAGTTCTGCAGATCGGATCTCGGATTGAAGTGTTGCGGGATGACCGGATGCCGACCCGCGTTATTTTTGACAAAGTGCCTTCCAATTTGCGCGCTCGTCCGACCTTGTCAGTGACCTTGAACAGCAGCCGTGGCGGCACGCGGCCGGCGCAGCTCAGCTATCTGACAAGCGGCATGGGTTGGAAAGCAGATTATGTCGCTTTGTTTGATGAGAATGCGGGCAAAATGGATGTGCAGGGCTGGGTCACGCTGACCAACAATACCGGCACGACCTTTAATAATGCCAAGACACTTTTAGTTGCCGGAACACCTAGTGTGAATGGGCAAAGCAGCCGTGGCGGCCGCAATAATATTCGCCGCGCTGGAACCGAATCGGCCAATCGCGAATCGCTGGGTGATTTTTATCTTTATCCCTTAGCTGCTCGGACAACGATCGCTAATGCGCAAACCAAGCAGGTTAGCTTTCTCGATGTCACTGGGGCTCCGGCACAAAAGGCGTATGAATTTTCCAACCGCTGGCTCGGCACGCAGCGCGAAGCCCAAAGTGCGGCAACCGTATTGCAGTTTAGTTCGTCCAAAGACGGCGGTTTGGGAGATGCACTGCCCGCCGGCACGGTCCGCGTGTATATGAAAGACGCATCCGGCCAGCCGCAATTTATCGGTGAGAACACGATTGGCCACACTCCCATGGGGTCCGAGCTTGGCCTCAAGACGGGTGAAGCCTTTGATGTGAAAGTGAAACCAACTGTCACCGAGCGCCGCCGCTTGTCCTCAAGCAAATGGCGCAGCGTCATGTCTTATGAAGTGACCAATGCCAAAGCGACTCCGGTGACGGTATCGCTGATCCAGAACGGTCTCGACTTTTACTGGTCGGATACCCGGATCGTCAGTGAAAGCATCAAAAGCGAACGACGGTCCTCCAATAGCATCGTCTGGAAAGTGCCGGTGCCTGCGAATGGACGCACCACGGTGACGGCGACCTTCGAGACGCGGTTCTAAACCATGATGAGACGCGCGCTCTTCGCGTTCCTGTTCCTTGTCGGTTGGGGTGGCATTGCTGTCCCCGCTCTGACGCAGGCATCAGAATGGGCCCGCCAGACGGTCACATCCGAAGCACCATCGTCTGTGTCGGTAACCGTATATCGCGATCCAAACCGTCAGGCCGAAAATGGCATGAATTTGCGCTATTTGGGCGGCTATGCGTTGATCACGGAGCAGCGCACCATCACCCTGCCTGTCGGAGAGATTGACCTGCGCTTTGAAGGTGTTGCGGGCGGTATCATTCCGCAGTCTGCGATTGTGACTGGCCTTCCTGATGGCGTGATCGAGAAGAACCGCGACGCAGCCTTGCTGTCTCCATCGGCGTTGCTCAACGGATATCTCGGGCGTGGCGTCACCATCCGCCGGACCAGCGGGGTCACGGGCAAAGTGACTGAATTTGAAGCACAGGTTCGTACCGATGCGAGCGGAGGTGTTGTCATTCAAACCGCTGATGGCTTTGAAGCCATGCAATGCACCGGGCTCAATGAAACCTTGGTCTATCCTTCGATCCCCGAAGGACTGTCCGCAAAACCTACTTTGTCGATTAAAAGCCTAGTTTCCAAACCAACCCGTGCCACGGTGACCTTGTCTTATCTGGCAACCGGCTTTGATTGGCAGGCGAACTATATCGCCGATGTCAGCATCGACGGACAGACCATGAACCTGTTTTCCTGGGTTACATTGGCTAACGGAGACGAAACAACCTTCGCCAACGCTCAAGCCCAGACCGTGGCAGGGCAACCGAACAAGCGGCGTGATAATATTGCGCCAGCGACCGGCGGTGCAATAAGTCTGCGCTGTTGGCCGCAAGCAACGACGAGCGATATCGCGGTGAAGCGGTTTGAACGGGCTCGTACGGAAAGCCGGATGGTCGGACGCGCATTGCCCGCACCGATGATGGCGATGAAAGCGGAATCAGATCAATTGTCCTTTGCTGGAGCCCCGATGATGGAGGCCAAGCAGGAAGAACTCGGTGATCTGAAACTCTATCGGATTCCCTTGCCCGTGACGGTGGCCTCGCAAAGCCAAAAGCAGGTCGCGATGTTTGAAAAGACCGCGATCCCGTTTGTCCAGATTTACGAGGGCGAAATCGGCGCCTCACGATATGCGGAATCGATTCCCTTCTCCACGACCCTTCGTTTCCAGAACAAGAAGCGCGACGGTCTGGGTCTCGCGATGCCCGCTGGCAAGATGGTCGCGTTTCGTAATGTGTCGGGCGAGCGATTGTTGTTAGGTGAGGGCAGCCTTGAAGACAAGGCGATCGGCGAAGAGGTGGAAGTCACCATCGGACAGAGCGCGCTGGTACGGTATAGCTTGGAGTCTTTGGGGCAGGCCGAAACCAAGAAACGCCGGACAATGGATATGCGGCTGACTGTCACCAACGCTTCGCCTCATTCGGCACTGGTCGAGTTTCGCTTACCCAGCAACGACAATGAGACGCTCAGCAAACCCAGCAGGAAGCTTGGCCGGAAAGATGGTGCGGATTTCTGGACGGTAACGGTGCCGGCCAATAGCGAGCGTATATTGACGTACGACCTCATCCGGCGGCTTTAGATCAAGCCTGATATTTGGCTTTGGATTCGGCCGGGATTTGCCGCGGGCGATGATTCTCGTCCAGCGCTACAAAGGTTAACAGGCCGCTGGTTACCGGAACATGATCTTCACCGCGATTGCGCTCTGCGACAACATCAATTCGCAGGCTGACCGAGGTATTGCCGATCCGTTCGACCTGCGCATAAACGGAGACGATATCGCGAGTGAGGATAGGGGCTAGAAACGACATGGCTTCAATGGCAACTGTAGCGGTCGACCCTTGGGCGACTCTTGCGGCCATGATGCCGCCAGCAATATCCATCTGAGAGAGCACCCAGCCACCAAAAATATGACCGTTATTATTAAGGTCGCGCGGCTGAGGAGCAACGCGCAGGACAGGTTGCAGTGTGATCAGATTGTTCAGTTCTTCTTCACTCATCAGGCGAAATATCCCTGCTGACCGGATCATCAATGCAGTCATCGTGACCGGTACCGTTTGACATAAAAACCAATCCCATCAGGGCGGATGTGAGCAGCAAGGCAAAGCCGATCCCTCCAGCGGCCGCTATATACATATGGATCGAAACCAGGCCGTGTAGATAATATAAAAAGCCCAACGCTGCGATTACACATAGGAATGTAAGCCCGCTCATCCAGCGCATCAGGCGCCAGTAACGTGACCAAGCTATGCCGGCGTATAGAGGATCATCTAGCTGTGATGGACCGGGCAATTTAATTCACTCCGTAGGGGAAGGCTGTCATTGGACCTGATTCGATTTGCCTTCAAGTCTAACTTCTCGCGAAAATATGCTATGTTGGATAGCACGTAAAGAGAATCAGAGTGTTTTTGGAGCACGGGGAAAGGGCGCAAATGACGATACAGGCAATATTGCAGGGACGGGAAGGACCGATCTTTAGCTGTACTACGGACGACAGTGTGGCCGAAGCGGTCGCTATATTGGCGGAGAAAAGAATTGGAGCGCTGCCCGTTCTTGATGGCGACCGGGTCGCGGGCATTTTTTCTGAACGTGATGTCCTGCGTGGCCTTCAGACTCTGGGTCCGGCGATTATGGGCAAGCGCGTGGTAGAAGGCATGACCGCCGATGTGATATCAGTTGATTTGCAAAAAAGCGCAATTGGTGCGCTATCGCTGATGACCAAACGCCGCATCCGTCATTTGCCGGTGGTTGAGGATGACAAGCTCGTCGGCTTTATTTCCATCGGAGATTTGGTGAAATATCGCATCGACAAGATCGAAAGCGAAGCGGCCGCCATGCGTAACTATATTCAAGGCGCTTGACTGCATAGAGCCGCTAACGAATCGGAATGCCGATAGTTTCGAAGTGCGTCAGGGTTTGTTGCCGAACTGACGTGGCGCGTTCGGTCGGGTCACTATAGCCATCCCGATAGGCCTTAGAGCGTACCTCTAAGCTGAGCGGAATCGCTGCTGGTAGGGCTTTCAACATATCCTCAAGCGGCAGCTCGCCTTCGCCGGGCGCGCTGCGTAAATCGATGGCATCTTCCAGATAGGCATTGAAATCATCAGCGCAGTGCAAGTTTCCATCGCATATCTGACTATAGCTCAGCAAGTTGCTGTCCACGGACTTTAGCTGCGCCGCTGTATGGCCAGCCCGCTGAAAATGAAGACTATCGATTAATATTGCCGCAGCGGGGTGTTCGCATCTTTTGACAATATCCAAAGCCGAATCGAGAGATTGCACTGCGGTGATCATAAGGAATTCAAGAGACACACGCATATCGGCTGGCGCCGCCCACTCACAAAGCTGGTGCAGAGCTGCGGCGGTTCGATCTGAGTCCGGCTCTGCGCTTACGACCAGAACGTTGGACGCGCCAAGATCAGCACCGGCATCTATTATGAGGCGATGCGCGTCAGTCAGCTTCCCGCCTTCGGGAATCCATATGACCTCGACATCAAGGACAGATAGGTCATGATCAGCGATCGCATTTTTTGTAGCCTTGATCTGTTCCGGATTCCAATGCTCTGGCTCTATAGTGAAGCCAACATGACTAAAGCCGGCCTGTCCGGCAGCATGAGCCACTTGATTGGGAAGAAATTCTGGCAAGGTGCCGGCCGCTAAGGATAGATAGTGAGACATAGCTCACGGTCTAGTTGATGGTGATTGCAATACAATGCGCGCTTTTAAGAGGTGCTTTTAGCCGGTTCTGAATCTGGGATTGGTTCTGGCGGTTTCCGCCGCATAAGTAGCTGGATGACTTCCACCAATGTTGGACGAGCCAGAATCCACAATAAGCCTATATAGGCAGCCCCGCCAATCGCGACCAATATTGCCAGCCGCGCGTAGACAATCATTTCCGGCAATAATTGATCCGCGAGATAAACCACTGCTGCCATCGCGATTGAGGTTGATAGCCCTGGCCATATGGCTCTCATCAATTCGCCGCCACTGATCCCGATATGGCGATAAGATTGGAAAAATGTGAAAAGGGTGAGCACCGGAAAAGCAAAGACCCAGCCCCAGGCGAGGCCGATCGCGCCCCATTGCAGGCCAATCAAAAAAGTAATGGGCATCAATATAGCCCCTATGAAGGAAGCCCTGGCCGTGATCTGTGGTTTGCCGACTGCATTATTGGCCGGGGCAAATAGAATCTGCAATGTCATTACCGGCATGGCTAGAGCCAGGATGCTGATATAGGGAGTCATCTCAAGCCATTTGGGGCCGAACAAAGTGCCCACCAACGGCGCCGCGGTGACGGACATTCCTAGATATAGCGGGCAAGAGATCAGCATGATCAGGCGCACCGCTTTGAGGAATGACCAGCTCAAGGCTTCAGGGTCGTCTTGCAACCGTGAATAGGCTGGGAACGCAACCTCATTAAGAGGCGGTACAAATTTGGCAGCGAAGATCGTCGTTAGGAACAATGCTTCGGCATAGAGGCCGAGGTCGTGTGGATTGAGAAACCGACCGGCGATAAAAATGTCCGACTGGCTTTGAATGGTCCAGAAAAAGTGACTGGCCAGCAGCGTAGCACCAAATCCGAACATTGCGCCGGCGCCCTTGAAGTTAAAGCTTGGCCATATGTAGAATTTGACGGCGATCACTAAACAAATCGCGCGGGTCCAGAAAATCGCCATGGGCGCATATATAAGTGTCCACACACCATGACCATTTAGTGCAAAATATAAGGCGACCGCAGCTCCAACGACTGCCGAGATGAGATTGATTATCGCAGGCTTCTTAAATTCCAGGTTCCTGGTCATCAATGCTTCGGGAAGCACCATGAAGGGTGTGGCAAGGAATATGAGGGCCTGTACCTTGAGCAAGTCTTCAATAATCGGTTGGCGAAAATAGTCGGCGGCCATCGGCGCGAGTAGTATCTGGAGAATCGCAATGCCTCCATTAAGGAGCAAAAGCATGCCGAACGCTTG
>CANLQE010000002.1:0-325000 GCA_947493215.1 uncultured Sphingomonadaceae bacterium | reverse complement strand
GGAAAGAATTGTGTAGAATAGGTGGGAGGCTTTGAAACTTGAGCGCCAGTTCGAGTGGAGCCATAATGTGAAATACCACCCTATTGTTTTCTGGTGTCTAACCTAGGTCCGTTATCCGGACCAGGGACCCTCTGTGGTGGGTAGTTTGACTGGGGCGGTCGCCTCCTAAAGAGTAACGGAGGCGCGCGATGGTGGGCTCAGGACGGTTGGAAACCGTCTGTTAGAGTGCAATGGCATAAGCCCGCCTGACTGCGAGACTGACAAGTCGAGCAGAGACGAAAGTCGGTCATAGTGATCCGGTGGTCCCTCGTGGAAGGGCCATCGCTCAACGGATAAAAGGTACGCCGGGGATAACAGGCTGATGATTCCCAAGAGCTCATATCGACGGAATCGTTTGGCACCTCGATGTCGGCTCATCACATCCTGGGGCTGGAGCAGGTCCCAAGGGTTTGGCTGTTCGCCAATTAAAGTGGTACGTGAGCTGGGTTCAGAACGTCGCGAGACAGTTTGGTCCCTATCTGCCGTGGGCGTCGATAATTGAAAGGAGTTGACCCTAGTACGAGAGGACCGGGTTGAACATACCTCTGGTGTACCAGTCATGCCGCCAGGCGTGCCGCTGGGTAGCTATGTATGGAAGGGATAACCGCTGAAAGCATCTAAGCGGGAAGCCTCCCTTGAGATAAGTTATCATAGAGTCGTGGAAGACCACCACGTTGATAGGCTGGGTGTGGAAGTGCAGCAATGCATGAAGCTAACCAGTCCTAATTACTCAATTCGCGCTTGTAGAATCCCGCCATCAACAACAATGTTGGACCAAGAAATTGGAAACCTTCTTGTCGTAGATGCTGGACATATAAGCTCAGCCCACGGTAATATGTGCATGGATTTAAACATGCATATCTTACCAACGATATATCGATTAAAAGACCCGTTATTACAGCTTATGCGCTTGCTTCATTGCTTGGTGGCCATAGCGTCTGTGCCCCACCCGATCCCATCTCGAACTCGGCCGTGAAACCAGATTGCGCCGATGGTACTTTGTCTTAAGGCACGGAAGAGTAGGTCGTCGCCAGGCATTGCAGCAGGCGCATTAAGATGTAGTCACGAGGAAATAACCCATTCACTTTTTTAAAAAGCGGCCTGTCCGGCAACGGGCCGGTCGTTTTTTTATTTTTTGGCAGCTGTTGAAATATAGCTTCCATTGGTGGCGCGGGATGGAGCAGTCCGGTAGCTCGTCAGGCTCATAACCTGAAGGTCGTAGGTTCAAATCCTACTCCCGCAACCAACAAAAATACCGCTTTCCCAATGGGTTGGCGGTTTTTTTTGTGTCTGGCGTTATGGATTTCCATCAAGGCAGTTCAGCCGACATGTTGATCCGCCAGAATTGGGTTTCCGTCGGGGTCGACGACAACAAAACTGGCAGGGCCTTGCCCATCTGGATCCGCTTCACTGACAAATTCCATTCCTTGCGACTTCAGATCGCGTTGCAATTCCCTGATATCGACGAAGTCATCGAGTGGTTTCGCCTCATTATTCCAACCGGGGTTGAAGGTCAGAGTATTGCTCGGCAACATATCTTGGAACAACCCGACAATGGTGTCACCATTTTTCAGGATCAGCCAGTTCTGGCTTTTGTCACCGCCAAAAACTGTGAAACCCAATTTCTGATAAAATAGTTCTGATGCATTTAAGTCTTTGACTGAGAGACTAATCGAGAAATTTCCAAGCTGCATTTTCTGTTCCCTTCCAATGTTCAAATTGGGCATTAAAGCTATGTCCGCAATATCCCGACAGCGGACACTAGATTGGGCACTAAGGTGTTTTCAGGGAAAACAAGCAGTTTCGGATAGAAAGTAGAAACTACGTCACTGAAAACAATGGAATTGTAATACACTTATAACCTGAAGGCCGTAGGTTCAAACCCTACTCCTACAACCAAACTGACCAATAAGGTCAAAGCATTACAAGCCTCGCTGTTACCAGCGGGGCTTTTTGTGTCAGGCGGTCAGCATATCGAAGGCATAAAATAGGGGTTATTACGGGTTTCTGTGCTGAAACCTGAGGGCCATATTGCCCATACCCCAAAACCCGTCAGGATAACCGAGAGGAAATTCCTCATGTCAGTTTCGACCAAAAACCCAGCAGGATCAGCCGTTAGAGAAACCCACGACTTGATCGTCAGCAAGAGCATTCCCCTTACAACGCGAAGCGGATTTGAATTTCACGTCCGGCCCGTCGTTCCATCCGATGAAGCCGCTTTGACCGAATTTTTCAGTCATGTAACCAAGGATGATCTACGCTTCCGCTTCCTTTCCCCCATTCCAGAAGTTGGGAAAGAGATGCTTTCTTATCTAATCAATGTCGACCATGATCATAAAGAAGATTTTCTGGCTTTGGACATTGATGATAAGACAGTTATCGCCAGCGCGATGATCGGTGCAAACGAGGACAAGTCCGTCGCAGAAGTCGCTATCGTTGTGCACGCGGATTATAAGCATCGTGGTATGAGTTGGACCTTCTTGGAATATGTTGCCAGTGAAGCCAGGCGAAGTGGTATCAAAAAGTTGCAATCTATCGAAAGCCGTGAAAATCATGCGGCAATCGAACTGGAGCGCGAAATGGGTTTCACTGCGAAAAGCTATCCCGGCGATGCTACGCTCATATTACTGGAGCTTGACCTTACTTGCAGCAGTCCGGAAGCCTGACGATCTCGCAAAAATTCCGTCGTCGGTGGCGTGAAGCAATAGGAGTTTGACGCACGGCTCTGGTGCGGACGCTCCACCGCCTCTTTTACGGATTATTTTAGCTGTCATATTTTTCAAGCATCTTGGCCAAAGGCTCCGCCTCATGCGGGCCAAAGGCTTTGGCAATTTCTGCCTGTAACTTCCGGCTTGTTTCCTGCTTGAGATTCTGACGGATAACGCCCAATGCTCGCGGCGCCGCGACCAGGACCAGTCCCACTTTCGAATCGTGTGCTATCTGGTCTATGCGCTCCGCCGCCTCCCGGGCAAAGCGGTCTTCGGCTTGCTGGTGCAGGTCGGTCTGCTCATATGCGCCTTTACGCGGACTTGTGCTTTGCGAGCTTCGGCCGGGTCGATCTGTACCCAGTTCGGATGACCGGGGCGTGGGGTCCTGATGCTCTTCCACCAGTTCCAAGGCGGGCTTGAAAGCCTCACCAACATTGCGGAAAATCGACATGCGCGATCCATCTACCGCGACGATTAAACTACCATTGCGTATCAGCATTTTTTGTCCTGTTTTCGAGTTAGAGTCCCACACCGCGTCCAGTTACAGCATAGATTATGATGGCATTAAATTAGGATGACCGGGGCCGTTGCTGCGATAGGTATTGTTACGGATGTTGTTTCAGCAAGTGCCGGACATCAAAGTGGCTCGGAAAGCATGGCTGCCCGACTCCGAGCAAATACGTAAAGACATTGCAGGGTCAAACATGGAAATTAGATTTTCTGGTTCTAACCAGCATCCTAATCCCATTGGAGATAATACCATGCCGCTCCTGCTCAACCTCCGCAAACGCGCTGGCAAGATACTGACCGTGATGCTGACGCTCGTGCTTGTCGCCTGTGCAACCGCAACGCCTTATCAACCAAATCTCTACGGGCAAAAAGTCTCTGGTGGTTATTCTGACAAACGTCTCTCTGACGATCGGTACCGGGTCAGTTTTGCGGGGAATATTTTTACGGCGCGGGATCGGGTCGAGGGCTATTTGCTCTACCGCGCAGCCGAGCTGACCGATCAAAATGGCTATGATTGGTTCATGCTGGTGGACCATAGAACCGAGCGCGAGCGCCGGACCTATGTCGATCGCTCCCCCCGTTATGACCCCTGGTATGGTGTCGGCTATGGCTATTGGCAGCCACATTGGCGCTACTATCGCGGGCGCAGCTGGACGACCTGGCATCCCCATGTTGGTCATCGGTTCTGGACCTATGATGTTGATGTCCGGACGGTCGAAAAATTCGAAGCGCATGCAGAGGTGAAAATGGGCAGAGGACGGATGCCGGAAGATGGCCAGCGAGCTTATAATGCCCGTGAAGTCCTAACCGATCTGGGGCCAACGATTGAGCGACCGAAAAGCTGAAAACCGAGCGCTTACGGGCTAGTGGCAATTACGTAATGACGGACGGTTCGGGGCGACATAATTTGCGTCATAGCAATATCAACAGACAACCAGAAAGAAGGAGTGAGAGATGAATAAAGAAGCAACCTTAAACCACCCCCAGCATGATCATGAATATGGAAAGCAGATTGCTGTCATTCGCAGTGATCTGGAGCGTCTGCAGGGCGATATCGGAAAATTACGAGACGAAGTTGCTGAAGACGCGTCCGAACGGGTGAAGCAATTCACCGGGCAAGCGACCGAAACGCTAAAGGAAA
Source organism: uncultured Sphingomonadaceae bacterium (assembly GCA_947493215.1). Lineage (GTDB taxonomy): Bacteria > Pseudomonadota > Alphaproteobacteria > Sphingomonadales > Sphingomonadaceae > Parasphingorhabdus. Next base: position 320,602 of record CANLQE010000002.1, on the reverse strand, counting down.
AAGGAGAAGTATTGCGAGAACGCAGCGAACAACTCCGCGCGGCCGGAGAGCAACGAAAAGCCGAAATCTCCAGCGAAGTGCAGCAACACCCTGTTGCTAGTATCTTAGCCGCAACCGGCGCCGGTCTGGCCATCGGCGCTTTAGCCATGTGGGCCCAAAACGGCGTTAAATCTTAAGATTAGGGCTATGGAGAGGGTTCGTCGGGCGCGGGGTATTCCGGTGGACGCTCGGCTGGCCGTTCAGGCTGTGGTGGCGGCATTTCGGGCGCGCCGGGGTCGCTAATCCGATCTGGTTCCAAAGGCGGTGTTTCTGATGGTTTCGGTGTCGGAAATTCATCCGGTTTCTGTTGGGCGAAATTGATCACGAGAGGCTCCTTGGGCTTCCCGTCACAATGTCTCTAATTCCCCTTTCAAGCTATCCGCAGATTTACGTAAGTCAGTGCTGGATAGGTTTTACGTTCACGGTTTCGCCAGCTTCGGCTGCAAAGCCAATCCTCAGCGCTTCGGCGAGGCTTCTGACGCGCAATTTTTCCATCATGTTGGCCCGGTAAATTTCGACCGTGCGCGGGGAGATGCCGAGATCATAGGCGATTGTCTTGTTAGGATAGCCCGTCATCAGCCCATCCAGCACATCGCGCTCCCTCCCCGTGAGGCAGGCCAGCCGTACCGTTGCTTCGGAAGAGGCCATTTCTTTAAGGTCGCTATTTTCGATCCGTTCGAACGCTTCCTCCATCGCCGCCAATAGTGCTTCTTTCTCATAAGGCTTTTCAAGAAAATTAATCGCGCCAGCGCGCATCGCCTGAACCGCAATTTCTACGTCACCATGACCCGTCAGGATGACCACTGGCATATCAATGCCTTCTTTGACCATGTGCTGTTGAACCTCAAGCCCGTTCATTTCCGGCATGCGGATATCCAGCAGCACGCAGCCGCGCTCGGCATTTTTTGCAAGCTTCAGAAAAGCGATCCCTGATTCAACCGGGCGTACCTGAAACCCGGCATGGCGCAGCATGAAGGCGGCGGACCGGCGCACTGCATCGTCATCGTCAACGACGTAGACTAAACGTTCATTCGACATCAGGTTCTTCCTCATAGGCTTTTAACAGAGTGATACGGAAAATAGTACCCCCTTCCGGGTTGGGTTCGACGCATATAGTTCCTTCATGCGCCTCAACAATGGTACGACAGATTGACAGGCCCAGACCCATGCCGCTGCTCTTAGTGCTGGAAAAGGGATCGAATATTTTTTCTGCTATCTCCGGATCAATCCCGCTGCCAGTATCGGCAACGGTAATTTCAACTATGCCGTTGGGTACAGAGCGGACTGAAATATTGAGATGCTTAACCGGACTATCGGCCATCGCTTCAATGGCATTTCGCATCAGGTTGATCATCACTTGCTGGATTTGCACTCGGTCGGCAAAGACATGATTAGTATCGGGATCAATCGTGATCGAAAATTTAATACCTTTGTCATAAGCGCCAACCAAACCCAACGTCGTGGCGTCCTCGACTAGCTGCGCAATGGACAAGAGTTCGCGGTTAATCTCTCCCTTGGCAACAAATTCGCGCAGCCGCCTGACGATGGTGCCAGCGCGCAAGCTTTCCGATACGCTTTCCTGCAAGGCTTCGTAAAGAAACTCCTTGTTATCTTCTACCCCGTTATCGAGCATGTCGCGCGCCGCAGAAAGATAGTTAGAAATCGCTGCAAGCGGTTGGTTAATTTCATGGGCTAGTGCCGATGCCAGGGTTCCGACAGCGCTAAGCCGCGAAGAATGTAGCAAGTCGGCCTGCAAGGCTTGCAGTTCTGCTGCGGTATTACGCTGTTCAGTGAGGTCGATGATAAAGCCGGTAAACAGACGATGATCGCCTGTTTTTGCTTCCCCAACGGCCAGTCGCATGGGAAAAATGGCACCATCTTTTTTCTGCCCCTCGACGGTGCGGCCAATCCCGATAATCCGTTTTTTCCCGGTGCGGATATAGCGCTCGACATAACTATCATGTTCTTCATGATAGGGCGGCGGCATCAGCATGTTGATATTCTTGCCGAGCACTTCGTTTTCCGGATAACCAAACAAGTCTTCGGCAGCTGTGCTGAACGAGGTTATTCGACAATTCTCGTCTATCACCACCATCGGATCAGGAACCGTGTCCAATATCGACTCCAATATCGCAGTGGATTGTTCGGCAACCTCCAACGTGTTTTGCCAATCTGATACATCACGGGCCGTGATGACGACCGCGCTGATTTGGCCATCATGCTCTTTCAGAGGCGCGAGCCGAAATTCCAGGAGATGAGATATGCCATCCAGAGACTGTATTTCGATCTGCAGCGGCTTGCCGACTTGCGCAGTATTGCCGCTGAGAACAGACTCAAACGCATCTTTGAAAACAGGACGATAGGGTTCGGAAATCAACGACATGGGTTCGCGTTCCGGCAAGTCTTCCAGGCGCTTAATTCCAATCAGGTCAAGGCCGGCCTGATTTAGATCAATCATTTGCATATCGGGGTCATTGACGATGACATATTCGGGCAGGGTCGACAGCACTGCTTCCAGATAGGCTGACCGGTCCATCTGATCCAATCCAAATGCGTGCACCTTGCAAAGCTCCTCTCATCCCCGGAGCACCAGATATACTATGAATGTCCAGTCATTCCAAAATGTAAAACCGGCCATGATCTAAGCATGACGAATAGCGGAAGGGGAAATACGTAAAACTACGTAGGGAACACCACTGATTTTCTCAGTCAGACAAAGATAATATTCGGTTGGGGTAAGGCGGTAGCCGATAGATGCGAGACCGAATGAGGAAATGATAATGACCAAGAAGACAGCAAAATCACCAGCCGAAACAGGCGCCTCAACAGGCGGCTCTCGGCGCATGAACGTTCCGGTGCAGGCGAGCAATGTCTGGGAACCGCTTAACCGGCTGCGCGACGAATTTGACCGGATGTTTGATGAAACCCCCGCTAATACATTTGGTTCGCGGATGTTGCAAAAATTCTACGACAATGCCGATCCAATTGTCGAAATGCGCGACAAGAAGGATGAATATGAGCTCGTCGCTGAAGTACCGGGAATGACCAGCGATGATATTGAAATCAAGCTGTCTGATGGCATGCTCCGCTTGTCGGGTGAAAAATCCGAGAGCAATGAGGAGGAAGGCGAAAGCTTTATGTTTTCCGAGCGGCACTATGGTATGTTTGAGCGAGCCATAAAATTACCCAATGGCATTGACCATCAGAAAATCAGCGCAGAAGCCAAGGATGGCTTGCTGACGGTCCACCTTCCCAAAAGCGCCGAAGCGCTGGAGAAAGAAAGAAAGATCCCGATCAATGCCGCGTAATTAGCGGGTTGAGGAGGTACGCAGGTCGCTTTTCTACTTTTTTACGCCCTTCCCCCCACCCCCGAACAGGCGTGAAAAGGCGGAGAGGCGGCCTGTATCCGATTCCAAACTGACATAAGGGGAGAATTTCTGCACATGACTGATACTAAGGCGACACGCAAACCGATCCTATTGGCCACTGATATGACGGCACGCTGTGATCGCGCTTTTGATCGCGCGTTGATGCTAGCAAAGCTATGGGAAACGCGCCTGATTGTGCTCCACGTGCTCGACCCCAAACAAGCAAAGAAAAAGGGGTTGGTACCAAAAGAAGCGCGGGTCCAGCTGGAAGAGGAATTGCCCGAAACGGATGTGGACGTGCAATTTAATATCGAAATGGGCAATATTGGCGAACTGGTCATCGAAACCGCAAAGCGGGAACGCTGTGGCCTGATCGTTACAGGCGTTGGTCATTATGACGGATTTAGCGATATTTTCTTAGGCTCTCCGGTGGACCATATCGTTCGCCATGCCGATGTGCCCGTTCTGATCATCAAGCGGAAGCCGGTGAGACCCTATCGCAGTATATTGATCGCCACGGACTTCTCTGATTGTTCGATGACAGCGCTCAACAGCGCTGCGGAAATGTTCCCGGAAGTACCGCTGCATCTCGTCCACGCCTATAATGTACCCTATAGCGGCTGGCTGAAATCAGATCAGGTCGCCAAGGATATTGGCTCGGAGGAGGAGAAATTAATGGAACGCTTTCTGGCGCAGACGACGATCAGCAACGCTACTTTCAAACGTTTGGAAACTTCTATTGAAAAGGGCGAACTCGGCGTTGCCCTGTTCAATAAAATCAAGAAAGTGAAACCTGATCTTATAGTACTAGGAACCCATGGCCGAACCGGTTTTATGCGCGCCAGCATGGGCAATAATGCGCGGGTGCTATTGGGCTGGCTCAAGCAGGATGTGATGATGGTACGCGATCCGCAGTGAGGCGAATCCAGCGATCCTTTTCAGCCTTTATCGGCATATAGCAGCCGTCCGGTGCCGAGCCGCTGGAGAATTTCCTTCAGGTCTTTTTCCGAAAAGGCAAAACAGCCTTGGCTGCGCCCGATTTTCCCGTGCTGGCTAACCATCTTGTCATCGACATACCAGGCGCCGTGGATCACAATAGCGCGCTGATAGGCTAAATCATTGCTCGGATCGAGGCCCGTCAGACGTCTGGATCGGCCATGTTTGCCGACATAAGCTTCGGCAGTCATATAGCTGCCGCCGGAAGAGGCTTCGGAGCCAGGGACATTTGAAAACTGCTGCAGCCAGCCGGTATGCTTTTTGTCTGATCCCTTGCCATGTGCCACCAACAAAGATGTGGTGCGGCCGTTCATCAGATCCACTAGATGAAAACGCGGTTTGGCCGAGTGCAGCGCATAATCCGCGATCCCGATAATATCTTTATGCACTATCGAACTGTCGTGCGCTTCCAGCGCCGCTTTGGCTTTGGCCAGTAATTTGGGATCAAGCAGAGAGGGGGCTTTGGCGATGGCAGGCAAGGCAGGCGACACCAACGCACCCAAACCGGCGCCGATTCCCACAAGGCCTGTTTTCAATATTGTTCTGCGTTTCATCATAACATTCTAACAAAATCCGCGATAGATGCGATTATGTAGATATACCTATTGTAGGAAGGAACGGCGCCCGAAACAAGGGATGGATGAAAAAGCTCCTAATCTGCATCACCGCTATATTGGCCGTTGGAACGGCCTCGGCACAGCCGGTAAGCCCGCCCCAATGGACGCCACCCAAATGGACCCCGGCACAGGTCGTTCATTTGCAGGCCCTGATTGACAATATGCCCGCTGAAGGGCTTGCCGACTGCCAGATTTCCAGTAGCTTTGACATTGAGGATGCAAATGCCGCGACGATAGCCGCAAAGCAGCTAGCGCAGGCCTATCTGCAGGGATGCCTTAAAGGTCTGGATCGTGCACGATGGCATATCAAAAGCCGTGATAACCTGATCGACAATGACAAATTAATACGGCTGGCCTTGAGCCGGAACGAGCTTGGTCCCTTGTTCGAAGCCTATAAACCGCAAAATCCGCATTATCAGGTGCTTCGAACAGCATTAGCCACCGAGGCCGATCCCCAGAAACGCGCTGCAATAGCCCTGAACATGGAGCGCTGGCGCTGGATGCCGCTTTATCTTGGTGAGACCTATCTGATCGTCAATGCCGCTAGCTTTGAAGTCACGCTCTGGAAGAACCATAAAAAAACCGGCACTTGGCCGGTAATTGTCGGCAAGACCAAAACGCCGACGCCGATATTTGATACAAAGGTCAGCGGGGTGATCCTCAACCCCTGGTGGGAAATTCCTTCCTCGATCGTGGCGGAGGGAATTGGTGCGATGGTGCGTAACCGGCCGGCAACCGCGCGCCGCAAAGGATATGTGTTCCAAAATGGCCGCTATCGCCAGAGGCCGGGACCCGGCAATGCATTGGGACTGATGAAGCTCATCATGCCAAACCCTTATTCGGTCTATCTGCATGATACGTCTAACAAGAAATTGTTCGCCAACAGCGTCAGAACCTATAGCCATGGCTGCGTTAGGGTCGGCGATGCGATTGGTTTTGCGAAGACGTTATTGGCTGGCGATCAGTCCGATGCAGCAGTGGATGCCATTCTCGATGAAGGTACCACAGAAACGCTGAAAATGACGAAATCCATCCCTATTTATATCGCCTATTTTACCGCCGAGGGTTCGGGGGACGCTGGTGTGATTTTTCACCCTGATATTTATCGGCGCGATGGTATAACGGCTGTTCAAACGGTATCCAGCAAACCGTCCGAACAGGATGTTTGCCATTCTTAAAGGCTGCTCACCGTAGTTTTTCTTTCTGATAGCTTTCCAGCGCATGTTCGAGTGATTTGAGCATTTTGTCGCGGTCCTGATCAGACGGTAACGCGCGGACTTCTTGTTGGACCGAAGCGCGCAGGGCAGCGAGCCGCGATGTCCAGTCCTGCGGCGCGATCAATTGCTCGGCATCACTCCGGGCCGGTGATTGCAATCGAGCCTGCGCTTGCGGGCGTAATTCCCATTGCTGGCCGAGGGCCGGGATGACGGGGTCATTATACCGCTTTGTCGCAACCAGATCGCTGGCCAGAGCCTGCAAGCCTTGTTCTTCGCCATGGACGACAAATATTGTCCCCGAAATCGGGCTATGTTCCTGTATCCAGTGCGCCAGCCCTTGGCGATCGGCATGATTTGAATAGCCGCCCAAAATGGCGATGTCGGCATTGACGATGACATCATTACCAGAGATGCGCACCATTTTAGCGCCGCCGGTTAATACAGAGCCTAACGTCCCACCGACCTGAAAGCCGGTGAAGAGAACCCGCGATTGGCGCTTGGGCAAGTTGTGGACCAGATGGGGGCGAATCCGCCCACCTTCGCACATTCCGGACCCGGCAATAATCACCGCTCCTGTTATGTGATTTAGCCGTTTGGATTCTGCGACAGACTGAACGAAGCGGATATTCGGCCGCTTGAGCAGATCTGCTCCGTTGTTGCGATATTTGAGCATCGCTCTGGTGATTTTTTGGGCTAGGGGCGCATCGAGGAAGACATTGATCGAAGATAGTCGTTTGGAATCAAAGAGTGCTAGAAAATCTTCTAAGATGGACTGCGTTCGCTCTACCGCAAAAGCCGGGATGAGCAGGTTACCTCCGGCTCCAAGAGTATCCTCGGTAAAATTGGCTAGCGCTTCCCTGCGCTCGCTGATTAACGTCTCTTCCCTCTCTCTCGCACCATAGGTCGCCTCGCAGATGATATGGTCATAACCGCCCAGTTCCTGATCCGCGCAACGTATCGCTGCGCCGGAGCCGATGTCGCCGGATATCAGCAGCCGCTGACCAGCGATGTTGATCTCCGCAGAGGCCGAGCCGACGATATGGCGCGCATCCCATAAGCGAAAGGACACGCCATTGCCTAAATCTACTTGGTCACAATAATCCACAGCAGTGATGTTCTCCATCAGTTTTGTGACATCTGGACCAGTATAAAGTGGGAAGAATGGCGGCAGGCCGGCGCGATCCGCGCGTCGATTGCGTCGCTCCACTGAAGCGGCTTGCAATTTCGCTGAGTCAAGCAGCAGCGGTTTCAATATATCGGCCGTGGGAGCAGTACAGTAGGTTAGTGCTTCGCAGCCATGGGCATACAGGCAGGGCAATCGCCCACTATGATCCAGATGGGCATGGGTGAGGATGATCGCATCGACTGTCTCGATATCGAACGGGAGTTTTTCGTAATTTAGCCGTTCAAGCGACCGGGTGCCCTGAAACAGCCCGCAATCAACTAGGATCGTTTTGCCCGCACCTCTAATTTCAAAACATGACCCTGTAACTGTACCAGCGGCACCGTGAAATTTGATGTTAGTGGTTTCGGCCATTACTCAACTCCCAAAAACCTAATGGGAGACGATGAGCGGCACTGGGCAATCCCGGAAAAGACTCCGTGTGACGCCGCCAAAAAGAAACTCGCGGGCGCGGCTATGGCCATAGGCCCCCATTACAATATAGCTGGCATGCAGCGCATCGGCGGTCGATAGCAGCACTGCCTCAACAGAGGGCTTTTTGGCCGACATGCTGTGTATTTCTGAGGTGATGCCGTGACGAGAGAGATATTCTGATGCGGCGAGCGGAGGGAGGTCATGATCCTTGTCTTCATCCACTGTCAGGATATGGACCGCCGCTGCCAGATGGAGCATGGGTACCGCCGCGCGCAAGGCGTTACCAGCTTCAAAGCTACCATTCCATGCAACCACCGCTACCCCCGCGGCATCAAATTTTTTCACATCATCTGGCTGTACCAATGCCGGGACATATGTGTTGAAAAGCACATCTCCCAATATGCCAAGCGGCAGAACATTATCCTTGTCGCCACTGGCAGAACTTAAAACCATGATATCAGCGAGCGCTGAATTGCGCGCCAGACCACGAGCCGGACTGGCATTGGCTTCCAGATAATCCCAAGGAACATCTTCATCTGCCAATCGGTTTTCGATTTCGGCCCGCAATTTTTCGTCCGCTTCCCGCGTCAATTTCGCGACGTCATAGACGACCGACATGCCGGTCACGCCATCAAAGGCCATTTGCGGGTTATAGGGATTGGCGCGCAGGCAGTGGAGATGGCCACCGATAGCGCGAGTCACATCCAGGGCTGCTTGGAGCCTCGCCTCCAAACCGGAGTCGTCGTTGACGTAGAGCAGCACGGATTTCATGATTTTTCTCCTATTTTTGATGACCTTCTGCTTGGAAATCATCAACAGGAGAAGTGTATGCCGATCATTTTGTGCTCTGTATAAGGGATGTTACGGAGCAGGCCGGTAGCCGCTAAGATTTGTGCAAGCGTTGTTTCAATCACCGTTGGCGCCGTGCGCGATCATTTTTTTCAGCCAGCGCTCACGATGCTTGGCACTGCTGTCGACATTCCCGACCAGGGACGTCGCAACCGGATCTATCCCCGCCATCGCCAATATGTTTCGCTTGAAACTGCGCACGCTATGCGAAGCAAAATAGGCGCGATAGAAAAATGCCGGCATACCCATGGTGACAATCAGCCTCGCTGAGCGTCCGCGCAGTAATTTCTTAGGCATGCGTTTGTCTTCTTCATAGCTGAGCGCGAAACCCGGGCGAAACGCCTGCTCAATAAACGCCTTTAACAGCGCTGGCATATCGCCCATCCAAAGGGGATAGAGGATGACTATATGCTGTGCCCATTTGATCGCATCCTGACCCGGTTTGACATCGGCGGGCATGGGCTTATCCATCCATTGGCTCCGGCTTTGTAATATCGGGATATCCTTTCCCGCTAGCCGGATTTCTCTCACTTCATGTCCCGCTTCTCTCGCTGCATGAGCATAGGCAGAGACCAAGGCATGTCCGAAACGCTTTGGGTCGGGGTCGGGATGAGCGTCAATAATCGCGATGCGTTTCATGGCCTTGCTCCGCTATTTTTCTTTGCTGGCCGGGTTTTGCCATTGGAACGCTGCTACCAGTTCCATCAAAGCTTCTTGCGCAGATATGTCGAGCTCGTGAGGATAGGATGCAATCAGACGGGCATCCCAATAGCCATAGTCAATCGCGGTCAAGCTGACATGCCACGGCACCTGATCTTTCTGTCCGTCAAATATACCTTGATAGGCGGTCAGATCTTCTCGCCCCGATACGAAATAATCGCCTTCTGATTCGATCGAAGCGCTGGCATAATGGGCCATGACGGTGGGTTTGATGATCTTGTAATGATCGCGCGCGGTCAGGTCTTCAAGATGAACGACAGCTATGTCGACGGCTATCGGTTGATCGCCGATTGTGCGTTCATAGCGGATCTGGAAATTGTTGCCGGAGAAATCGGTGGTCATTTCGCACAAGCGCCTGAACCCAGCTGTTTCGGCGGGAAAAACGAAACCGCTATCCTTGTGGACGATGGCGGAGCCGCCTTTATAGGGTGCGAATGGATCGAAGAGAGGTTCGGAACCGATCACACATTCCGCTGCAGCTGGCGCGCTGGCGAAGCATAACAGGCCTGTGCCGATTAAAAGGTTGCGAGAAAATCGCGTATGAAAAAGCATGATGGTTCCTCCATTTTTGCCCCCGCTTGCTAAACAAGCCCTATTCGTGGCAGCCGACCACTTTGAACGGCAGTTCACTACCGTCGGTTTCGGTTATGGTCAGATATTCGCCGATCTTGATGGGATGGCTTTGCAGTCCGAATATGACTTCGTCATCATCATCGCCGACCTTGTAGGAAAAGGCCCAGCCCTTCTTGCTGGATATGACAACACCATTTTGATCCCGTTCCCCTGGCCAGAAGCGCCGGACCACCGGGCGTTTTTCTGCTTTACGAAGCGCGGACGGATCGATCAGTCCTTCATCATCAAGCGGGACGCGAAACACATAAGCATGAGCGGATGATCCATTGGGATGATCAGCGGTTCGGGCCAGTTCAAGGCGTATTGTTTTCCAGGTCATATCCAATATTTGGAACGAGATGCAGCGCGAAGCGATACGCAATAATGCGTATGTGGACGGTGCTCGATTAAGTTACGGAAATATAGTCACAAATTAGCGTTCTCTCAAGAAAAATTGGCGTTCGAAGCGCAAATTTCTCTTACCTTTGTAGGCGGTACTGAACTTGGAAGACGTAGCCCTAGCATGTTAGTTTTGGCCCGGATTGCGAAAGCTTTGGGCAGAGAACCCGTGGCGCTGATGAGTGAAAAACGTTTAAGTGGGGTGATTTCTATTTGTGACTACGTGTTTCCCAGTAAACGGTATCTAGTTATGTTGAAGAATTTCGAAGTCTAACCGACGTTCCGTCCTCAATCTTTTCGCTGGGGTGGAGGATGACAGAAGCTCCTGTTTCCAACCCGTCCAATATCTGGGCGCGCTCATCATTCATCCGACCAACTTTGACCGGAACCAGTCTGGCCTTGCCATCGCGCATTTCGAAAACGGACCATATGCCAGAGTCGCGGAACAGCGCGCTAATTGGCACTTGCAGGATGTTGTCGCCCGACCATTCGACCAGCCGGACAATCACACGATAGCCATGACCAAGCCGCGCCCGGGCAGTTTGCGGATCGACAAAGTCTATAATGACATTCACGCGCTGTTCCTCCACGCCCAAGGCGGATACCTTGGTGAAGCCAAATGGCTCTATCCGCTGGACCTTGCCTTTTAGCGGGCGATCACCGCCCCAATTATCGATAAGTACATCACTGCCCATTTTTATTTTGACCGCATCGCTTGACAGAAGATCGGTGACAATCTCGATATCCACCGGATCGCCCAATTCCATGATCGTAGAGCCCGCGGTGAGCAACGTTTCGCTTTCCTGCGTCACCCGTAATATTGAGCCGCTTTCAGGAGACGTTATGTTTAATGCTTTGGCGCGGCTATTACCGACGGAAGGGCCCATTAGGCTGGCTTGCGCTGCTTTGAGGTCAAATTGCACGGTTTTGTGGGTTTGTAAGGCTTCGGTGACTTGCGCCACGCTGCTGTCGCGGGCAGCTCTAGCGGCGTCATGCGCGGTCTTGGTAGCAAAGCCACGTTTGAATATGGCATCAGTCCGTTCGAAATTGGCGATGGCCAGGGCGCGGTCGGCCTGCGCTTGACTGATCCTAGCGGCAGAGGATCGCACATTGGCTTGCAGGGCCCGGACATGCGCCCTGATCTCGGCTTCGCTGCGCGGGTTTTGAAAATCGGGCTCCGCGGGCATCATGCGGGCCACAACCGTTTGACCGGCCACGACCTGATCTCCCGCCTCCAGATCGATCCTCAACAAACGGCCATTAATCGGTGCGGCCACGACATACATATCGCGGACACGCGTTTCGCCTTCGTCATTAATTGTTACTAGCAGAGTGGCCTCAACAACCTCTGCCGTATCAACCTCAATCGGTGGGGTGCGGACGGAAAAGAAGATCGCGACCAATATGAGTATTATGATCGATCCGATCAGAATTCTTGGCCCGGGGCGACTGAAATGTTTATTGGCCATTAGTTCATTCCCTCGTTTTCAAAACGCTAACAAGATTAAGCCGGTCCAGTCGCCCGCGGACAAACAGTGCAGACAAGGCGGCAGTTATCAGCACGATCAATATCGCAAAAGCGACCGTCGCGGCCGACAGGGCAAAGGGGATGATGAACAGATCACCGCTTACCGCTTCGCTGATTTGCAGGGACAAATAATATCCGAACATCATGCCCAGCGGCAGTCCGGCCATCACTATCAACGCCAGTTCGCCCAGTAATATGTAGGACACTTCGGATCGGCGATAACCGAGTACCCGCAGCGAGACCAGATCACGGGCGCGTTCTGCCAGACTGATCCGGGCGTTGTTATAGATCACCCCAAATACGATTAAGCCGGAGAAAGCGACGTTGAACAGTCTGACGATCCCCATGGTTTCGCCGATAGTTTCTTCAATACCGCGAAGGGCTGCCGAGCGTTGCGAAAATCCCGCGATCATCGGCATGTCCTTGAGCCGCCGATAAAGCTTGTCGGTTTGGGTGGCATCAACGCTTAGATAGGCGCCAGAGGAAAGTTCCGCTTCTCGCATAATCGGGCCGAGATTTTTGAAATCAACATAGGCGGGATTACTCACCGGACTGCTGAGGATGCTGGTCACTGGCATGCTGACTTGGGGTCGCCGCCCGTCGGTAACTTGTATATCGACCATATCGCCAGGACCAACAGCCAGTTCCTTTGACAAGCCATAGGATATCATCAGGCCCTGGGTTGGTGGTTCGACAATCCCATTGTCGAGATCGATCAGCCTATTGAGATCGCCTGCCGGTCTCATCCCGGTGATCGTCTCTGATTTGGAACGATGCCCAGCGCTCAATTTGGCGCCGACATAGCGTACAGGTTCAACGCGCATAACACCGGGCAGCCGGGCAAGCTCAAACAGGGCGCGGTCATCCCGGTCTTCGGAGAAAACCACATTTACATCAGCCCGGTTGGCTTGATTGAACATGAGGTCGATCATCATGCGGACATTGTCAGTCGATCCCGCGGAAGTGATGTAAAGGCCCAGCGCCGCAGCGACGCCGAAAGAGCCCAGAAGCGAGCGTAGTGGCCGGCGAGCAACTCCGCGCAAGATGATCCGCGTGGGTTCATCCAGACCTTTTATCCGTCCAACCAAACGAGCGAACCCGCCTGAATAATTGGGTGGTACGGGCGGACGCATCGCTTCGGCCGCGGTCAGTTTGCCAATCCGGCGGACTGTCTGCGCCGCGCCCAATAGCACCACGAGGATCGCAACCAGACAGGATATGAAGAACACGTCAAAGCCCGCGCGATAGGTCAGGAACGGAAAGACAAAAAAATCCTGATACAGGCCAGCCAAACCGCGACCCATCCATGATCCCAACAAGAGGCCGAGCGCTAAACCAGGGATCGATAACACTAAGGCCAGTTTGACATAGTGGAACATGATCGTTCTGCTGCGATAACCAAAGGCGGTGAGCAGGCCGATAATCTCCCGTTCGGATTCGACCAGCCGTGACAGCACCATGTTGATTAGAAACGCCGCCACGCCGAGGAATATCGGCGGAAGAATGGCGGTCATGCTGCTCAGCTGGGTCAGTTCGTTTTCCAGAAAGCGATCAGAAAGTTGATCCTCTCTCGGTGTTGCTCCTCGCCCACCATAGCGCTCCAGGATGACGTCAACCCGGTCGATCACATCCTGCACATTGCCGCCGCGTTCAAGCCGGATCAGCGCTTCGTTGAAACTATTGGTTGAGTTAAGCGCGGCAGAAAGATGCTCCTGGCCCATCCACAGTACGCCAAAACGGCGATTATCCGGAAAAATCTGACCCGGCCCGATGGCATAGACATATTCCGGTGACAGCACCGTTCCCACGATACGAAACTGTTGTCTTTTGCCATAAAGCAGCCCGTCAATATCATCGCCTAGCCCGATGCGGGCGGCCTCGGCAAATTTTTCACTGGCCAACACTTCATCCGGGCGGCTGGGGTCTGGTAACCGACCGCTACGCAAGACCAAGGCATTGACGGCTGGCATGCCAGAGGCTGGCAGGGAGTGTATGCGTGCGGTTATCGGTTCCGATATACCGGGAATGTCCAGCGTTGCTCCGCTGGTCAATCGGCCTTCGACAACGCTGACGCCATTAATGGCACGAATGTCGTCGAGCAGGCTGTCCGGCACGCGCACGGCGGACGCGAAAATATCGGCGAAGCGGTAACGGTCATAATAGGTGTCGCGGCTGGCCTCTAAAGAGCGCATCATTCCGAACGACATCACCACCATTCCGATGCCAGCAGCAATGACAAGCGCGATGGCCAAGGCTTGCGATCGCAGGCGCCAGATATCGCGCAGCAGCTTGCGGTCCAGCGACCCGAGCCAGGCAGGCAGCTTTACCATTGCAGTTCAGAGGGCGCGACGCGGTTGGGGTTATCGCGATCTTCAACCAGAGCGCCATCGGCAAAGCGCAACAGCCTGTCGGCCATATCAGCAATCACGACATTATGGGTGATGAGGAGCGTCGTGGTGCCAAGCTCCCGGTTAACCTGATCGAGCGCCTCAAGAACTCTCACCCCGGTCTGACTATCGAGAGCACCCGTGGGCTCGTCGCACAGCATCACTTTCGGCCGTTTGGCAATGGCGCGGGCAATAGCTACTCTTTGTTGTTCACCACCGGAAAGCTGGGACGGGAAATGATCAATGCGGCCTTCCAGTCCCACCATGGTTAGGGCCTCCTCAGGCGTCATCGGATCTTCGGCAATCTCTGTGATCAGCGCGACATTTTCCCGTGCGGTAAGGGAAGCTACTAGATTGTAGAACTGGAACACGAAACTGACGGAATTTCGCCTATATTCGGTTAGCGCAGACGGGCCAAGTGCGGTTAACTCCTGATCCTCGAACATCACCGTCCCAGCAGTGGCTTCATCCAATCCGCCGATGATGTTGAGAAAGGTTGATTTCCCTGACCCGCTGGCTCCGAGCAGCACCACCATGGCGGATTTGGGCAGATCCAGGTCGACCCCGCGCAAGGCTGAAACAGCCGTTGGGCCTTCGCCGTAGATTTTTGTCAGGCCGCTTATGGAATAGAGGCTATCGCGCTCTGCCGACGCGGATTTCAAGGGCCGGGGCATCAGGTGTAGAAACTGGTCAGCTTTTTTGCATCGACACCGACAACTATCAAATTGTCCTTATGTATCAACACGCTGCTCCTCCCATAATCGATTATAAGAACGGCGAATTTAGGATTGCGCGAGCGGTCAGGCGATAGGTATTGTTACGGATCACCGATGCCGTTGAACGGCTTTGCATGGCAGCAGCTACGCGCATTTGCGTAGAGACGCTTTCGCGGATTTTCCTTAATTCTCCGGGCCACTCTTATATTGCTATGGAGCCCCCAATGGAAAACCACATGAAAGCGGCGATTTTTATTGAGCCCGGCAGGATTATTCTTGGTGAAAAACCAATTCCCGATATCGGTCCCCTCGATGCGTTGATCCGGATAACAACGACCACCATTTGCGGAACAGACGTCCACATATTGAAGGGCGAATATCCGGTGGAAACCGGCTTGACCATTGGTCATGAACCAGTTGGGATCATCGAAAAACTCGGATCCGCTGTTGAGGGATTTACCGAAGGCCAGCGGGTGATCGCTGGCGCAATTACACCGACCGGCACATCCTATGCTTCTATGTGCGGTTTTCATTCCCAGTGCGGCGGTCAGACCGGACACGGCTGGAAATCCATGGGTGGCTGGCGGTTCGGCAATACGATTGACGGCGCACAGGCGGAATATCTCAAAGTGCCCGACGCCATGGCTAATCTCGCACCGGTACCGGATGGATTAACCGACGAACAGGTTCTGATGTGTCCTGATATCCTGTCGACCGGATTTAGCGGGGCAGAATCCGGTAAGATTCAAATTGGCGATACGGTGGCTGTCTTCGCTCAGGGACCAATCGGTCTTTGCGCAACCGCTGGCGCGAAAATGATGGGCGCTACCACTATCATCGGAGTTGAGTCGGTTCCCGAACGGATGGAAATGTCGCGCAGCATGGGCGCGGATCATATTGTCGATTTCAGCAAGGTCGATCCGGTGGATGAGATCATGCGGATTACCGATGGCCGCGGGGTCGATGTGTCGATTGAAGCGCTGGGCAAGACAGAGACTTTTGAAGGTGCCTTGCGGGTTCTGCGGCCCGGCGGAACATTGTCTTCGCTCGGTGTCTATTCCGAAGATCTCACGATACCACTTGATGCGTTTTCAGCAGGCCTCGGCGATAATAAGATTGTCAGTACGCTTTGCCCAGGCGGTAAAGAACGCATGCGCCGGTTGATGGACGTGATCGGGTCTGGCCGTGTCGATGCCAGCCCGTTGGTCACCCATCATTTTGCGCTCGATGATATCGAGACGGCTTATGACCTATTCGCGAACCAGCGCGACGGTGTCCTGAAAATCGCAATTCAGCCCTGATCGCGCACAGATGACATTACAGCAGCAATATCGAGCCAAATCGATGAGCGCGGCGCGGGCCGTGTCCAATATTCCCTCTGGTGCCCATATTGCGATGGGCATGGCGGTAGCCGAACCGCCTGCATTGCTCGCCGCCCTAGCGGCGCGCGTAGAGGCGGGTAATCTCGACGACCTCAAATTGTGGTATTTTCATTCGATGGCCCATGCCGGGGAGACGCTGTTAAAGTCCGCGTTGCTTGACCGCGTTCGCCCCCATTGCATGTTCCTGAGCGGCATCGAACGTACACTGCTGAAAGAGGCTCCGGAAGGAGGCCCGCCGCCAGTGGAGTTTGTTCCGGTGGCGTTTAGTGAATCGCCGGGGCTGCTTAAAGATAAAGTCCCTCTCGACACCTTTATCACCACCGTATCGCCGATGGACCGACATGGCTGGTTCACCTTTGGAACCAGCAATGACTATTCGTCGACGGCGGCCCGAAGCGCCAAGCGCCTGGTCGTCGAAGTAAATGAGAATATGCCGCGCGTTTTTGGGGAATCGCTGCTCCATATTTCCGAGGTGGATGTAGTTGTGGACAATGATGTTCCGCTCGCTGAACAAATATGTCCGCCGATCAGTGCGGAAGACCAGAAGATCGCCGAGATTATTGCCAATATGATCGGCGACCGGGCCTGCCTGCAAATGGGTATCGGGACATTGCCTAGCGCGGTCTGTGCGCTGCTGGAGGATCGTAAGGATCTTGGTATTCACACGGAGCTGATGACCCCGGCTTTGGCGAGGCTGGCGCAATGCGGAGCGGTCACCAATCAGGCGAAGACGACCTATCACGGACGCAGTGTCTTTACCTTCGCAATGGGGGATCGCGCCTTTTATGATTTTCTGGACGACAATCCAGCGATGCACAGCGCGCCTGTGGACATCGTCAACGACCCGCGCCATGTTTCCAAGAATGATAATGTCGTTTCGGTCAATGCCACGCTGCAAGTCAATTTGGGCGGTGCCTGCAATTCGGAACATTTGATGGGCCGGCAATATAGCGGCGCGGGCGGACAACTTGACTTTGTGCGCGGGGCGACGGCATCCAAAGGCGGAAAATCGATTATCGCCTGCCGGTCCACTGCGAAAGGTGGAGAGGTTTCCCGCATCGTGCCGACCCTTGATGGCCCTGTGACAACTCCCCGCAATGATACGCATATTGTCGTGACGGAATATGGGCTTGCGGATTTGAAAGGCAAATCGTTGAGCGAAAGAGCAGAGGCGCTGATCGAGTTGGCGCATCCCAAATTTCGGGGTGAATTGGAAAATTCGATGAGGTGACGGTTAGTTAAGACGGGGCGATGTTTGTACTATCTACCCCGATTCTAACTTGCCAATTATCTTGCAGGCTTTGACGACAATCGTGTGAACGACAACGGAAATGGATATCGACTAAACGCTGTTCTCCCAGCGTCCGTTATGGGCGCAATAGTGGACACAATGACAAACCACAAAATATTTTTCGTTCGTCGGGAATATTTCCAACGACCTCGACGTCTAAGGCTCCGAACCGCTTGAAAAGGTCAGGCGAAATAACGGAGTTTAGATAATGCAAAATATAATTTCAAAATTCATCTGGACGATGAATGGAGGTGTCGCAGCAGCGATCGCACTTTCGATGATGATGGTGTTTCCTGGGACCGGTCAGGCGCAAAATCGCACAATGAGTGAAACCTCTCAACAGCAGCTGGAACAGCGTCTTGTCGATGTCAGCGTAAGACTTAACCTCACGGATTCCCAAAAAAACCAAGTCAAACCGATCTTGCGGGCGAGCATGCAAACGCAGATGGACATATTGAATCGCTATGGCATCTCCCGATCTGAAAAGCCGAGCCTGACCTTTCGTCAGAAGCTGTCTCTTCGGGACGAAATTTCCAGTCAGCGAGATGATACCAATTCAAAATTGTCGCAAATTTTGGACAAATCACAAATGCACATTCTTGCGAACATTCAGGCTGAACAGCGTGCGCAGATGATGAAGCGCATTCGCGGTTAATACCCACCTGAATAGCGGTGCCGGCCAGACCAGTCCCTCCCCCGAACCGGTCGGCACCGCATCTTTCCTATTACCGGGTTTGAACGCAGGAGATAAAAATGGAATTTGGAACCTATGAAGGCAAAACGGGTATCATTGCTTTTCTGGCCGTTTTGACTTTGATGGAAGCCGCCTGGATCATTTTTCGGCGCAAGGAAAACTATCCTTGGGCAGAAGCAGCGGCATCTTTCGGTGTCACATTTCTCAAACGCATCATCGATCTGTTTACTGCCGGGATCGTCGCCGGGATTCTTTTCTGGGCCTATGAGTATCGGATTATGACTTTGGAAGTGAACAGCGTTGCAATGCTCGCACTTCTCTTCTTTTCTGTCGAATTTTGCTATTATTGGAACCACCGCTTTGGACATGAAATCCGATGGATGTGGGCCACCCACGGCGTGCATCATACGCCCAACCATATGAACTTGTCGGTTGCTAGCCGATTGGGAGTGACCAGCCTGATATCCGGGAAAGTTCTTTTTTTCCTCCCATTGGCCTGGCTTGGCTTTCACCCGGTCAGCATATTGGTGACATTGGCAGCAGGCCTGATCTACCAGATCTGGATTCATAACGGATGGATAGGGAAGTTGGGTTTTTTAGAGGGCTTCATAAACACACCCTCCAATCACCGCGTCCATCACGCCTCCAACCCTGAATATCTGGATAAAAACCACGGCGGCGTTTTGATGATATACGACCGGATATTTGGTACCTATCAGGCAGAACGGGATGATATCACCATCGTCTATGGCACGGTGACACCCGTTACGACCAACAACCCGTTCAAGATCGCGTTTTTTGAATGGATCAATATGGCAAAGGACATCGCCAAAGCTAATAATATGAAGGATGTGTTCGGTTATATGTTCCGGCACCCGGGATGGTCTCCCAGCAGGCGGCAAAGCGAAAAGGCAGCGGATCGCCTTGACGAGAACCAGAATTTGGCTTGAAACGATGTTATGGCAGTCGAAAAATGTACCACTCATCCATGATGTCCGTTCAGGATATGACCGATTTGTCGCTAATCAGCAGCGCCAAGGACGGCAACCATGATAGCTTTGCAGAACTTGTCCGCCGTTATCAGGGGGTCGTCGCTGCGACGATCATTCCGATGCTCGATAACGGTGATGAAGCCGATGAAGTGGGGCAAGAGGTCATGATTAAATTTTATCGGAGCTTGGGGCAATTTGAAGGCCAGGCATCCCTTAAGACTTATATCACCCGGATTGCCATGAACAGTGCACGTGATGCGCTGCGCAGGCGTAAACGGAGTTTGAAGCGCTTCTTTGCCCCCAAAGACAATGAACGAGACTGGCAAGAAGAAATGCCCGGAACCGAAGATCAAGGGCGTGACACGGAAAACCGGCAACTCGTGCAATTTGCCCTTGGAAAGCTGGCCCCCGAAATCAGGGCGGTCGTTGTTCTAAGGTTGATGGAGGGCTTTAGTACCGAAGAAGCCGCGGACATATTAGATGTACCAAGCGGCACAATTTTATCGCGATTATCACGGGGGAAGGCACAAATGGCCAAAACTATAACAGGGGCAACAGCATGACCGATGAACACATTCAGTATCTTATTGAACGTTTTGTGGAAGGACGCATTTCGCCGGAAGAAAAAGCGGCCCTAGATGAGATGAAACAACGCCAGCCCGAACTGGAAAAACTGATCGCGGCCGAACGGGAATTGCGGTCGATACTGGTTTCCGGGCCCGCTCCAAGTTTCCGATCCCAATTCGAACAGCGGGTGATGAGCCGGATCGATGAAGAAAATGCGCCGGCAACAGACGCCGTTTCACAAGGATTTTTTGATGTTGATTTTGCCCGAGCCTTAGGCCGAATGTTCCCGCGTGTGGCAACGCCCGCTTTCGCACTTTCGGCCTTTGCGATGGCAAGCAACGCCAGCGCCGCAACACCGGGGAGCAGCGTATTTGAAGCGCTGTTTGGACTGCCAGCTATCGATATCGCCACCGCACTATTTTTATAGTGCCAAATTTTGGGAAAATGGAAATGTCCGACACTAAAGTACGTTTTTACAGGCGCCCGCTATTTGTGCTGTTGAGCACCTTGGCAATTGGCATATTGATCGGCGCCGCTGTTACAGGCGCGATTGTGAGTAACCGTCTGAATTTGATCCGTTCAATGAGCCAAACAGACGGCTTTGCGACAGTGATGACCGATGTCATTTCTCCGGTATCCGAAGAACAGGAAAAGCGAATATCGCCGATCATTACGTCTGCCGGGCGCGATATCGAGGAAGTAGTCGATACCAGCCGAACAGCTATCTCAGAACGATTTGGACGAATGAAAATCGACCTCGCTCCTCACCTCAACGAACAGCAAATAAAAACTCTGGAAGAACGGGAAATGCTTGCTCGCCAACGCTACCAGTTGAGGCAAAAATAAAAGTCAAAAATAATTCCCGATTGAAGGAATATTTTGGGCTTTCGGTTCGTCAAAGGGGGACCAACACAAAGAAAGGACAAATCCCCCAATGTTTCAATCAATAAAATTTATCGTAGCTTTGGTCGTTTCAACAGCAGTTTTTCTGGGAACGGTGCAAGTCGCCGATGCCAGGTCCCGCATTGCAGATCGCAATTTTGAAAGAGGCGGCGGCAGTTTGAGCAACAATGTAACCGTCAATACAAGACGCGGACAGGCAAGCAAGAACGCCAATGCTAATGTCAATCGCGATGCTGGAACAGCGAATAGTTCGGTCCGCTGGACCGCGGCCGATGGTCGAACAGCAGCTTATGATCGTGGCGCCCAACGCACCGACAACGGGTATAATGCATCAACGACCTATACCGATTTTCAGGGACGAACCGCTACCCGCTCTGCCTCCGCGGACGTCAATGAAGACAGCATCAATCGCAGCTACGGAGCAACCTTCCGAAACGGAGAATCTGCAAATGCGGTATCAAATATTGCGCGAACCGGTGACGGATTTAGCCGCAGTAAAGGGTTTGCCACCAGCAACGGACGCGGCGGCAGCTATGATGCCACCGGCGCGCGCACGGACGACGGCGGCACTGTCAATCGAGCGTGGACCAACGGGCAAGGCGAGACTGTCGCTACCAAATCGGTGACCTATGACGATGGAACAAGAACGACCGTTTACTCCGGCCGCGACGGTGAAACCAAATCCGTAACGTCGGGAGGAAACGACTAGGTCACCAAACTCAGCAATTTTGAAATTGTGGGCGCTTCAATCTCTACTCTTGAATTGGCCTGACTCACCAATCGATGTGCCCACTGGAACCCCGTCTTTCCCGCATTATCCCGGTGCTCGAAAGACGGGGTTCAACTCTAGCTGCGTCTGTAGTCACCGTGAGAATGATCAAATGATATCAGAGCTGCAAAAACACGGCGGTATTACGTCCGCTTTCGGGATAAAACAGAGGTTTGTCTGCCGGTTAGATCAGCTGCGCCGATCAGCTTTTTATCTCGCCCGGATCCATCCTCGGAACGCCTCTCAACTTCGCCATCAACTCACCATGCCCGCGCAATTGTCGTTCAACTTCTGCTGGCTCAGATAGCAATTGATCATTTCCTCGCTGATGGGTGCCTCCCAACACGATATTCCCGCGCCTGGGAAACATGTAGAGCACCCCGCCGGGCTGGCGGCTGATATAGCTATAATCGATCTCAGGCTGTGGCTTCAGCAGTGTCAGCTGCCCGCGAATGGGGAACATATTCTCGTCGCCGAACAGAAGACCAGCTCCCAGTCCGGAGCAATTCACAAGAGCGGGATGAGGCAATCTGGCCAAGCCTCCGAGCGTTGTAAATTTCTTCGTCCAGAATTTTACGCCCATTTCCGACAAATCTTGCATCAACGCAGCGAGATAAAGATTGGGGTCCACCATGATTGTGCGATATTTGTCGGTGACTCTGCGCCCCAGAAATGTCTCTTGGGGCGATTGGCTGTCTTGCCACAATGGCCGCATCTGGATATGATCGATCCAGTACACGCCGTATCTTTGCTCGGCTAAAAACGGTGTAAATCCTGCCAGCGCATCAGCATTAATCGCGTCGTCGGATGGACCCATATTGGCATTCTCTCCCGATCGATAATTTGGACCGGTCAGGATAATAGCGCCGGCTATATTGGAAGTCGTGTCAGGAGAAAATTTATCAGCGTAGATTGTTACTTTGATGCCGCGCCGCGCCAATAGCCAGGCAGTGGTCAATCCGCTTACACCTGCGCCAATAATGCCGACGGAGTCTGGCTGCTGAGCGGAAATTTGA
Source organism: uncultured Sphingomonadaceae bacterium (assembly GCA_947493215.1). GTDB lineage: Bacteria > Pseudomonadota > Alphaproteobacteria > Sphingomonadales > Sphingomonadaceae > Parasphingorhabdus. The sequence continues at coordinate 297,943 of CANLQE010000002.1, read as the reverse complement.
TCCGCCGCCCACCTAGCACATGGCCAGGATAAGGTATAGCCATCACCGCCATGGCCATAATTATGGACAACAAGTTTTTCGGCCAACTTTTCCGTAGCAAGCCTGAACCCGCCAAGCCGGCCGGGACGCAACCCAACGACCGAGCGATCAAAATAGGCCGGTGACAATTGTACCGGTACTCCCGGTCGTTTTGCGTGCATGGGCAGAAGACGGGTCGTTTGGCACGCTGTCAGAGATGCGGCGCCCATCGACAAGAGAAGCGCTCTGCGCGTGATTACGGATTTCGCGTGTGGCGGTGCCATAGTGTTTACGTAGCTCAGAACCAAAAAAGTTCAAAGAATTGGAACTGCGTGCCCCAAAAAACCTCTTATTCACTGAGAGCAAATATGGACTGATGCCTTTTTGTTGAGTCATAGGATCGGAAATCCATACTTGTTTTGGATATCTTGACACGGCTTCAAATAGAATTAGGCCGACATAGAGTAATGCGATTTGGTCAAACGCCCGTCTTTGACCAGCCAATGGAGATTATATCATGCGTGAAGCAGTCGTCGTATCTTATGCCCGTACCGGGCTTGCGAAAGCCGGTCGTGGTGGCTTTAATATTACACCACCTATGACAATGGCGGCCCATGCCATTAAACATGCCGTCGCCAAGTCGGGTGTGGAAAGCGATTTTGTCGATGATAGCCTGATGGGCAATGTCGCCCATGCTGCGCCGAATATCGGGCGCAACGCGGCGCTTCTCGCTGGCCTTCCCAAAACCACAGCTGGCGCGACGATAAACCGTTTCTGCTCGTCCGGAATGCAAGCTATTGCCATGGCCGCAAACCATATTCGCGGCGATGGTGCGGATTGCGTTGTGGCAGGCGGCGTGGAAAGCATCTCGATGCAAGGCACGCGCGCACCGGAGGGCAGCATCGATAATGAAATCCTGAAAATCGCCCCCGCTATCTTCATGCCGATGATCGACACCGCCGATATTGTCGCCGAGCGTTATAATATCAGCCGCGAATATCAGGACGAATATTCCCTGCAATCACAACAACGGATGGCAGCAGCGCAAGACGCGGGACTATTCGCCGACGAGATCGTGCCGATGCAAACCAAGATGAAGGTCGTCGACAAGGAAACCAAGGAAGAAAGCATCGTCGACTACACGGTCGACCGCGATGAGTGCAATCGCCCGACGACAACCTTGGAAGGCCTCGCCAAATTAAATCCGGTCATGGGCGAAGGCAAATATATCACCGCCGGTAATGCGAGCCAATTGTCCGATGGCGCGGCGGCCGTCGTGTTGATGGAAGCCAAAGAGGCAGAACGCCGGGGCCTCAAACCTCTGGGCCGTTTTGTGTCCTGGGCCGTCGCCGGTTGTGAACCGGATGAAATGGGCATTGGTCCGGTCTTTGCCGTTCCGAAGCTGCTTGAGCGGCAAGGCCTGACCGTCGATGATATTGATATCTGGGAACTCAACGAAGCCTTTGCCAGCCAGTGTCTCTACAGCCGCGATCGTCTGGGGATTGATCCGGAAAAATATAACGTCAATGGCGGCTCCATCTCTATCGGCCACCCCTTTGGCATGACCGGCGCGCGCTGTGCTGGGCATTTGCTGCAGGAAGGCCGTCGTCGCGGCGCCAAATGGGGCGTTGTCACCATGTGTATCGGTGGTGGTCAGGGCGGAGCTGGACTGTTCGAAATCTACCCCTGAACGTTCAAGACAATCCCCGCATTTAAGGAATAGAAGCAGTTTTGGATCAACTAACGGACGAACAAGTCGAACGCCGGCTATCAGAAGCTTTGGCCAATCGCTCCTCCGTGTCTGCGGAGAAGCTGATAGCCGGATTGCTCCGCACCTTTAATCTCATCGCGGACGGTGAGGACGAATTTGTGTTTCCGGCGCTCAATTCATCGGCGCGGGAACGCATTTTCGGCGGGCAAGTCATTGCGCAAGCCATTGTCGCGGCGGATCGCACGGTGGATGCCGAGAAGAACATTCATTCGCTCCATTCCTATTTTCTGCGCGCTGGAGATGAAACAAAGCCGCTGCATTTTCGGGTGCACCGCGACTTTGACGGGCGCAGCATTTCCAATCGCAGGGTGGTTGTCCGGCAGAATGACAAAGTCATATTCAACCTGACCGCCTCCTTTCAAAAACCGACCGACGGATTGAATCACCAGATATCCATGCCGGATGTCATGCCACCCGAACAATGCATGAGCGCGATGGAGCAAATTGCCCGGAACCCGCAAGTATCGGACAAGCATATCGAACGGATGAGCATGCCGCGGCCCTTTGATGTGCGCAGCTTTCGTCCCGAAGGCAAAAGCGCGGACGCGCGCCAATATCAATGGTTCAAGACGGTTGCGCCCTTGCCGGATGATCCGTTGATCCATCGCGCCACTCTGGCCTTTGCCTCCGACATGGGATTGCTCTCCACGTCGATGATACCCCATGGCCTGCATTGGACCACGCCGGGCTTATTTTCGACCAGCCTCGACCATGCCATGTGGTTCCATGATGACTTTAGAATGGATCAATGGATTTGCTATGTGATGGACAGCGATTGGACCGGGCATATGCGCGGCCTTAATCGCGGCGCCCTTTACACGCAAGATGGCAAGTTGGTGGCGTCAGCCGTGCAGGAAGGCCTGATCCGCCTGACGCCGAAAAAAGACTAAACGCTAGAAAAGCGATTTCAGATCGCGTTTCAATATCTTTCCATTGGCATTGCGCGGCAAGCTATCGGTGCTGAACAGGACTTTGACCGGCACTTTGAAATTCGCCAGCTGGGCCCTTACCCACTCTTGCAATTCCGCTTCCGTGGCCGTTTGCCCCTGAACCAGATGCACGATTGCCGCCGGTTCCTCGCCCAAGGTCTTGTGCTCGATACCCACCAGAGCGGCATCCATCACGGCTGGATGATCATAGAGGACATTCTCAACCTCGGATGAGTAGATATTCTCCCCGCCGCGGATGATCATGTCTTTGGCACGGTCGACGACGTAGCAGAAGCCTTCGTTATCCAATCGCGCCAGATCACCGGTGCGGACCCAGCCATCGACGAAAGTTTCGGCAGTGGCTTCCGGTCGATTCCAATAGCCCTTCACCACCATCGGGCCACGTGCCCACAATTCGCCCACTTCGCCAATGGGCATTTCCTGACTGGCATCCTCGCTCATGACTTTAAGGTCGGCCGCAGCCACTGGCGGACCACAACTGGTCGGCCGATTGAGATAATCCTCGGCGCTGTGCGTCGTAACCGTAGCTGTTGTTTCGGTCATGCCCCAGCCATTGCCGGGCAGCGCCCCAAAAACTTCATAGATTTTGCGCGCCAATTCCGGCGCAGACGGCGCGCCGCCATAGCTGATGGCATCGATGGAACTCAGATCATATTGGTCCCGCTCGGGATGTTCGATCAACTGCCAGGCAATAAACGGTACACCGCCGGTGGCGTTGACCTTTTCCCGCTCGATAATCTCCATCGCTTTCACAGTATCCCACTTGTGCAGGAAGACCATCTTATGGCCCCCTTGAACGGTCGGCATCATGATGGCCGAACAGGCAGTACAATGGAACATCGGTACTACCGTAAGGCCAACCCGAACGGTGGGTTCGGGAACTTCATTGCCCCGACGCAAGGCTGAGGCCGCCCCGGAATAGCCGACTGAAATAGCGTTGGTGGTCAGATTGCGATGAGACCCCAGCGCGCCCTTGGGCTGGCCGGTTGTTCCGCTGGTATAAAAAATCGTCGCCGGATCTTCAGGCACCAGGTCGACCGCCGGCAAGTCCTGATCCGGAAGCTTCCCATAATCATTGGGCCCGCCGATAATATCTTCCAGCGTGCGGGCAGGATCAGCCAAAGCGCCTGCACTGCGGGCCACAATGACATGTTTCAAATCAGGCAGATCCGCCACATGCGGAGAAATCCGATCCCATCGCTCGGCATCACATAGCAAAACGCTGGTCTCGGAGTTTGCGAGGCCGAAAACCAGCTCCTGATCCGTCCACCAAGCATTAAGCGGCACCACAATCGCGCCGATTGAAACGGCCGCAAAGAAAATCACTGGCCATTCGGGCAAGTTGCGCATTGCCAGCGAGACCCGGTCCCCCTTGAATACGCCGATTTTCTGCAGCTCCACAGCCAAAGCGGCCACGGCGCGATACCAGTTGGCATAGGTGACACGCTCATCGGCAAATATCAGAAATTCGCTGTCGCCATGACCGCGCGCATGTTCCGCCATCGCCGCGAGCGTGGGCAGTGCATTTTTCCAGACGCGCGTCGATACGCCATCAATATCGACCATTTCCATTTCAAACGGCTGCCCCGGCGCGCATAGTAATGCGTCCACATCTTTGCGTGATCGTACGGGCCATCCAGCAGGCGGTGTCCACTTTTCCAGTGGATCTATTGCTTCAGCAGACAAATTTTTCTCTCCTAATTGATATAAGCGAACCTATCCGTTGAACGTGCCTCCTGCAGCGGCCTTTTCCTGCAGCAGGCCTGCAACCGGTAGATTGTGTTTTTTCAGACCGGCGACGACATTGTCGAGCCCAACCGTGTCGGCCCAGAACATCGGACCGCCGGTATAAAGCGGCCAGCCATAGCCGTTGATCCAGACGACATCGATATCGCTCGCGCGCTGTGCCATGCCTTCCTCCAGGATTTTCGCCCCTTCGTTGACCATCGGATAGAGCATCCGTTCGCGAATTTCATCCTTGGAAATTTCGCGCTGTTCTTTGCCTGCTTTGGCGGCGAATTCAGCAATGATCTGTTTGACTTCGTCAGAGGGCGTGCGTTGCCGCGCTTCATCATAGTCATAAAAGCCTTTGCCAACTTTCTGTCCCCAGCGACCCACAGCGCATAAAGCGTCGCGCAATGTTTCGATACGCTCGGGATCGCGATGCCATCCGATATCGACACCGGCAAGATCGGACATTTGGAACGGCCCCATCGGGAAACCAAATTCCAGCAAGACGTCATCGACTTCCCAATAATTGGCGCCTTCCATGATCATGAGATTGGCTTGCTCCTGGCGCGGGCTGAGCATCCGGTTGCCAATAAAGCCGGGGCAAACGCCTGAGACCGCCGCCACTTTGCCGATTTTCTTGGATAACTTCATCGCCGTCATCAGCACATCATCAGCGGTCTTCTCGCCGCGCACGATTTCCAGCAATTTCATCACATTGGCGGGGGAGAAAAAGTGCAGACCGAGCACATATTCCGGCCGCTTGGTGACCGCAGCAATCTCGTCAATATTCAGATAGCTGGTGTTACTGGCAAGGATCGCGCCCTGTTTAACAATCCCGTCCAGCTTGGTGAACACTTCCTTTTTGACATCCATATTCTCAAACACCGCTTCGATCACCAGATCGCAGTCGGCCAGGTCGTCATAGGACAGGCTGGGCGTCAATATGCTCATTGCGCCCTCGACCTGCTCTTCGGTCATCCGGCCGCGTTTGGCGGTGTTCTCGTAATTTTTGCGGATCACATTGACGCCGCGATCAAGCGCTTCTTCTTTCAGCTCGACAATGGTTACGGGAATGCCAGCGGACAGAAAGTTCATGCCGATACCGCCGCCCATGGTGCCGGCCCCTAAAATGCCGACTTTCTTGATCGGGATCAGATCGATTTTTGGATCAATGCCGTCAATTTTATTGGCCGCGCGCTCGGCAAAGAAATAGTGCCGCATCGCAGCAGATTGGGTGCCGGTCATAAGCTTCGTGAACAATTCCCGTTCTTTGTCGACTCCATCGGCATAGGATAGTTCACCAGCGGCTTTCACCGCTTGAATGCCTGCTTCAGGGGCTTCGAACCCGCGAATTTTGCGACCGTTTTTCTGGCGGAATTCGTCAAATATTGCGGGATTTTTTATACCATCTTCATTGGCTGTGCCTTCGGACGAGCGCGGTGGCTCTTTGCCAATCTGCTCGCGTGCAAAGGCGATCGCATCGTCGGCGAGACTGTCTTCACCAACCAGCTTGTCGACCAAGCCAATGGCATGGGCTTTTTTCGCGGAAATCGGGTTTCCGATAACCACCATCGGTAAAGCCGCCTCTGCGCCAACCACGCGCGGCAAGCGCTGAGTTCCGGCCGCACCGGGGATTAGGCCGAGCTTGACTTCCGGCAGCCCCATTTTCGCTGATGGAACTGCAACTCGATAGTGACAAGCCAGAGCAACCTCACAGCCGCCACCCAGTGCGGTACCGTGAATCGCGGCAACGACAGGCTTGTTGCTGGCTTCTAGCGCATCGATGGCCTCGCCAAGATTGGGTCCCTGCATCGGCTTTCCAAACTCAGTAATATCTGCGCCGGCAAAAAAAGTGCGTCCGTCGCACCTGATGACCACAGCCTCGATCTCATCGTCTGAGAGAGCTTCGTTAATACCATCAACTAATCCCTGACGAACGGCTGCGCCAAGAGCATTAACCGGCGGATTGTTCGAAATGATGACCAGTGTGTTTTGATGTTTTTCAGTAGTTACGACAGACATTTGCTTCTCCTGCAGGAAAAATGCTTCGGTGACGAAGAGATACGGCACGGCATAAAGACTAAGCTCGAATATCGAGCAAGCCTATCGAGTATCACAAAGGATAACGATTGGAAATCAGGCTTTTATATCAACGGAATTACAGCAAGAAATATACCTCTGTCGACTAGCTGGTCAGAGTTTTTTGGGTTCAAACTCTATATGAAGTTCTTCCAGTGACCGGAGCAAGAAATGAGGATGGATTGCAAAACTATTTTTGCCTTCCGCGAACCACATATCCTCGAACCGCTCCACGACTGCAGTGAAGCCCCAGATAAGTTCACGCCGGGCCAGCGGCGCCCCAAGGCAATGATGGACCCCTGAACCAAAAGCGACATGGGAACCCGGTTTAGAGCGATCCAGATCGAGTTTTTCTGGCCATTCAAATTGTTCACCATCCCGGTTAGCTGCGGCGAACCTGATATTTATCAGCGAGCCTGCTGGAATTTTGGTGCCCTGAATCTCGGTATCTGTCGCAACAAATCGCATGAGGCTTTGCACCGGCGACTCCAGCCGGAGAACCTCCTCTATAAAGACTTTCATATATTTGTCAGGATCGCTTCGGAGCTGATGCCAGACGTCCTTATTTTCGATGAGTAGCTTCATGCCGGCAGATAGGGCATTGGTTGTGGTTTCGCTGCCACCAACAAACGTATCAGCCATCATTTCGGCATGCAGTTCATTATCGGTCAGGGGGCGCCCCCATCCTTCAATCTCCGTATTTACTAGCGCGCTCAGCAAGCCGTCATTGGGGTTTTCCCGCAGCTCTTCGAAAATTGGCTGAAAATAGTGTTGCCCTTCAATTTCGCGGTCAACCATCTGCAATTCGGTTTTTTCATCGAGCATCATGGATATCCGCCGGAAGAAAGCATCGGTCCAACCTTTGATCTTCCACATGTCTTCGCGCTTCGCACCCATTTGCTCGCCAATAATATAGAGGGGCAGGGGGACGGAAAATTGCTTCACCCAATTACAGTGACCGTCTTCAATAAAGTCATCAATCAGCTCAAACGCGAGCGTTTCGACAAAAGGGTCCATCTCTTTTATCCGGGCAGGGCGGAAGGCTTCGTTGAACATGGCTCGCATTTGCTTGTGACCCGGATCGTCGCGATTGCCCAGCGTCGGTTCTGGCACCCACCCTTTTTCTGCGAAGCGTGCGGCAATTTTCTTTTGCCGTTCGATATTGCCGGTTTTCATGCGATAGGCCGTGCCTGCGGCTCCGCTGCGGAAGGTCGCTGGATCCATCAAAATGGCACGGACGTCCTCATATCGCGACACAATATAGATATCGGTTCCCGGCTGCTTGTAGACCGGGGCTTCCTCGCGCAGCACCTTATAGGCATCATAAGGGCATTGTTGCGTTTCCGCGTCGAACAAATTGATTCCTGGCTCAGCATTGGTTGCCATTATTCTGTCTCCCCATATCAACGAACGTGAATGGCTTCCTCGCCCCAAGGCGCGATCGTCTTGTCGGTATCCTGAAAGGCGGTCGGCAGTTCCTCGACCATTTTCCAAGTTGCGGCGAGTCTTCCGAAACCAACAAAAAAAGCGACTGTCATGCCTAGTTCAACAATTTGAGCTTCGGAAAAATGCTCCCGCAGCTCGTCATATAGGGCATCATCAATCGCCAAATGATCGGTTGCAAATAATTCTCCGTAGCGGATGGCCACTTTCTCTGTGTCTGTCAGGTTTTCCGCTTCAGCCGGTTTTTCCAATGAACAAACCAGATCTTCATTGAGTCCATCTGCCAAGGCATCACTATAACGAATGGCCATGCATGACCGGCACTGATTGAAGAAAGCAATACGCAGGCGGACCAGTTCAACCAACCGATCTGGGAGGGAGCGATTCATCTTTAGCGCACCGCCAAAACCCATCAGGCCCAATGCCTGTTCAGGGCAATGCGCGAAGAAGCGCGTTAGCCCCTGTTCAAGGTCTGTTGCTTCTTCCGGTTTAACCGCTGCGACAATGCGTGGATCCCATTGTTCGGTCGGCAATTTTTTAATGCGGCTCATGATCGCCTCTCCTTATCCTCTCCAATTTACCAATGGAGCTTGATCGGAGAATGCTCTTTTATGGCATGGAAACAACTGACGAAATAAACAGATAAGTCAGGAGGAGAGCATGGCCGAAAGAGCAGCATCACCGATGCAATGCCCGCACGCGCCAGAACAGGTGGACTTATTTGGTCCCGGCGCGCCGGAGCAATGGTATGCGGCCTATGATGTGTTGCATCAGCAATCGCCGGTTCTGCGGCTGCCCGGAGAAGGCCTGACACCCGACAAAGATGCCTATATCCTCACCAAGCATGAAGATGTTTCGCGGGTCGTGAAGGATTGGGACCGTTTTCCGCCTACGCTTTCGTTACTGGTCAAACAAATTGAAGCGGAAGGAAAACTCCCTCAGGAAATGCCTGGCTTGGATGCTATGATCATTTCCATATGTTCGCTGCGGCCGACCCCAGAGCTGTGGCGCGCACATCGGCAAGAACTGACCGATCCATGGGTCGGGCCTGGTGCTGGACGGCATGAGGATATGATTACCGGTCATGTTGATCATCTGATCGACCAATGGGTTGACGGCGATGGACTTGATTTCGTGAAACAATTCGCCCGTCCCTTACCGCAACGGACCACGGCGTCCGTGCTCGGTTTTCCGATGGAAGATACGGCGCAATTGGAAATCTGGGGCAATGCACAGGTATTGGCTTTCGTCCACGGCTGCGGGCACAATAACAAGCTGACCGAAGAGCAAACGCGCGAAAAATCGCGATTGCTTGATGGTTTTGGTGACTATGTGCGTCAGAAAACGAAAGAAAAGCGGGCCAGTCCGCAGGATGACATGATCTCGTTCCTGACGCAGGTCCGCTATAAGGCACTCGATCGAAAGCTAACCGATGACGAGATTAATGGCATTGTTTACGCGATGCTTATTGGCGGTCTCGAAACCACCCAATATGCGCTTGCCGAGCAAGCACAGCTTATCTGCGAACGACCGGGATTATTTCAAAAACTGAAACAGGATCGTAGCCTGATCCGTACTTTTATCGAGGAAGCCATGCGGCTGCGATCACCGACGCAAGGTCTGTCGACACGCATCACCAGTCAGCATGAGGTTTTTCAGGGCGTGGATGTACCTGCAGGTTCGACGCTTCATCTTCGCTGGGGAGCCGCCAATATCGACCCGGATGAATTTGAAGATGCAAAAGAGCTTCAATTGGATCGCAAGGCGGTGACGCGCCATCTCGCCTTTTCCGCAGGTCCACGTGTTTGCCCGGGCGCTGGTTTGTCGCGACTAGAACAGACCATTGCTTGGAACCGGTTGCTCGATCGACTGGACGACATTGCATATGATGAGGAGAATGACTTCCTGCATCAACCCGGGATCATGCTCGGTACCCTCAAACTCAACCTGACCTTCACCAAAGCATAGGAATTTAGAATGACCACTTTGCTAGCGCACATCAGCATCAAACCAAACAAGCTGGATAAATTTGAAGGGATTACGCAAGATATGGTCAAGCAAACCTTGGAAACCGAAACCGGCGTTACGCGCTATGAATATTGGAAAGGGCAGGACGAAAATTTCTATTATTGCCTGCTGTCTTTTGAAGACAAATGGGCTTTCTATCGCCATCAAATGTCCGATCATCATGAAGGTCATGATTTCGCGGATGTAATTGCCGATATCAGGTTGGAATATGTCGACCCCGTTGAAGGCGCGGGCGGCGGATTGGTGCACACGACCGATCCCTCTGTGACAGATGACATGGAGGAAAATCTAAAGATCGCGCAGGAACGCTATCCCATCGAAATCGCCAGTTGGTGGTCAGGCAGGAGATAGCGGCATGTCAGACCTGGTAGCAGTCATCACCGGCGGAGCGGTTGGTATTGGCCAAGCGATAGCCAAATCGGTTGGTGAACGCGGCGGACAAGTTTTCAATATCGATCATGACGCCTCTGGCAATGAAGAGACTGATAAGTTGGTTGCGGATGCGGGAGGACAATGCACCAGTTTTACCGCAAATGCCGGTGATCCTGAAGCAATACACCAGATATTCGGACAAATTTCTAGCGAGAGTGATCACATCGATCTGCTGGTGAACAATAGCGCGGTCTGGAATGACAGCTCACTCACTGCCGGTGATTATCAAAGCCAGGCAAAGGCTTTTCAGACCGCCATTGTTTCCTGTTTGCACGCAGCTTTTTTCAGCACGTTGGCCGCCGTTCCGATGTTGGGAAAATCTACAAATCCTGTGATCATCAATATGAATACCGAGCATATGGATAAGGATCATTATCTGTCTTACATCGTTGGCTCGACCGGTTATGATTGTGCGAAATTCGGATTGTGGCGCTTAACCCAAACCTGGGCAGTGGAACTGAAAGGTGAGGGTATACGCGTTAACGAATTTTGTTTTGGCGCGGTTGATACACCGATGTTGCGGGCGGTTTCTTCATCAAAGGCGGATGCAGGCATGAAGCCAGAAGATCTTGCGGTCGCGACATTTCATATTGTTGATCAGGGCCCGACTGGCGAAACAGGCCAATCACACTTCTTTGGGTTTAGCGGTGCATCACGAGAAGAGAGCTTGCGGGAAATCGCCGCCTTGCGAAGCTAGATGGCTATAATGGACATAAAGCTGTCATTTGGTTGTGCTTGAATCGCTTCAGACCTCGGTGTCATAATGTCTCACCGAGAGTGAGATATATCGCTGATTTTGAGCCTTCCTATTAAAATCGTTAGCAAGAGGTAACGAAGGATTGGCTATTTTTTGCGCTGCCCTAGTTGTTTGGTTAGTAGCCTATTCCGTAGCGTCTTTCATTATCAGCTAGCGAAAACCGGTACATTTTATTTGGGAAAATGTGAACCGAAACAGTCAAAAATATGACTGCGCATTGGGAGATATCTGAAATGAATAATTTATCGCGTCACCACGATTCTACTTTTACTTCAAAAAACATACGAACAGCGCTGATGAGTTCCGCGGTCGCTATTGGCGCTTGCGGTTTTAGCGCGCCGGCCTTTGCGCAAGACGCTGTCGAAGAAGAAAACAGCGCTAATGTAATCATCGTAACGGCTCGCAAACAAAATGAAACGCTTCAGGAAACACCTGTTACGGTGACGTCTATTGGCGGTGCTACTCTCGATAAATTTCAGGTCAACGAAGTCGCCGATGTTGTGAGCCGCATCCCGGCCCTAAACGTGCAAGTCGGTGGTTCTGGTGCTGGTGGTCAGATTAGCCTGCGCGGCGTGGGTACCACCAATATTTCAGCAGCCTTCGACTCCGCCGTTGCGTTCGATTTTGATGGTGTATCGATCAGCACGATGCGTCTGGTGCAGGCATCCTTTTTTGACGTAGAACAAATTGACGTCCTTAAAGGACCGCAGTCTCTATTCTTCGGTAAAAGCGCTTCGGCCGGTGTTTTCTCTGTTCGGTCTGCCAACCCGACGGCGGATTGGGAAATTGGCGGTAAAGCCTCTTATGAATTTGAAGAGGAGGGCTATACCGTAGGTGGTTATATCTCCGGTCCTGTCACTGACACCTTGGGCATCCGGGTTGCAGCACAATATCAAGATATCGATAAATATGTTGAGCTGGAGGCAGGTACGCCTTCTGTTTTTGCCGATTCAGGCAAAGGTCTAAAGAATTTTGTTGGCCGGGTTACTTTGCAATGGGATCCGACGGATAATTTTTCCGCTAATCTTAAGCTGAACTATAATCACAATGAAGGCGATAGCTTGCTGGGGCACTCCGACATTGATTGTGGCGCCAACGGTGTTGCAGATGATGTTTTCTTGGCTCTCCCGGGTGTTTCAATTGCCTCAAATGCAGCGTGTGACATCCAGGACGGACTATATCCTCACCCCGATGGCCACCCGGCACTACAAGTGATTGCGCCAGGAACCACTGGGGCAGGGCGTTACACCGGTCAATCCTATAACGAAACAGACACGATCTTCGCTCGCTTGGCGATGGACCTTGAACTCAGTGACACCCTGACCTTATCGTCAGTCAGCGGTTATCTAGACCTCGAAAATGAGCATCTCGATCACTTTAGCTATGTAGGTATTTTACCCAATGGTGACCCGGGCGGTTTGCCCGCACCATTTTCCGATGCATTGCAACAATATACGCAGGAAATCCGGCTAACCAGTGACTTTGATGGTATGTTCAATTTCATGGTTGGCGGTTTTTGGGAAAGTAGAAATCAACCTTTACAGACATCCCAAAATGCATTCCTTGGGACGTTCCTATTCCCAGATTCTCGAGGGATTACTTATGATTGGGTCGCAGATCGTTCAACAAAAAGTGAAGCGTTGTCCTTTTTTGGCAGTGTGAGTTTGGATCTTACTGATCAGCTAGAGCTATCAGGCGGCGTGCGCTGGACGGATGAGCAAAAGACCCACAGAACATCATTCCCGGTGCTTCACAATGCTCTGTCATTTCTAAATGGTGTTGTTGGTGGCATTGGATTTGTGGTTCCGGAAGGTTTCCAAACGGGTCCGATCAAGTTTTCTGACAGCAATGTTTCGCCGGAAGTCACCTTGAAATATCAGGCGACCCCCGACCTCAACTTATATGCTTCTTACAAAACCGGTTTCAAATCCGGGGGCGTCGATAACAGCATTTTGCCAACGGCATCTCTGCAATTTGTCAGCCCTGGATTCGGGACGGATGCGGAACGTCAGGCGGCTTTGGATTCGATAGTCTACAACTCGGAAACGGCTAAAGGCGGCGAAATCGGAGTGAAGGCGCTGTTCGGTAATGGCGCGTTCCGGATAAACACGGCTGCCTTTTACTTCGTCTTTGATGACCTTCAGGTCCAAAATTTCGACGGTGCGGCCGTTCGCTTCCTAACGATTAACGCCGGTGAATTGACGACCCAAGGCTTTGATGTCGATTGGTCCTGGCGGACACCGTTGGACGGCCTCAGTTTTTCCGGTGCGCTGGGCTATACTGATGCCAAATTCACGGATACGTTTATATCTCAGGATCCAGATGGCATTCCCGGAAATGCTGATGACGTTGACCTCGATGGCCGAACCGCGGCACGTGCACCAAAATGGTCTGGCAACTTCGCGTTTGATTGGACTGTGCCGATGGGAGATTCGATTGAGTTCGGTTTGAATGGAAACGCCGCTTACAGCTCGTCCTATTTTGCCGGAAACAATAATTTCACCGACTTTGTTCAGGACAGTTATGTGACCTTGGACGCCGCTGTCTCAATTGGTGACCCCGATGGGAAGTGGAAATTGTCGCTTGTGGGTGTCAACCTAACGGATGAAATTTGGGCCAACACTGCCGGTGACAGGCCGTTTCTGCCTGCTGGCGGCGATGACCGGGTGATTACCCAAAATCGGGGACGACAGATGTTTGTTGAGGCCGCCTTTAAATTCTAATCAACGACTCCCGTTGACAACTTAAAGCCGGAACAGCGTTGCTGTCCGGCTTTTTTTGTTGGTTCAGGGTTTAGCTCTCGGGATTTCGCAAGAGCATTTCGACAGAAGCCATGTTGGTTATTGAGGCGACCGTTTTGTCTTACGTGGCTCAGAAAGTCACTTATACACTTTCATCGCGCTGGCCATCTTAAGAAACAGATCACGAACGTCTCCGTTTTGATTTTGTCCCATCAAACTGACGACTATTGCGGTCGTCATGCCCAAGGCAAATCCGGGAACAATTTCGTAAATCCATGCTGACAAGGATCCACCTGCAATGGTGAGAGGCGCGTATAGCCAGAATAAGACAGTGCCTGCGCCGACGACCATCCCGGCCAGAGCGCCATCGCGTGTCAATCCTTTCCAATATAGGCTCAGCAATATAATCGGGCCAAACGCAGCACCAAATCCTGCCCAGGCATTGCTCACCAGTGAGAGCACGTTGCTGTCCCGGTCAAAGGCCAGAGCGATGGCGACCAGCGATACCGCTAGGACAGAAAGCCGACCGACCAACACAAGCTCTTTTTGAGAGGCAGATTTTCGAAGGAAGACCTTGTAGAAATCTTCCGTCAGAGAGCTGGATGAAACCAGCAATTGCGAAGAGATTGTGCTCATAATTGCTGCGAGTATGGCGGCCAGCAGGAAGCCGGATAAAAGCGGATGAAAAAGAACCTGAGAGAGTAGAATGAAAATGGTCTCGGGGTCATCAAGCGTCCGGCCGGTTGACGTGACATAAGCCAGTCCGAAAAGACCCACCAACACGGCTCCGACAACAGTGACGAGCATCCATGTCATGCCAATCCATCTGGCTACGGCAATGTCTTTGAGCGACCGGATTGCCATGAAGCGTACGATGATATGGGGTTGCCCAAAATAACCGAGGCCCCAGGCTAGACTGGATATAATACCTAAGGTCGTTGCACCTTCAAACCATGTGAGAGCATTAGTATTCACTGTATCTATCGCTATTTCGGTGGCCCCCCAGCCGCCCAACACCTGCAGCGTCACGACCGGGACGATAACCAGCGCTAGAAACATGATGCAGCCTTGGACAAAGTCGGTTAGGCTTACCGCGAGAAACCCGCCGAACAGCGTATAGGAGATCACGACGCCGGCTGTTATGAAAAGGCCTAGCTCGTAGTCTAGGCCAAAGGACGCTTCGAACAGTTTGCCGCCTGCAACAATTCCAGCCGACGTGTAAAGCGTGAAAAATACCACTATGACGGCCGAAGAAATGATACGTAACGCTCGAGATTTATCCTGGAAGCGCTTTTCAAAATAGTCGGGGATTGTGATCGCATCTTCAGCCATCTCAGTGAAAACCCTGAGCCGAGGCGCGACCAGTAAATAGTTGAGATAAGCTCCGATCAAGAGCCCCACTGCAATCCATGCCGCGCTCAGGCCGGACAAATAGATCGCGCCGGGCAAACCCATCAGCATCCAGCCGCTCATGTCCGATGCACCGGCCGACAGCGCGCCAACGGCGGGATGCAAGTTGCGCCCTCCGAGCATATATTCTGAAACATTGCTGGTGGACTTGCGCCAAGCATAAAACCCGATAGCCATCATCAAAACGAAATAACCGGTAAGCGAAATAAGTTCTTCAAATCTCATCTGTGTTTATGCCCACCCCAATATTGAAAAGACTAAGGGACATGTTCCTCCACGCCCACATAGCAGATAGTTTACGGCCGTAAGCTGCGCCAACGCTTCTGGACTGCGTGAGCAGATTCTACCAGCTTTTTGCAATGCCTGCGTTTGGTTCGCATAGGTGGGAGGGGTCTAAGCGAGCAGAGAAACATTGCCGCCCGCAGCGGTGGTATCGATACAGACGTGCCGTTCCATCAGACAGCGATCCGTAAAATTTTCCTCGGTGATTAGGGGGACGAGTGGGCCGTCGCGAGAGGCAAGAGCCATGCGGATCGCACGGATATCTTCTGGTTCACTCCAGCATATAACCGCATCTATCCCCTCCAGATGGCGCAGATGCTCGCGGTTTAAAAAGCCATCCAGCGTGTTTTCTCCCATCCCGTCGGGGACGACTATCAGCGGCACACAGCCTTGTTGACGAACAATCCCAGCCTGTTTCTCCGCATCAGCAGGAGACGGACCAAGGCACAACATGGTGCCGCGCGCATAGGTGAATAGTTCATTGGATTCCCCGGTCGGTCCGGGCATGACCTCACAGCTGCGCGGTCGAGGATCGGCTGCGTCTAGTGCATCAAGTGCCGTCTGAACGGTTTCCAGCTTGATTTCTGAGCCATGTTGTAACGGCATCATCAGGTTAGCGCTTTTGTAAAAACGCGGCAGATAATGTGGTCCGCCCGCTTTGGGGCCGGTGCCGGACAGGCCTTCGCCGCCAAAGGGTTGAGAACCTACAACCGCGCCCACCTGGTTGCGATTGACGTAAATATTCCCGACTTTCATCGCGGCATTTATTTTATCGATGCGCCGTTCGATTCGGGTTTGCAGACCAAAAGTCAGCCCGTAGCCGCGATTATTAATGTCGCTGATTATGTTGCCGAGATCATCATTTTCGAAAGTAGCAACATGCAACACAGGACCAAAAATCTCTTCATCCAAATCGTTTATGCCATCCACGCTAATCACGGCTGGGCCCACAAAATGGCCGTCATCGGGACCAGCTAGCTGTTTGATCAGTCTTCCTTGTTCTTTGGCGGTGGCGATATGAGCCGAAATCTTGTGATGGGCCACTTTATCAATAACGGGGCCGATATCCGTCGATAACCACCACGGATTACCGATCTCCAGAGCGTCCATCGCGCCTTCGAGCATTTTGAGAAACGGCTTTGCAATATCCTTATGCAGATAAAGCACCCGCAACGCAGAGCAACGCTGTCCCGCAGATTGAAAGGCAGATGTAATAATATCGCGAACGGACTGTTCTGGAAGGGCTGTAGAGTCTACTATCATACAGTTGAGACCGCCGGTTTCTGCAATGAGCAGCGCATCCGCCTGCCCGTTTTCGGCAAGGTTCCGGTTTATTGTCTGTGCGGTTGCGGTTGAACCTGTAAAACAAACGCCCTGTATGCGGGGGGCACCGCTTATCGCAGCGCCCACTATAGCCCCAGCACCTGGAAGCAATTGCAGCGCTGCCAGAGGCACACCTGCTTCATGCAGCAAATTCGTCGCTAGAGCGGCAATTAACGGTGTCTGGTCGGCTGGTTTCGCGAGTACCGCATTGCCAGCGGCGAGTGCCGCAGCAATCTGTCCGGTAAAAATAGCCAGCGGGAAGTTCCACGGAGAAATGCAGCTGATCGTTCCCCGTGCCTTGTTTTCCGGAGTTTTCTCCGCTTCTTTGGCGTAAAAGCGCAGAAAATCGACGGCCTCGCGCAATTCGGCAATAGTATCAAATTGCGTTTTACCAGCCTCACGCGCCAGCAATGCGAAAATTTCACCATGATTTTGTTCGTAAAGATCTGCAGCTTTTTGCAAGACAGCGGCGCGCTCGGCAACAGGTGCATCCCAGATCCGTGCATCTTCGATGGCATTAGCGGCTTGTGTTGCGTCAGCCTCAATGACTTCGCCGACCTGGCTCTGTTGGAACGCGGGATTGAATATCTTGCGCATGGTTCCGCTGGTGACTGGCCGCACCGTTATCGGCGCCGACCGCCAAAGCTTTTCGGCAAACGGCGCGCGTTCGGCAACATATTGGTTCATATCCATGCGATTAGCGAGGTCCCAGCCACGGGAATTGATGCGGTCCGGTTGATACAGGTCTGCGGGTTTGATTATCTTCGACACGTTGGTTTGCTGATCCGTTTCGAGCGTATCGAAAGGATCGGTAGCGATCATTTCGGCGGGAACCGCGTGATTGGCCAATTGGTTCACAAAGGAGGAGTTAGCGCCATTTTCAAGCAGGCGCCGAACCAGATAGGCAAGCAATTCCCGGTGCTTGCCAACCGGAGCATAAATTCGCGACCGTACTCTTTCGTTGCGTAGCAACGCGTCATGCAATGCCTCGCCCATGCCGTGGAGCCGTTGGAATTCAAAATCTACACTATTGCCCGCCATCTCGAGAATCGCCGCAACGCTATGTGCATTATGAGTCGCGAACTGAGGGTAGATACGATCTGTCATTTTGAGCAGCTGCGCCGCACAGCAGATGTAGCTGATGTCCGTCGCTGACTTTGTGGTGAAGACGGGAAAGTCAGGAACGCCATCCATTTGCGCCCGCTTGATCTCGCTGTCCCAATAGGCGCCCTTAACAAGACGAACCATGATCTTTCGGTCCAGTTGGGTAACAAGGGCATAGAGCCAATCCAGAACAAAGCTGGCCCGCTTTCCAAATGCCTGTACAACGACCCCGAAGCCATCCCATCCGGCCAGACGAGGGTCGCTTAGAACCATTTCGATCATGTCCAGAGACAGGCCGAGGCGATAGGCTTCCTCGGCATCTATATTCAGGCCGATATTGGCATCGCGTGCGGCGCGCGCCAGCTCGCCTACTCGTTCGGCTAGAGCGGGAACCGCCTGTCCTTGCTGGCTCATCTCATAGCGGGGATAGAGCGCAGATAATTTTATCGACAGGCCAGGATTTTCGCGAAAATCAGTCGAGCGCGCGACATTTGCAATTTCGGTTATGGCATCGGAATAAGCCTTGAAATAATGGTCCGCATCGTCTTGCGTGATCGCCGCTTCACCCAACATATCATAGGAATATGTGGCGCCTTTGGCCTTCCATTTCTCCGCGCGCTTCAACGCCAGCTTCATATTCTCGCCGAGCACAAATTGGTTGCCGAGCTCCTTCATGGCTTGCCGGACAGCGACCCGGATTACCGGTTCGCCCAGTCGCTTTATTGCCCCCCGCAAGGCTTCTAGCGGACCGCGGCTTTTCGGCTCCTGTATGACACTGCGCGTCATTGTGAGGGCGTAGGTTGATGCATTGACGAGCGAACTGTCCGATCGACCGATATGGTCGCGCCAGTTAGAAGGCCCAATCTTGTCTTCGATAAGATCATCAATGGTCTGATTGTCCGGCACCCGCAAGAGAGCTTCCGCCAATGTCATCAGCGCGAGTCCCTCATCGGTCGACAGGCCATATTCACCTAGGAAGCTTTCAGTCAGTGTCGGTCCTGAGGCCCGCCGCACTTCTTGGACAACCTGTATCGCCCGCTCTTGAATACGCGCGCGCATATTGTCGTCTGGGCTGAAGTTGGATATCAGATATTGCAGTATCTCGGTCTCATTGGCGCGATGGTGGGTGCGAATTTTTTCCCGATAATCAATCAACGTGTTCATTAAAAATATATATCCTCAGAAACGAAGGGATGAATTTTCCTGGTAGGTCCGTTCGAATATAGAAATAAAGGGGATGGCTTTTGCACCGAGTCGCTCAAGTGACGGGCCATCTCTGGACGGGGAGTATCGTAATTTGGACTTCAAACACAAGCTTTGTGACGTTGGTCAATTCTGCGGACCAAGGAAAATGACCGCGGACCTCTCGCTCTTCCAAACAACATCATTCGACCCACGGCTGGAGACCCGGCCCAAATGTAAGTTATGGTCAACCGACTAAATGTCCTACACCGCGAATAAACAAAAAGGGCCGTGAGTTACTCCGGCCCATTTTGCTTATACCCAAGGATTAAGAAATCAGCTGGGGTCTTTCAGATATGCGATCAAGTCGGCACGCTGTTGTGCATCGGGCAAACCGGCAAAAATCATCTTGGTTTTCGGAATCACGCGTTGTGGTTTCTCGAGATATTGGAACATCTTGTCTTCGGTCCAGGTGATGCCGCTATTTTTGTTGGCGTCTGTATAGTTGAACCCTTTAATGGCTCCCGCTTCATGGCCCACAATCCCTGCCAGTGACGGTCCGATGCGATTGACGCCTGGATCGGTAACATGACAGGTGCGGCATTTTGTAAAGACCTTTTCTCCTGCGGCTTTGTCGCCGGTCAGGCTGGCATATTCAACGCCATCAAGCGTGGCCACATCATCGGCAGCGGGCGTACCAGTATCTGCTGGAGCAGCAGGTGCTGTAGTTGTTTCTGGCGCTGCCTCTGCCGACGTGCTGGAATCAGAATCACCACCGGAGCAGGCTGCTACTACAGCTGACAAAGCAACAACCCCTGCTAATGCTTTAAACCTGACCATATTCTCTCCTATTTGGGTTATTGAATGCATAATCAATATCTTAGACTCATAGCTTGGAATTAAGCTCAATAGAAGAAAGTTTTTGGCGGTCCCCCGGCAAATCTCTGAAATTCAATCCTTATTTGCCTCAGTAGCGTTGCTTGCTTTCCCGTGCAGGCTATGCACTAATCAATTGATTGTCAGAATCACCGGAAGAGTGATCGCACCGGTGAAAATATCGGCCTCACTCTAATAGTCGCTGTGGGCGCGAAAGAAGATATCCGGTTACGGCGTAAAATGTTGGAAAGACGGAAACAGATATGGCGTGGCTGGGGGGACTGTGGCTGGGCGTCTCGAGAGCTGCGCTGTTAAGAAAAAAACACGATTTTTCAGCGCCATATTGCTTTGGCAGAAAATTATGTTGGTTTGATGGACATAGATCATTGCAAATTGCTCGCGATGCCGCCAAGCATTTCGAGAATTCGCAGGATCTAGGGGCATTAAGAGACCGTGAAACTTAGGGAAATCCTTTCATTATTGATGATCGTTTTGCTGGGTCAAATTGCCTTTGCAGAAGCAATTGCCGCGCAACCATTGAAGCGTGCAGCGCCATTGTCAGGAAAGATTACGGCGGCCAAGGGCGGTGAGCAAGCGACCTTGCTTCCCCGCAAAATCTGGCAAAAGGCTGTGCGCCGACAGGATCTCAAAGCCGGAGATGTGTTACGCACCAAAGCTGCAGGCACACTGGCGATTGTTTTTGCCGATGGCACGCAAGTACGGTTGGGCAGAAATTCTGTCATGGTCGTGCGCCGGGTCAGGAAGAACGGAGCGTCCTCCCTCTCGTTGCAGCGTGGGCGTGCATGGGGCCGCAGCCCGCGTAACCGAAGCAATTTATCCATCGAAACACCATCGGCAACAGCCGCCATACGAGGCACCGAATGGGCGATTAACGCCGATGATGAATCCAGCGTATTGCAGGTCTTTTCAGGCGTCGTCGAGCTGTCGAACGAAGCCGGATCACTGACGGTGCAAGCCGGTCAGGCAGCAACGGTTTTGCGCGGTCAGGCACCAACACGGACCGTGCTGGTAAACCCGACCGGACGTGAACAGATGCTCTATTTTGTTGATCTGGCCAGCGGACTGGAATTGCTGGATAGTGATAGTGACACCTTTGTGAGCGCGCGGCGGTTCGCTGCTAGCGGCGACTGGCAAACCGCCTCCCGCCTTTTTGGCGAGCTGGCGCGATCCGACAATCCGGCCGATAGCGCAGCCGGGATCTATGGCGGTTACGTCGCGGCTATGCAGCTGGGGGAAGAGCCTGCTCCACCCATGCTAGACCAAACCGCTGAGAGCTATCTCGCGCTCACGTTGATTGCGGCATATGAAGGTGATCTGCGCGCCGCTAAAGCCAGTGCAGACGCAGGTCTCAAGGCTTTTCCGAACGCAGCGGCACTTTATCAGGTCAAGGCGGATGTAGAGGCTTTGCTGGGGGAACCCGACGCGGCCATCGCGACCATGGCTGCGGCGCGTGCCGCCTTTCCTGACGAGGATATGCTGGCGATCGGCGAAGCCAATTTGCTGCGTGATTATGGCGGCAGGCCAAAGGCGGCACGCGATCTTGTGCAGCCGATCCTTGTGGCCGATCCGGATAATTTCCTTGCCCAGAAATCGCAGGCGAAAAACTGGATGGCGATTGGCGGTTTGAAAGAAGCCGGCGACCTAGTGGAGCGTGCACTGGCAGCGCGACCCTATGATGCCGAACTGGTTAGTATGCGCGCAGAAATATTGCTCGAGCAGAACAAATTGTCAGCCGCAAAGGTAGAAATTGACAAAGCGTTGGAGATGGACGCGGGCAATGCGCTGGCGGGCAATGCGCTAGCACAATATTGGCGGCGCAAGGACCGGCTGGATGATGCTTTGGCGGCATCTCTCGCCGCATCGGCCCATAATCCCGATTATGGAGAGGGCTTTCTCGGGCTTGCACAGGTTCATCATGAAATGGGTGAGACGGGACTGGCCGAACAGCAATTTGATGCCGCGGACCGGTTTGATCCGTTTAATCCCGCCATCGCGCTCGCCCGCACCGGTGTGGCGTTGCAAGATTTTGCGGCCGACGATGCGATTGTGAATGCGCGCGAGGCTCTGAACCGCTATCGCGCGCGCGGCGGCGAATATGTCAATCTGTCGGAAAATCGCGAAACGGGTAGTCTTGTTTCCCAAGCCTTTCGCTTCCTCGATCTGGAAGGCTGGGGCCGCTATTATGCCGACCGTGTATTCGATAGCTTCACGCCATCCAGCTATTTCGATCAGGCGATCAACCAGACACCTGGTCCCTTCCTGATCCGCAATGCCGATGGCAGCTATAATGCCCAAGAGGCCGAGAATGGCAGCGAGCAAGGCGAAAGCTTTGAAGCGCTCTCCAGTTTCCTGCAAGGCGTGGCGCTCGATCCTCTCAGCGTTGCAAGTTCCAAGCGGCGCTTGCGGTTCGATAATGGTAACTTCATCGAACCCTTTATCGGCGTTGATATTCTCGATGAAAGTCTGCGCAACGAGCAAACATTAAACGGCGGTCTGGACACAATTTTTGACGCGCCCATTCCCACAGCGATCTGGATACGCGGCAATTATACCGATATTTCCGATAGTCGCCGGCGGCCTGACCTTAGTCCATTCTCACGGCGGCGCGGCGCGGATAAATGGTTTTTCAGCAGCTATGTCGGGCTGGAACTAACCCCGTCTGATAGCTTGGTCTTAAACGGCGAGTTAAACCGCGACAGCAGCTTGTCGGAATCCAATATCATTGGTATTCAGGATGGTAGATTTGACCTTGAAGAAGACCGCGAAGCCGAGAGGAATTTCCTGTTCGGATTGTATAATCACGAATTTGGCTATCGCGATCAGCTGACCATCGGAGGCGGCTTCGGCAGATCGCAGCTGGACGTCATAACAGTCGACGTCTCCAGCACACGGCAATTTGCTGACCAATTGTCGCAAAGCCGCGGCACTTTTCGCTATCTTAGCGCTAATTATGCCAAGGGCTTTGGCCCCTTAGATCTTCGGATCGGCGGCGAGTGGAGCGATGTGCGGACGCGAGAATTGAACACCGCCTTTGATTTTGAGCAGAATATTGCCGACCCCGGCGTTGTGCCCGGTCGCTTTGATTTGCGAACAACGGAAGGTCGCGGCTATGTCGATTTACGCTACCATCCGATTGAGACACTTGTCTTGCAGGGACAGTTGGAACTGGTCGCGCGGACTATTGACGGGGATACGCGCTATCCCGTTAACTTTCGGTTCGGCGCTTCCTACGAGCTGATAGAGGGCCACTGGCTGCGCGCGGCTTTCTTGCGCCAAAGCCGCGGGCTGTTTGATTTCAGCTTCCGTCCCGCTGCCGTGGTCGGGTTGCAGGCCAATTCCGCGCCCAGTTTTCGCCAAAGCCGTAATGACAGCATGATTGTTCGCTGGGATGCCGAATGGTCCGACCGGCTTTTCACGACCGTCGAATATCAGGACCAGCAATTAGAGGCTGTGCAATATGCGATCCCTGATCTGCCGGTCGACATTAACGGATTCCCGGTGTCGGTCAAAAGGATCAGCGGAGAAGCTAATTTATGGCTGGGCGGCAATATCGGGCTCCGCGCTTCTTATGCCTATACCGATAGCGCAATCCAAGGCAGCTTTGTATCGGGAGAAAATGTCAATCAAGCGATTGGGCCAAGCTTTGGTTGCGCTACAGCAGACTTAGGAATTTTCTTCGGTTGCACGTATGAAGTCGGCGACCAGTTGCCCTTCGTCCCCGGGCATTTTGCGCGTGCCTCGCTCGTGTGGAGCTTGCCTGCACCGATGAGGCTGAAGGCAACCATATCGGGTAGCTATATCGGCGGTCAGAGCGACGATATCCGCTTGCCGATTGATGATGTAACGTTGGTGGATGCGCGACTGGAATGGGAACCGCTAGACCGGCGATTGGCGCTGAATCTCTCGCTTCTGAACCTGCTCGACAAGCAGTATGATTCGGCGACGAGCGTGGCCGCGCCGCGCTTTACGGTGGTTGCTGGCGCAAAGGTGCGTTTTTAAATGGCTGCTCCAAGCATGATGGAGAGACTTTCGCCGCGTCGCGGCCTATCGGGCGTGATATTGGTTTTAATCGTCGCTCTGCTTGTGGGATTGTTGAGCTTTTCCGCCGTCATGCGCGATCTTGACGGGCGCAGCTTTGACTATCTGTCGACGACCAAACCGGCACAGCCCGAACAGCCCGGCATCACGCTGATCGCAATTGACGAACCGAGCATGGACGCTATTGGCCAGCAATGGCCATGGCCGCGTTCGCAACATGCTGAACTGATCCGTCAGCTGCGCAAGGCCGGGACCAAAGCCATTGCCTTTGACGTCCTTTTTGCCGAACCGTCTGGTGAAGCGCAGGATCAGGCCTTGATTGATGCAATGGGCCCGGATATCATCCTCGCCGCCGATGAAAGCATGATCGAACGTCCCTATGGTAGCACGCTGGTGCGCACGGAACCCATGCCTGGGCTGACCGCAGCTGGCGCGCGTTCCGGTATCGCCAGCCTCTCGATGGACGGAGACGGGGTGCTGCGCAACATGCCGCTCTATCGCGACGGTTTCATGGCCAAGCTGATCGAGATGACCACCGGGGAGGCTGCATCGGAGAACCAAACGCCGCAGCGGATTCAACATTTTGGTCCGGCTGGCAGTTATCCCACCATTTCCTATTACCAAGCGCTCGACCCTGAGGCTTTTCTCCCGCCTGATTATCTCAGGGATCAGATCGTGGTTGTCGGTTTTGCACTGCAGACCAATGCTGACGTAGCGGCTGGCGGCATTGATGCATTCGAAACCGCCTATACCCTGCGCTCGCGCCAGCTGACTCCGGGGATCGAGGTTCAGGCAACGATTTTTGACAATCTGCGCACAGGACTGGCGATCGGACAAGCCCCGCGCTGGCTCTCGGTTCTGTTTGTTGTCATTGCGGCCGGGCTCGCGCTGCTGGTCTCTCAACCCACGGCTCCGGTCAGGAAGGCGCTGCTGTTGGCGCTAGCGTTGCTCGGCTTGATTGGTGGGAGTTGGATTTTGCTGCAATATGGGCGGTTCTGGATCGGTCCGGTAGCTCCATCAGTCGCTTTAATCCTTGGCGTGGCAGCGATAGCCACGCGCGATTTTGCTGGTGAGCAAAAAAGGGGCCGTGAAGTGCAGAATGCATTCGGTCAATATCTGGCACCGGAAATGGTGCAGAAAATTGCCGATGACCCGAGTCTGCTTAATCTGGGCGGCGTAAACCGCGAGCTGACAATCCTGTTCTCTGACATCCGCGGCTTCACCTCTATTTCCGAGGCAATGCAGGACGACCCACAAGGATTGACACGGATGATCAATACGATACTCACCCCGTTGTCTAATATCATTCTTCGGCATGGTGGCACGATCGACAAATATATGGGGGATTGCGTGATGGCCTTCTGGAATGCGCCACTGGATGATCCCGACCATGCCCTGCACGCGCTGGAAGCGGCGCGCGAGATGCTCGCGGAAATGGAAAATATCAATCGCGAGATCCAAGCGATGCTGCCGGACGGGTCCAATGTACCGGTTATCCGGATGGGCATTGGCATCAACACGGGTACCTGTGTGGTCGGAAATATGGGGTCGGATCGTAGGTTCGATTATTCGGTTCTGGGCGACGCCGTCAACCTGGCCTCGCGTCTCGAAGGCGAGTGCAGAGAACAGGCAGTCGACATTCTAATTGGTCAGGCCACCATGAACGCTGCGCCTTCGTTGGTTTTCCGAAAAGTGGCCGATATTCAAGTCAAAGGGCGATCAGTCGTAGAGCCCACTTATACATTATGTTAGAAGTCTGACCAAAAATTGACCCAATGCGGATCGTTGAGGCAATTGTGTGTGGTCAGCACGAAAATTTTTACTTCGACAATGTCCGTGGGGCCGTTACAATATCGAGAGAATTCTTGCCTTCAGAGTTTGGCAGAGAATATTCCCGAGCGTTCGGTGTTACCGCTAGCGAAGACCGAAATCGAGTAAGAGCCACTATGCAATAAAAATGCCGTGGATAAATTGACTAACCACACAGGAGACCATTCATGTTCTTGCACAATATTGGGATTATTCCCGGCAGTACAAAAAGCAGCTCATCGATCTCCGACGAGCGTGTGATTACCAATCTGTCGCGTCGGGGCTTTGTCGTTGGTTCCAGTTTGTTTGTTGTCGGTGTCGCCCTTGCTGGTTGCTCTAGTTATGAGGAGCCAAAAATTGACCCCAACGCAATAGAGCTGCCCGAAGCCGGTCCCAGTCCCCTGACAGAAGTGAAAGGCGGCGACGCAACACCAGCTTTGTGGATTGCGATTGAAGAAAGCGGGACGGTCAAAATTACCTGCCACCGCTCGGAAATGGGCCAGCAGGTCTGGACGTCGATGGCGCAAATTGTTGCTGACGAGCTAGAGGCTGCGTGGGACAAGGTGGAGATCGTGCAGGCCGAGGGGCATGAACGCTATGGCGATCAGAATACCGATGGATCGCGGTCGGTGCGGTATAATTTCCATAGGCTGCGCGTTGCCGGCGCTGCCATGAAACAGATGTTGGTCGAGGCAGCAGCGGTCTATTGGAAAATGAAACCGTCAGAATGTTCGGCCTCACAGGGCCTGGTCAGCAATAACCAAAATAGCGATACCTTGTCCTATGGAAATCTCGCGAAACTAGCGGCCAGACTGCAAGTTCCCGAGGAAGCAGATGTCACGCTGAAAGATCCCAAAGACTGGCGTTACATCAACAAAGAAATCCCGTCGCTCACCATCCCTCGCATCACGCGGGGTGAGGGCACATTTGGCATTGACGTTGACAGGCCCGGAATGGTCCATGCTGTGGTTGCCCGTCCGCCGCAGCTATTTGGCAAAACCGGCGCGGTCCGTGACGCGGATGCGTTGGCAATCCCGGGCGTACTGCAAACGGTCAAGCTACCTGATCCAAGTGCACCGGCCCTTTTTCAACCTCTGGGAGGCGTGGCTGTTGTCGCGACCGACACATGGGCGGCTATTCAGGGGCGCAGTGCATTGGAGATCAACTGGATCGATGGCCCCAATGCCAGTTATGACTCCGAGACGTTCGCTGAACAGATGAAACAAACGGCCAGACGCTCTGGCACGGTAAGACGCAAGCGAGGCAATGTAGCGTCGGACCTTGCTAGTGCAGCGCAAAAGATTGAAGCGGAATATTACGCACCGCATCTGTCACAATCACCTATGGAACCGCCAGCAGCGACGGCGGAATGGGATGGTGACAAACTGGAATGCTGGGCCTGCGTGCAAGACCCACAGGCGACACGCCAGACCCTTTCTGATCTGCTGAAAATCGACAAGGAAAATATCACCGTACATGCGACTTGGCTGGGCGGGGCTTTCGGGCGCAAATCCAAGCCGGATTTTGTGGTCGAGGCCGCCCTGATCGCCAAGGAAGTCGGTAAACCCGTCAAGGTAACTTGGACCCGGGAAGACGAAGTCCGTCATGGATTTTATCACTCTGTCAGCGCGCAACGGCTTGAAGCTGGGTTGGATGCAGACGGAAAATGTACATCCTATCTCCACCGCACTGTCTTTCCGCCTATCGCTTCGACATTCGTCCCGGGCATGGATGTTCCAACAGATGGGGAAATGGGATTGGGAGCCACCGATGTGCCATTTGCTATGCCCAACCTGCAAGTGGAATCAGGCAATGCGAAAGGGCATGTCCGGATCGGATGGTTGCGCTCTGTCTCCAATATTTATCACGCATTCGCGGTCCAGAGCTTTGCTGCAGAAATGGCCCACGCTGCTGGGAAGGACCAGAAAGACTATTTGCTGGAGCTGATTGGAGACGCGCGAACAATAGACCCCAATGCGGAAGGCGCAACTTACCCAAATTATGATGCCTCGCTCGAAGAATATCCCATCGAAACAGCACGGCTTACCAATGTGGTGAACAAGGTTTCAGACATGGCTAAATGGGGCCGCAAGATGCCCGCAGGACATGGTCTTGGCATTGCCGTTCATCGGTCATTCCTGTCTTACATTGCCACTATTGTCGAAGTGGCGGTGACACCAGAAGGCGCTCTGACCATCCCGGGGGTTTGGCTTGCCGTTGATTCTGGCACGGTTATCAACCCCCGTCACACCCGTGCGCAAATGGAAGGCGGAACAATCTATGGTTTGTCCAACGCTTTATTTGGGGAAATAACCGCTAAAAACGGCGCGATAGTGCAAGAAAATTTCCCATCTTGGCGGGTTCTGCGAATGGAAGAGGCCCCAAGGGCATTCGAAGTGGAAATCGTTAAATCGAATAGCGCCCCTGCCGGTGTCGGTGAACCAGCGACACCGCCCGCCGCTCCAGCGCTTGCCAATGCAATATTCAATGCCACTGGCCATCGGATCAGAACATTACCAATTATCGGCGCGAATGGCAGTCGTCTGACTTTGCCGACAAAAGCAACCGCACAGGCAGAGGAGTAGGTCATGACCACAACACTGAATATCAACGGAAAAACTGAAACGGTTGATGCGGCGCCGGGAACACCATTGCTTTGGGTTTTGCGCGATCATCTGAAAATGACTGGCACAAAATTTGGGTGCGGGGTTGCGCAATGTGGCGCTTGTACCGTGCATGTGGATGGAAGTCCCACTCGGTCTTGCATCACAGCGCATGACTCACTTGGAGACGCTAAGGTTACAACGATCGAAGGTGTGACAGGAAATGCTGCCGACGCAATTCGAGAAGTTTGGGTAAAGAATGATGTCCCGCAATGTGGCTATTGCCAATCGGGTCAGATCATGGCCGCAACAGCGTTGCTGGCGGAAAATTCAAGCCCGAGTGATGAAGATATTGACGTTGCAATGAGCGGTAACATCTGCCGCTGCGCAACCTATATGAGTATCCGCCGGGCGATCAAGGAAGCTGCGGGATAGAAGACTGGAACGGTCCGCTCGGGGCTAAGCGAAAAATTCTGCACTTGGATCACGGTTTATGTCGGTTGTAACCAATTTGCATGTCAGACCGAATACTATCTATATTTTATAAAATGCAGGATCAATAATGCCACAAACAACACGCAGTTTAGCAACATTTGTATCGGTTGCGCTTCTGCTCACCGTATTGTCACAAATAATATATACGGCAACGCTCAGTGGTGTTGGGATTGTCGAAGGCTGGCCTTTGCGATCTACAATTTGGACCATGGAACTTGTCTTATTTACCTCTATTGCAATTGCCGCCCTAGTGGGATTGGTCCGGTCTACAGATACGCAGTTTGGCTGGTCCGCGCTGGTAATAGCCGGTTTGATAAATATGGTTCAGTCGGGCATCGGGCTTTCCATGTTTCTGCCCGCAACTAACGCTGGCGAGGAATTTGCGCCTCTTATGGGTACCGTGCTGGCGGGATCGTTTCTATTCTACTATCTGGCGAAGGTAGCGCTAGGACTAGCTGCTATATTTTTCGGACTGTCGCTGTTTCGCAAGGCCACGGGTATTGCGCGAATGGTTGGAATCGTCAGTTTGATAGCCGGCGTCATCGCGATAGCCCTCAACATCGCTGCCTTGCGTTTGGGGCTAGGCGCCGTGCCACTGGCTGGCATGGCTGGCGCAGTAGCGACTTTTTTTGCCGGTTGCGCAATCTGGTTTTCCAATCGCCTCGAGGCGTAACGAATATAATATCAAATATGTCATCAATTCGGTGTGATTTGGCGCTGCTTTCTAATCCGTGCCCATTTTCTCCACGCAGCGATGTCATAACCAAAATGCTCTCCGCTCACGGCCGTAAGGGTGCCGATAACTTGCGACTTTAACCAAGGCGGATCGCCCGAAAAGTCGAGTCTCGCCAATAGAGCGTCAATGGTGGCGCTATCGTTTTGGCCGGAACCGGCAACAGCTCTGAGTGCACTGAGCTCGAGTTCAAAATATTTTTCATAGGAATTGGGCGCAGAGTCCCAAGGGTCCAGTAGATATTTTATGGGGACATTGGGATAACCGGCAGTTTCCATAGCCGAGAGCAATATTGAATGCGCGATATCTTGTGCTTTGAGTTCCATATTCCCGCCGAACGCGGACACTGTTACCGATGGTATTTTGGTGTTGAGCCGATTGGCGAAAAATCCCGATGGCGCCCCTTGCGATGCAGCTTGGGAAACGAGCGCGCGCAGCTGGCCATTTCCCGATGATCCGTATGTCGACGGATCTGACAATAGCTTATCGATTTTCTGACCTACCACCTGCCAGTTCTGGTTCGTGGGTTTGATTGGGCGTTGCGAGTTGAAATCCACGGGCTGCGCACCGGTAGCTATCATGTGACCGCGCGGCCCCCAGACAATAGCTCGCCCATCATCCCCAGCTCCGGCCACATAAATGCCTTTTGAAATGGCTTGAATGGAAACGGGTCTGCCATTTTTTAGGTCACCGTGGCGGATCCACTTCTCACCATCAGCACTGGACCATAGCCGGCCATCTCTCGCGACCATCCAAAGTTGCTCGCCATCGCTGGTAAGATCGGTGAACGGGCCCTTGAAGCCAACGCGAACGGAGCGTGATCCATCAAATTTCCAAATCTCCCGCTCATCGCCGCGTCCAACAATTCCAAAAAGAGCGCTTTTGTGAACGGTCAAGCCATTGAAATAGCGATTGAGTGGCCAACTATTGACCGTCTGGAAGCCCGCGCCGGTCCATCTCGTCAGGCGTTTGACTTTGGCATCTTTGAGCGATGCATATGTTTTACCATCAAAGACCAGCATCTCCTTGAGGCGGCTAACATGCGTTGATGGTGTCGGATGGATGTAGAGTTCTTCCCAACTGCGCCCCGCATCTTTTGAAAATTGCATCCCGGCATTGCGGGTTCCGGTGATCGCCAGTAATCCATCCTGCCACTCCAACAACTGACTGGTGTGATAGATTGGAGCATTGGGTATCACCAGCGGATGCCAAGTCTCTCCATCAGTGACTTCAACCACCCCATTGCCAAAGGATAGCAACGCATCCTCAAATGGCCAATACAGCAGTCCCTTTGATACCAAGGGAAGTCCGGCATCCTGGCTAAATAAATGGCGTTCATACCGTTTGTTCCCGGTTGCAGGATCCAAGCTCCAAATATCGGCCGAATTATGATTGCGACCTTTGACGGAATTGGCGAACCATAATCTGCCGCGATATCCAATGAGCCGAGATGCGATGGGCCAAGGGCCAACCTGTGCGATGACGCTCAGCTGGATCGGTCCGGTCTTCTGAAGTGAATCAGAAGGGGCAGCGGCTGTGACAATTGATTTTTGGGTTAAATTGAACAAGCCAAGTGCAGCAAAGCCAAGCAGCAAGGCAAAGATGATAAGAGCACGCCGGACATTCATGTCTATCATCTATGCGGTTATCAATCTGATTGCATTACATAATGTCTGCGAAATTCCGAACGAGAAAACTACCGTCATTCGATTTCCCCTGCCAAACTCAAACATGATGTTGCTTCGAGAAATTCTGACCGATCAACTCTCTAGCGGGAGAGGTTCGTCGCCGAGTGCGAGGTGCAGGTTGATGCGATTTTCGATCTGGGCGCGGCGGGTTTCGATGGCCCTTGTTTCTGACGCGATGGCCGTTGTTTGTGCGTCTATCAGGTCAAATATCGTGGATCGCCCGTTTATGTAGCGGCTGCGGGTCAGGCCAACGGCCGCGCGGGCTTCTTCCGCGGCCGTGGCGGTTGAGGCAACTTGCCTTTCCAGCGTCGCTTCGGCGTCGAGCCGGTCCTCCACCTCCTGAAAGGCGGTTAAGGTGGACTGGGCATAGTCGAAGAGGGCCGATTTCGCGAGTTCGCCTTGCCGATCTGCTTCGGCGAGCAATGCGCCGCCTCTAAACAATGGCTGTAACAGGCCAGCGGAAATAGCGTTGATATAAGTGCCTGGGTCAAACAGATCGCTAAAATTGCCGCTACGGGTCGTGGCGTCAAAACGAAGCGTCAATTGCGGGAACATCGCATGCCGGGCATCCACCGCGCGCAGGCCCGCAGCATCAACGCGGGCTTCGGCGGCAATCAGGTCGGGTCGACCGGCCAGAACCGATACCGGTGCGGTGATATTGGGCAGGGCTTGAGGCATTACGAGGCCACTGGCGCCAGCAGCATCGCCGGATGGATAACGGCCTATCAGCACCTCCAGTGCGCGGGCTGCGTTTCGGGCCGTGCGCAAAGCGGATTCCAAGCGATCTTCGCTGTTGGAAACCGCAACCTGTGCCAAGCGAACATCCAGACGCGAGGCAAGGCCGGCGCGAAAGCGGGCATTGGTGATTCGCAATGTATCCTTGCGCCGTTCTAGATCACTGGTCGCAAGATCAAGAGAAATGCGTGCAGCGCTGCGATCATACCAAGCTTGGGCTACAGCAGCGGCTAGCGCCTGGCGCGCAGCGGCAAAATCGGCCGCAGCGGCTCTTGCTTCTGCATTACCAGCACGTGCAAGCGAGAGATTGCGGCCCCAGATATCGACTTCCCAGCTGGCCTCGAGCGAACCGTCATAGACCGTTGTGGCATTTTCCGCATCGGTGGCGGTTCCCGATAGATCGATAGTTGGAAAAAGGTCGGCCCGGGATACGCGCATGGCAGCCCGTGACGCGCGTAGCTGCGCCAATACGGATTGTAAATTGCGATTATTGGCAAAGGCTTCCTGAACGGCGTTCTCCAAATCCGCGTCATCAAATCTCTTTACCCAACCATTGCTGACCGTACCAGGTTGCAAGCCATCGGCGTTAGTAAGAGCCAAGTCGGGGCGTGATGCCCAACCATCAGGCGCTGCTGGAACAGCGGCCATATCAAGGTCGGGACCGCCCCGGATCGAGCAGGCCGATAATGTTATGAGACATAATATCGGAAATACGCGCAAATTCATGCCGATCATCCTGCAGACGGCTTTGGCTTGGCTTTGGCTTTCTTACCATCGTCCCATGTCACATTCTGACCATCACGCAGCCGTTCTCCGCCGCGCACAACGATCATGTCACCGGCAGCGATCTGGCCGGAAATTGCCACCCGATCACCGGCAGGCTCGCCAACCTGCACGTCGATGCGCTTGGCGGTCTTGTCTTTGGGATTGACGACATAGACAAAAATGCCGCTGTCACGCAGCACCAGAGCATCACGCGGAGCGGTCAGAACATCGCGCTCAACACCGGTCGGTACGGTGATGGAAATAGCACTGCCCATTTTCAGGTTATGGCTCCCCATTGGTGCGCGGACTTCAACGGTCCGGCTGACTTCATCGCCTGCCTCAATGACTGTCCGCACGCGAGAGGAGCGCCGCTCTCCATTGGCGAGGATTGTGACCTCTTGCCCGGTGGATAATGATCCGGCTACTGCAATGGGAACACGAACACGGGCTTCTGAGCCCTCTCGACCGACGATCCGGCCAATTTCCCGGCCCGGCGTTGCATATTCGCCCACTTCAATCCGGCGCTCTACCATTTGTCCGGCAAAAGGTGCGCGGATGCGGGTGCGCGTGAGATCGACTTGCGCCGTTTCCAACGCGACCTTTGCAGCGGCCAAACGCGCACGGGTTTGATCCCGCGCGGAAATGGCTTCATCCAGAGAGGCTTCTGACTCTGCTTCTTCTTTGAGCAGTTGCTGCAATCTTCCCACCAGCCGGTTTTGGTAGGTGAGGTCTGATTGCAAGCGCGCAACCTCTGCGCGGGCCTGATCTCTGTCCAGCCGAGCCATGCGGTCGTCAATAACGGCAATGACCGTACCGCGGTTGACCCGTGCCCCGATATTAAGCGTCGTTTGTATGCGTCCAGCTACCTCTGCGGCCACAACGGAATCGCGATTGGCGACAATATCACCCGGGGCCGTAAAATCTGGCGTGAGCGCCAATTTTTCGATCTTTGCGAGCGTGACTATGGCTGGGGGTGGACCTCCTTGACCAGCCCCGCCCTGTCCTTCCGCCGCATCCGACGCAAAGAATAGAAAATAAGCGAGCGTGACGATCAACAACGCGCCGCCAATCGCTATCCAGCGCAAATTATATCGGATCATATCGGGTAAGGCAAAACTCATTCAGCAGGCTCCGGCAATAGTCCGCCGCCAAAACTTGGCTCGGGCTCGGGGGATGTTTTTGGTTTATCAGGCGTGTCTGGTTTGCTTGGCTTGTCTTTCTTCGCCGTTCCCAATTGGATCAGCGCAGGGAGCAACACCAAGGTGAAAATTGTCGATACCAGCACGCCGCCGACGATGATGACGGCCAACCCGCGGTAAATTGCGCTACCCGGTCCAGGTACCAGAGCAAGTGGGAGCATACCCATTACTGATGTCCCGGTGGTCATTAATATGGGCCGCAACCTAAGGCGCAAAGCCGTGCGCGCAGCTTCTGACCGATCCATGCCGTCTCTCTCGCTTTCGCGTGCCTGTGCCATAAGCAGGATCGCGTTATTCACCACAATGCCGAGCAGGATAACGAACCCGATCATGCCCAGCAGGTCGAGCGGCGTTGGTTTGAATAGATTAAGTATCTGGATCGCTATCACACCGCCAACCGTGGCCAGAGGCAGAGCGATAATGACCAGCGCCGCATCCCGAGCAGAACGAAACACAGAGGCCATGATCACAAACAATAAAGCGGCGGCCAGAATAAAGTTGGTGCTCAGCGATTTTATCGCCTTGATCAGCGCATCAGCATCACCGCCATAGCGCAAAGTGCCGCTGCTTTGCAGCGCATCCCGGATAGCAGGCTCAGCTGTGGTCTGGATGATCTCCAGCGCTTCTCCCAGCGCCATACCGGGTGGCGGGCTGATGTTGAGGGTAACCGTTTTGCGCCCGTCCACATGACTAATTTGTGTTGGACCAACGCCGCGCAGCAAGGTTGCTACTTCACCCATCGGTACCGTGCCAGCGTTAGGAGTGACCAATGGCGCGCTTTCAATCGCCTCGGGGTCAGCGGCTTCTGAGCCGCGCATGATGACCCGCATCCGTTCACCGTCAGAAACATATTCACCCAAATAGAGACCATCGCCCAAGGCGCGGACGGCGCGTCCAACCTGATCTCGAGTCATGCCCAATTCTGCAATGCGGCGGTCATTGGGCGTAAGACGGAGTTCGGGAACAACCACGTTGGGATCGGGATTAGGTCGCACCATGCCGCCGGGCAGGGCAGCCTGAATGGTATCGGTCGCCACCAACGCTGCTTCCCGAAGGTCCTCATCATTTTCGGACTGAAGATAGAGCTCAATCGAGCCATTGCCGCCGAAATTACCGAACAGGCTACCTTGTTGGGCAAAGGCCTGAACATCCGGAAAACCAGCCAATATCTCATTGTTCACAATACCGGTCATTTCATCAATGCGGGATTGGTCCTTGATCCGGATACCGGTGTTGATGCCCCATGGATTGACGAACAGATAATAGTTGAGCAGCTCTGGCTGCTTCTCGCCCTTCAGATAGGGATCAAGGCGCTCAACGACCTCTTCGGCAATTTCGGTTCGCGCAGATTCCAGAGTCGCGCCCGATGGCAATCCGACCCAAGCGTCCACAGCATCACGCTTCACGTCTGGCAGATAATCCGTCTGCGGCCAGAGGAAGTAGGAAATAACCAACGGCGCAAGGATCAGCGAGGGAATCCAGATCCTCCGCTTCTTGTTGCTGTCAATCAGAGCGAATATCCGATCGGCATAACCATCCCAGCGGCTCTCATTATCTTCCATATCGACTTGGCCATAGTGGCGGGCCGCGGCGGGCAATAATGTCACGGCCACAATCAAGCTGGCAACAACGGAAATGGCGATCGTCAAAGCGAGGTCGGCAAATAGCTGACCCTCGACGTCCTCGATGAACATGATCGGGATGAAGATGGCGACAGTGGTCGCGGTCGACGCAAATAGGGCGGGCCAGACTTGCGATACCGCTTCAATGGCAGCCTCTCCGGGGGATCGTCCGTGATTGCGCAAGCGGACGAAGTTTTCCATCACAACAATGGCGGCATCAAGCACCATGCCGGTTGCAAAAGCCAGACCGGCGAGCGAGATCACGTTGATGGTCCGTCCCGTCATGCCTATCACAGCTAAGGTCGCTAAAAGACAGACCGGCACAGTTGCTGCGATAATGAATGTCGCGCGCCAGCGCCGGACGAAAAGCCAGAGCAGACCGATGGCAAGTAAAGTACCAAGCAGCAAGTTTCCGCTGAGGAACGATAGGGCGCGCTTGATAAAGACAGACGGATCAAAGCTTTTCTCAATCCTTGCGCCCATGCTTTGCAATTCGTTTTCGTTGAACGTTGCTATGGTAGAGAGAACGCCGTCAATGGCGTCGAGTGTGTTGCTACCGGGCTGGCGAACCACCCGCATGCCAATAGCCGGGTTACCGTTTTGATAGGTCACGCCAAAGGCTTTATCGGGTCCGACATTAATATCGGCGACATCGCGCATCCGGATCACGGTGGACCCGCGTTGCGCAACCGTCAGGTCGCCGATTTGTTCGGCCGAAAAATTGCCTTCAAAACGAAGCGCATAGCCGCGTCGTCCGACATCGACCGTACCGCCGCCGACATCCTGAAACCGCCCGACGGCAGCGGACAATTGCTCGATAGTGAGATTAAGTTGAGCGAGCCGCCACGGATCAAAGCGAATGCGCAATATCCGTTCACCGGTCGGTGCCTCGACGGTGACGCCCTGGACACCTTCTACGGACTCTAGTTCCGGGACGATTGTATCGCGGGCAAATGTGGCAAGCGCTTCGGAGTCCAAGTTGCCGTCAGGCAATGCCTGAAGAAACAGATAGATTAGCGATTCCCCTTGATCGCCGTTAGCGCCGCCGACCGAAGGACGGTCGGCGTCCAGCGGCCAGTTGCGGACGCGCTGAACGCGGCTGGACACTTGGGCAAATGCCTTGTCCATATTGGTACCGAGCGCAAATTCCAGATTGAGCCAGACATTTCCGTTATTCGACCAGGATTGCACACTGGTCAGACCAGGCAGTCCGCGCAGTTCATCCTCGATCGGAATGGTGATTTCGGACTCTATTTCTTTGGGACTGGCGGCGCGCCAACCGGCCTGTACGCTCAAGCTGGGGCGATCGATATTGGGGAAAAGCTGTATCGGTGTGCTGAAGGCTGAGACGATACCGATCAACGCTATCAAAGCCAGTGCGGCCGCAATAGCTGCAGGATATTTCAGGGCGACATTGGTGAGGCTCATTGTCCAGCACCAATGCAAGAATCTGATCTAGTCTTCGGCTTCCGCATGCAGACACCCTCCTGGCTACAATATGCCTTAAGCAATTTGAATTGACGGATTATCGTAACAAACGAAACTTGCTCAGGTGATTTCGACCAAGACTATGGTGACTTCGATTAACGGCATTGCGTTTCGCGTACTGACTCCCGCCACCGCTGATACTCACGCAATCCGTTAATATTCTTAAGCTAAAGCCGTAACCATAAGTTACAGGTCAAAAGGAGTAGAAAAGTGCGAGGCTCTCAGTTCGTGATATTTCGGTATCGCTCTTATCGTTGTTTCTGGGCCTGTTTGGATCGCAGGCGCTAAGAATAGCTCCAATGAAACAATGTCTTATCTTGATTGCTACCAAAGCTTTCCAATCAATGTTCCGACGAATAGTCGTTGGTCATGGAGATGAAGTTGTGGAAAGCAGCATTGAGGCTAAGCCAGAAAAGGCCCGTGAACCAAAAACCAGTCAGGATTTGACCATCGACGAGCTGCGTCTGTTAGGGCTGGCGCTTGATTTAGCGGAATCCCCGGTCACATTATATGGTGAAAATAAGATACCCATTTACGCAAACGCAGCGGCGCGATCTTATTGGCCGGTAACTTTTGCGGCCCTTGATAAGGGGTTTTCGATGGAAGCGGCTACCGAAAAGCAGATTAGGGCGCTGGCACCAGGCATCTCCGACGCTGATGTGCGGGATAATCTGCAAGAAGTATTTGACGGCTTTGTACAAAAAGAGCCGACATTGATTCACGCAAGCAATAACAGGCTGTGCAGAACCACCCACCATCCTATTGACCACGTCGCTATTGCGGGCATGGGCATTGATATTACGGAATTGCGCAAAAAGAGACAGGAACTCAGCGCGGCAAGAGTCGCGGCCGAGTTTCGGGCTGTTCATGATAGCTTGACCTCTTTGCCCAACCGGGATCGATTCCGCAAATCCGTCGAGAGACAGATGCGGGACGAGCCCGATCGTTCATTTTGGCTTTTGATGTGCGATATTGATAAATTCAAACTGGTCAACGATATCTACGGTCACGATGTTGGTGATGCAGTTTTGGTTGAATTTGCGAATTTCGTAAAAGGCATTCTTGGGGATGATGTCATTATCTCTCGATTGGGAGGCGATGAATTTGCCATCTTAACTGGTCGCCAACCTGATGAAGATCTGACCGCATCGACTTTAGAGCGCATCATCAGCGAAGAAGTTTTTGAAGTAAAAGTAGGTGATCAAAACTTGCAG
Organism: uncultured Sphingomonadaceae bacterium; assembly: GCA_947493215.1. Classification (GTDB taxonomy): domain Bacteria; phylum Pseudomonadota; class Alphaproteobacteria; order Sphingomonadales; family Sphingomonadaceae; genus Parasphingorhabdus. Next base: position 259,406 of record CANLQE010000002.1, on the reverse strand, counting down.
GTGGGATTCAGTGCAGGCGCAGCGCAATATCCAACCGACGCGAATTCCTATAAAGACCTCTTAAGATGCGCTGACTTGGCTCTGCTCCGGTCCAAAAGCAATAGCGACGGCAGGATTGATTTCTACGATCCCGAATTGGGGATCGAATATGAAAGAGAGCTCAATCTGTTTGCGGACATTCAGACTGCGATTTCGAAAGGCCAGATTCAACCGTTCTTCCAGCCCATTATTGATATAAAAACTCAGAAAATTCATAGCCTGGAAGCGCTTGCCAGATGGCAACATCCAAAGCGTGGTTTGTTAATGCCCGGTGATTTTCAAAAGGCATTTGATGACAAAGATGTAAGTTTGGAATTGAGTAAATACATGCTCAAGACCGTGACGGATTTTATGATCAAGTGGCAAAAGGAAGGGATTTCTATATGTCCCGTCAATATCAATGTCGAAGCCAGTGATTTGCTAAATCAATCGTTTTTGGCAGACCTTTTGGCCTGTTCGACCGCCGATGCTCTGCTACCCAAACATCTGTGTCTGGAAATTACCGAAAACTCCATCCTTAACGTTGATAACCAAGCCTTATTAGATAGTCTGACCGCCATTAGAGCTTTGGGAATCAAGGTGTTACTGGATGATTTTGGTACCGGGTTTTCGTCGATCACTCACCTCGATCATCTGCCCATTACGGGTTTGAAACTGGACAAATCCTATGTCCAGAAAGTGTCCGGCAAAGACCGAAGCCAGAAAATTGTAAGAGCGATTGTTGATTTGGCGAAAAGTCTTGATTTGAGCACCGTTGCCGAAGGAATTGAAGACGTACATGCTTTGCGCGCCATGGAACAGATCGGTTGCACAGCCTATCAAGGATATCATTTCTCACATCCTCTATCGGCTTCCGATACAGAGGCTTTTCTGCGCTCTCACTTGGAATACCAACCTCAGACGCAATCTGATAAAAAGCAGGAGTGGGGATAACGCCATTTTGAACAGCTCAGATGGAGATTAGCCTTTGTGCCCGCAAATCCCGAAAGCGGACATTTTTTACCAAAGCCATTTAGTGCCATTTGGACGATCTGCATCATGATTGCGACGAGCGGCAAATCAGCAGGCAGTTGTGAGACGATCGGGAAAGTAATATGGTCATGCCATGGATATACTCAATGACATTTTGGACACGCTTGATCTAAAGGGCGCGCTTTACTTTCGCACTGATTTTTCTGGGACATGGTCGGTTACCGTTCCGGTACTCGAACAAGCGGCGCGCTTTCACTTGGTGGTGCAGGGACAATGTCATGTGAAGCTTCCCGACGAGGACGCCGTTATATTGGGCCCCGGTGATCTGATCCTGATACCAAAGGGGCAGACCCATATATTATCGGATAGTCCGGTCGAAGATGCGCCGCCGCTGGAACACGTTTTGGAAGCAGTACAATATGATGGTAATGGTGTGCTGGTTGTCGGGGAAGGCAATGATGCTGCCTCAACGCAGCTTATCTGCGGTCATTTCACCTTTCGCAAAGGGGCTGATCATCCAATTTTGCGATCGCTGCCGGATCACTTGCTCACAACCGCCTCGATGCGGGCCCAGAACCCCTGGCTTGACGAGATATTGCGATTGATAAACCGCCAGATGTTCTCGGATAATGTCGGATCGGATGCCTCTGTGCGTCGATTATCGGAAATCATGTTCATCGAACTGCTGCGCGCTGGAATTGAAGAGCAGGACGAGATCGGCGCATTGTTAAAGGGTTTTCAGGACCCGCAAATCGGCCATGCTCTGGAACTGATGCATCGCGAACCGACCACATCATGGACCGTCGAGTCACTCGCACGGCAAGTTGGCATGTCCCGCAGCCGCTTTGCCGAACGGTTTGGCGATCTGGTCGGGCAAGGCCCTATGTCTTATCTGTCGGACTGGCGGCTGCAAAAGGCGCTGTCCATATTGGATCATAGCAACTGTTCTGTTCAGCAAGTAGCGGTGCAAACGGGTTATCAATCACCGGCCGCATTCACCCGTGCTTTTGCCGGAAAATTTGGTATGGCGCCGACATTATATCGTCAAATGCTACAATAATTTGCATATCGTCCCAGTGAATTGACCGTTAGTCGCTAACTAACCCGTGCATATTGCCATATCGTCCAACATGATCAAATGACGTTCCGACAACAACAAAGGAACATGTCATGCAACAGATCAATAAAGTAGATGAGACAACCGTCTCCGCAGAAGCAACTGAAATGCTCGGCGCGGTAAAGGCTCAAATGGGTATGGTGCCTAATATCATCAGCACCATGGCCAATTCATCAGCCACTCTGGGTGCTTATCTCGGAATGTCCAGTGCGCTGGGAAGCGGAACGCTTTCGCCAAAGCTTCGTGAACAAATCGCTCTTACCGCCGCTGGCGAAAATAAATGCGACTATTGTGCCTCGGTCCATACCGCCGTGGGCGGACAGCTGTCGATTGATGCCGAAGAATTGGCGCTTAATCTTCGCGGCAAATCTAACGATGCCAGAACCAACGAAGCGCTGACACTCGTTAGTGAGATTATCGAAAACCGCGGTCATATCAGCAATGACCGACTCAATCACCTCCGCAACAACGGCTTTGGTGATGATCAGATATTGGAAATTTTCAGCAACACGATGCTGAATATGTTCACAAATTATTTCAACCATATGGCTGGAACAGAAATCGACTTCCCTGTCGTAAATACCAGTGACCTTGTCGCTGCATAACCCAAACCGGGACAAATTCATTCGTCCCACAATACCCCAAAACACGAATATATGAAAAGGAAATATCTATGTTTAAGAACGTAACTCTCGCCACCGCAATCGCATTGACAACCTTCGTCGCTACGCCTGCAATGGCCGCTGACGAGTATAATGTATCATCCGGCCTGACCGCAGCAGCGGCTCCCCTTGCTCTGCATGGTGTAGACACGGTTGCATTCATCAACACCGGCAACCGGATCGAAGGATCAGCGAAATTCGCATCGGTCCATGACGGCGTTGCTTATTATTTTGCTAGCCAGGCCAACCTCGATACGTTCCAGGCAAGTCCGGCTCAATATCTACCTCAAAATGGCGGATTTTGTACCTTTGGTGTTTCTGTCGGCAAGAAATTTGACGGCGATCCACGCTGGGCTGATGTCAGGGGCGGCAAGCTCTATGTCTTCCTGAGCGAAGATATCTTCAAAGCTTACCAGAAGGATCCAGAAGGCGCGATCGCCAAAGCTGAAACCAACTGGAAAACCATCCGTCACACGGCGGCAACCGACCTTTAAAGATTGCAACGGGGTGAGCGGGTAATCTGCTCGCCCCGCCTAGCAATAGGAGTATCACCATGGAAACAGCATTTTATTATCTTGCCCTTAGCGGCATTCTCACCGTCCTGTTATGGACACCCTATATTGTTGGCCGCCTGTTCGTTTGGGGCCTTCCCACGTTTTTGACCGGCTATCCGGAAAACTTCCCGAAGGAAGAACCCGAAACACCGCTTTGGATGGATCGCGCAAAACGCGCACATCTGAATATGGTTGAAACCATGCCCGCCTTCGTTGCCGTCATCGCCGCCGCCGGCCTGCTTGGTGACGCATCTATTGCTGAAACCGTTGGCACATGGGCGCAGGTGTTCTTCTTTGCTCGGATAGCCCACGCAATTGTTTACACGCTTGGTATTCCCGGTCTTAGAACACCAGTTTACCTGATTTCATGGGCATCGATTCTCATGATTGGCGCTCAAATCGTCCTGTAACCGGTTGGTCGCAAATTCAATCAATGAGGTTCGTAATGCCAAAAACAGCTCCCGCGAAAGCCCCCAGCGTTGCGAACCTCATTGAGAATATAAGATCTTGTACAATCTGTGCTGGTCTGCCCTTAGGGCCAAGGCCGATTTTCCAGTTTAGCAGCAAGTCGAAAATCCTGATTGCTGGGCAAGCACCCGGGCGCATCACTCACGAAAAGGGTATTCCTTTTGATGATCCCTCGGGCAATCGTCTGCGTGACTGGCTGGGTGTTGACCGGGACCAATTTTACAACCCAGACCTGTTTGCGATCGTACCGATGGGTTTCTGTTTTCCTGGATCGAAAAAAGGCGGTGACTTACCACCTCGATTGGAATGCGCAGAAAAGTGGCGTGATCAGATTTTGGAAGAGCTTTCAAACGTCGAACTCACTTTAATCATCGGCAAATACGCGATGGATTGGCATCTTGGCGTCCAACAGGGCAAAACCCTCACGGAAACTGTCAAAAATTGGGAGAGCTCCTGGCCTGAACTATTGCCCATGCCGCACCCTAGTCCGCGAAATGGCTTGTGGCTCAAAAAGAACCCGTGGTTTGAAAGAGATGTGCTCCCACCACTTCAAAGGTGGGTCAAGCAACTGGCAGATGACAATTCAAACTAGAGCCTTGCAAAATACCAGCGGCTCCATCAATTTTTGCACTTTCAGCCCGTACCTCAATCCGTGAAATCTAGCCTTCTCGCCCACAAGCGAGATTTTAACAAATTTCTAAGAGCATTGGGCGTATGTTACATAATGTGACGTCAGTTAAAGAGGTTTTCGAGAGACCAAATGGCGCTAAAAACCATGCTGTTGAGAAACGGGGAGGTCACAAATTTGTGACGGGCGGTGATGTAACCAAGATATTACTGACAGTCGATACAGAGCTGTCAGCGGCTCTGCATCAGCGGGGGTGTAGCCCCTTGGAAAATTTCGAGAGCTCCATTCTGGGTCGCTGTGATCGCGGTGATTTTGGAATTGTTCATCAAATGAAACGGCTGGATGAATATGGCCACAAAGCTGTGTTCTTCATCGATCCGATGCCCGCGCTTGTCTATGGTGAGCAGATTGTCGCAGACATTATCGGCCCGGTTGTCGAGCGGGGTCATGAAGTTCAACTTCACATGCATACGGAATGGTTGGAATGGGCAAAGGATTCTCCCGTTGGGGACCGTCAAGGCCGAAACCTCTCAGATTTCGATTATGATGACCAAGTTACACTATTGAAGCTGGCAAACGAGATTCTGATAAATTCAGGCGCGCCGCGGCCTACCGCTTTTCGAGCAGGAAATTTTGGTGCCAATGATGACAGTGTTCGTGCTGTGCGAGGCGCCGGACTGACTTGGGATTCCAGCTACACGCCGTGCTCTGCTGGCTCAGATTGTAAGGTCGAGCTTCCCGAGAACCAGATTGCGCCGGTTTTGAAACATGGGATTGTGGAACTGCCCGTTTCGGGAATTTTGGATCGGCCAGGAGAGATTCGGCCGGCCCAAATCTGTGCGCTTTCGATAGATGAGATGGCGGCGGCGATGGACCATGCTAGCGCAGAAAAGCATTCATTATTTGTCATCGTGACGCACAGCTTTGAGTTGCTTTCCCGTGACCGATTGCGCGTGAACCGGTCGGTTGCAAAGCGTTTCGATCAAATCGCAGCCTTTGTCGCGGCGCGCGCTGGCTTGCAGACCGCCGGTTTCAACGAGCTCTCGGCCAGCGAAATTTTGAACGACGAACGCAGTTTGACTCGGTTGCCGCCCAAGACGTGGCGCAGATCGACACGTATCGCCGAGCAACTATGGTCCACCTGGCGGTATGAACACAGCCTAACGCCTATTTAGCCGACCGCAGGTATCGGCCGACTTTCCCAAAACCCAAACACAAACGGCGACGCTTTGCAGCGCCGCCGTTGTTTGGACTGTTGAGGCCCGAATGGTCGTTGAGACGCGTTAGAATTCGTAACGTACGCCCAGCTGGATGCGCCATACGCTGCTCGAGAAGCGCAGGGTTTCCTGATCGTCCGGAGTCTGGTCTTCAAGGCTATCAAGGATGTAACGTCCATCAGCATCAACGCCGGATGTTCCGATCAGATTGACCAAGCCATCTTCATCATCGCGATTACGGAACACGTTCCAGTCGGGGTCGATGAAGTTCAGGAAGTTGTCGAAATCAGCGAACAGCTCAATCCTGTCTTCCACACCGAACAAGCGTCCAGGACCAGGAATTTCCTGGCTGAGGCGAAGATCCATGTCAAAGACCCAATCATTGCGGCAGCTATTACGGCGAATAGACTGGCCGGGTGTAAAACTGCAGTTCAACCCTGATATGACATTCAAGAGACTATCCACATCGGCGGCTGTCGCAGTCGACAAAGGCGATAGATTAGGATCGTTAATGCCCGTTGGAATGTATAACAGCGCGTTGTTGTCGCCGGATGATGAATCTTGGAAACCGTCACCACTGAAGGTCAAGCTGTAAGGCCGGCCTGACTGTGCAGAGAAAAACACGCCCAGTTGCGTCGAGTAATCGTCAAAAAATTCCTCGCGGAAGTTTGCCGCAACAGTGAACCTGTGACGGGTTTCGAAATTCGATGTTGAGATCGCGGGATCTTGGAAATCGAAAGCTGCGGTATCTTCAAAGTTACCATTGGCCGTGGCTCCAAAGACGTTTCGTGTGTTGTTCGAGTCTGTAAACGCGTAACCGAAGCTGACATTCACATTGCCATTATCGGTGAACACGCCGCTTTCAAAGCGCTTCGCCAAAGCAATCGAAAAGACATGGCTATCATAAGACGGGCCGTTGGTCAGTTGGTTGAAATCATCCAAGCCCACTGAGCGATTGGTGACGTTGTTAACGAAACAGTCATCCGTAACGCCTGTATAAGTTGGCGGTGTTCCGCCGGTTCCGACCAATTGCGCATTACAATCCGGGTTTAACGGATCAATGGCTGCAATAATCGGACGACCATCAATGGCGAAGCCATTCAGACCCTCACTTGGGTTAGGAATTTGCACCAAGTCGTTGATGTTGATCGGGTTGATGAACCGCGAATAGATGTAATCAAGCTTGAGGTTCCAGTTTGAAAAGAAGCCACTCTGGGCGCCGATCGTGGTGTCGATACCCAGATTTGCCCGAAGCACCGTCGGAACTTTAAAATTGGGATCGGTGGATTTGACATCGGCTCGACCGGCATCTGCATTGTTAATGGCATCTTGCAATGCGCATTGCGGGAGGCCGGTAAACTGGCCGCCAGTTACAACGCTGATGTTACCATTGGCATCACGAATGCCGTCACATGATGCGTCAAACGTATCACCGTTTGCCGATGCAAAACCATCGTTCGAGAAGGCGTTTGAGAAGAACACCACGGGATCACCGCCAGAGAACATTCCAACGCCTGCCGTTACCGTAGTATTGCTCAGGAAACCTTCGTTGAAGAAGTCATATGTTGCCGAGAAGCGTGGCAAGATGACCGGGGCCAGCTTGCTGAAAGGGACGGCATTGGAAAAACCGAATCGCTCAAGGAACGATGGATTGGCACGCGGTGTACCATCACCGTCATAAATCTGGACACGTACACCACCGGTCAGGCTTAACTGATCCGTCGCCTGCCACTGATCCTGAGCGTAGAACGAGTATATCTGGCGGCTAAACGTGGCGCTTGCATCGTTGATATCACCGGTCCGGGAAGCGGCGATAGTTCCACCACCGAGGAATTCCCGGTCACCGTTTCTATTGTCGAAACCAATAACAAGTTGATCGGCACTGCCAAAAACGCTCGAGAAGCCGCCAGCGCCGCCGTTTGCAACAAGGCCATTTTGAAAGTCCGTCAGGTTACGGAAAAATAATGTACCGGTTGCGTTGATCGCGAACAGGTTGAAGACCTCCAGATCGTTGATTTCTGCACCGAGCTTGATCTTGTGATCATCGGCGTCGATATTCATCACGAACCGGGCTTGGTCGATCTTGGTATCGAGCTGGTTAGCGGAACGGAAAACTCCGGGACCTGTGGAGAGAATGCCATTTTCGGTTGGACCCTGCACACCAACAGCCAGCCGCACGATCGGATTGGTGTCTTGTGCCTCACCGCCGCCAAACGGCCCTTGCTTATCACCAACTTCTGCGCGGGACACGCGGAGTTCGGTCGAAATCCGGTCCGTCCAGTCGGAATAGAGGCGGACCGAATAATAATCTGAAACCGTGCCTTCATCTTCAAAGCTGTTCAGGCCGGTAAGATTGTTGGTACCGGTATCTGATTCCACATTGGTTTCTTCCAACCGCTGATAAGTCGCTTCAAGACGATGTTCATCGGTGATGTAAGCATCCAGTCGGCCGAAATAGCGTACGCTGGTTTCTGGCAGGTTCTGCGGATAACCGCCAACATCCTGACCATATACCGTGTTCGCGATATTGGCGAACTGGTCAAACTGCGCCTGAGTGACAAAATCGGCCTCATTAGGGAAGCCGGCGCCTGCAGGGCCAAATTCATTGGCGTTTCCGAGGTCGGTTTCTTCATATCCCGCGAAGAAGAACAGGCGATCGGGAATGATCGGGCCCGACAGGGTCGCACCCCAGCGTTTCTCGGAAAACGGCGCAACGATTGATCCCGAGCCGCCAGCTTCATCGCCGCGCAAATCTTCACTAGTGAAAGTATAGAAAGCAGAACCGTGGAACTGGTTTTCACCCGACTTGGTGACAACGTTGATCGCACAGCCGGTAAAGTCGGAATATTCCACATCGAACGGCGCGAATTCGACCGAGGTCTGGCGAATGGCGTCAAATGGCAACGGGAATGTATTACGTGAGGCAGACGGTGTTCCGTTCAAACCAAAAACATCTGATTGCACGATACCGTCAACAGTAAAAGTGTTTGACCGGTCGTTACCGCCGAGACAGCTGATCCGATCAACCGCATTATTGCGGTCGAGGCTCACCCGAGGGTCGATCCGGATGATGTCGCTGATATTACGTGTGATCGATGGAAAGCCTTCAAGAGACTCCAGATCAAACGACTGGCTCGGTCCGACAGCAAGTTGAGCTGCTTGGACACGAGTAGCCGTGACTATGATCACTTCCTCAGACGAGTTTGCGGTTAGTTCGAACGTAAGGCGAAGATTACCGCCGACAGTCAGAGACTGGTCTTCAACGCTCTGGCCCTCAAAACCAGGAGCTGTCGCCGTAATAGTGTAAGGACCGCCGGCTACCAGGCCTTGGGCGCTGAAGTTGCCGGATCCGCTCGATGATAATGTCCGGGATGATCCGGTTCGTGTATCGGTAACGGTCACGGACGCGCCAGGTAAGGGATTGCCCTGTTCATCTCTGACCTGACCTTCAACGCCAGATGTAATTTGCTGTGCGGCGGCTGGTGTGGCCAGCAGGCCTGCTGTGGAAAGGCTGACAACGCTGGCTGCCAGAAGATATTTCATTTTCATATTCGATTTCCCCGTACTGGTCTTCTCAATGGATGAACATCTCTTGAAAGTGCCGAAGGCGATTTTCTTTGGATGCCGCTGGAAGCTCCCTAGGGGCGTAAAATGACAGTTTTGTCACAACCGCAACCAATTTATTTTGCGCTGCAGCAATTAATTTTTATCCACAATATATCAAGGGTTTGGAATTTTGGCCGGAAATGCGGGCGAGATTGACGGCGCTTTGACTTATCTTATTGAATCAAAGCGGTTATTGATTTTACAATTGCGGAAAATTCACTGGTAATGATCGTTTTAGACTGTTGCGAATTTATCACGATGTCGGCATGGCTCTGTGAAGGTTCTACATATTCATCATGCATGGGATCGACCTGATTGGCGAACACCTCACGGACCGAGTCGGCGGTGCGGCCGCGTTCTCTGACATCCCGTTCGAGACGCCGCTCAAACCGTAGGTCACTGTCGCAGCGGACGAATATAGACAGATCAAATAATTGCCGCAGAGGAGCGTGATGCAATATCAATATACCGTCGACCAATATGATAGGGCGAGGTTCGGTCAGCTGCGTTTCCGTTTTTGGCAAATGGGTCGGAAAGTCGTAAAGTGGGCGATGGACGGCTTGCCCCTGTTTGAGCTGAGATAGTTGCGTGCATATTTTGTCAAAGTCGACCGCATCGGGATGGTCGAAATTGGGCCCACCTTTGCCTTCCGGCGCATCGCCATAGCCAAAAAAATAATCGTCCTGCGGGAGGATTACGCAGCGGTCCGCACCCAGTGTTTCATGAATGTGTCTGGCCAATGTTGATTTGCCCGAACAGCTACCCCCGCTAATCCCAACGACTTTCGGGATCATGCCAATCCAATTTCGCGCAGGCGTTCCATCAGATAATCATGCGCCGTGATCGGTTCCGGATAGAGATTGGGATGATCTTCGTCGACACATTCGGGCAGTGTCTTGATCAGATAATCCGGTCGAAAATGAAGGAAGAAAGGCATGGAATAGCGCGAATGTCCGCGGCGTTCTGGTGCCGGATTGACGACCCGGTGGGTGGTTGATGGCAACCGGTTATTGGTTAGGCGTTGCAGCATATCACCGATGTTAACCGCCAGCTCGCCCGGCTTTGGTGTCACGGCGCGCCAATTGCCTTGCTTGTCCAGCAACTCAAGACCGGCTTCTTCGGCGCCGATGAGCAATGTGATTGTGTTAATATCTTCATGGGCCGCCGCACGTACCGCTGGTGAGTCTGAGGGAACAGGAGGATAATGTATCAGGCGCAAAATACTGTTGCCATCACGAACCGTATCATCGAAAAAAGCAGGGTCGAGTTTCAGGAAACGGGCAATGGCCTCTAATATCCGCTGACCTGCCGTGTCAAAGGCGGTGAAAAGTTCCAGATAGCAATCGCGAAAACCATCCAGTTCCCGGGGCCAGATATTTGGGCTCATAAAAGGTTCAAATTCATGACCGCTCGGCAGTTGCCGGCCAATATGCCAAAATTCCTTCAGGTCATGAATATCTGAGTCTTTGGCCGCTTCCGTCCCAAAAGGCGTGTAGCCCCGTGCGCCGCCACCGCCGGCAATAAAATATTGGCGCTTCACATTATCCGGCAACGCGAAAAAGGCACGCGACATTTGTTCTGCTTTTTCAATGAGAGCATCTGATATGCCGTGGTCAGAGACGACAGCAAAGCCCCAGTCGGAAAAAGACTGGCCGATGCGTGCGGCAAATGCGTCTTTGTCTTGGTCGGCCAAGGCGAGCGAGATGGATGATAAGGTATCATGGGTTTCGGACATGACGCTATGATGCTCCGCTAAACGGGTTTGTCAATCTATCGGCTTAGCCGAGGGATAATAATAATCCGGCCAAAGCCGCGCTCATCAAGTTTGCCAGCGATCCAGCCGCTAGCGCTCTGAGGCCAAGGCGGGCAATTACGGGGCGTTGATTGGGCGCTAATCCGCCAGTGACAGCCAATTGAATTGCGATGGACAGGAAGTTGGCAAATCCGCACAAGGCAAAAGTCACAATGGCAACCGTGCTTGGGGACAGGCTACCGCCCATGCCGCCTAGGTCGCTAAAAGCTACAAATTCGTTCAGCACGACTTTCGTTCCAAACAAGCCGCCAGCTGCAAAAGCTTCTTCCCATGGCACGCCGAGCAAAAACATGATGGGGGCAAAAACATAACCAATAATCTGCTGGAAGCTGAGATCCGGCTGGCCGAACCAGCCGCCCACTCCGCCCAATATGCCGTTGGCCAAGGCCACCAAAGCAACGAAAGCAAGTACCATAGCACCAACTGCGACAGCAATTTTTACGCCTGTTTGCGCGCCCATAGAGGCCGCCATGATGATATTGGCTGGTTTTTCTTCTTCGTAATCGACGGCGACCACCAATTCTTCCGGCGCTTCTGCATCAGGATCATCGGGCATGATAATCTTTGCCATCAAGATACCGCCCGGGGCCGACATGAAGGCAGCGGCAAGCAGGTAATCGATACGTATGCCCATCGATGCATAGGCTGCCAAGATCGTTCCGGCCACACCGGCCATACCAACGCTCATGACTGTGAAAAGCTGAGACTCGCTAAGTTTGGCGAGATAGGGCCGGATAACCAGCGGAGATTCGGACTGGCCGACGAAAATATTGGCAGCAGCGCAGAGGGACTCTACTTTGGATATGCCAGTGACTTTCTGAATGCCGCCGCCAACCCATTTGATGATGAACTGCATGACGCCGAGATAATAGAGGATCGAAATTAGCGCGGAGAAAAAGATAATCACCGGCAATGCGGCAATGGCAAAGCTGTTTCCGCCCATTTCAGGCGTAGCGAGTGGCCCGAATATAAAATTGGTTCCAGCCGCTGCATAGCCCAGGAGATTGGAGACCCCTCCGGCCATCGCACCGATTATGTTTTTGCCAGCAGGCACGTACAGCACCAGCACCGCGATACTGGCCTGAAGCGCGAAAGCGGCTGCAACCACCCGAAGCTTGATATTCCGACGCCCATTGGACAGGGCTAGGGCTAATAGCAGAATGACCGCCATTCCCGCCATGCTGGTCAGTATCGATGTCATTTACCGTCAACTCGATTAAAGCTTACCATGTTACTTCCCCATTGCCTCCGGTAAATTCGGATGTCAGTTTGTCCAAGATGTCTTCGATATTGTCACTTGATATCAGCTGTTTCCGACGGGCTTCCGACATAAAGCCGTGCCCGGCGACATTGTCGAGAAAGACGGTCAGAGAATCCCAATAGCCGTTCACGTTAAGCAGTCCGATCGGCTTGCCGTGATAGCCCAGTGCTTTCCAGGTCCATGCTTCAAACAGCTCATCCAAAGTACCAATCCCACCAGGGATCGCGACGAAGCCATCAGTCAGCTCGGTCATTTTCGCTTTACGCTCGTGCATGGACTTAACAACATGAAGCTCGGTTAATCCGGTATGGGCTACCTCATGGTCTTTCAGCATTTCGGGGATAACGCCATAGACCTTGCCGCCGCCTTCCAGAACCGCATCGGCGATAATGCCCATTAGCCCCAGACGCCCGCCGCCGAAGACCAAGTCGATATTGCGTTGTGCCATGATCTGGCCCAATATTTTTGCTGTCTCGGCGAAAACCGGATCTCCTCCAGCACTCGCGCCACAATAAACTGCTAGTCTTTGCACAAATTCCCCTTTGGACCGACCTATGCCCCCGACGCCGCCGGCCTTAACTGTGCCAACACGATCATCGATTCCTCCCTAGAGGAAAATGGCGGAGAGTCACGATTCCTTTTTCCTGTTCGTTTTTGGTGCTTTTTTTTCAATTCAGACCGCGCTAGGCAATGAAGATGACAGCGATTCCAAAAACAAAACACATCCCTCGGGGCCTTTTCGTCATCTGCGTGCTTTACGGCGGCATGGCGAGTTTGGCCGGCATTTTGGGGAATAAGTTGGTCGCGCTGGGGCCATTGGCGGTGGAGGCGGGAATATTCGCATTCATCTTGCTGGTCGTGTTATCCAGCGCCGTGGCCGAAGTTTACGGCCGCGCGACAGGCAACAGGATAGTTGTCTTCGGTTTTGTCCCGATCATCGTTTCGATGATTTTGATTCAACTTGTACTGGCATTGCCACCGGCGTCTTTTTGGGAAGACGAGAAGCGGATCGCCTTTGATATCATATTGAACCAGTCAACCCGGCTGATGTTTGCAGGGATCATCGCCTATGGAACGTCCCAGCTGTTAAATGTCTTCCTGATTACCCGGATGAGGGGCGAAAGTGGGAGACTGTTATGGCTCAGAAGTATGGTAGCGGGGGTCGTCAGCCAAGCTGTTGATACCGTGATTTTCATCACCATCGCCTTTTATGGCGTCGCACCGCTGATGAAAATCATGCCGGGTCAGCTGTTGGCGAAAGTCATATTATCCGCTGTGTTCGTGCCGCCGCTAGTTTACGCTATTGTGCGATTGGCCAAGCGGCTTGATGCGGAGTGAAATTCGGTAAGGCCTGCCTGTTTGGATTGCTGACTTTTGTCATCGCGTGCTCGGCACCGGCCGAGAAAGGGACTCCGCCTCCGGGCGCCAATATTGTTACAGTAATGGGTGCGGTGCATGGACAGCATAGACATAGCGAAAGCTATTCGCTCACGGTTTTGCAAGAAGCTATCAAGAAGTTTGATCCGGATATTATCATGGTTGAACTGCCGCCGGAACGCTTTGCGATAGCATCAGCCAACTACGAACAATTTGGTGAGGTACGGGAGAGCCGCACCGATGATTTCCCGGAACTGATCGATGTTGTTTTCCCGCTACGCGAAAAGCTGGGTTTTGAAATGGTCCCTGTTGCGGCGTGGACGCAAAAAATCGCAGATGACCGACGTGCAGCTCTGGCGAAGCTGGAGAGTGATCCGGCGCGAGCGAAAGATTGGGCGGCGTTTCAAGCCGCTATCGCTTCTTACAGCAAAGCCGTCCGAGGACGTTCTGATGATCCGCTATTCATCCATAATAAGACCTATGACAACGCCGTAAAAGCGCGGCAGAACATCTATGAAGAGCTGTTCGGTGATGATCTGGGACCGGGCGGCTGGAAGAATATCAACGTCGCCCATTATCAGAAAATCGCTGCCGCTCTGGATGACGTAAGAGGTCAGGAAAAGCGGATATTGATCCTTTATGGCGCTTGGCACAAATATTGGTTTCTGGAACAATTGGAGACCCGCGACGATATTCATCTAGTGGATGCAGCGGACCTTTTTTTGGATTAACGGCCGTGTCCTTTGCGGTTTTCACTCGCCAATAGTTCCGGTGTATCAATATCCAGCAAGCTGCCGTCATCGGCCGGAACAAGATGGGCTGCTTGCAGCAGTTCTCGAGCGCCCTGATCCCCCTGCAAGTCCGCAAGCCTCGCAAATAGGCGGGGCGGGAAAATCGCTGGCGGCATGGCTTTGCCATCTTCGCTTGATGCAATGACCTTATTCTGGCCGTTTTCTTCAAAAGCCTGAGACAGATTCTGGATATGCTGGCCGGCTATATAGGGCATGTCAGCGAGGCATATGTGAAGCGCGCTGGCACCACATGCTAATGCCTGCCGCGCTGCACACCGAACCGATGCAGACTGCCCTTTGATAGCATTATCGTTGACGATGATATCATAGCCCATTTCCTTCCAGCCCGTGGCACAGGGATGGTCCGGATCAGATGCTATGATGATGCGGTGGTCGAAGGCTATGCGGGTCAAAGTGTCGGTAGCATGAAGGCCTAGCATCTTGCCATGCAAGGATGCGGTTAGCTTGTCATCATCACCAAAACGCCGCGATTGACCCGCCGCCAGCACGGCCAACATGATCTCACTGCCGGTCGTTTCGCTCAATTAGCGGACACCTCATCTATATAGGCGATAATGGCTTCGCGCCGCCCTGCGTCGGTGATCGCACCGGCCATCATCGTAGTGCCGGGAACTTTGGCGGCAGGATTGGCAATATAGCGATCCAGTTCTTCCTTGGTCCAGGTGATCCCAGAAGATGTCAGGGCCTCAGAATAGCCGAAACCTTGGGCGGCTCCGGCGGCCTGACCGATAATGCCATAGAGATTGGGGCCAACCTTATTGGCGCCGCCCTTTTCAATACCATGGCAAGCAATACATGTGTTGAAGGCCGCCTTACCAATTGCGATCAAGCTGTCTTCGGTTTCGACGGCGGGCACCGCCGCAGCACCCGGTTCGCGAACAACAATTTGTTCGGTGGGCTCTGGTGCGGGGTCGGTTCCGCAGGCGGCCAGCGCAATTACCAAAATCGGCGCGGATGCGCGAAGCATTGCTCTCATTACTCTATCCTTATCAATATTGACACGAAGCGCCTTAGGCGAAGTTAACTTTGCTCAACGGCAGCTCGCGAACACGATTGCCGGTGGCGGCAAATATCGCGTTGGTGACAGCGGGCGCAAGCGGCGGCAGTCCGGGTTCACCCGCTCCGCCCAAACGCTTGTGATCGCCATTGATAATTTCCACCACAACATCTGGCATCTCGTTGATGCGCAGGATCGGATAGTCATGGAAATTGCTCTGTTGAACAGCGCCGTCTTTGACGGAAATCTCACCGTAAAGTGCGGCAGTCAGACCATAGGCAACGCTGCTTTCCATCTGGGCTGCAAAGCCGTCAGGATTGACGGCAAAGCCTGGGTCCGCAGCGACATAGACTGTCGTGACCTTGGGTTTCTTGCCGGTCATATCGACCTCGGCCACTTCTGCCACAATCGTGCCGAAGGATGGCACAAAGGCAATGCCGCGACCATGGCCTTCCGGCAGGGGTTTATCCCAACCAGACATTTTCGCAGCGGTATCAAGCACCTTCAAGTGGCGCGGCGATCCGGCAAGCAATTCGCGGCGGAACGCATAGCCATCTTTGCCAGCAGCATGGGCCATTTCATCCACAAAACTCTCGATAAAATAACCGTGCTGGCTATGGTCGACCGACCGCCATGGACCGAACCGCAAATGGGTCGGCACATCAATTTTGCGGATCTTGTGATTGGCAATATTGTAATAAGGCACCGTTGGTGCTTCTTGCGGATCGAATAAATGCGTATGAATATTGCTCCAGCTGACCGCTTTGCCGTCCTTGTCGAGACCGCCTTGGAAACGGCTTGTCGCCGATGGGCGGTAGTGATCTTGCATCGTATCTTCTTCGCGCGACCAGATCATCTTCACGGGATATTTGGTCGCCATTGCAATGCGGGTGGACATAATAATAACGTCCATTTCCGAACGCCGACCAAAGCCGCCGCCCAGATAGGCATTGTGATAGGCAACATTATCAATGTCGATACCAGTCGTTTCAGCTGCAGTTTTGCGTGCCATTAACGGTGACTGTGTTCCCGACCAGACATCGCATTTGCCGTCACGTACCCACGCCGTGCAGTTCATCGGTTCCATGGTTGCATGTGCAAGGAACGGTACTTTATATTCCGCTTCGACTTTGGTTGCGGCGCTGGCAAAGGCCTCGCCAACATCACCTTCTTCGGTCTCGACATCGCCATCTGTGTCACCGGCTTCATCGAGCATGGTGGCATAGCGCGTGAACAAAGCGTCCTGATCGAGCCCGTCACCTTCGGTCTTGGAATAGGTGGCCTGGATGGTCGCCAGCGCTTGCTCGGCTTGCCAATAGCCATCGGCCACGACAGCGACAAAGTCACCCATGTTGAGGATTTGCAACACGCCGGGCATAGTCTTGGCGGCGGCCGCATCTATGGCTTCCACCGTGGCGCCGACAACCGGAGCGGCTTTGACGGCGGCATATTTCATCCCGGGCAAGTCGGCATCAATACCGAAAATCGCGCTACCGTTAGATTTCTCCGGGATATCGGTGCGGGCAATGGCTTTGCCCATCAGCTTGTAATCTTTCGGAGACTTGAGCTTGGGTTTGGCAGGCAGGCTTTGCTCGGCAGCAGCGGCGGCAAAACTAGCGAAGGTCGCCGATTTACTGCTTTTGTCATGCAAGATCATGCTGTTTTCCGTGCGCAATTCGCCGACAGGAACATTCCATTCACTCGCCGCCGCTGCGACCAGCATTTCGCGCGCAGCTGCACCGGCTGTTCGCATCGCGCGTTGACCGGTCCCGCGGATCGAGTAGCTGCCGCCCGTGATTTGCAATGTCATCGCGGTCGCCAATGACAGGAAGCTGCCACTGACCGTTGGTTCCAGAATTTCGGGTACTTCCAGATTGGGCGCGAGAAATTCGCGGCCGATATGGGAGGAGGAATATTTGGCATCGGCTGGAGCTTCGAGAATTCGTACCTTGCTCCAATCGGCATCAAGTTCGTCGGCTAGCATCTGGGCAAGGGAGGTAAAAATGCCTTGGCCCATTTCGACATGCGGCACGATCGCCGTGACAATATTGTCGGCATCTATCTTAACCCAGGCGTTGATCAGTTTCTCGCCTTCGCCCTTAGCGACCAGTGGTGACAGCCGATCGGTTGGATTGCCGGGGCGCACCGCAATGCCGACGACCAAAGCGCCGCCAGCGGCTACGCCAGCACCGATGAATGCGCGTCTTGTCCAACTCTTCTTTTTCTTTGCCTCGGCCATGATCAAGCCTCCTGCGTTTCAGTGGCGTTACCGGCCGCAACCTTGATCGCCTTGCGTATCCGGACATAGGTTCCGCAGCGGCAGATATTACCCGCCATTGCAGCATCAATTTGCTCGTCGCTGGGATTAGGATTGTTTTTCAGCAGCGCTGTGGCCGTCATGATTTGACCGGACTGGCAATAACCGCATTGCGCCACTTGCTCATCGACCCAGGCTTGCTGGACTTTGCTGAACGTGCCGTCCTCTTCTGCCAAACCTTCAATTGTGGTAATCGCTTTGCCATCGGCTTCGGACACTGGTGTCGAACAAGAGCGGACCGGTTTACCATCCACATGCACCGTACAGGCGCCGCAAAGCGCAACACCGCAACCGAATTTGGTTCCGGTCATTTTCAGATTTTCACGGACGACCCATAAAATAGGCGTTGCGGGGTCGACATCGACCTCCTTCGCCTGACCGTTGACGTTCAGTGTAATCATGGAAGCCTCACCCGTATAAATTGCATATTGAAATGAAACTTATAACGGAGTGATAGCCTCAAGCCAAGGATTCAATTGGCTTTGCGCTCTACCCCTTTCCTGATATTCTGGACGGCATTGGGTAAATCAGGCGAAAACATCGGCCAACGTGCTGCTGTCTGTTCCTTCTTTGGCGGTGCGCAGATCGACATAGATAGATGCGATACCTGCGCCTTGTAACGCACCAGTTATTGTGTTCACTATCGTGGCGATAATGACGGATGCAGTAACGCTGAAAAAGCTAAGTGCGCCGCCAATACCGCCGATGACCGCCGCCACAACGACAAAGATTATCATCAGCAGAAAGATCATACCTTTTGACCCGGAGGTTAATTCTGCGCTGCGTTTGAAGGATTCAATGATCCCTTTATCCTCCGCCATCATCACCGGCGCAGCAACGATCCACATGAGATATAAAATGACGCCGGGAACGATTAACAGCATGAAGCCGAGAGCGATGCCCAAGCCAAAGAGCAAGCCAAGTCCAAACAGGGGCAAAAATTTGCGGATCGCTTCACTGATGCAAGCGCCCAGATTGATTTCTTTGCTACCCAAGTCATTCAACGTGGCGACAATTAACGTCGCTTGCAGGACGACGGACAGAAACAAGAATACGAAAAATCCGACTATACTGGTGATGATAACGGTTGGTGATGCAAAAGCACCTGCTATCGCATCAGGGCTGCCCTGGATAAGTTGCATGGCGGCATTGGGCAGGCCAACAATCAGCAAGGACAACCCAAGGAAGACAACCGGATTGCGGCTGATGACCCCGAATGTGTTGGTTAGAACTCGGCCAATATCGATTTTGCTTGCCACATCTGCCATTTTTCTTCCCCTTAAAAACCAAATGATACTTAGATTGTCATAATGAGTCTTGGGAGTAAAGCTTTGCAAATCTAGTAATCTTCACTCTTGCCCCTGCTCCTTGTTTCTGCAACATCGGACGAGTGGCAAAAGACGCAGTAGTACAGGGTGATAACAAGAACGCTTCTTTTGATGCCGCATGGAAAGACGTGCGCGGGGATGAAGATATCCAATTTGCCAATGTGGCTGCCAAACCCGTCGAAAAACCCCCAGAATGGTGGACGGATTTTCTAAAGTGGCTGAGTGATGCAATGGCCCCTGCTGCTGAGGGGCTGGTTGCAGCATGGCCGACACTTAGAATCATATTATTGGTGCTTTTGGCACTGGGTGTATTGGCTCTATTGTGGGTCATCTTGTCGCCTTACTGGCAGGACTGGCGTAGCCGTGCGCCGAAACAGGAAGAAGAATGGCGACCAGATCAAACGACGGCCCGGCGCTTGCTTGACGAAGCCGATGCATTGGCCGGCAAGGGCCAGTTTGATGAGGCTGCTCATCTTCTCCTGTTCCGTAGTATCGAGGATATTGAAAAGCGGCGCCCCGATCTTTTGCGTCCATCCAATACATCCCGTGAGATTGAGCGGTTCGATAGTCTGCCAGCTACGGCGCGGGCCATGTTCGCGGTCATCGCGGGGCATGTCGAACGCGGAATTTTTGCGGCAACACCCATTGGGGAAGAAGGCTGGACCGCATCGCGCAACGCTTACGGTGAGTTTGCTCTGGCTGACAGCTGGCGTAAGCCCAAGGTCGGCCTGAAATGAGCGCTCAGGCCAATCCCTTTAAACGTACGACGATCATCATCATGTTCGCCATCGGTTTTGCGGCCTTTGTGGCGCTGCTTTATGGATTGGGAGCGGGAGACCGTTTGAGTTCCGGGAATAACGGCCGGGCGCATGGAGCGTCGAACAGCCTTGTCGGATATAAAGCGCTAGCGAACCTATTGGAAAAGACTGGCCGTGAGGTGAACTTGTCCCGCAACGCAGCGGGCATTGATAAACCCGGTCTGCTGATATTGACGCCCAATGCCTATGCTGAGGCGGATAAGATTGCCGAAGTGATCCAAGGGCGCGCTTACGTTGGGCCAACGCTGATCATATTGCCCAAATGGCAAGTGGCCACGACCAATCTTGTTGGGATGGAGTCGAAAAAGGGCTGGGCCCGGCGTTTGGGAGTCGTGGAGAGCGATTCCGGCGTAAAGATGTTAAGTGAGATCGTTGATATCAAGTTGCAAACGATCCGCCCGGACGCGGACGAAAAAGCGAACGAAGGCAAGAGCGAGGCCCTGATTGCCAGCGAGATGCAGTCAACCAAGTCCAAGTTTAATCGTTCTGAAATTGCCAATTCTGCCGTGGGAGATTCGATCCCCGTTCCTGAAATCCACATCACGATGACCGGGGATTATGTCCGCAATATTGTCGAAGACCCGGAAAATGGAGAATCGTTGATCGGCTATGTGGATGATGGCGGCATTTACGATAGTCTAGAGGGTCTTGACCCCTCGCGGCTTACGGCGGAGGATGAAATAGACGCCGCTTACTATCCCGTGGTGATCGTGGCAGACGCGGACTTGATGAACAATACCGGGATGGGCAACGAGCGTATTGCGCGGCATGCCTATGATCTCGTCACAGCACTAGAGGCGCAGACGGATGGCCCCATTATATTTGATCTTACTTTTAACGGTTTGGGCTCCTCCGACAATCTTCTGACGCTCGCGTTTAAGCCGCCATTTTTGTCGGCGACGATATGCCTGATCATTGCCGCGCTGGCCGCGGCCTGGATGGCTTTTAATCGCTTCGGGCCGCCGGTGCGCGAACGCCGCAGTATCGATTTTGGCAAAACCGCGCTGGTTAATAATAGTGCTGGTTTCATCCATCGGATGCAACGCGAGCATCTCGTCGCCGACCCTTATGGAGAGATTATTCGCAATGAAGCCATTCACGTCGTTGGCCTGTCGCCAGCGGCTGAGCGCGAGGATCAGAACCGCAATCTCGATATGCTCGGCGAGGTGAACGGGTATCGTTTTACCGCCTTGCTGGAAAACCTAAACAGCGCCCAAAATGCCCGTGAAACAGCGGAACGGGCAGCGGCGCTTTATCATTGGAAAAAGGAACTCATCGGATGAAAATTGGGGAACTAAAGACGCTTGCGGACAATATCCGGGCGGAAGTCGCAAAGGCGATTATTGGTCAGGAAGAGATTGTCGATCATCTGCTGATCGCGTTGTTCTCTTCTGGTCACGTGCTTTTGGAAGGGCCTCCCGGGACTGCCAAAACATTTCTCGCACAATGTTTCTCTGAAACTCTCAGCCTCGATTTCGGGCGGATCCAGTTCACCCCGGACCTGATGCCAGGCGATATTGTTGGTTCTAACCTGTTCAATTTCCAGACCAGCACATTCACCCTGACCCGCGGCCCGATTTTCTGTGACCTGTTGCTTGCCGATGAAATCAACCGGACACCGCCAAAAACACAAGCCGCGATGCTGGAGGCTATGCAGGAACGGGCGGTCACGATTGATGGTGAAACCCATAAGCTATCTTCCCAATTCATGGTGGTCGCAACGCAAAATCCGATTGAGCAGCAAGGCGTTTATCCTCTGCCAGAAGCCCAGCTCGACCGGTTTCTGTTCAAATTGTTGATCGAATATCCCGATGCCGAGGAAGAAAAGAAAATTGTCATGCAATATGGCGAACGCATCGGCGCGCCGGGGCCAAAGGATTTTGGGATCAGCCCGCAAGTTGACGAAAAAACGCTGATAGCGGCAGCCGAGGCGGTAAAATCGGTGAAGCTGGTTGAAGACATTACCGACTATATTGTCCGGCTGATTCGCGCGACACGTGAAACCGCCGATCTTGAAAATGGAGCCAGCCCAAGGGCAGCGATTATGCTGGCGACGGCGGCGCGCGCGCGGGCTGCTATTTCGGGACGGGATTATGTCCTACCGGACGATGTGAAAGCGCTTGCGCCGTCTGTGTTGCGTCATCGCACCCTCTTGTCACCCGCTGCGGAAATTGAAGGCCGCCGGGTTGATGCGATTATCGAAGCCCTGGTTGAACGGACGGAAGCACCGCGTTGATTTACCCCACCGCCCGGGCTGTATTGTTGATCGCAATTGGGGCGCCGGTCGCCGCTGTGCTGGCGGCGCTGATGCCCGGCCTCTGGGCGATTGGCATTGCATGGGCGGCGATGCTGATACTGCTTTTGGTGGTCGATGGTCTGATTGCCGCAAAAGCGGGTAATGTCGAGCTGGCTGCGCCCAAGACGGCGGAAATTGGAGCGCCACTGGAGTTTGGCGTGCAAGCTGAATTTGCAGGACTTATGGCTCCACGCACTGTCAGTGGGAACTTAGGTGTGGATGATCGATTGTCCGAAAATGGTCGGATGGAGTTTACGCTTAGTCGGTCTAAGCCCAAGGAGCGGGCCTATAGTGGAACCGCGACGACAACGCCCAGCCGCCGAGGGGCAGGGGAGATCGGCAAGCTCTGGCTGCGTTGGAAAGGCCCGCTTGGCCTAGCATGGCGCCAAACCTCGAAGCAAAGCGGTCGATCAATCGCAGTGATGCCGAATATTTCCGCGGTGCGGAGCCCTACCGTACAAATGTTCCTGCGGGATTCTATTTTCGGTCTACTTGCCCGCAAATTTCGCGGTGAAGGCAGTGAGTTTGAAGCGCTGGCCGAATATCAACCGGGCATGGATCGGCGCAGTATCGATTGGAAGGGCTCGGCGCGGCACAGCAAATTGCTGGCCAAGGAATATGATACGGAACGCAATAATCAGATCGTTTTTGCACTGGATTGCGGGTCGGCCATGTGCGAGCCAATTGACGGCTTGCCCCGGATTGACCGGGCTGTATCGGCCGCTTTGCTGACGGCCTATATCACCCTGAAATCAGGCGATAAAACCAGCCTGTTCAGTTTCGCGGCCAAACCGGAATTATCAACACCCTTCCTGTCTGGCAGTCGCAATTTCTATCGGATGCAGCAGGATGCAGCGACGATCGATTATCGGCATCAGGAAAGCAATTACACATTGGCCCTGTCGTCTCTTTCCAGTCGATTACAACGGCGGTCGCTGATCATCATTTTTACCGATTTTACGGATCCGACCAGCGCCGATTTGATGTTGGAGGCGGCGGGACGATTGATAGACAAACATCTCGTGCTTTTTGTGGTTTTGGAAGATGAAGAATTGTCCGAGTTTATCAAAAAAGAACCTGTAACGGCAGAAGATGTCGCGCGCAGCGTTACAGCGCAAAGCCTGCTCGATCAGAAAAAACTGGTCGTTACCCGCCTGCAGCATTTGGGCATTGATGTGGTGGAAGGCGCGCACAAAAACATCGGTACGCGGCTGATTAACAGCTATCTTAAGATCAAGCGGCGGGGGGCTATTTGATGGCGAGTGTCATGACTGACCCGGACCTGCAGCAGGCCATTGAATCGGCGGCGCTCAAAAGCGACCGTTTTCGCTTGGAACGTGAGGCCGACTGGGTGCGGCTGGAAGAGATTATCACCAAAATGGAAAAGGGGAAGACGCGACGCTTGAGTGATGACGATGTACTCGCGCTCCCAACGCTTTACCGGACGTTATTGTCTAGCTTGTCTATTGCCCGCGAAAGCTCGCTCGATGCCGGGCTGATCGACTATCTCGAAGGCTTGGCCTTGCGATCCTACTTCATGGTTTACGGAACCCAGACGAGTTTCGGTAGATGGCTGAAGGGATTTTTCGGCGGCGGTTGGAGCCAGGCTATTCGTGAAATAAAGCTCGATATCTGGATTGCTTTATTCGTGATGATAGCCGGAACCTTGATTGGCTATGTGCTGGTTGCTGGGGATAGCGATTGGTATTATGCGCTAGTGCCCGGCAATTTTGCTGAGGTCCGTGTACCGGGCGCTACCGAAGAGGCTTTGCGGGGGACGCTGTTTGGCGCAGAGGAACAAGACGGCCTGGGTGTATTTGCGGCTTATTTGTTCAGTAACAACGCGCAAGTTGCGATCCTTGCTTTTGCTCTGGGTTTCGCTTTTGCCATCCCCAGTATCCTTTTGCTCATCCACAATATGGCGCTTTTGGGTGCGATGCTTTGGGTATTTGCCCAGCGCGGGTTAACGGTTGAATTTATTGGATGGCTATCGATACATGGTACGACGGAATTATTCGCCATCCTCTTGGCCGGTGCTGCGGGCATTCATGTCGGGCGTTCGCTTGCGTTCCCCGGCGCAAAATCCCATCTGACGGCCGCTAGCGATGCCGGTAAACGGGCAGCTTTGGTGATGGCCGGGGTGGTCATTATGCTGATCTGCGCCGGGCTGCTCGAAGGCTTTGCCCGGCAGCTCATTAACAATACCGGGGGGCGTTATCTGGTTGGTGGCGCTATGCTGATATTCTGGCTGGCCTATTTTTTTGTCTTTGGCCGTAAGCGGGCGGAGATTGCCTCATGAGTAGCACGGCAACTGATCCTTGGGTTAGACGATCCTCCAATCCTAAGCTTGACCGGATCATGGTTTCACCAGAGGGTGTTCCGCTCAACGTGACGGTGGCGACCGCCGGCGCTCGCGCTGGTGCGTTGACGCTGGATATCCTTATCATATTGGGCTTGATCCTCGGTGTGACTTTGTTGGGGCTTCTTGTCCTGTGGGGCTTTGAAGCTGCTTTTGGCGGTGGCGCAGTTTTAGAAGAAAGCGGCCCGTTAAGCGTGGTCGCCGTCTTTTGGATCATCGCGGTTTTTCTATTTCGCAACGCCTATTTCCTCTATTTCGAATTGGGTGAAAGGGCGGCGACATGGGGCAAACGCGCCGTCGGTATCCGGGTTGCCGCGCGTGATGGCGGACGCTTGACAGCAGAAGCAGTGATCGCGCGCAATATCATCCGCGATATCGAGCTTTTTCTGCCGCTGGTCTTTATCACCTCGGGAGAGGCCGAGGGCACGATGACCGACTTTACCGCTTGGGCGGGCTTCCTGTGGGTTTTGATGTTCCTACTCTTTCCGTTGTTTAACAAAGACCGCCTGCGCTGTGGTGATTTGATCGCGGGAACTTGGGTGATCCAGAATGTGAAGCGGAATCTGGGCGGTGTTGTGGCACCTTCGGCTGAGGCCAGCGCCAACCCTGCTGTTGGGCAGGCGACGAGCCGTTATGAATTCTCGGACACTGATTTGTCCGTCTATGGCGAGTTTGAATTACAAACGCTGGAAAGCGTGCTGAGGACCGGAACGGACGAAGCGCTGGAGACAGTGACCAAATCCATTTGCGCCAAAATCGGATGGGAACCGGGCAGCGGCGATGAGCGGATATTCCTAGAGGCTTACTATACCGCTCTACGGGCCAAATTGGAAAGCGGCATGCGTTTCGGAAAACGTCGTAAGGATAAATATTCCGCGGATATTTAAGGAGTCGGTTAAATCGGGTCTGAGGTTTTTAAGAATGAAATCCGACAGGAGTCCTGCTTGCCGTAGCGTCACCTTCTACGGTCTTTCGATCAGCTTGTTTTCTGGGGTTTTTGGCGTATGTTGGCGCCAAATTCATCATTGGAGAATCGGTCATGAACTTGGAATTCACAGCAGAGGAAAATGCATTTCGCGACGAAGTGCGCAGCTTTATCGAGAATAACTACCCCCAGAATATCGAACGTGCGGCTGTTCAGGACGATATGACTCCGGAAGATATGACTGCATGGCATAAAATTCTCGGCGAAAAAGGCTGGTCTGTTCCGGCATGGCCTGAGCAATATGGCGGAACCGGCTGGACGCCGACGCAGCGCTATATTTGGTCAGAGGAAAACGCCCGTGTAAATGCGGTTATGCCTTTGCCTTTTGGCGTGGCGATGGTTGGTCCGGTTATTTATACGTTCGGTAATGAAGAGCAGAAAGCCAAGCATCTGCCAGGGATCAAAAGCGGTAACACCTGGTGGTGTCAGGGTTATTCAGAGCCAGGCGCTGGTTCTGATCTTGCGTCATTGAAAACAACCGCTGTCCGCGATGGCGATGACTACATCCTCAATGGCCAAAAAACCTGGACAACCTTGGCGCAGCATGCCGATTGGGGTTTCTTCCTGTGCCGCACCGATCCCGATGCGCCTAAGCCGCAACAGGGCATCAGCTTCATCCTCGTCGACATGAACACCCCGGGCATTGAAGTGCGCCCAATCAAACTCATCGACGGCGGCTATGAAGTCAACGAAGTATGGCTCACCGATGTGCGCGTACCGGCGGAAAACCTTATTGGCGAAGAGAATAAAGGTTGGACCTACGCAAAATTCCTGCTCGCGCATGAACGCTCCGGCATTGCTGGTGTGGCGCGTTCCAAACGCGGTGTTGAGCAGCTGAAAGACATTGCCAAGCACGAGATGCTCGACGGCGAACCGCTTATTCAGGACATGGGTTTTGCAACCAAGATCAGCCAGCTGGAAATTGACCTCGCAGCGCTGGAAATTACCGAACTGCGGACATTGGCTGGTGAACAGGCGGGTAAAGGCCCGGGCCCTGAAAGCTCGCTCTTGAAAGTGAAAGGCACGGAAATTCAGCAGCGTCTAACCGAATTGACGCTGGAAGCGGTTGGCTATTATGGCACGCCTGACTTCCGCAGCTTCCCGGCCGATGGCTCAAACGATTTCCCGATTGGTCCGGATTATGCGCACAGCGCAGCTCCGACTTACTTCAATATGCGCAAGACATCGATCTACGGTGGATCAAACGAGATTCAGCGTAACATCATCACCAAAATGGTTCTCGGACTCTAGATCCAACCGCAAAATAATAAGAAAGCGAAACTATGGATTTCAATTTTTCTGACGAACAAAATATGGTTCGTGACGGTATTTCACGGCTCGTTCGGGAGCAATATGACTGGGACACGCGGCGCGGCATAATCGCCAGTGACGCGGGTTGGAGCCCTGAATTTTGGGCACAATTGGCGGAACTTGGCATGCTGGCAGCGCCTTTTTCAGAAGAAGATGGTGGTTTTGGCGGCGGCGCGGTTGAAACCATGCTGATCATGGAAGAATTTGGCAAAGGCCTTGTGGTCGAGCCATTCATTCCGAGCGTTGTTTGTGCCGGTGGCTTCTTGAAACATGCTGGAACCGCAGCGCAGAAGGAAGAATATCTTAGCGCAATTATCGCGGGTGAGAAGGTTTTTGCTTTTGCTTATGCCGAACCACAGGGGCGTTATGATCTTGCGAATCTGACGACCACTGCGAAGAAAGACGGCGAAGGCTTTTCATTGAACGGCCAAAAAGCGGTCGTGATCGGTGCGCCCTGGGCGAGCCATTTCGTCGTGACGGCGCGGACCTCTGGCGGACAGACTGATGCAAATGGTGTGTCTGTGTTTGTCGTCGCCAAAGACGCTGCGGGCGTTAGCTTGCGGGACTATGCAACCGTCGATGGTCGCCGTGCCTCGGAAGTCTATTTTGAGAATGTTTCCGTTTCGGCTGATGCATTAATTGGTGAGTTGGATGGCGGCTTGCCACTGATTGAGACAGTGGTTGATGAAGCCACGGCTGCAGTCTGCGCAGAAGCAACCGGCGCGATGCAGGTCACTCACGCAATGACACTGGAATATGCCAAACAGCGCAAGCAATTCGGCGTTCCCATCAGCAGCTTCCAAGTGCTGCAACACCGCATGGTCGATATGTTCATGGAATATGAGCAGTCCATCTCCATGTCCTATCTCGCAACGATCAAGCTCGACGAGAACGCAGCAGCACGCAAACATGCTGTCTCTTCGGCGAAAGTGCGTGTTGGTCAATCAGCACGCTTTGTTGGCCAGTCAGCGGTTCAGACCCATGGCGGCATGGGCGTCACCGATGAAACGGCTGTTGGCAGCTATTTCAAACGCCTTTCGATTATTGAAAGCGAATTTGGCAGTGTTGATCATCATATGCGGCGGCACATTAAGCTGACTGCTGCTGCATAAAGCAGGTTCTATAACCCTATCATAAAAGGGGGTGCAGTCAGGCTGGCTGCACCCCCTTTTTCGCGCTATCCGTGGTGCTCCTTTAGGAGGGAATGCGTATGGCTGATCAGGCAACATCAAGCACTGGCGGTATCTACCGCTATTATGTGCTGATCATGCTGATGCTGACCTTCATGTTCAACATCACTGACCGCTTGGTTATGTCGATCCTGATCGAGGATATTAAAGCCGAGTTTCTGCTAAGTGACACGCAAATTGGTTTGCTGGCGGGAACCGCCTTCACCGCTTTTTACCTGCTCCTTGGAATTCCTGCGGGCCGTTTAGCGGATCGTACCAACCGGAAAAATATGGTTGCTGTGGCTTTGTCGATGTGGAGCCTGATGGCGGCCCTTTGCGGCGCGGCGGTTGGTTTCTGGACATTGTTGTTGGCCCGTCTGGGTGTTGGCGTTGGCGAGGCAGGAGGGGGGCCGCCCTCGGTTTCAATCATTACAGATTATTTTGCGCCACATGAATTGTCCCGCGCGATGGGCATATTTGCCGTCGGTGCGGTGTTGGGTCCTGTGCTCGGCTATGCAGCGGGCGGCCTGATCGCAGAGACTTACGGATGGCGCTGGACTTTCATAATATTGGGCTTGCCGGGGGTGCTGCTCGGTATCATCCTCTATTTGACCGTGAAAGAACCAAAGCGCGGCCGTTATTTCAAGCCAGATGGACCGCAAGCCGAGGCGAACACACAACAACCGTTCATGGCCACCATGCGATCGCTGTGGAAGAACAGCGTTTTCTTTCGCGTCGTTTTAGCAAATTCCTTTACCAATATTCCATCATTCGCTTTTGCCATTTGGCTGGCACCGACGCTGATCCGCAACTATGATGTAACCCAAGGCGAAGTTGGCGTTTATCTTGGAGCTGCGTTATTCGTTGCCGGCGTTCCTGGTATGATTTTGGGCGGATATTTGGCTGATTATCTGGCGAAGAAAAATCCCAAATGGCGTCCATGGTATTGCTGTTTGGCGATGATGTTAACCTTGCCATTCTGGACTTTTTGTTTGTTGGCCGGCAGTTTGGAAATGACCCTTACGCTTTATATCATCGGCTATGTTCTGTTGGTTTCAACACAAGGCGCTGCCATATCAATGGTGCAATCCTCCGTATTGCCGTCAGAGCGCGGCACGGCGTCGTCCATCAGCAGCCTTTCGATCAACCTGCTAGGTTATGGCATTGGTCCCGCACTTATTGGCATGATGAGTGATAATTGGGCCAGCGACTATGGTTCGATGTCGCTTAGCTATGCGGTCATCGTAACGGTGGTTTTCAGCCTGATCATGGCGGCGATATTATTCTGGTGGACCGGCAAAGCGGTGAATGATGAGCCTGCCATAGTTTGAGCTGCTGCAGCAATCCACCATCAGCGTCTGCCCGACGACATAGTTTGCGAGTCATCTCCTATGGGGACTGCTCAACCTTGATCCACCAGCCGGCAAAGGGGCGCGTATTTTCGCCATGTTCGGGATAGCTGAGATGCCCGTCAATGCGATACAAAGTCGCATCATATCGTAGCTCCGGTATCGGGCTGCCTTTCTCGAATAGCACCCGATAGGAATATCCGGGATGCTCATCCCCCGCTTTCTTTTTCTTATATTCGGTTATACCTGCATATTCCTGCCCATCCGACATTTTCAGAATGGCTTTGTTGGCGCAGCGCCCTTTGGGAAACTCGCCCGCTTGGTTCATTGGCCTGCCATCAATGGCCAATATCATCCAGACGGCGTTTTCATTTTTCTCAGCCTCTTTCCCGATCATTGCCAATATCCGGTATGTATCGCTGGCACGGGTAAGGCCCAATTCTTCTTGTTCCGTCAGTGGCTTTCGGTCGCCGCAATCTGTTGAATTGCTATATTTGTCAAAGCGCCAGCTATCGCTAGCGAGACTGGGTGATGCGAAAGAATAGGCGAGACCGGCCAGTCCCAATTTCATCCAGCAATTCATGACTTTCATCGTCATAACAACAATCCACCATCAGCGATAAGCGTCTGTCCGACGACATAGCGCGCCAATGGGGAGGCAAGGAATAACGATAGCCCTGCCATATCATCCGGATCACCAATCCGGCCGACTGGGATATTTCTGATGGTCGCTTCCCGGCGTTTCGGATTCTCGGTTGTCACGGCCGTCATCTTCGTTGCGATAAGCCCGGGCGCGATGCCGTTGACGCGGATACCGTCAGGAGCCCATGCCTTGCCCAAAGTTCGGGTCAGGCCCATGGCTCCTGTCTTCGATGCATTATAGGCAGGGTTGCCAACAGTCGCATGAAAGGCGGCGGTGGAGCTGATGATGATCAGCGAACCTTGTGCTTCTTTCAAAAGATCATGAAATTGACCGGCAAAGGTCATCAAGCTGTTGAGATTGACCTGGATTACTTTTGCGAAATTTTCCGGCTCAAATTCTGCGCGTTTATATAGCACCATGCCTTGCGAGCAGATCAAAACGTCAACTTTAGAAAAAGTCCGTCGATAGGCTGTGATGGCCATATCGTCGGCAGCATCCACCTGAGCATAATGCAGGCCGTCCAGATCAGAGCCGGCGTCCTTGGAATAGTCTTCCGCGCTTTTGCGGGTGCCGGTGACATGAACTTGCGCCCCGCATTTGCGAAAGGCTTGTGCGGTGGCATTACCAATTCCGCTGGAGCCGCCAATGACGGAAACTATCTTGCCTTCATAATTGAGCGACGCGTCGATCATATCTATCCTCTCCCTTTTATGTTGGCCCAGTTGTTCGATGAGCCCCTATGCAAAGCGATATTGGCTGAGCAGAAGGTGATGGTCTAGAGCCGATTGTGATAACGCATAATCCAGAGGATAAAATATGGACATTCCATTCTCACTGGCGGGTCGGACCGCTCTAATCGCTGGCGCATCATCAGGCCTTGGCGCGCATTTCGCGGAGCTGTTTGCTGCGGCGGGTGCCAATGTTGTTCTGGGCGCGCGGCGAACGGATCGCACGGCAGAAGTGGCGGACAAAATAATAGCGGCGGGTGGCAGTGCGTTGGCGGTGCCTCTCGACGTAACGGATGAGGCATCTGTGATTGCTGCTTATGATGCAGCGGAGGCGAAATTTGGTGTAGTCGATTCAATCGTCGCAAATGCCGGAGTCAGTGCTGCCGGTCGCTCAACCGATGTGCCTCTGGAAGGTTTGCAGAACCTTATCGGAACGAATTTTGTCGGCGTATATCTGGTTGCCCGCGAAGGGGCCAAGCGCCTGATTGCCAGCGACAGTCGGGCCAAGGAAAACGGCCGGATCACAATCATTGGATCAATTACGTCGCGGCTTACTGGAGAGGGCGATAGCGCTTATGCTGCGAGCAAAGCTGGTGTCACCCATCTCGGCCGCAATCTGGCGCGTGAGTGGGTGCGACAGGGTGTGAACGTGAATACCATCCATCCCGGCTATATCGCCACCGAAATTCAGGGTGACTGGTATCAAACCGAAGGCGGCAAGAAACAGATAGCCAGTTTCCATCGGCGGCGGCTGCAGGACATGTCGTCGCTCGATTCAATGATGCTGTATCTTTCGTCAGATGTTTCGCAGGCTATGACCGGGTCTGATATAGTGGTCGATGATGGTCAGTGCTTATAAGGCGATCGTGCCATGGGTACGGCTGAAACGGCTGTGATAAGTTTCAATTATTTCGGTTAGCGTAGACAGCGCCAGAGTGGCGGGGTCACGCGTCGACGGAATGATGCCAATAGGGGCTTTCATCCGCTTAATAACCGCGTCGCTGACGCCTACTTCGCTAAGTAAAGTCTTGCGGATACCGTGGGTTTTGAAACTACCCATCGCGCCAATATAAAAGGCCGGTGAAGCCAGTGCCTGCTTCATCAGTTCCGCTTCCCAATCATGGTCATGAAAATAAAAGACACATGCCGTCCACGGATCGGCTTGATAGAGATCGGTAGCCGCTGGTGTTTTAAGCCGATGAGCCGTGCCGCCGTCTTCGGTGATCCGCTCCACAATATCCAAATCCGGCGTTAATATTTCGCAGTCGAGGCCATAGGATGCCGTTAGATTTGCGAGATTTTCAACAACAGCGCCATGACCGAGGGTGATGATTTTGGCGGCGGGAATGTGGTTGACGTGAACCGCTGATCCCTCCCGAACAACGGCCTGATCTTGCTCGGCCGGTGCACGGGTGATGGTACCCTTTTTACTATCCATGCTGATGGTAAAGGGCTGCCTTGCCGAGACCGCATCAAATAGTTCCTCAGCGATCTCCGCATTGTGAAAGGGGCTGAACAGCAAATCAATGCCGCCGCCACAAGGCAAGCGAATGTCGAGATATGGCGAGCCTGCGCCAAAACGGACTTCGCGTGGTGCATTGGCGGTGAGGCAATCCAAGGCTTCAGCGACGACCGCTGTTTCAATGCAGCCGCCGGAAAAGGATCCGACCGAGCTGCCGTCTGCCGCGACGGCCATATGAGCACCAGGATTGCGCGTGGAGGCACCTGTTACCGCCGTTAAAGTTATCAGAGCGCAGCCAAGACCTGCCGAGGACTTGTCTTTCAGAAACCGGAATATGGGGAAAATATTGTTCAAGCGTACCGCAATCTATTGTTTCATAGATACTAGTCCAGTTTGGACGAGGCCCGCAATCTTTCCTTTTCTAACGGCCTCCGGTCACGAACAGACATTGGCCGGTTACCCAGCTGGCCGCTGGGGAGGCCATATAGATGACCGCTGCGGCGATATCCTCTTCCTTGCCATAACGCCCCAGCGGAACGCCAATATGCTTCAGCAGATTTTCACGATCCTCATCGGATTTTATTCCCATGGACTCGTCAAAATTTTCAGTAGGGATCGGGCCAGGAGCAACCGCGTTGACCCGGATTTTGGGCGCGAGTTCTAATGATAACGTACTGGTGAGGCTGTTTACCGCCGCTTTTGATGCACCATAAGGCCCATTTTTTACCTGTCCGCCAAAAGAAGCGCGGGACGAAGTGTTGATAATGGAACCGCCATTTTCCTTCATGTGCTTTGCTGCGACAACAGCTCCCATCCAGACGCTTTTGAGATTGAGATCAATCTGCGCGTCCCAGTTGTCCTCTGAGGTTTTCGTGAGGTAGCGAGGTGTTCCGTCAGGCAGGCCACCGGCATTGCTGACCCAGATCGTTAACGACCCCAGTTCATCGACCGCCCGCTGTGCCAGATTTTCTAGCGCAGCCATATCAGTGACATCGGTAGCGACGGTTATGGCGCGGCGGCCCAGCGCACGGATTTCTTCGGCCACAGCCTCCAGATCACCAGCTGTGCGGGCTGCCAGAGCCACATCTGCGCCAGCCTCTGCCAAGCCTAAAGCAATTGCCCGACCAATGCCTTTGCCAGCGCCCGTGACGATGGCAACGTCGCCCTCCAGTTTGAAACTGTCTAATATGTTCATCAGAAAACCTCTCCTTTGTCGCCCAGATTATCGGCGACAAAGGGGAAGTCCACTAACAGAAGGATCACTAATAGAAGGATTAGTGTTAAGCGGCGACATGCCCCGGTTGGATGGGGGCAGGCAGGCCAGTTTCTTCCAGACAATTGGCGCGCAGCGTTTCGATATCCGGTCCGAAGTTAAACGGACTATCGGTTTCGATAACTTGGCTAGCCAGATCGTTCCGCAGACTGTCCGTAGCCGATTGGTCCACTGTTCCATCGCTCGCCATGACGACGCCATATTCCCGCGCTCCATCAACACTGACCAGACCTTGACGGATTTCCAACGCCACCACTTCGGGATCGCGTTCCAATGGGTTGCCCCATCCGCCACCGCCCCATGTGACGAAGTGTAACTGGTCACCCTCTGCGACGGTGATTTCTTCCACCTTGTTGGCGACGATCGTGCTCGTGCCATCTGCTTTTTCAAGAATCTTACGAGCTCGTTTTCCAGGTTCACCGCCGTTTACGCCCCATGGCGGAACGAACCAACGATCATCATGGATGGAAATAGTCCCACCGGCGAGGAAACGATAGGTCAGGTGAATGCCGTTGCCGCCGCGGTGCAATCCTGCGCCGCCGCTATCCTGCGCTGTCTCATAGCGTTCGATGCGCAATGGGAAATAGCGCTCGAGAAATTCATTGGGTACATTGGTAAAGCCGGGCCATAGCGAATGACCATCTGGCCCGTCGCCCAGAGGACGCCCGGGTATCCCGCCAAAGCCAATTTGAAACAGCTGGAACCAATCGCCATTTTTGTCATTGCCGGAATAGAACAGATGTGGTGACGACGAAAAGCCAGCGGCGTTCAGGAATTCCGGCGTCTTCTGACCCAGCAACCCGCCGAGAATATCGAAAATGCGCCCCAGCGCGTGTGTGCGTCCAGAGAGCGCAGCCGGGAATTTGGGTTTGAGCAGTGATCCTTCGGGAATCCGCACTTCAATCAGATCATAGAAACCGTCGTTGAACAGGATTTGCGGATCGAAAACCATGATCATGTAAATGCCGAAGAACATCTTGAACATATTTTCATTGAGCAAGAAATTGATGGAAGCGCCACTTTGCGGATCGGTCCCCTCAAAATCGAGAATGACCTTCTCGCCTTCGCGCCGCATCGTGCACTTTATCTTATAAGGGCCAGCGCCAATACCATCATCACAGATATAGTCTTCGAAGCTGACCGGCTCTTCGCCGATAGCCTGACCGATCAATGTTTTCATCGCCCGATGATTGCGGGCCAGCAATTCCTGCGTCGCCGAAACATAGACGTCATCACCGAAACGATCCGCCATTTCAATAACGCGGCGTGCCGCCACACGGCAGGATGCAATAATCGCGTTTAAATCGGCCTGACACCAATCAGGTTTTCTGGTTTGGTGCATAACGAGCTTCATCAAATCTTCGTTATATTCGCCTTTTTTCCAGATTTTGACAGGCGGTATGCGAACGCCTTCTTCAAAGATTGATTTGGCGTCAATCGGCATGGAGCCGACCACTTTTCCGCCGATATCGGATTGATGTCCAAACATGGCGGTATAGGCGATTAAACGGCCATCCTTGAAAATGGGTAATAGGATCAGCCAGTCGTTATTGTGGCTGACCGCGCCGTCGCAGCTATAAGGATCAGACAGGAAGATCATATCGCCATCTTCCAGCGTACCGTCATAGAGACGCAGGAAACCGTCGATAAAGCTGCCAAACTGTCCGACAATCATCTTGCCGGTATGATCAGCGATTAGAGGAAAGGCATCACCCTGTTCGCGAATGCCTGGCGACATGGCTGTCCGTACGAGTGTCGCATCCATCTCAATCCGGGCATTGCGCAATGCATTTTCGATAATATCCAGCGTGACCGGATCAATATCGATTTTTTTGAAAGGCGTATCGTTGGTTTCAATGATTGTTGCAGGCATTTTACTGTCCCTCCGCCAAATTGATGAGGATATTGCCGACCGCGTCCACTTCGCCGACGCAGCCTTTTTCGATCAGGGTTGTGGAATCCATTTCCACAACAATCGCCGGGCCTATGATGACATCGCCCTGCTTGAGTTTAGCGCGATCGTAAATCGCTCCATCTTGTTCTGCGCCGTCCATCCATAATTTATGATCGCGGATTTTTGCGTCCGATGGATCGCCATTGCCTTTGGGCAATTCTGCGGCTGGCAGGTTGAGTGACTGACCCATTGCGACAGCGCGCAGGTTCACAACTTCATGCGGAGTATCCATGTTGAAGGTGAAAAGCCGATGATGCTCTTCATCAAAGCGGGCTAATATGCCGTCAATGCCATCGCGTTCCAACACTTCTGGCGTGATCGTCAAGGGCACTTCAAAGGCCTGTCCAGCATAGCGCACGTCGATTTCGAATTCGCTGGTAAGGTCTTCTTCTGCAACGCCATCGGACAGCAATTCCGCACGGGTTTGATCGGCCATTTCTTTCAGGATTGCGATGAGCTCCGACGCATCAGTGGTTGTCGCTAGGCGCGAGAAGGAGCGCGCTGTCTCAGTCCGCATCCGCGTTGTCGCGTCGCCCAAAGCGCAGAGCACCCCGGGAGAAACCGGCGATACAGCTGGCCAACTTCCCATCAGTCTTGCGACTGCGTTGACGTGCAGCGGCCCTGCTCCGCCAAATCCCATCAAAGCGAAATGGCGCGGGTCATAGCCTTGCTGCACAGAAATCATGCGCAGCGCACCGAACATATTTTCGTTCACAATATCAATGATACCACGTGCGGCTGCCATTAGATCAATGCCAAGGGCGTCGGCGATTTTCTGGACTGATTTCTTGGCACCTTCGCGATCCAGCTGGAACGAGCCACCGAGTAAATTTTCCGGTAGATAGCCGAGCACGACGTTAGCGTCGGTGACAGTCGGTTCTTCGCCGCCCTTGCCATAAGCCACTGGTCCGGGGACTGCCCCAGCTGATTGCGGACCCACTCTCAGCGCACCGGTTAGTTCTGGCACATAGGCGATGGAACCGCCGCCTGCGCCAACCGTCTTCACATCCAGCGAAGAGGCGCGCACTGACAAGTGGCCAACCTCGGTTGTGCGCACTCGGCGCGGTTCTAGATTTTCGATCAACGCCACGTCGGTAGAGGTCCCGCCAACGTCCAGCGTCAGGATGTTCTTCAGTCCCGCATTTTTTGCAACCCAGACAGCGCCTGTAACGCCGCCGGCCGGACCGGACATCAAGATGTTGACGGGATGCTCTTCCGCTTTTTGGGAGGACATCAGGCCGCCATCGGAACGCAGTAGCGAGAACCGTCCTGCCATCCCAGCGTCGGCTAGCTTGGCGCGCAGACTGGACACATAATTACTCACCACCGGCCGGACAGCCGCGTTGGCGACTGTTGTCAACGTCCGCTCATATTCCTGCATTTCAGGAAGCACTTCGTGGCTCAGCGAATAGGGAACATCAGGCATTTCGGCTGCGACCATTTCGCCAATACGGCTTTCATGCGCGCCATTGGTATAGGCGTTCATCAAAGAGACCGTAACCGCTTCCACACCCTGCTTTTTAAGATATTCAATGGCCGTTGTCACACTCGCCTCGTCGAGGGGACGGACTTCTTCACCATCGGCGCCCATGCGCTCTTTAACAGTAACCGTGTCTTCCAGCGCCGCGAGAGGTTGCGGTTTGGGCCAGATAATCCAGGCAGCAAGGCCGCCGGGGACAAAGCTGCGCGCAATCTGCATGATATCGCGGTAACCCTCGGTGGTGATCAGGCCAACTTTTGCGCCTTTGCCTTCCAGCACTGCGTTGGTGGCGACCGTTGTGCCGTGGAGAAAATATTCGATCTCGCTGGCCTTAACATCCGCATCTTCACAAATAGCGTTCACACCATTTAATATGCCTTCGGAGCTGTCATGAGGCGTAGACGGCGTTTTCGTGCGCCAGAATTGTCCGGTTTCATCATTGAAAAGCAGCAGATCGGTAAAGGTTCCCCCGACATCAACGCCTAGTCGATACCCCATATGTCATTCTCTCTCTTTATAATTTATGCATTCAAGCCTCTGCCCTCGCAACGAGCGAGGGTAGCGGTCGGTCCAATATTGTTTCAAACCATTGGTTGGTGGCGATGGCTTTGGCCAGATCAACGCCGTGATTGATCGCTGACCGGTCAAGCAGGTTGACCAGATCTTCGGTGGCGATGTTACCCGTTGCGTTGGGCGCAAACGGACAGCCGCCGAGTCCGCCAAGGCTCGCGTCGAGGGTTGAGACGCCTGACCGCACAGCGGCCCATGCATTGGCAATGCCGGTATTGCGTGTGTCATGAAAATGCGCGCGCATGGTTATGTTGTCGGGCAGTATTTCGCCAAGGCGGCCAAACAAATCTTCTACCTGTCCTGGCACACCGACACCGATTGTATCGGCGAGTGCAATTTCAAGCGGTTCTTCTTCGGCCATTTCGCGGGCGATGTTTAAAACGGTTTCGGGTGGGACATGCCCTTCAAACGGACAGCCGAAGGCCGCCGAAATCGTGACCTGCGCTTTCAGACCTTCGCCTTTCGCAAAGCGGATCATCTCGCGATTCTCCCTTATGCCTTCAGCGATCGTCTGACCTTGGTTTTTCTCGCCAAATGTGTCGCTGGCGACGATGACACAGCCGGCTTCATCAATCCCGCGCTTGCCACCCTCTTTGGTGGCGAGTCCGCGCAAGACGCCGCGTTTGTTCAGGCACAGACCGATATAGGAAACATCGGCGCGGTCAGGCAGGCCCTCGATCACCGCTTCGGCATCTGCCATTTGAGGAACGCGGCCGGGATGCACGAAGCTCGCGACTTCCATCCGGCGGATACCGGCGTCTATCATATGATTGATCAGGCCCAGCTTGTCCGCTGTGGAAATAATCTCAGCCTCATTCTGCAAGCCGTCGCGCGGGCCGACTTCAACGATGTTGACTGATAAAGGGTTTTCATGTGCCATAGAAATTGTATACAATCTATAATGTGCTTTGTATAGAAAAAGCATCATGCAGGAGGTTTTTTAATGGCGCAAGGGGCACTGGCCGGACTTAGGTTGATCGAAATGGGGCAGCTAATTGCAGGCCCCTTTTGCGGTCAGCTCATGGGAGATCATGGCGCAGAAGTTATCAAAATCGAGCCACCAAAGGTCGGCGATGCGATGCGCAGTTGGGGACAGGGAATACCGCTGTGGTTTTCGGTCGTCGGGCGCAACAAAAAATCAATTACACTCAACCTTCGCGAAAAGGAAGGTCAGGACATTGTCAAAAAACTGGTCGAAAAAAGCGATTTTCTGTTGGAAAATTTCCGCCCCGGTACGATGGAAAAATGGGGGTTGGGCTACGATCAGCTGAGCGCGATCAATCAGGCGCTGATCATGATCCGCGTTTCCGGCTATGGCCAAACCGGTCCCTACGCGTCGCGTGCAGGCTATGGGTCGATCGGCGAAGCAATGGGCGGGATGCGCTATATTGCTGGCGAGCCAGACCGCCCGCCAAGCCGTGCCGGTCTTTCGATTGGCGATTCGCTGGCGGCGACCTATGCTTGTCTCGGTGCGATGATGGCGCTGCACCACAGGCATGTGACGGGCAAGGGACAGGTTGTTGATTCAGCTATATATGAGGCGGTGCTCGCCAATATGGAATCGACTGTCGCTGAATATACCGTCGCGGGCCATATCCGCGAACGGACAGGATCGATATTGCCGAAAATCGCACCTTCCAATGTTTATGAAACGAACGATGGCAGCGTGTTGATCGGTGGTAATCAGGACAGCGTATGGAAGCGCATGTCCGCGATGATGGGACAACCGGAATTGGGCGATGATCCCCGCTATGCCACCCATGTGGCGCGCGGCGAGCACCAGACCGAACTGGATGATCTCATCAATGTCTGGACACGGACGTTGAGCAGTCAGCAAATTCTTGACCTGTGCGAAGAAAATGGTGTTCCGGCCGGCAACATATACCGTGCCCCAGAAATGCTGGCGGACCCGCATTTCGAAGCGCGCGATGCTTTGGTGAAAATGGATCATCCACAGCATGAGAATTTCATGATGCAGAATGTCGCTCCGAAACTGTCCGATACTCCGGGTAAAATCGAAACAATCGGCCCCGATTTGGGCGCGCATAATGAAGCCATTTATGGTGAATTACTGGGCATGGATAGCGCGAAAATGGCAGACCTTTTGGATCGCGGGATTATCTAGCCTAGGGACTTTCCGGGGCAGCTGTAGCACTGAATGAGTGAAATGCCCGCCGGATATGACTGGTCATCACCGATTTGGCCCAGTCGGCATCTTTCGCTGCAAAGGCGGCGATTAACTCATCATGGTCTACTGCTGACTGGTTCAGTTGGATTTTGGAATATTGATGCGCCGTTCGCCGAACCACCGGTTGTTCGACCAGCGCTGGCATTAACTTGGTCAAGCGAGGTGACTGCGCGCATTCTAATATCAGGTCGTGGAAGCGCCGGTTGGCTTCCAGAAAACATGTGATATCGGGCGGTGATTGGTTCACCGCGTCTTTCAGCTCTTTGTTTATACCGCGCAATATGTTCAGGGCATCGCCGTCAATCCTCTGCGCAGCGCGGGCGGCAGCATGGGCTTCCAACATCCCGCGTAAGGTAAACATCTCATCTACCTCGCCATCGGACCAGTCGGCCACGAACAGTCTTTTGGATGCGCTGCGGACGACCAGCATTTCATTTTCCAGCCGCCGGACCGCATCACGCACGGAAGTCCGCGACACACCCGATATCTCGGACAGTTTTTCCTCGGTCAATTGCATGCCAGGTATGGCTTCCCCTTGCAGGATGAAAGCGCGGATCTTTTGATAAGCAGTTTCGGAGGCGGGCATCATGGGATCGGTCATATTCCTCAAGGGTTTGAGCTAGCTTTGTTCATAGGGCGCACAGTTTGTGCTTGACGGGGTGATTTTGTATACAATAGAAGTGTAGCAGGGAGATTTGTCAACTATTATGCCCAATCCAAAACGTATCAAGGTCATTGTTCCTATTCCAATGGATGAAGCTGGCGTTGCCGCCCGCGCGGAACAGCTGCCAGCAGATTTTGTTCGCGAAGGCTTTGCGCCGGAATTTGTCGCTGTGCCCTGGGGCGCGGCACTGGGGGACAGTTATCATGATACCATGTTGATGGACTGGACGGTTTTTCAAGCTGGTATAAAGGCTGAAGAAGAAGGTTATGCCGGCGTATTGATCGATACGGTTAGTGATAGCGGTATGCGAGCCTTGCGTTCTCGTCTTTCCATTCCTGTCGTCGGTCCGGGTGAAGCGGCTTTTGCGGCCGCTATGATGCTGGGCAAGAAATTTACCGTGCTGACTATGTGGCCCGAATGGTTCCCGCTCTACGAGAAAACCCTGAATGAATATGGCTGGTGGGATCGAGTCGCTTCACTGCGGTCGATTGATACCCGCCCCGACGTCACGGAATTGCTTGCGGGCAAGGAAGAGGTGATCTTCGATAAATTGAAAGCCGAGGCAACCGCTGCGATGGAAGAAGATGGTGCGGACGTTATCGTGCTTGGCTCCACGACCATGCATCAGTCGGCAAAATTTCTCGATGATAATATGCCGATCCCGGTCCTGAACCCGGGGCAAGTGGCGTATAAGTTTCTCGAAACCTTGCTTGAACTTGGCTTGACCCACAGCAAGGTTGCGTTTCCTTCGCCGGAAGTGCCGAAGGACGATGATATCAGAAAAGGATGGTATTAATGGCAGACTGGACACCCGGCATGGCAGGGCAGACACCGTTGCCCTATCCGTTTTATATCGACATTGTGACGAAACGCTATTTTGATGGCGTCGATAACCAGAATATGACGCAAGTGCTGAATTGCTTTGCGCCAGACGCGATCCTGCATGAAGCGACATCCAATACCATTCACGAAGGTCGTGATGCGATCCGGGCGATGTTTGAAAAGCTGTTCACTGATTTTGAGTCCATCTGGCATGGTAATTTCGTGCATGTGGCTGACCCTGGCACCAACGCCGTCTGTTCACAGTTTACGGTATTGATCACACCCAATGGCGGTGAGCAATTGCGCTATGAAAATTGCAATCGCTTCTATTGTAAGGACCGCCTGTTCCAGCATGTATTCGTCTATATGAGCGGCGATAATCTGCTCAAAGAAGGAGAGGCCTGATGCAATATGAACCCGGCCTATCTCGCGCAGAACTGATCGAATTTGCGACGAAAACCTATTTTGGCAATGTTGATGCAAAAAATATGGATGCTGCTTTGGATTGTTTTCATGACGAAGCTCTGTTTTGCGTGCAAACAAGCTTTACCCGGCATAGCGGCAAGGCTGCGATCAAACGTATGTTTGAGGAATTTTTCGGTGCCTATGAAACCATCATTCACCGAGGTTTTAACTGTACGGTCGATGAAGCCAATGGCCGGATCACGGCCAGCTTTGTTGCCGAGCTGATCGATGCGGACGGCAATGTCACATTGCTGAACAACACGAATTTCTGGCGCATGCGCGACGGAAAATTTCAGGAAGTCTATGTATATATGAGCGGGGAAAACGTCCTCGTTTAACGCGAAAACGACGGGTCAAAAGACCTGCAGAATATTCCATTCAGGGAAGGTATTTAATATGCGTAACATCAAAACAACTCTTTCACTATCGGCGGGTTTCGCTGCGCTGGTGAGTTTTAATCCCGCTCTTGCTCAATCGGCCGGTGATCAAGGCGCCAGCGAGGGGGAAGATAGCAACGTTATCATC
Organism: uncultured Sphingomonadaceae bacterium; assembly: GCA_947493215.1. Classification (GTDB taxonomy): domain Bacteria; phylum Pseudomonadota; class Alphaproteobacteria; order Sphingomonadales; family Sphingomonadaceae; genus Parasphingorhabdus. The sequence continues at coordinate 217,177 of CANLQE010000002.1, read as the reverse complement.
GTGACTGCTCGGCGGCAGGACGAATTGCTGACGGAAGTTCCGGCGTCCGTTACGGTCTTTGGCGCGGACGCGATTGACAAAACCGGTATCGAACGCGCCGATGAATTTGTGCAGCTTACTGCCGGTGTCACGATCATTACCGGGACCGCGGAAGCAGGCGACACGCAGATTAACATTCGCGGTATTAATGGCACTCGCGACGCCGAAAGTTCGGTTGCGCTTGTCGTTGATGGTATATTGAAAACCAACACCGCGCAGCTCAACCAGAAGCAAGGCACATTGCGTCAGATCGAGGTGCTAAAGGGCCCTCAAGGCGCGCTTTATGGCCGCAATGCAGCCGCTGGCGCGATTGTCATTCAAACCCTGAAGCCCGGTGATGAACTAGAAGGCGGGATTGAAGCCAGTGCTGCTGAGGATAACACTTATAAAGCGTCAGCCTATGTATCGGTCCCGGTGGGCGACTCCTCAGGTCTTGTCTTGTCGGGCAGCTATTCAACCAGCGATGGATTTTTTCGCAACTCCTTCCAAAATAACGCTGCGATTGTCGATGATCAGGAAACCTGGTCCATTGACGGCCGGTTTGTTACTCAATTGGGAGATGATACCGAACTGGACGTGAAAGCCCGCTATGCCGATCTTTCCGGTGCGTCGATCAACTTTAACGCTTCCTTCCATCTGCCCAATTTCGCTGGCGTGAATCCCGACTTTTTTGAAGATGTGAACGACCATCCGTTCAATTTTTACAGCAATATCCGGCCAACCAATGATCAGCAGACCTTTGAAGCATCGGCAAAGATCGAGCATCAATTTGATTCCGCTGTCTTGACCGCATGGGTGCTTTACAGCGATGTCGATCAGGAGCTAACAGCCGATGGTACGTCCGCCGACTTTGCACGCTTCACCTTTCCCGGAGCCACACCGGCATCGGTTGCGGCATCCAATAGCTGTTTTGGTACGACCGCTGCATTGACGGGCTTTCCCGTCAATTCTCCAGGCTTTATCGGCACGGTGCCGACGCCCTTTATCTTCGACCCGGCGAACGGCTCCACCTTTGGCCCTTATAGCCCAACAACCTGCGACGGAACGCAATATCAAATCCGTAACCAAACCGATATCAGCGCCGAAGTGCGACTGGCATCCGACAATGATGGTCCGCTCAACTGGCAGGTTGGTGCCTATTATCTGAATATTGATCGTGATGTTGGAGTTAGTCTTGGCGCGGATCTAGGGCAGGGCGTTATCCGCGAGCTGTTCAACGATGCCAATAGCACCAACCCGACAACGCAACTCTATTTTGATAATTTCAACACCGATGTTTATGCCGCGTTCGGTTCGGTTGACTGGGAACCGAGTGACCGGTTCAATGTCGGTGTTGCGCTGCGCTATGATATAGAAGATCGCAGCGTTAGCAATTTGGTCCCGAATGCGACCGACCCTTTTGGCGGCGGACCGATTAATCCGGGTCAGGCCTTTGGTCCGATCACTGATCAATCGCAGACATTCAAGCAGCTGCAACCCAAGATATCGCTACGCTATGGTCTGACGGATGACATTAATGTCTATGCAAACTGGGGCATCGGCTTCAAATCTGGTGGTTTCAACAACCAAGGGTCTGCAGCGGTAATTGATCAGAATTTCAATCAATTTCTCGGTACCAACATTCTCATCGAAGATGTTTTCGACAAGGAAACATCCAGCGCCTTTGAAGCGGGTATCAAGGGCAGTCTTTGGAATGGCCGGATGACCTTTGATCTTGCGGGCTATTATACCGAAGCGGATGATGTGCAATTTTTCGAATTTTTCGTCGGTGCTTTTGGGCTTCTACGGATTGTTTCGAATATCGATGAAGTCGAAATCTACGGCGCCGAGTTTAACGCCAATTTGGAGATTGTAGACGGATGGGATATTTTCGGCTCGTTCAACGTGACCGAAAGCGAGATCAAAGCGAATAGCTCTCGTCCCGAGACAGTCGGCAACAAATCTCCATCGACGTCCGATTACACGATTAATCTGGGCACACAGATTGTGGCGCCGATCGCCGATAGTTTCGATCTGGTAATGCGAGCCGACTACCGGATTACCGGTCCGACGTTCTTCCATACCGTGCAAGATGACATTGGTCCGACCCTGTTCAGCGGCTTGTTGCCGGGCTCTGCTCTGGCTCTGCCAGCCGCTGTTGGCGATGCCGACCTTACCCCGACCGAAAGGGAAGCCTTTGGCGTGCTTGATCTGCGGGTTGGTTTTGAAGGCGAAAGCTGGAAAATCACCGCATTTGCTGACAATATGTTCAACCGGAAATATCTCAATGAGGTTATTCCGGCGGTAGAATTTGGCGGTTCGTTTATCTCACCTGGCGCTCGTCGTCGCTTTGGCGTTGAAGTCGGATATAAGTTCTAATTACCAATTATGGGCGCGGCGCGATTAACGCGCTGCGCCCCACAATGCCCCTAAAATTAAATAGCTTTGCTCCAAGGGCCTGAAACGGCCAGCGTTTTTGTCGGGCTGTACAGATTGACGAACATAGTATGTCCATCCGGCGAGAAACAGGCCCCGGCCGGCTCCGTTTGCACTCTGACCCGGGCCAGCGCGTAAGCCTCTCCGCGAGGCGTCACACCGCGCAGATGATTATCGACAGTCGCGCTATATTGATCTTCGCAGACAATCAGATGGCCATTTGGCGCAATGGTGAGATTGTCGCCATAACTATATTGCCGTCGGTCGGTTGATTCCATGAATAGTTGCAACAACCCGGGCGCGTCGGCTTCTTCTTTCTGACCTTCAAAACGCGAGGGGCGATAGCGCATGATCTGGCCTTCTTTTGCTGTGCCGCCATTGGTGCAGCAGAAATAAAGCTCGCCATCGCCGTAAATAATACCTTCGCCGCGCGCAAATTTGACCGCGCCGTCACTGGCACCGCGTTCGCGCAGATCATCCTTGGGGCTCTCGACGTCAGTTACGTCAATCCAGCGGACAAATTGCCAAGCGCCCGGTTGGAAAATTGTTTCGCCCCAATTGCGGCTGTCATTGTCAATCGTGTCACTGGCAAATACCACGGCTTGCAACTGGCCGCCTTCGTTCAGCTTGCCCGGGACATTCGGGATGAAGCGATAGAACAGACTGTCGTTCCTGTCCTCTGTCAGATAAACAATACCCGTCGCTGGATCGACCGCTGCGGCCTCGTGATTGAACCGACCCATTGCTTTGAGCGGGACGGGATCAACCAGCCCTTCATGGGCAGCCGGGACTTCAAAAACCCAACCATGATCGCGCTTCACGCCATCACCTGCGCGGGTCATATCTTCCTCACAACTTAGCCAGCTGCCCCAGGGCGTCGTGCCGCCAGCACAGTTGCGTATTGTGCCAACCAGACTGAGATGCTCGCGCTCTATTGCTAGCGTTTGTTCGTTCAGCAGCAATGTGGTGGTACCGCCGACCAGCGGCTTACCGTCATTGCTGTGATCATAGGTTGCCAGTGTCGATGGCACTTTACCAAAGGGGCCATCATCAAAATGATTGGCTTTTAGTTCATGATTGCGGACCAAAGCGATCTTGCCATCCGGCATTGCGAAACAGCCCATGCCGTCGGCACGATCTGGCACTCGGTTTCCATCGGACATGGTTCCGCGAAATTCGGAAATCACCCGATAGGAAAAGCCGTTGGGCAGATCGAGCAAGCCATTGGGATCGATTTGCAACGGACCGTAGCCCTTGTGAGACATAACCGCCCCGCGTCTCGCCAAACTGCTGTGCTGGGCAAAGCCGGACATGGCGAGAGCGGTAAGTCCCCCCGTAAAATTGCGGCGATTCAACTGCATGATTTGCGATCCTGTTGTTAGGCGCGATGGCGACTAATCTCTCAGTCCCGCCTTAGCGCCTTAACATGACAGATTTTTGAACCGGGGCAATAGCGTCCCAATATTACATCCCCTGTTGCATCCCCGCCATTCTGATCGCCAAGGCTGGATCAGTGGGATCGGTCCAATCCTGACGCGCCGCCCATTCGGCGAGCGGCGTTGGTCGGGTTTTGAAATATTTCGCCATTTCGGCTGGGTCGGCAATCAGCGGCGATACCGGCTGCTCGTTATAAAAGCTGTAGAAGCTGGCCATGCCGCTATAAATGGATTTGGGTTCGACAGTGGCTGATCCGGTGACAAGCAGGCTCATCGCAGAGGCGAAGTCATCGGGCGTTAGGCTTTTGAAAGTGATGGTCTTTCCGGTCACTTCGCTGAGAATTGCCGCAACCTCGTCGCCCACTAAGGCTTGCGGCCCGCCAACGGCATAGCGTCCGCTGGGCAGATCATCATTCTGCAAGGCTTCTACCATGAAGGCGGCTACGTCATCGAGGCATATCCAGGATATTTTCAGATCTGGTTTGGCGGGATAGGCAAATATCGAACTATTCACGATGGACGGCTTGTTCCAGCTGCGGATCATATTATCCATGAAGACTTTGGTTTCAAAAATTGCATAGCTGACGCCGCTGTCGATAATCGCCTGTTCAATAGCCCGGCGGCCATCATGGGCGGGGTTGCCATTGTCTTGATCGGCTACATAACAGCTGGTGTTGAACACGATCTTGCGAACGCTGCTACCTTTGGCCGCGGCGGCGATATTCCGGCCGAGCTCGGTTGCCTTGTCCAGATCAAAAACAAAGGGCAGGTGCATCGCGATCGCGTCCATGCCTTGCGCTGCGGCAACCATAGATTTCTCATCATAGAGATCAGCCGATATGGCTTCGACATCGGCAAAAGGCGTGTTGACAAGAGCCGTCGGATTGCGCAGCGCCGCTACCGGATGCAAGCCGGCGTCCAGCAATCGTTCCAGCAAAGGTTGGCCTTGGTCGCCGGTCGCGCCGATGGTCAATATTCTGATGATCCTATCCTCTTCTTAAATGTCGTTAAGTGTCTTTAACTGTTGATCCGGCGTGCTGCTGCGCGTCCGGCGATATATCCAAAGGTCAATGCGGGGCCGAGCGTTCCGCCGGCGCCTGCATAAACACCGCCGGTCGGACAGCTAATAACATTGCCAGCCGCGAACAGGCCGGGAATAGGCTCTCCATCCAGATCGAGCACCTGCGCCGATCCATCGGTTTTCGCGCCGCCATTGGTGCCGAGTGTGCCCATCTTAATTTCCACAGCGTAGAAAGGTCCGTTGGTAATCGGACCCAATGTGGCAGCCGCGCCATCGCGCGAACGATCACCATAAAAGCGGTCATAGGCGTTTTCACCCCGGGCAAAATCAGGATCGTGACCTTTGATGGCATGGGCATTGAAATGCGTCACGGTTTCTTCAAGCTGCGCCCCGTCTATCCCTATCGCCGCGCCAAGGCTTTCCAAGTCATTCGCGCTTGTGATCCAATCGGGTATCGGCTGACCCGGCATGACGGAGGCCAGCGGATAGCGAGAGATATATTGCGAATCGAAAATCAGATAGGCAGGCAAATTGGGATAGGAATAGGTCGCCGGATCAAATTGGTGGAAAGCGCCTGCGAGGGCGGAATAGTTATTCGCCTCATTGCAAAAGCGTTCGCCCGCGCCATTGACCATGATCGTGTGTGGCAAGGTTCGTTCGATCAAGACTGGCATAGCGCGTTGCTCGCCGCCTTCCCAGTTTACGCCGGGCATGGACAGCGTCGGCACCCACCAGGCGCTCGTCATGTTGCCAAGGCTGGCTCCCGCCGCCATCGCCATTTTCAGGCCGTCACCCTGATTACCCGGGGGGGACGCAGGCGCATCGAGGGGGCCGCGCAGAAAAGTCTGTTTGAGCTGATCATTCCATTCAAAACCGCCAGTGGCGAGGATCACGCCTTGCGAGGCATCGATAGTCAAATCGGTGTCATCACGGCGCACAGTTACGCCCGTCACCCGACCCTCTTCAACGATCAAGCGATAGCCGCTGACATCCAACAAAGGTTCAATGCCCCGGTCGAGGCAGGCCTTTAACATGCGCCCGATCAAAGCCTGTCCCCAGCCGCGTAGATCTTCACTTTCGCGGCGTGCCATTTCAGCGGGATCGACTTGTCCGGTGCCACCACCCAAAGGAGTTTCCCGCAGCATCATGCGCGGTGCTGGGCCATGTTCAAAAACCTTTTCCGCCCAGTCTCCTAGCGTAGAGAAATCGAACAAATCATTGTCTAGCGCGCGGCCACCATCGGGTCGGGCTCCGGGGCGGTCGAGATAATAATCGGGATAGCCTTCGAGCATACTGAGCCGCGCCGCATCCATATCTTCGAGAAACGCAAGTGCGCGGGGGCCTTCTTCAACAAAGGCCGTCAAACTCGTGTCGTCTATATCACCCTGATCGAGCGAGCGGAAATAGGCTAGGGCGTCCTCACGGCTATCTTCGATGCCATGAACTTTCATCTGCCGATTGCCGGGTATCCAGACAATACCACCAGATATCGACGCGGTGCCGCCCAGCTTTGGCTGTTTCTCAATGACGGTGACGCTTGAACCGTCCTCATGAGCAGCGAGCGCGGCGCTCAGGCCGGCCGCACCGGCTCCGATGATCAGAACATCCGTCTTCATGGCGATAACTCTCCCTTGTTGTCGCCTTTGATAAGGGAGATTGTCGGTACCGGGCCACTGTTACTTTTGGGCTGGGATCAAACGACCCAAGGCCAGTTTAATCAACGGCACCTGCATCCCGAAGCGATTGGATCTGGGCTGCGCTGAGGCCGAGCTCTTTCATGATCACGTCACTATGCTCACCGACGGTTGATAGCTGCGCATGTGCGGAGGGCCGAGCGCCATTCATCTCAATCGGCAGTCCCGGTAATTTGGTTTTCGTGCCATTGGGGAGGGTGACCGGCTCCAGTCCGCCACTGGCATTAAGATGGGGATCATCGAACATGTCCTCGGGACGCGCAATCGGTGCGAAGGGCAGGCCTGTACCCTCGAGTTTGGCGATTAATTCGTCGCGGCCAAAGCCTGCGATCAGGTCGCGAATTTGCGGCATGATCTGGTCGCGCTCGGCAACCCGATTGTTATTCTCGCGGAGACTCTCGTCCGCCCACAGGTCGTCGAGCGCGAACAGCTTGCAGAATTTCTCCCACAAGGCATCGGTTACGACGCCAATGAAAATCGGTTCATCCTTGGTCTGAAATACATCATAAATCGCCCAGGCCGAAATGCGCGCAGGCATGGGATCAGCGGCTTTGCCGGTGACGGCCATTTGGGCCATATGCTGGCCGATCATATAAACGGTTGTTTCAAACAGCGAGCTTTGGACCTTTTGGCCCTTGCCGGTGCGGTGGCGTTCTTCGACTGCTGCCAAGATCGCGATGACGCCGAACATGCCGCCCGTCACATCGATAACGCTGGAACCAGCGCGCAATGGTTGGCCGGGAGGTCCGGTCATATAGGCAAGGCCACCCATCATTTGCGCGACTTCGTCGAGCGCCGTGCGGTTTTCATAGGGACCGGGAAGGAAACCTTTTTCGGAAGCGTAGATGAGGCGTTCGTTAGTTTCAGATAAAGATTCATAGCTGAGGCCCAATCGGTCCATCGCGCCGGGGCGATAATTTTCAACCAGGATATCGGCGCCTGTAACCAGTTGTTGCGCGATCTTTAGCCCTTTGGGGTCTTTCAAGTTAAGCGATATGCTCTGCTTGTGCCGGTTATACATTGGGAAATAACCGGAACCGGAACCCACCAGATTGCGAGTACGGTCTCCGCCAATAGGTTCGACGCGGATGACCTCTGCGCCCAGCGATGCAAGGATTGCGCCGACCGTTGGCCCCATGACCATATGGGTGAATTCAATCACTTTCAGGCCCGCTAGCGGCGTTGGCCCATTTTGTTTGACGCTCATGCTGCTGCTTTCTCAAATCCTAACGGAAGGCCTGCGTCGGGCGTGAAGCCATAAAGGGGTTCGCCCGGCAGAGCTTCTGCGATAATTTCTCTGACTTTCAGAAGCTTATCGAGATTAATGCCGGTATTAATACCCATGGCCTCCAGCATGAAAACAAGATCCTCTGTCACAATATTACCGGATGCTCCCGGTGCAAAGGGGCAACCGCCGAGGCCGCCAAGCGACGCGTCAAAGGTGGTAATGCCTTCCTCCAGCCCTGCCATGACATTGGCCAGCCCCAAACCCCGGGTGTTGTGGAGGTGTAGGGTGTTGAGCTTGTCATTGCCGATCACGCCTTTGATTTGGCGCACCATGCGCGTGACCTGCGCTGGATTGGCATAGCCGGTGGTGTCCGACAGGCCGACTTCGGCCACGCCTGCGGCCATCGCGGCTTCGGCTAAGCGGGTGACTTGGTCTTCGCTTACCGGGCCCTCAATGGTGCACCCAAAGGCCGTCGACAGACCAACCTCAAAATGCGGACGCCGTCCTTCTGGCTGGGCTTCGACGAGTTCTGCGATGGCTCTGATCTCTGCGAGCATCGTGGGGTGATCCTTGCGGACGTTGTTGATGCTATGGGTTTCGGACATAGAAAAAGGGATCGACATTTTATCGACGCCGGCAGTAATGGCTCGCTCCGCACCCTTCAGATTGGGGATTAGCGCCACAACGTCCAGATTGGGAAGCGTTTTGGCGTAAGCCACGATTTCCGCAGTGTCCGCCATTTGAGGAAGCAGGGAAGGCGGCACAAAGCTGCCCACTTCAATCTCACTAACGCCGGCCTCGGCTTCGGCCTTGATCCAAGCCTTTTTGGCTGCGGTAGGCATAACGGCATCGACGCTTTGCAGGCCATCGCGAGGCCCGACTTCGCTGATCGTTACGGAAACTGTCATTGGTTGGCTCCTAGATATATCCATGGCCGCTGTGCGCGGTCGGCCTCTTGCCATGTGGCAATGTCGTCGGCCATTTTCAAACTGAGATCGATCGCGTCGAGTCCCTCGATCAACATTGCTTTGGCTTCTTCGTCGATGGGAAAGGTCCAGCTTTGATCCTCGTCGATGCCAATTTTTTGCGTGCTCAAGTCGATGGTGATCGGGCTGTCGGCCTTTTCCATGATGGCGATAGCATCGGCGTCAATAATGGCGGGCAATATCCCGTTGCGCACGCAGTTGCTGGCAAATATCGGTGCAAAACTGGGCGCGATGATGGCGCGAAAACCATATTCGACCAAAGCCCAGACCGCATGTTCGCGGCTCGACCCACAGCCGAAATTGGTGCCGCCGAGGATGATTTGGCTATCAGTATAATGTGGATCGTTGAGCACGAAATCGAGGTCAGCTTTGCGGCCCCCGATTTCGGTATAGCGCCATCCAGCGAACAAGCCGTCGGTTAGGCCAGTTTTGCCCGTGCTCTTCATCTCGCGGGAGGGGATGATCTGGTCGGTGTCGATATTGTCGCGGATCAGGGGCATCGGCAGGGAAGTGAGGGTTGTGAGCGGTTTAGCCATCACAATAGCTCCCGCACATCGGCAATCACACCGGCTAGCGCGCTAGCCACAACAGTCTCTGGACTGGCAATGTGGGTTTTGACGCCCGGGCCTTGGCGGCTTTCAAAATTACGGTTGGTTGTCGATACGACCCGCGATCCGGCGTCGAAACTTTCGCCGCCCGCGTAGAAGCACATCGAGCATCCGCTTTCCCGCCATTCAAACCCGGCCTCGCGGAAAATTGCATCTATGCCTTCCGCTTCCGCTTCGCGTTTGACGCGGGATGAGCCAGGGACGCAAATGGCTTTAACATGGCTGGCAATTTTCTTGCCCTTTAGCAGCGCGCTGGCCCGGCGCAAATCGGATAGTCGGCTGTTGGTGCAACTGCCGATAAACGCAGCATCAATTGATGTTCCGGCAAGCCTTTGACCCTTATCCAATGCCATATATTCTAGCGCGCGTTTGCCCGCATCATCAGGGACCGCGCCGCTTATGCCAACACTATTTTCTGGGCTGGTACCCCAACTGACCATCGGAGTGATGCCACCAGCATCTATCTTAATCTCTGTGTCGAAAGCCGTGCCGGTATCGCTAGCCAACTGTGTCCAACTTTCAACCGCTTGATCCCAATCTGATCCTTTGGGGGCGTAGCGCCGACCTTCCAAATATTCGAAAGTTTTTGCATCAGGGGCAATAAAGCCGGACATCGCGGAAAATTCCGTTGCCATGTTACACAGCGTCATCCGCCCTTCCATATCCAGTGCGCTGACCGCTTCGCCTGCAAATTCAACCGCATGGCCCTTGCCGCCCGCTGCGCCATGGCGGGCGATCACCGTCATGATCATATCCTTTGGCGTGACGCCTTTCGCAAGCGTCCCGAAAAAGCAAACCCGCATCGATTTGGGTTTGTTCAGCCGCAATGTTCCGGTTGCCATCGCATGCTCGGCTTCGGACGAACCAATGCCCCACGCCAGCGCCCCAAAAGCACCCTGCGTGCAGGTATGGCTGTCAGGTGCCACCAGCGTACATCCCGGCAAAACGATGCCGAGTTCCGGTGAAATGACATGGACAATGCCCTGATCGGGGTCGTTCACATCAAACAGGGTAATACCCGCCGCGTTGGCCGCAGCCCTTGTCTCAGTAATGAAAGCCTGCCCGCCGGGCATGAGTGTCTTGTCAGTGCGTCCCGGGCGGGTATCAACAATATGGTCTGTCACGGCAAATACACGCGCGGGGTCAGCTACCGGTCGCCCCGCTTGCGCTAGTGAATTGAGCGCTGATGCGCCTGTCCGTTCGTGCAGGAACACGCGGTCAATCGCCACTAATGCGCCACCGCCCGGTAAGGCGGTGACGACATGGCTATTCCATAATTTATCAAAGAGACTGGAAGGTTCAGGCAGAAACAGCCCCCATTTCCGCATCAATGCTGCACCAGTCTTTGGTCACAAAACTCTCCTGTATTGCCGTTCGTGTTTCCAACATTCCATTGCGAATCCAGTGCCATGTCCGGCACCGGTTCTGACCGTCATCGGAAATCTGGATCTGCTCATAAAGATAAAGCGATGGATCACCTTGCCGCTGCCAATACAACATCATGGTGCGGTTATATTCGTCTAGCGGTACTTCTGCGGCCCAGCCTTTGATCAACTCATTATCCCACCAGATGCGTTTGTCGTGATAAGCGGCAGGAAATTCGCGAATTTCTGTTTTGCCGTCAGCCCATTTATAATGGTTGGTCTGGTGGTAAGGGATATCCCCTTCATCAGGCAGACGGCACAGCAGGCGGGAAGTATGTTCGTCAATCTTCTCATTCTGTGCATTGAAATATGTGTAGGTGCCATCCCAAACCCCTTCATGGCGACCCAAAAGCGGCATGTCTTCTTTGATTCCCATTAGTTTTCCTTTTGTCTGCATTGCAGGGCAATATGATATTGTCTGGCGCTATGTCCGTTGATCAGCGCGAGATGCTCGGCGGCGATATGTTCCGGCTGTAGCTGCTGTTCATCAAAAGCCACAGCATGGGCTGCATCCACTTGGTACCACGGGGCAAACATATGACGAGCGCGAACAATCTGCCACGCCATGTTGAGATAATTGCCAAAGCGATCCGGCGCTAGATCCGGATAGAGGTTTTTCGGCTCGCCAATGGGTAGGGTTGGATAGATGGTCTCTTTCGTATCAAGCGCATCGGCCACAGCCGCAATGATTGCTTCCCAAGGCCCCCAAATATCAGGCGCTTCGCCGGCCCAATTGTCGGACAAGCCATGACCCGGCAAATCAATCGCAATTTGTCCTGCAGTTTGATCGTCTGCCGCTGCATAGCCAGGTGCGTGAAGAATGAGTTGATGAGCGGTTCTGTCTCCGCGCCAGTGGATCAGGCCATTAAACTCATCAGTTTGTATCGCGATAAAGCCTTCATCCTGCGCCTCATGCAAATCATCAACCATTGCTGTTTCGGTGGCCAATAAATGACTCAGACTGACGGCCTGATGGTCTGCTGGCGTGGCCACCTTTTGAGCAGACCAAGTTGGCGGCATCTCACCCAACCGGTCAATATGCTCTTGCAGCGGATCGCCATCATAGGCGCTGATCAGGCACGGCGGGACATCCGCATCGGCCGCGGGAATATCCCGCGGCGCGCGCAATACGGCGCCATAGCCAGCCTGATAGGCATTGCCCGCATCAAGCATTTCACGAACAATTGCGTCTACCCGCGCTGGATCATCATTGGCGACAGATAGCCGGTGGGCATCATCCGTCGCAAACCAGGGGAAGAACCAACTTTGTTCGAGAATACGGTTCCAAACCCATGTCAGATGCTCGCCATAATCGGACGGATGAAATTCGGGCAGATAGCGGTCGCTGAACAATGCCATTTCTTCGGCGGACCAGATGGCATAGCCACCAACCGCCAAGGTGGTGATTCGAGTCGGATGGAGTTTGACCGCTGTCACCAGAATGATTCCACCGGAATGGAAGCCATAAGCAGCGCATTTTTCTATGCCCAATGCATCGAGAAATTCGATAGCTGCGTCTGCATATTCGGCGATCTCAGGATGACCAGACAGCGGATCGGATTGCCCAAAACCCGGCGTATCGGGGGCGATACAGGTAAAATGGGAAGACCATTTTTCCATCAGCGCTTCATATTCCTTTGAACTGCGCGGGCTTTGGTGCACCATCAGCAGCGGCGGGCCATTGCCCGCCATGCGATAATGGACACGGCGTGTGTTGCCGTCATTCTCTACGTCTATAAAATGGCGTGTAATCATAATCTCTATATTTGTCCGGACAAATTTGTCTCGACAAGTCTTTTCTGTTGTTTATTACATTTTTATCGATTCCGGAGAGAATATTTATGGACGTCAAAGGCACGAAAATGGTTGAAGACGGGCGGACGGCCCGGGATATTTTTGAAGAGTTGATTGGTAACCCAGCTCGCAAGAAGTTCGGCTTCGGAGAAAAGCTCGCCATCGTCAATGTTGATGTGCAGCAGGCCTATACCCGGATGGATATGTTCAAAACCGCCTATGAGACTGATCCGAAGCAGATTGACTATATTAATCAGATATCGGCTTTGGCACGGGCCAAGGCGATGCCGGTGATCTGGAGCCGCGTCGCTTATAAAGCGGATGCGGGAGATGCCGGTGTCTGGGGCACGCGCACCGATACCGAAGATTCGTTGCAGAATATCAAATATGGCAGCGAACGGCATAAGCTTGATCCGCGTTGCGAGGTCGATGCCGATGACCTGCAATATACCAAGCGCATGCCGAGCGCCTTTTTTGAAACCCAGCTGGCGAGCTATTTGACGTGGCATAAAGTGGATACGGTGATTGTCACCGGCGGTTCGACATCCGGCTGCGTCCGCGCAACAGCGGTGGATGCCTTGAGCTATGGTTATCGCACGATCGTTCCAATCGAAACCTGTGCGGACAAGCATGAAAGCTATCATTTTGCTAACCTGACCGACTTGCAGATTAAATATGCAGATGTGGAGCCGGTGCAGACGGTGGTTGACTGGCTGGAGGCGCGCTAGTGTCAGACGTGCAGAAATCGGACCCGGGATTATATGATTATGCGCCCTATCGTGGACGCCCGAAAATCAAGTGGCCGGACGGTAAGACCTGTGCCGTATGGGTTGCCCCCAATCTTGAATTTTACGAGCTCGATCCGGCGGTCAATCCACACCGGAAGAGTTGGCCAAAGCCGCATCCCGATGTGGTCGGCTACAGCCACCGCGATCATGCCAATCGTGTATCGCACTGGCGGATGGCGGAGATGATGACCAAACATGGCTTTCCCGGATCGGTAAGTCTGTCCGTGGCTTTGTGTGATCATATTCCCGAAGTGGTCGAAGATGCCAAGCAACGCGGCTGGGAGTTTTTTAGCCATGGCATATACAATACGCGCTATTCTTATGGAATGGATGAGGCGCAGGAACGCGCTATTATCGAGGATTCGATTGCGACCGTAGAGCGTGCTACTGGCCAACGGATCAGAGGTTGGCTGGCGCCGGCGCTGACCCACACGCCGCGTACGCTCGATCTGCTCGCGGAATATGGCATGGATTATACCTGCGACCTTTATCATGATGACCAGCCGACCGACGTAAAGGTGAAATCCGGCCAGCTGACCGCCATTCCCTACAGCCTTGAGGTCAACGATCATTATGGCTTTTTCATCTACAACATGTCGCCGCGGGAATATGCCGATACGCTGATCCGGCAATATAACCGACTGGCAGAGGAGGGCGCGCAATCTGGCACTGTGATGTGTATCCCGCTCCACAGCTATTTAATTGGTCAACCCCACCGGATTGGACCGTTTGAGGCGGTGCTGGAACATATCGCCGCGGATGGCCGGGCATGGATCACCAAAGCAGGTGATATTGTCGATGCCTTCCGCAAACAGACGGGAGGCGCATCATGAGCCTTGATCTCAGCTATCTCGACTATCCCAAGCGTGGCCGCGGGATGGACCATGACTATTATCCCTATAGTAGTCTGTTTGATCGCAAGCCGGTGCAATGGCCCGACGGCAAAAAGCTGCTGATTTGGCCGGTCATCTCCCTCGAATATTTCCCGATGACGCCGAACGACGATCCGTTTCGCGCGCCGGGGCATATGCAGACCGCCTATCCCGACTATCGCCATTATACCGCGCGCGAATATGGCACGCGGATTGGGATTTACCGGTTGCTTGGCGCGTTTGAGAAGGTTGGCGCGAAGGTTTCAGTGGCGACCAATAGCGTCATCGCTGAGCGCTACCCGCAGTTGGTTGAGGACATCATCTCCGGTGGCCATGAGATTATCGCGCATAGCACCAACATGAACGGCACTATTGCTAGCGGACTGGCCGAGGCGGAGGAGAAAGCGCTAATCGAGGGTTCACTCACGGCGCTGGAAAAAGCGACCGGAACGCGACCACGCGGCTGGTTGTCGATAGCGCGTTCGCAGAGTTTCAATACTGCAAAATTGCTCGCCGAGGCTGGTGTCGATTATATGTGTGACTGGGCCAATGACGAACTGCCTTATGCATTTCAAACGGACGCGGGAGCGATCACCAATGTCCCGCTCAACCATGAATTATCGGACAGGCAGATTGTCAATGTCCAGCAGCAATCGGTCGATAGCTATGCGCAACAGATGACCGATGCGGCGGACTGGCTGCTCGCAGAGGCAGAGCAATATGGCGGGCGAATGCTGCCCATGCATCTGACGCCCTATATTATGGGACTGCCCTATCGGATTAGCAGTTTTGAGAAGTTGATTGCTGGACTTGCTGAGCGCAATGATATCGGGTTCGCACGGGGTGATGCGATACTCGATAGCTGGAAGGCCCAAAGATGAAGGCACAGGCATGAAGATACGCAATCCGCGTACGGGGAAAGCGGACTATGAAATCGCGCCTTTGGGTGTTGAGGCGGTTGCCGATGAAGCAAAGCGGCTTCGCGATGCCCAAAAGGATTGGGTTGCAAAAACACCCGAAGAGCGCGGCGCGATTTTGCTGCAATGGGCCGACGCCATTGAAGCGCATCTCGGCGCGGTTATCCCGGCCCTGACCGCTGATACCGGGCGTGGCGGTATTTCAAAAATTGAAGCAGCAGGTGTACCGGGACAGATTAGGCGTTGGGCGGCCATGGCGCCGCAGCTCATGGCCGATGGCCAACCGTTTGATCAACCCACATCAGTACCAACAATCACCACATCTACGCGACTAGTGCCTTATGGCTTGGTTGGCGTAATCAGCCCGTGGAACTTCCCTATGACACTCGCGCTGATTGATGCGATTCCGGCGCTGATGGCAGGATCGGCCGTGCTGGTAAAACCGTCCGAAGTGACGCCGCGTTTTATCAAGCCGTTGATGGAAACCGTGCAGAAAATTCCGGAACTGGCGGCTGTGCTGTCGATCATCGAAGGCGATGGTGCGACCGGTGCTGCGATGGTTGATCATTTAGACTATGTCTGCTTCACTGGATCGGTTGCTACCGGGCGCAAAGTCGGTGAAGCGGCAGCAAAAGCCTTCATTCCGGCTAGCTTGGAACTGGGCGGCAAAGACCCAATGGTCGTCCTTGCCAGTGCCGATCCTGAAAAGGCAGCGGCGACAGCGCTTAGGGCCAGTATCGTCAATACCGGCCAGGCCTGCCAATCGATTGAGCGGGTTTATGTTGCGCAAGAAATTGCTGACCCCTTTCTCACCAGTCTAGTGGCGCAGGCTGAGGCAGTGCAGCTCAACCATCCTGATATCAACCAAGGTCATATCGGGCCGTTTATCTTTGAAAAACAGGCACAGATTGCGCAGTCCCAGATTGATGATGCGGTCAAGAAGGGAGCGGAATTGCTGTCGGGTGGCAAAGTCGAAAAACTAGATGGCGGTCTCTATTTGCGACCGACGATTCTGACTAATGTGACCTCGTCGATGACAGTTATTTCGGATGAAAATTTCGGACCTGTGATACCTGTAAGGGTGTTTGACGATGTGGACGAGGCAGTGATGATGGCCAATCATAGCCAATTCGGTTTGTCTGCGGCGGTCATTGGTGGATCAGTTGGCGAGGCTGAAACAGTTGCATCGCGCCTCAATGCCGGTGCAGTATCGATTAATGACGGCTCCCTGACCTCGATGGTCTGGGAAGCGGAGAAATCGAGCTTTGGTTATTCCGGGCTTGGTGCATCGCGCATGGGCGCCAGCGGGTTGATGCGTTTTTTCCGCAAGCAGGTGCTGATCCGGCAGTCGGGCGAGGCAGCGCGAATAGAAGCTTTTGCAGAGGAGAATTTCTGATGGGCGTGGAATTACAACATCCGATGAAACCGGAACTGACGGCCGAAGAAGCGGCCCGCGGGCGCTTTGTGTCCGGGATCAGGGCGTTTATCCTGAATGATCTGGCTGGTGATTTGCGCACCGCTTATGACAAGCGTGCGGCCCCGGCCTTTGCGCGCGCAAAGGGCCGCGCCCCGGAAACCAGCAACGAGGCGCATCTCGCCCTGCGCGGTGATCCGGCGTTCAACATCTATTCGGTCATGCGGGTGCAGGCGCAGAAAATGGTCTGGCAAGCGTCGGGCGATGTGGTGGCCCGGGATATCGAACGGCTGGAAGCAGAAGCCGCCAAAGTTGCCGAGCGGCCCGGCTCTGTAGACTTGAATCCTGATCTGGATATTCCCCGCAATGTCGATGCGATCGAAGTGCATCTGATGCCCGGCAGCTATACGCGCGGCGGCGAATCGCTAGAGGCCGGCGCGGTCTATGATCAGGGGCTGGCCGTGTTCTCCATGGGTCTGATGGGGGCCAATCTTGATGATATCGGCCTGTCCATGGCCGCCTATGTGAAGGGCAAGTTCCCAGACTTTAAGCCGCAGAGCATTCTCGATACCGGCTGCACCATTGGCCATAATACTTTGCCGTGGAAACAGACCTATCCCGACGCAAAGGTCGAAGCGATTGACGCGGCGGCCGGCGGCCTGCGCTATGCCTCGGCGCGCGCGAAAATGCAGGGACAGGATGTCCATTTTGCGCAAATGTCGGCCGATGCGCTGGACTATGCCGACGCCAGTTTTGACCTCGTCTTTTCCTCCATGTTCCTGCACGAATTGTCGAAAAAGGCGCGTGCAGCAGCGTTTGAGGAAGCCTATCGGGTGCTCAAACCGGGCGGATTGCTACTCCATATGGAATTGCCACCCAATGACCAGATGAATGCCTTTGACGGTTTCTATCTCGACTGGGACAGCTGGTATAATTCGGAACCTTTTTACAAGGGCTATCGCGATGAAAGTCCTCTGGAATTGTGCAAGGCGGGCGGATTTGCGGCGGATGACTATTTCCAGTTCGTCGTGCCCAGCATCGGCATTTATGGCGAGGAAGCAGTGGCGCAGGCCATCGCGGATGAAAACGCCAATGCGGTCGATAGTGAAACCACCGGACGGCTGGCCGAAGGCATTATGTGGTTCGGTTTTGGCGCGTGGAAGAAATGAGCGGGGAAGAGATGAGCCGGAAAGACATGGGTACTGATATACACAGCCCCGGCCCGGCATTTAAACCCGACGACACGCCGAAGGATATCTATGGTCCGGACGGCAAGCCAAAATTTTTCGACGACCCCGGCATGGACCGCTTTGTCGCTGTCGTCATGAATATGGCGCAGGAAATGTGGGTTCAGGAAGAGCGGCTGATGGCGCTCGAAGGGTTGCAGGCGTCCGACGCCGACCGGGAAAAGAAGCTGAAAGAATTTATTGACCGTATTTTCGCGCCGCTGCGCGAGCAAGGGAGTGACGACACATGAAGGCATGGCAAATGGGATCACGGACCGGCATTGGCGGGCTGCAACTGGCCGATCACCGCGAACCCGAGCCTGGTCCCGGAGAAATTCTGGTCAAGGTTTCAGCGGCAGGTCTCAACTACCGTGACCTGATGGTGCTGCGGGGAGATTATGGCACGGACTTGCCGGAAGATCGTGTACCTTTGTCCGATGGCGTCGGCGTCATTGAAGCCGTAGGTGCTGATGTCTCGGGACTGGATGTCGGCATGCGCGTGATGGCACCGCATTTCGCGACATGGCTGGATGGTGCCTATAGTTTTGCGGTGTTTGGCAGGGACCTTGGCGTGACGGCAAATGGCTGGCTGGCCGAGAAAATCATATTACCGGCCAATGCCGCTATCATAGTGCCTGAAAATGTCAGTGACAGCAGTGCGGCGACCTTTGCGGTGGTTGGCAGCACTGTCTGGCATGCGATGATCGCTTTTGGCGACGCCAAGCCGGGCGATCTTGTGCTCGCGCAAGGCACCGGCGGTGTATCGATATTCACGCTACAACTGGCCAAAGCCATGGGCATGGAATTTGCAATCACCTCGTCAAGCGACGAAAAACTCGCTCGCGCAAAAGATATGGGTGCCGACTATGGCATTAATTATCGCGGCCGGCCGGATTGGGCCGCTGCTTTACTGGAAGCCACCAACGGCCGCGGCGCCAATGTCGTCGTCGATACGCTGGGCTTTCCGGCGATGGGGGAAACCGTGGCTGCGTGCGCCGTTAATGCACGCATCGGTTCTCTGGGCGCGCTTTCCGGGACACCACAAGATCAATCCAGCGCCAGCCAGGGTGCGATCATTGGCAAGAATATAGCCATCAAGGGCATCGCGTCCGGGAATCGTCAGATGTTGCAGCATGCGCTGGATGTGGTCGCGCAAAATAATATCGAGCTGC
Organism: uncultured Sphingomonadaceae bacterium; assembly: GCA_947493215.1. Taxonomy (GTDB): domain Bacteria; phylum Pseudomonadota; class Alphaproteobacteria; order Sphingomonadales; family Sphingomonadaceae; genus Parasphingorhabdus. Next base: position 198,143 of record CANLQE010000002.1, on the reverse strand, counting down.
TGGTTGAGAACGTTTTTGATTTCGGCGATGCCCCTGCGGCTTTCACCCATCTGGAAAGCGGTGCCCATATGGGCAAGATCATGATTACCGTTTAAGCTCGGCAAGCTCGTACCAGGTCATCATATAGCCGCCGACGCCGCCCTGCACGAATATGCCGTCTTCATCATCGGTAATCCAGACATCATAGGCGGGATGTTCGCCCGCCATGCCGCCGGTTCCCGGCACAATGCTGGCATCGTCGACAAATTGCAGATGTTTGCACTGGAAGGTTCCGGCGGGAACGGTCACTTCTTCCTTGCCAATATAGACCGCCCCGATTTTGACCTGTGCGATTTGGGGCGGTGTCGCTCCGCGATGATCGGGCGAGGGTAGATAGCAATTGAGCAAGCGGGCTTGGCCTTCCTCCCACCCCATCGTCGAGAGCATATAGCCGTCTGAAACAATCGGATGGGTTCCAAAACCGGTCATGGGAAGCTCTGCCTCAACTTTCTGGGAAAGCCGGCCGATGGAAGGGCCATAGCTTTCCATAGCGATATCCTTCCCGTCAAAATGCATCCAGCCGGTGCCCATGAACGCATCCCCGATAGTCAAATGCACATGAAGGTCAGTGGGCTGCTTATTTCCATCCATCGCATAGATGATGTCCCGCATCACCGTAGGCTCTGGCTCATAGATTTCACAATGGGCCCGCATAATCACTTTGCCATCACCGTGATGGGTAAACATAAATGTCTCAAATCCGCGATTATGGCCCATCATCTCGGGTTTGCGAGACGTATATTCCAGACGGCCTTCGATAATGCGGTGCTTCATGTTTCTTCTCCTTGCTTTTCTTCATGCCAGTGCATTTTTCTCTTGCCAAGAGGAATTTGTCCGGACAAATTGACGTCAGGAGTTTTCACGGTCTGGGAGGGCGCAAATAATGGAATTTCTGACGGCAAATGAACTAAGTATTTTGCGTTGGGTACATATTTTGGCGATGGTCTATTGGCTGGGCGGCGAATGGGGCGTGTTCCAGACCAGCTATAATGTCACCAATCGCGAACTGTCGCTGGAAGAGCGGCGGCGTCATATGGAAACGGCTTACCGGATCGATATATTGGCGCGAACCGGCATTGTTTTACTGTTACCGCTTGGCCTGCATATGGGAAAAATTTATGGCTTCGTACCATTTCTGGATGGTACGGGAATATGGTGGATGTGGCTGTTTTTTGCGGTTTGGCTGGCGATGACATGGACTGCGTTTATCAAGCGAGAGACCGATATCGGTGTGACAGTAACGAGGCTGGAAGAGTGGCTGCGCTATCCCCTGATTGCCGCATTGTTCATTGTTGCATTCATGGCTTTCGGCGGCAGTGGGCCGATAATGTCCGGCGAAGGCAATCACTGGTATCCGGCCAAAATCGGTCTTTATGCTTTTGCGTTGTGCATTGGTCTATTCCTGCGTCTCGTCATGCGCCGTTGGACAGCCCGCTTTCGGATATTGGCCCTGGGCCCCGATGCGGCGGAAGAAGCGGCGTTGGAACGGGAGATTGGCCAGGCACGCTTCGCCGCCTACATCTACTGGATCACGATTTCCGGCGTTTGTTTTTTAGGAGCGGTCAAACCCTTTTAGGGGCTCGGACTTTTAGATTTCCTTCAGTTCCTGGCTAATTTCTTCAACCGGCGGTTCGACCTGCTCGAGTTCCTGCACCATCTGATGCGGGCCGCGCATGACGCGGTAAATATACTCGCGGATCATCGCGCCGCGTTCATAGGCGGCTTGTTTGTCCGGAGCATAACTCTCAATATCATCCCGGCTGATGGTCCCTTTAGCATCCAGCAGGCGCTCGACCGTATCCATGCGCTCACGCAGCACGGACACTTCGCCAACAACCGCCATCAGGATCGACAACATCCGTTCGTCTTCGGGATCGTCAAAATATTCCGGGCGCTTGCCTTTTGCCTTTTTATTGGCCGCCGCCATCCAGTCGAAAGGGGTATCAGTCATTCTGCTGCCTCCTGCATCTGATCGGCATTTTTCCATGCACCATAAGCATGCCAATAGGCAGCACGGCCATGGTCTTCATCCTCGCCGGTTGGTGCTTCGAGGAAAATCTCGCGATCCACTACAGCGCGGACGCCGCTTTCGAAAAGTTCTTCCCGGTCAAACCCAGCGTCGGTCATCACCGTTTTCATATCAAGCGCGTGCATCGAAGACCAGAACGGCTCATTGTTGTTAAACGCATCCCAGTCCCGCAAAAACTGTTCAAACAGAGGCATGGCATCGGAATATTCCGGCTGTTCCAGATGCAGCATCAAACCGTTGTCGGCGAGCACGCGATAGCCTTCGGTGATAATTTTCGGCAGCGCTTTGCCGCTCGTTTCATGCAAGAACATGGTCGTTTGCACCCAGTCAAACGCACCATCATCCCAGCGGGACAGGTCCTCGGCATTGGCCTGAATAAACTTGATATTGGTCGCACCCAGCGACTGCGCGCGGGCATGGGCATAGCGCAAAATCGGTGCGGCGGTATCGATCGCGATGAACTCGCAATTGGGAAAAGCGAGCGCCAGCGGGACAATGTTATGACCTACCGTGGTACCGATATCTAGCACCCGTCGTGGTTCCCATCCGGGGCGTTCTTTCTTGATCCATTCAACCAGCGCTTGACCACCGCCATCGGATAGGGCGCCAAGGCCGCCTGCTGTGGTCGCAAAAATACCGCAATCATAATTAGCACCGGCAGAGATATCTCCGGCCAGTTCTTCACCATGATAGCTGCCGGGCATGCAGTGAATGTCGACCGCGCTCTGATAGCGCGGCACGTCGATTTCGGGATGCAGCTCCAGTGTATCGCGACCCTCATTAAACTGCCTCGCCTTGGCATTCAGTTCGTCAATCTGGCGCAGCACCATTGCCCGGCCATTTTGCTGGCGCATTTCCATCGAATTGCGTTTCAGCGCCGACCAGAATGTGTGAAATGGATCTTCGTTCATGGCGTGGCGAATCTCAAAGCGATCCTGGGGTTCACGGCCATGCTCTTTCTCGAAACCGGGCAGGACGCGCTTGTCATAGGCCTGCTTATTGCCCGGTCCAAGTGCACCGGACAGGAATTTGTTAAAATTAGCGAGGAAATCAAAGCGTGCGATTTCGTCGTGCGAAGGCTGTGGCGATACGCCGTGACGGGCCACTGCGTTATAGGGCGGGGCGACGTCCAGCTTTTGATCCTGCGGGGTTATCTTTGTCATATCAGACCATCCTTGATCATGCGTTCTATGGTTTCTTCCTGTGTTCTCAAAAAATAATCGCGATCTGGCGACTGGATTGCATTGTTCTGGATCAATCCATCGGCTTTTTGTACGGACAAATCGCTATAAGTCGCTGCAAAGAGTTCTAGCCGTTGGCGCGCGAGAAAATTGGTCATTGCCGGTTTGCGTCGAGCTGCACGTAGCGCCCCGATATCGATATCGGCAAAGGCGGTAAAAGTCTCGCCGCTGTTGGATTCCGACATCACCCGGCCCTTATAGTCCACCACCATGCTGTTGCCGTCCGCCGAGGCGAGCGGGAGCGTAGTGTTTTCAATACCGGCGGTGTTGGCGGATATGACATAAGCCATATTTTCCTGTGCCCGGGCGCGTTTGCCGATATCCTTGGGCGTGTCGAGCGGCGATCCGATTTCTGAAGAGCTATGGACGAAAACTTCTGCGCCGCGCAGCGCATGGGCGCGGGCGATTTCGGGATAGAGGATTTCTTCCGATGCAATGGCCGCGATATTGCCGATCTCTGTTTTCGCCACCGGAAAGACGCCGTCGAGACCATAAATATCGAGATATTTCGACCAGACATCATGGGGTGTGGGCGCGAACATGGAATTGAGCCGGCGATAGCGCAGCAGGACATCACCGGAAGGCGCGATGACGAAGCTCGCCTGAAAATAGAGGCCCGGGAAATTGCTGTCCACTTCATAGGCATTGCCAGCAATGAACATTTTCAAACGCTGCGCCATGGCACCTAGCGCCTCATATTCCGGTCCATCAACTTCGAGTGCAGCCTTGTCGGCAAAATCAGGGATGGAGATGCGCCCGGGATAGCTGGTCAGCAAATATTCCGGCAGCACCGCCAGCTTGACCGGACTACCGGCATATTGCTGAATGAAAATAGTGGCGGAACGAATTTTGGTTTCGACCTCACCAATCATCGCCAGCATTTGCGCGCGGGCAGTGGCTTTGTCGGGCGTTTTCTCAATCGATCGTGCGGCCAATTGCATGGCGACGGCGGCGTAGTTTTTGTTTTCGGTCATGGTTTTGTCTTTATCACTCTTTCCGGTCGCGGCAAAAACAGGCGGCGTGACAGTGGCGCAAAGCGCCGCGGCCATCATCTGTCTGCGGTCAAAGTCCACCCTGTTCTATAAACCCAGTGATCCCGGATTCATAAGACCCTTTGGATCAACGGTTTTTTTCAAATCTTGCAACAGAGCATCTGCAGCGGAATCTAGGCTATCGCGATAGCGATAGGTTTTCGCGATCTGCAAATGCGCCGCGCCCTGATCGTGGAACAGGTCGACAAGTGCTTGCTTCAGCTTCTGGGTAAATGCCCAAGCCTCTGCATTGCTCTCTAAGGTCGGCAGTTTCGCAAAATGGGAAGGCTCGATCGATGCCTCATGGACCGGATTAGACGCATCTGGCCAATAGAGGCACGGTTCGATAATCGTGCCCGAGCCGCTGACAGCTGAAACAAGAGTACCGGTGAAAATTCCGTGGCGATCCATTTCTTCTTTATGCTCTTCAAACAAAGCGAGAATGGCATCATAGCATGCCAATGCGCGACTATGTGGTAGCAAGCCGTGAACTGGCGCCCAGCGTTCGCCTTGCGGCCCCAGCATGCTGTTCAACGGTCCGAATGGATTGGCGCGGATGATTTTGGGAATGGTATTTTCAGTCTCGGTCGCGCCGTTGTCCAAAGCCAGCCTGCGGGCGCGTTCGAGGTCGTCATCCGCCGCCGCCTGTATTCGCGCTTCGGTCAATACATGCAGCGAGAATTTCGCTTCGTCCATGAAATCACGGCCCGCCGCGACAACCTTTGCGCCTTCCTTGATCGCGCCCCAGACAGAACCCTGCTTCTTCATCATCTGGCCCAGCGCCTTGGCATCGCTGCCCAGACTGTCGCGCTTCATCCGCAGGGCGTTCAGGCTGGGGTCGAACCCGAAACATTCGGTTGAGACACCGGATCGCTCAATCGCGCCCATTGCCGCCAATATGTCCTTGTGATTTTCAAAGGTGAAGCTGGCATATCCATGTGCATCGGCTTCGGGAATCAGGCGCAGCGTGATGGTCGCTTTCATGCCCAGCGCACCTGTGTCAGCCAAAAACAGTCCGGTCAGGTCGGGCCCATAAGGCCGCGTGAAATTTGCGCCGGTTTTGAGGATGGTGCCATCGGCCAGCACAACTTCCATCGCAATGCAGCTTTGTGCTGCCGTGCCATAGCGGCCCGATCCCCAGAACAGACAGTTCTGGCTCATCCCGCCGCCGATGGATGCTTTCAGGCCTGACAAGGTTCCCCAAAACGGCGTGCGTAACCCCTTGGACGCGAGCGTCTCATAAAGCTTTGCCCAAGTGCAGCCCGCCTCTACGGTGACCGTCATGTCGGTCTCATTAATTTCCAATATTTGGTCCATCGCGGCCAGATCAAATAATACCGCACCTGCTTTGGTGGTCGTATAACCACCAGTATAGCTCATCCCGCCACCGCGCGGGACTACAGGAATATTTTGCGCCGTGGTCGCGGCAATCGCGGCAGATAACTCATTCTTGTCTTTCGGACGCACGACAGCGAGCAAGTCAGCACCGCGCTGATAGACATCATGCGCATAGAAATTCAGAGTATCGCTATCGGTTAAAACCTCCGCGCCGCTATCGGCAATATATTGGGTTGCGGTGGGGTTGGCTTTCGTGGCCATCAGCTTTGCTCCATTGCAAGTTTGCTCGTGGGAGAAGGATCGGTTTCAGGTAAGCTGTCGGGATAGCGCCCGAGGAACAATAACAGCCCACCGCCGATGACAAAGCCAAAAATTGCCACGCTCAGGATCGGGTCGTAGCTGCCCATATTATCGCGTACGCTGGCATAGATAATCGGTGACAAGGCCGAGAAAAAACCAAAGGGCATGTAGAGCATGCCATAAATCTTGCCGTAATTGGCCATGCCGAAATAGCGGCCAGTGAGATAAGCGATCAGATCGCTTTCCGCACCCGCTGCAAAGCCGAGCAGAAAAGCGGCCAACGCCGCCATCGGAAAGGCAATAGTATCGCCGAGCAGAAGATAACAGGAAATGGCGGGCAGGCAGAGTAGCGGAAAGGCTACGAATCCCTGCCAGAATCGGTCGAGCAGTGCGCCAGTGATAATCCGCCCTGACAATATGCCAATGCCTAACACACCCATCACCGAGGCCGCCGTCTGGGCGTCAAGCCCGCGATCCCCTAGCATGGTTGGTAAATTGATAAACGCACCACCAAAAGCCGTGGCAATCACCGCAATTGATAACCAGATCAGCCAGAAACGATAGTCTTTCAAAGCCGTTCCCAAAGTCACACCGGTCAGATTGCCGCTGTCGCTCAAGATAGCTTTGGGCCTTTCCTCGGGACGCGGCTCGCGAAACAGAAAATATCCGATTGGCAAAGCTACGAATAGCGGTAGCATAGCAACAATCGCAAACATTGAGCGCCAGCCATAATTTTCAATGCCCCATACGGCAAGTTTGGGAACTGCAATCGCAGCGAGGCTGGTCCCGAGCAGTAAGATGCCCAATGCTAATCCACGATTTTTGTAGAACCACAGATTAATTGCACGGCTCCAGCTCACCGGGGTCGAACCAATGCCAATTAACCCAACAACGACCCATAGCGCGTAATAAATATAGAGCGTCGAAGTGACCTGTGCCGTCGGCGTGAAAGATATTGCCGCAAAAGAAAGACCAAAGGCTAAGAGAGAATATAGCGCGACTTTCCGGACGCCATATTTATCCGCGAGTGATCCGAAGAACGGTGCCAACAAAGAGGCAATAATGCCGAAAATCGTGATTGGAAACAATATCTGAGTCCGGGTCCAGCCGAATTCTTCAATGAGCGGTTCGACCGTAAAACCGATGACATTGAAGGGTATGGGAGAGGCCCCGCAGGCCACGCCCAGAACACCGGCGAGGAGGACTTTCCAGCCCATCGCAAATTCGTTACTGCTTGTGTTCTGGTCTGTCATGCACCCTCTAAGATTCTAAAATTTGTCCGGACAACTATAGCGCCTTTTAATCGTAGCGCTATCAAAAGTCTAAAAAAGGGAAGACAGGCGGTCAAATGCCCAGCTTCCCCTTTGGTCTATGCGATTGTGCCGCCACATTAAAGCGCAAGTTAGATACCATTTTACCGACCGTCCGGATCTAAATGATATCAGGCATATTGCTGAATTTAAAAATCAAAACGTCCTTTGATCAGAAACGACCGCGGGGGATTAAGATAGCTAAAGTTTGCCAGGGTAGATTCCACAGATTCCTCATCGAAACAATTCTTGCATTCGGCGGTAATCGACCAACCCGCATCGCTTTTCAGCGCGATACCGGCATTCACGATCCACCGATCTTCGGAAAAAGAACCCGTGATCACATTGCCGTTACCAAGAGTGTTGGAAGGGAAGACTGTGCCGCTCAGTCCGGTTACCGGTTGATCGAAAAGCGTAACCTCGCTCGTGCCGGTTTCACTGTTGCTGCGCCAGTTTGCATTGATCGATGGAACGATCGAAAAGCCGCCACCAAATTCCGCAGTGTAGCTACCGCCGATTGCGATTGTCCAATCAGGTGTCCGGACGGGTTCCGCGATACTACCGTCAGGAGCAACAATACCCACGCCACAGGACGCCGCAGTGTCGCCGCCTGAAAGATTGGGTATCTGACCAGCAGCCAATTGTGCCTGACAGGCCGCCTGTTGCGCATTTACCGATTGAACGCCAAAGGCATCCAAAGCGGCCGCATTGCGGTTTATGCGATAATTATCGTCTTGATATCCCAGAGATGCGAAAATGTTTAACCCATCCACGGGTGCGGTATTAAACTCCACTTCGATGCCCTTATTGCGGTAATCAGCAAAGTTTCGGGTGATAAAGGCCAATGATCCATCGGCTCGAATAAAAGCGGAAGGCGTCTGGAGGTCTGCAATGTCCAGATAAAATGCGGTGACGTTCAAACGCACTCTATTGTCCAGAAACTCTGATTTGAAACCTGCTTCATAGCTCCATGCTTTTTCTGGTCCAAACGGCAGCAGTTCGCTTGCTGATGTTCCGCGAGCGTTCCAGCCACCGGACTTGAAGCCCCGTGTTGCAGAAGCAAAGACAAGAAGATCATCTGTTGCTGCATAGTTGATCGCAAAACGCGGTGTCCAAATGCCCACGCTCTGATCTTCGGGGATCGCCAAGCCATTGGTGGCGATCAAATTTTGTGAATCGACGCAGGTTGCTTCGATGGTTCCATCGTTACACGACGCCCTGTTATCGCGAATTTCAAACGACTTTTCTTCGTCCGTGTAACGAATGCCCGCTGTAATTGTCAGATCATCCGTTACGTTTAGATCGCCCTGAAGGTAACCGGCCCAAGCTTCTGCGCTGTTTTTGATTGTCCGATCAGCTAGGACGAATGGAAAACCAGTAGGCGGCGGTGCGAAGGGCAAAGTGAATATATCACCGAAATCAGTCGTATTCTCTTCATGGAAATAATAAACCCCGCCAACAAGATCGATCAGACCGTCTGCTAGTGATCCCGTGAATTTCAACTCTTGCGTGAATTGCGTGTGGTCCCCTTGGTTGGCGATCGTGAAGCCGCCGAATGTATATCCAAGAACCGGTGGGATTGGCGAACTTGTACTTGGCAATCCCCTGCCGTCGGCAAAGTCCAAAGCAAAATCCTGATCTAGGCTAACGAAACCGGTGATAAGATTTACCGTGAAATCACCCACACCAAATTCAAGGTTGGATGATATAAAGTCCATCGCAACCTCGTTTCCAGATCCAAAATTATTCTTAGGTCCCGTCAATAGGCCATTGAAGTTGCCGTCTTTGGTGAGTCCTGTGGTAACAAACCGGCCATCACAATTGGATGGATTGGCGGGATCGCAGTCAAAATTGAGTATGTTTCCGGAATCGGCATAGGTATGCATATAGGAGCCCGTCCAACGAACACTGTCGGACAGCTCGCCGCGAAGGCCCAGTCTTACACCCCAACCATCATTTTCATTGACGCGCTCACCTGTTGTCGTGTTCTGAGCATATCCTTCGTCATCCTGAAAATAGCCTGATAGTTTCACTGCAAAGCTGTCAGCGAGCGGCACATCTACTGATGCGCGCACCAAATAGCGTTCATAGCTGCCATATCCGGCTTCTACATAGCCAGCGAACTCATCGCCTGGCTCTTTCAAAATTACGTTGATTGCACCGCCCGTTGTGTTTCGGCCGAACAATGTTCCTTGCGGACCGCGCAACACTTCCAAACGATCAATATCGAAAAAGGACAGGTTATTTGCATTTTGGCGCGACATGTAAATGTCGTCAACATAGGTGCCGATGGGGGGATCAAAAGTTGCGATGGATTCTGTGTTCCCAATCCCACGTAGATAATAGGAGTTGGCGGTTCCAAGCCCAGTGTTGTTCAATCCCACAAGGTTGGGAACAAATTGGGTTACTTCCAGTGCGTTTGAGACGCCTCGCGTTTCCAGTTCATCCGCAGAGAAAGCAGAAATTGCTATGGGGATATCTTGAACGCTTTCTTCTCGGCGTTGCGCCGTCACGACGATAACGTTCAAACCGCCTTCTCTAGCGGACTCTTCCGATGCAGCTTCTTGTGCATGGGCCGGGGTGCCGATCAAAGCGGTTAGGGCCAATCCAAAAATGGCGGTATCTTTAAAGGCGTCTTTGCGCGATTTCATTTTTTGTCTCCCTGGTTCCGGACTTTGGTAGAATGCTTGAATATCATTCAATTTGTCCAGACAAATTTGAGGAAACAGGGCTAATCTTCTTGATAGGGATAACGCTAACAACCAATTGGCTGTTAGTCACAACCAAGTGGGGTTTTCTTACATTTATGGTTTTTCCGCCACAGTGATGCCGCGCAGTAAACGGGGATCAAGCACAGCGCGACACGCAGTGATCAGTTCGTTTTTCAGGGTTTGCGCCACCGGTTGCAGCACCGAATTACGGCGCATTGCAAAATAAGCGGTACGGGCGACAGGAAATTCTGTCTCCTCGATAATGTGATATTGCGCTTGCTCTTCCTCGGTTGCGAATAATTCCTTCGCTAGCAGCATAACCGCATCGCTTTGTAACAGGGTGGATTTGGCGAGGATAACCGAATCCATATCAACATACCGGCTTGGCGGGGCGAGGCCCGCGGCGAGAAAAATGTTGCAGACGCGCTCCCATTGCATCTGAAGCTGCATCGAGACCAGCCATGTCTGTGCAGCGAGGTCTTCCAAAGTTACCGCGTCCTTTGACGCCAGAGGGTGGTCACGGCGCATCATGATGACATCCCGGTCCTCGAACATTTCTGTCGTCTCGATGGCATTGTCGATTTCAAGGTCGGTGGGCGGCGCGCTGGCGACAAACTCGACTTCTCCGCGTAGCAATTTATCATAGAGCGACCTGCTATCGCCAGAGGTGATGCTGAGCGTGACACCGGGCTGTTTTTCGTTGAACCGGTTGATCACCAGCGGCGCAATTCTGGTGAGGAAAGACCAACCCAGCCCGATTCGTACATAACCGCGATCTGCGCCGCGCAAAGCGCTGATCTCTGCTGCAGCCAGACGGCTTTCTGCCGTGATGACCTTGGCCCGCCGCGCCAGCGCATGGCCAAAACGCGTAGGCTCCGCACCAAAGGCGCCGCGCTCGAACAATCTGACGCCGAGACTTTCTTCGAGCTTGGCCACGCTTTTGGAAACCGCTTGCTGGCTGACATCATTATTGCTTGCAGCGCGGGAAAAGCTTCCAGTGTCATAGACCGAGAGAAAATGCTGTAATTTCTGTGGATCCATCGACGGCTTGATAAAACGCTGACGCAGGTCAGGTTGGTCCATGATCAGTTCCTTCCACTCGATATCGCCACAATCAATGGCTGTGCAAAATCCAATACCGGTTGTTAGCTGCGTCCTATCATGTCGCCTAACGGAAGCCAAATTATGTCGAGAAACAAGGGTATTAGGGCGTGAATCTTAAAAATAGAGCGATACTGACGGACATTATGCCCGGCATGATGAAACACGAGGGAACATGGATCGGTGTGTATCGTCACGTCGACACCGACAACAAACTAGTCGATCAACATCAGGCCCGCGTGGAGTGCATTTTTCCTAGCGAAGGGCCCTATGCCTATATCCAGAAAAATCTGTTTCGATGGGATGATGGTCGCGAATATAGCTCCACGCTGAACGGTGTGCTGCGCGATGGCAAGCTGTGGTGGGATAATGAAAATTTTGATGGCTGCGCTTGGGAAACCGACTTTGGCCTGATCCTGCTCAACCTCAATCGCAAGGATGATCCCGGTGCAAATTTCTATGAGATTATCTGTCTCGGCGACGATGGCCATCACCGCGCGCGGACCTGGCATTGGTTTAAGGATGGACGGTTGTTCAAGCGTACCTTGTGCGATGAGCATCGCCTGCGCGACTAACCATTGCAATTTGTCCGGACATATATAGTTATGACGGTGATGCAGCAAAATGCGGGGATTGAGCGCGATGACAGAGATATTGAACATTTCCTTTTATCAATGGCTGGTCTTCGTCCACATCCTGTTGTTCGTCCTGTGGCTCGGCGCCGATGTCGGCGTGTTCATGCTCGGTCAGCATTTTCGTAAGCGGGAGAAATATGATCTGCCGCAACGGCTGGTTTTGCTGCAACTGCTCGTCAATCTCGACATGGTACCGCGCACCGCTTGGGCGCTGATGGTGCCGCTGACGATCACCATGGTCGATGCTGGCGGCTGGTGGGATTTGCCCGGCTGGGCCGTGGCGTTGTCTTGGGCAGTCGGCGCTGTCTGGATATGGCTGGTATGGGACGCGCATATCCATGACCAGACAGAACGGGCCGCGCGCGACCGGAAAATTGAATCGATCCTCAAAATCGGTCTGACCGTCTTCTATCTGGGCCTTGGCATTGTGTCGCTAGCCCAAGGGGAGCCGCTGATCCCGGTCTGGCTCGCGACTAAAGCGCTGATGTTCGGCCTCATCTTTGCCGCCGCGATCATGATCGATGTGGCATTTAAACCCGTCGGGCCGCAGCTCGTTAAGTTGATTGCCGAGGGATCATCAGATGAAACCGAAATCCCGCTGCGCAAGACAATGGACACCACCCGTATCTGGGTCTGGATCGTCTATCTGCTGTTGCTCTCCACCGCGTTTCTCGGCAATATCAAGCCGTTTTAAGACAAAAAGAGGCCGACCAACAGGCCGACCCCTAGGGAGAAACTCTGAAAGAAAGCGTTATTTCTTCGCTTCCTCTGCCGCCCGTTCCGCGTCGATCATCTCTTTGAACACCGTCCAAGTCGTTTCATTCTTGCGCGGATCATCACCCGGTGGCGGCGCGGTATATTCGGGATAGTTGAGCGCAATTTCATCCTTGATCACGTCTGGCAGCTCGTCATAATTTTTCAGCTTCGCGCCCATGGCGTTAAACACCATCTGCCCCTGTCGCCCGCGCATTTTCATCCACGGCATCCAGTCGGAAATCCGCACCCAACTGATCGAGGGATAAGCCGTCGGGTTCTTGGTATCGAGAATCTCGTCGGCCAGCATGGTGAAGTCAAAAATTTCCATCGCGTGATATTTGTTGCCGACATAATCCTGATACTCGCCTGCGAGCACATTGTGGTAAAACAGCGGCACTTCGATCGGCATGAACATCCAATTGCCCTGCTGTCGAATATTGGGCAGCGTATAAGGCGTGCCATCGGCGCGGTAAGGATAGTTGGGACGGCTGTTCACCGGATCATTGGCAATTTGCATGACCTTGACCGTCTCGCCTGTCCACGGATTGTCCCAGGTGCGCAGCACTTCATTGGTCTTGGGATCAAGATAGAACATCACTTCGCGGCTGACTTGCCGATATCCAACACCGCGCTTCGGGTCTTCGACCTTCACGCATTGGCGAACATTCATACCCTCGCCATTGTAGAGATGGCGATCGGGCTCCCCCTGCACGCGCGAATAGACTTTGCCGGACCAGTGATAAACGGCGGGCACACCATCAGCGGTGCCGCATTGCGTCCGTTTCATGATTTCCAGAGCATCTTCGGGTTTTTTCGGATCCAGTGTCCGCGCAGCGGAAGGGCTACTCATGGCAAATGATGCCACCATGGTCGCCAAGGCCGTCTGCTTCAAAAATCGATTCATTTCACGCTTCTCCCTAAAATTTACGTCCGGTAACAATGCAATTAATTTCACTTTCTAGTTGACTTTATATTTGTCCGGACAAATTGTGAAGAGGCAATATCAATCAATCATGATAATGGACCTTATGAACGGTTTTACCAACTTCCTTTTTGTGCCCGCCAATTGCCCTGAACGCTTTGAGAAAGCGGCGAATAGTGGTGCTGACCTGATCTGTATCGATCTGGAAGATTCGGTCCCTGCGGATCAGAAAGATAGCGCACGCGAATCCGTTCTGGGTGCGCTTAAAGCGCTCGACCGAGCAAAAACGGCGGTGCGAATCAATGGCCTCAAGACCGCCGCCGGTCTTGCTGACCTGCTCGCGTTGTCGATCGCCGATAATCTCCCGACGCTTATTTTCCTGCCGATGGTTGAAAGTCCGGCCGAGGTTGAAATTGCTCATGCGATTTTGGGCGATCGGATTGATGGTCTGGTCCCGCTCATTGAAACGGTCAAGGGCCTGCGCGCTGGTGATGGCATTGCGGCGAGCGCTGGGGTCACCGCTATGATGTTTGGTGGCGGCGATTTTTCTGCAGAGCTTGGCACCAAGCTGGAATGGGAACCGTTACTGGCTGCGCGCGGGGCCTTTATCCTGTGCTGCGCTTCGGCTGCTGTTGCTGCAATTGACGTGCCTTATATTGATATGGGCAACGAGGCTGGTCTGGCCGAAGAATCCGCCAAAGCAAAGGCGATGGGCTTTCACGCCAAGGCCGCTATTCATCCCAAACAAATTGCCGCCATTGCAGCAGCGATGAAACCAACTGCCGCTGAAATTGCCGAGGCCATAGAAGCCATCAATGCTTTTGATGCAGCCGGCGGCAAAGCGATTAGCCATAATGGGCGTATGCTCGAAGCGCCGGTTATGCAACGATACCGGCATATCGCGGCAGCAGCGTGATAGAATCAATAGTCGAAATATCTAATCAACAAGGACAAATACATGCGTGATGGAGTAATTGAAGTTAGCCCGGGGCGTTTTCGCGAGACATTCGGGCGCTATTATGAAGATTTTGAAGTCGGCCATATTTACGAGCATCGGCCCGGCCGGACGATCACTGACACGGACAATGTGCATTTCACCCTGCTGACGATGAACACCCACCCGGCACATTTCGACTATGAATTTGCCAAGAAAACTGAGTTCAAGAAACCTTTGGTCTGTTCTCCCCTGACCGTGGCGTTGATGGTTGGGATGAGCGTTTCGGATACCAGCCAAAAAGCAGTGGCCAATCTGGGCTGGGACAAAATTCGCCTGACACACCCCCTGTTTCCGGGCGACACACTTTATGCCGAGAGCGAAGTGCTGAACAAGAAAGAATCCGCGTCGCGACCGGAGCAGGGCATCGTTACCATTAAAACCATCGGCAAAAATCAGGATGATAAAGTCGTGTGCACATTTGAACGCACCATGCTGATCTGGAAACGCGGTTTTGGCGGGGCTGACGACTAACGGGCCCGACGAAAAAGCCCGACGATAAAAAATGGGGGAGGGAATCCCAATTTTAAAAGACTCAGGAGCGACGATAATGGCAACGGCAATTGATAATGCGCAGCATATGATTGACCCGGAAGAAGAGCAGGCCTTCATGGACGCGATCCAGAAATGGATCAATCGGTCGGTGAAGCCCGTGGTCATGGAACATGACCATGAGGATAAATGGCCCGAGCAGCTCGTCGGTGAAATGGCCGACATGGGGCTGTTCGGCGCAACCATTGGCGAGGAATATGGCGGCCTAGGTCTGCCGGCGACCAGCTATGCAAAGATCGTAGCCGAAATAGCCTCACATTGGATGGCGATAACCGGCATTTTCAATTCGCACCTGATCATGGCTTGTGCGGTCGAACGCTTTGGTACAGCTGAACAAAAAGCCAAATGGCTGCCCAAATTCGCCAGCGGCGAAATCCGCGGCGGGTTGGCGCTGACTGAGCCCAATGCGGGCACGGATTTGCAGGCGATCCGCACCACTGCGGTGCGCGATGGTGATGAATATGTCATCAATGGAACCAAGACATGGATTTCCAACGGCATAAACGGCAGTTGTTTTGCGCTACTGGTCAAAACCGATCCCAAGGCGGACCCGCGTTATAAGGGCATGAGCCTAATGATCGCCCCAAAGGGTGAGGGTTTTACGGTTGGCAAGAAGTTTAAAAAAATGGGTTATAATAGTATCGACAGTGCGGAGCTGGTCTTCGACAATTATCGCATCCCAGCGGAAAACCTCATCGGCGACGTCGAAGGACAGGGCTTTTTTCAGGCCACCGGTGGTCTAGAGCTCGGCCGGATTAACGTCGCTGCGCGCGGTGTTGGGCTCGCGGAAGGGTCTTTACGGCTAGCGACCGAATATGCGCAGTTGCGCGAAACCATGGGTAAGCCAATATCCGAACATCAGGCGATCCAGTTGAAGTTGGGGGAAATGGTCACAAGGGCACGCGCAGCGCGGCTGCTCACACTTGATGCAGCGGAAGCTTATGATCGCGGCGAACGTTGCGATCTCGAAGCGGGCATGGCGAAATATTTTGCCTCCGAAGCGGCGGTCCGCAATTCCGAGGAATCGATGCGCGTCCATGGCGGCTATGCCTATTCCAAAGAATATGAGATTGAACGCTATTATCGCGACTCTTTGCTCATGTGCATTGGCGAGGGAACCAACGAGATGCAACGAATGATCATTTCCAAACAATGGGTTAAGAGGAACCCTGCGTGAGCGTGAAACAACCCCTGAAAGGCTTTCGGGTTCTGTCCGCCGAGCAATATGGTGCCGGCCCTTATGGCACCATGTTCCTCGCGCAGATGGGCGCGGATGTTATCAAGATCGAGCCGCCGAAAGGCGGGGATACCGCGCGCCATGTCGGGCCGCATTGGCTCCGCGAGCAGGAAAGTCTCTATTTTCAAAGCTTCAACCTCAACAAGCGTTCGCTGACCCTAGACCTGCGGACCGATGAAGGGCAGCAAGTGTTGCATGACCTTGCCAAAGATGCGCATGTGGTTGCGAATAATTTACGCGGCGATGTACCGGATAAAATTGGCCTCAACTATGACGCGCTGAAAGCGGTCAACCCGGCCATCGTTTGCGCGCATATCTCCGCTTATGGACGCGGTAATGAGCGGTCGAAATGGCCGGGTTATGACTATCTTATGCAGGCCGAGGCCGGTTTCTGTTCCTTGACCGGAGAGCCAGACGGGCCGCCCGTGCGCTTTGGCTTGTCGATGGTGGATTTCATGACCGGCACTATGGCGGCCGTCGGTCTCCTCGCCGCCTTGCTGGATTCACAGCGATCCGGTGAAGGCTGTGATGTCGATGTCGATCTGTTGTCGGCTGCCATTCATCAAACGAGCTATCCGGCACTCTGGTATATGAATGAAGAAGACGTCACCGGTCGTGCTCCTTATGGCGCGCATCCCTCGGCGACGCCAAGCCAGATGTTCAAAGCCGCCGATGGCTGGATGTTTGTCATGGCGCAGTTACCGAAATTCTGGATGATCCTGTGCGAGCGGATTGGTCATGAAGAACTTATCACCGACCCGCGTTTTGACACACCGGCCAATCGCCTGACCAATCGTTCGGCATTGTCGGACCTGTTGGGTGATATTTTTAGAGCGCATCCGGTGGCGCATTGGCTGGAGCGTCTGCAGGGTTTGATGCCGATTGCACCCGTTTATGATTTGGATCAGGCGCTGGATAGTCCATGGCTGAAAACCATCGGCATGCGTGATACGGTCAGCCATCCGGATCGCGCGGATATGAATGTTTTGTCCAGTCCGATCAAACTCAATGGAGAGCGATTGCCGAACCGGGCCGGGCCATTGCTTGGTGCGGATAGCGATGCGGTATTGGCGGAGGTCGGTTATGATCCCGCCGCGATTGCCGCTTTGCGTGCGAAAGGGATAGTCTGAAACTTCCATGGGTAAACTAACGGGTATCAAGGTCGTTGACCTCTCGCTTTTTCTGCCGGGCCCGATGCTCAGCATGATGATGGCCGACCATGGTGCCGAGGTGATCAAGGTCGAGCCGCCTGCCGGTGATCCGGCGCGGACGATGGAGCCGATGGAGGCCGGGCAATCGGTCTGGTTCCGTAACCTTAATCGCGGCAAACAGTCTTTGGCGCTCGATCTGAAATCCGATCAAGGCCGAACGCAATTATGGGATTTACTGGCGGATGCCGACGTGATGATGGAGGGCTTTCGGCCCGGTGTGATGAAGCGGCTGGGTTTTGATTATGACACCGTGTCGGCGCGCTTTCCGAAGATTGTCTATTGTTCGATCTCTGCCTTTGGGCAGGAGGGGGAAATGGCGCATCATCCGGCCCATGATCTGGCGGTACAGGCTTTGTCCGGCTTCCTGTCGGTCAATGACGGTGCGGATGGAACGCCGGTGGTGCCGGGTGTGCCGTCGGCCGATATGGCAGCCGGTCTGAACGGTTTGTCGGCGGTGTTGATGGCCCTGATCGGGCGCGAGAAATCGGGTGAGGGCGATTACATCGACATCGCCATGTTTGACTCCATGCTCCCATGGTGCGCGCATACTGCTGGGTCAGCCATTTCCGGCGGCGTATCACCGCAATCTCAATCACAACGCTCATTGGGCGGCGCAGCTTTTTACAATATTTACCAAACCGCCGATGCCAAGCATGTCGTGCTCGGCGCGCGGGAAATCAAATTTGCGCGCAATCTGCTGACTGCACTCGAACGTCTCGATTTATTGCCGCTCGCCGAGGCTGAACCGGGCGCGGGGCAAGCGCTACTGATAGCCTATTTGCGAGAGACATTCGCAACCAAAAGCCGCGATGAATGGGTGGCTTGGTTCGCTGACAAGGATGTTGCTTTCTCTCCGGTCCTTGATTTTCGCGAAGCACTCGATCAGGATTTTTTGCGCCAGCGAGGTTTGCTTATTGAAGCGCATGGCAGCCATCAGATTGGTCCGTCCTTCCGCTTTGCCTCCGAAGAGGATTGGCAGGCACAAGATGCGCCTAGCCTTGGTGAACCGCAATGACGCTGGCTCTAGTCCACTTCGATATGCATCGAATAGGCAAAGCGCTCGCCGGGATGATAGCTCGCCGAAATCTCGAACATCCGATCGCTTTCATCAAAATAGCAGCGCAGGATACGCAGCACGGGATCGCCTTTTTCCAGACCCAGATCGGAAAGTATGTCTTTGGTGCCTTTGATCGCCTGAATATCCTGCGTCACCCGGGTCACACTGACTTTTCCAAGCGTTTCAATCTGGCCAAACAGGGTTGTGGCATTGACGTCAATCTGGGCGACAGCATCGGCCAGTTCGGGGTGAACCCAGGCCTCGGTTACGGCAATGGGGCGTTTCCTGCCGGGTTTCATGCGCTTGCCGCGAAAGGCGAACCAGTCGCCTTCGGCTTTTGCGCCAATTTGCTCCACAACATCTTTGGGAATTGCGCCGGCCTTCCGCTTTTCAAAAGCAATCGTGGTATCGCGGGCATATTGCAAAATTTCGCCGACATTGCTCAGCGGCTGGTGCAGCGCGCCGGCGCGCGCGGTCGCCGGCTGGACCACTGTACCGGAGCCGCGCTTGCGGGTAATCAGCCCCTCGGCGGTCAGTTTGCGCAAAGCCTCCCGCACCGTGAAGCGGCTGACATCATATTTTTTGCACAAGACAGATTCGGTCGGAAAATCACCGGGATCGGGATAGTCCCCACGCAACACCGCCTCACGCAGTTCGTCTGCCAATTCGAGATAGCGCGGTTTCTTCTTCGACGCGTTTTTGGATTTAGCGGGTGCTTTCGCGGCCAATTTTTCTCTCCCGGACATCGGGCAGTCTTAGGACGGGCGCCGCTATGACGCAAGAGAGCCTGACCGAGAAATTGTCCGCACATTTGATGAGGCCCGTTGATGAAGCGACGCGGCAACGGGCAAGATTGCATCTGCTCGATTGGCTAGGGTGCGTGGCGGGCGCGCGGCAGAGTGATTTGGCCAGACGTGTTATAGAAAAGGTTGATGTTGAATATGACTCTATCGACATAGCAAAATGGCTCGGAAATTTGTTTGAAATGGACGATGTGCACCGTACGTCCATTCTTCATCCTGGCCCGGTTGTTTGGCCATCAGCCTTGTCATGTAGGGACAACTTTGACGATATATTGGTGTCAGCGGTTAAGGGCTATGAAGCCATGATTGCTGTGGGTTCAACATTCGATAACATGCACTACGGGAGCTATCATAATACAGCAACCGCAGGTGTTTTTGGTAGCGTGGCAGCGCATTGGGCTTATGGCGAATCTGATACCAAAGCCGTTTCTGAAGAGGTTATAGAACTCACTTCGGCCTTCGGTTTGGTTGGGTCAGTAAGTGGCGGACTTTGGCAGATGCGGCATGAACAGGGACATACAAAACAATGGCATATTGTTCATGCAATTCAGACAGCGCAAAGCGCATGCTGTTACGTATGGGATGGAATTGTCGGGCCCCGCTTCATCCTCGAAGGTCCGCATGGCCTCTATGCCGCCACCTGTAAGAACCCCAAGCCAATGACCTTTCCAGATCAATGGCGCATCCATGAAGTCAGTTTCAAACCATGGGGCGCTTGCCGTCATGCCCATCCGGCGATCGATGCAGCATTGGATTTAAAGGAAAAGACGGGTGTCCTTGATGGAGACATCCGTATTGAAACCTATGCCGACGCCATCAGTTTTTGTGACCGCCCTGATCCGCAAACCGTCATCGACGCGAAATTCTCGCTTCAGCATGCTGTGGCGGTGGTGGCCGAACGCGGTGTACCGCAACTTGGCGATTTTGAACCGGATGCGATTGCCACGCTGTCGGAAAAGCGTGCTCACGTAACAGTTAGCGAAGCCAGCGACATAACCGCCCGATATCCCGAACATTATGGTGCGCGCCTGACTTGTGGTGGAGATAGTGTTGAACTGGTGGACACACGTGGCGATCCGGAACGGCCTTTGTCCAAAGAAGGCATAATCGATAAGGCGAGGGCGTTGATAGCTTGGGGTGGGCTGACCGACAAAGAGGCGGATCGCACAGTAGACCTTGCCCTGAATGGCGACGATCCGCAGGCAATAAACAAGATGCTGGAAGATTGGCTGTCATGACCGCAACCCAGCAAATATTGGATTTCACGGCTACCGAACATGTTTTGCCGGGCAACACCAGGGCGGCGGCACTTTTGTTGCTCGGTGATACACTGGCTGGTGGCGTTGCGGGCGCTGCTTCTGATGAGGCGCAGGCTATGTTGTCCGCCGTTCGTGAATGGGGAGGCGGCGGTCAGGCCCGCTTACTGGGTTTATCAGATCGTTTGCCTGCAACATCCACGGCATGGTTTAACGGTTTTGCAATCCATTGCCTGGAATGGGATGCGGTGCATGAACCGGCGGTTGTACACGCAATGTCCGTCGTCACGGCTACCTTATTAGCCAGTGCGGATCGGATGGGTGGATGTGAGGCAGACCAGTTTTTGACCGCTCTTGCTGTTGGTGTTGATGTAGCGAGCGGGATTGGTGTCGCAGCCACCGGCGCGATGCAGTTTTTCCGCCCTGCGACAGCCGGTGTTATCGGCGCGGCCCTTGCAGCAGCGCGGCTTGAAGGTCTTTCGAGGGAGCATTTTGCCGACGTCTTGGGTCTAGCCTATTCTCAAGCGTCTGGCACCATGCAAGCCCATGTCGAGGCATCCATTGCTTTGCCGCTGCAGATCGCGAATGCCTCTCGTGCGGCGATCACCGCCGTCGACCTCGCAAAAGCCAGCATGGATGGACCCCATGATGCGCTGGAAGGGCCATTTGGCTATTTCAAGCTATTCGAGCAGGGTAATCTCTCTGAGTATACCAACGACATCGGAACCAAATGGCTGATCGAGGATGTTAGTATCAAGCCTTTCCCATCTGGTCGAGCGAGCCATGGAATATTGGGCGCAATTGATGCCATGCTTCGCGATGGATCGCTTGATCCGGATATGGTGCAATCGGTCGATGTTGCTGCGCCGCCGCTTATTCATCGGCTGGTCGGACGGCCCTACAAAACGGATATGACGCCTAGCTATGCGAGGCTGTGTTTGCCGTTTCTGGTGCCATTGATGTTGCGTGACCGGATCATTGATCCACGCTGTTTTACGCAAGCTGAATTTGCAAATCCCGACCTCGCAAAACTGGGAAGCCGAGTGGACGTGAGGATTGATGATAATCCCGATCACAATGCCTTGGCACCTCAGAAACTGACCATCACTCTTACCGATGGTCAGAAGATTGAGCGCGATATTACCCAAAACCTGGGTAGCCCAGCCGCCCCGATGTCGGATGCACAGACCCAATCCAAACGCGACCTTGCGCGTTCGCTTTCCAATGAAAATTGCGATCCCAGAATATTCGACAACCCCCTAGCTTATGCCACGGAGCCCCAATGACTTTTCCGACCTATTTCGAAGCTTTTGACGCCAAACAGATGCTCACTGACTATCCGGTTGGTGACGCATTTATCACCCGCTACACGGGTATGTCGCGGGATGAACTGCATGCGATACAAAATGATCGTTTTCTGAAGCTGATGAAACGGGGTTGGGAAATTCCATTCTATCAGCGGCTTTGGGGTAAGCAGGCTATTGAGCCCGGCGATATTGCGGGCTTGGCCGATATCACGAAGCTTCCAGTTTACGACAAAAGCGATCTTATGGCTTCGGTCAACGATTTTCCGCCTTATGGCGATTTTGACGGGCGCGGAGACACGCCTGTGGTGTTCCACACGACATCCGGAACAACCGGCCGTCCGCAGCCGTTGATGTTTGGTCCAAAGGGCCGGGAAATTACCAATTTGCTGGTCGGACGGATGTATCGCTGGATGGGGCTAGGGCGCGATGATGTGGTGCAATCCGTTTATGGTCATGGCATGATCAATGGCGGGCATTATATTCGCGAGGCGGTGACGCATTTCACCAACGCGCTGTTCCTGAGCGCAGGCACTGGCATTGAAACCCGGTCGATCAATCAGGTCAACCTGATGGCGGATTTTAATGTCAGCTGCATGGTCGGTTTTGTCGATTATATTCGCAAGCTGGCCGATGTCGCTGCCGCAGAGGAACTGTTCGATCGGATCAACCTGAGTATGATCATCGGTCATCTGGGAACAGAAGATCGCGCCTCGACAGAGGCAGCCTGGCAAGGGGCCAAGGCCTATGATTGGTACGGTGTCGGCGATACTGGCAGTATTGCAGGCGAAGGCCCCGAACGCGATGGCATGTATGTGTGGGAAGACGCGCAATATCTCGAACTTCTTGATGTCGATAGCGGCGCGCCAGTGGCTGCCGGAGAGACAGGTGATATGGTCGTGACCTGCCTGTTCAAGGACGACATTGCGCCCTGTATCCGATTCAATACCCATGATATTACCGAGGAACGCACCGACAGCAATGCCACCGGCATGGTGTTCAAGCGGATTACCGGGTTCAAGGGCCGCAGCGATAATATGGTCAAACTGCGCGGTATCAATATATTCCCGCATGCCATTGGAGCCATTATCGAAGGGCGTAGCGACCTGACCGGTGAATATGTCTGCCGCGTCACGCGGGACGATGCCGGACGGGACGAGATGCACGTCACGCTTGAAAGCAAAGGCAGCAGCAGCCAGGCTGAGTTGGTGGACCTGCTTCGTAAAGGCATCGGTATTGAAGTCGACGTGGCATTGGTTGATGCCGGAGAGACTGCAAAGGATACGCAAATTGATACGCGCCAGAAACCCATTCGCCTGATTGATGAGCGAGGTTTATGATCGACTGGGATGTCTTGGAAACGGCCAGCAGGCCGTTAAATGCCTTTACCGATTTTGATCGGACCGCAACGGGCGGTGCCGGACCTTTGGCCGGGGTCACCATCGGCGTGAAGGGCAATATCGCGGTTAAAGCCATGCCTTGGACTGCCGGCTGCGAACTCTATCGTGACCGTGTTGCGGGCGAAGATGCTGAGGTGGTTGCAGCGCTTCGGGCGGCTGGTGGGGCCATGATCGGAATGCTGAATATGGAGGAGGCCGCGCTTGGTGCAAAGACCGACAATCCATGGTTCGGCAAAACATATAATCCGCACAAGGACGGTTATACGCCCGGCGGCTCTTCTGGCGGAAGCGGAGCTGCAGTTGCGGCTGGTCTATGCGATGTCGCATTGGGTACGGATACAATGGGGTCTGTGCGTATACCGGCTGCTTACTGCGGGGTGTATGGATTTAAACCTGCACAATCGGCGATTAGCCAGGACGGTTTGGAGCTGGCGGAACAATCGCTGGACTGCATCGGACCGCTGGCCCGGAATTTGGATCTGTTGGAAAAGGTTGCACGGGTCATCAGCGATTTCGGTGAGCACAAGGCCGCGACGGGGTCGCTGGCGACATTGGTCGAAACGGGTGTTGAGTGCGAACTGGAAGTCATCGAGAATTTCCGTGATATCATGCGCTGGGCGGGGGAAACTATTGCCGTGGCTCAGCTCAAACATGTTTTGTCGCGCATTCGGTTTGCCGGGTTCATAAAAACATCGAAAGCGATGGCCGCACATTTTGCGGACGAAGATCAAAGCAAGCTTTCCGACAATTTGAAAAAAATGCTTACCTATGGCCCGAAACGCAGCGCCGTTGATTGGGACGAGGATCAGGCGATTCTCGAACAGACCTCTGAAACGATGCAGATGCTGGTTCTAAAACACGGGTTTTGTATCTTGCCGACCACCCCGCAAGGCGCCTTTCCGCATAGCGAAGATGCACCGGCCAATCAGGCTGATTATACCTGTCTTGCCAATATTGCTGACCTTCCCGCTATTACTATTCCGTCCGGCTTTAACGACAATGGCATGCCTTTGGGGCTCCAGATTTTAGCGCCAAAAGGATGCGAAGCGGATCTATTTGCTCTGGCGCGGAAGCTGGACGAGAAGTTACGTGGCTATCGTCGCCCCGAAGCCTATTTGGAAATCACATGAGAGGAGAGAAGCTATGCGCATCATTGTATTGTTCAATCTGAAAGAAGGCGTTGATATTGCTGAATATGAGGAATGGGCCAAGACGCGGGATATCCCGACGGCCAGCGCGCTGAGCTCGGTCACGTCATTCACCGTCCACAAGGCCACTGGCCTGTTCGGTTCGGATGACCCGTCTCCCTATGAGTATTTCGAGATTATCGACATTGCCGGCATGGATGCATTTGTCGCCGATGTGTCGGACCCTGAATTTCAGGCCATGGCCGCACCATTTCAGGATTATGCCGATGGTCCGCAATTCATACTGACAGAAGACCTCTGATGTCTGGCCGGTTTGCAGGAAAAACTATCGTCGTTACCGGTTCCGGCAAGGAAAGAGGGCTGGGGCAGGGCATATTGCAGCGCTTCGCCGATGAAGGCGCCAACTGCGTCGTGTCGGACCTCGCCATTGGCGATCAGGAAGAGGGCGTGGCTGAAGAATTGCGCGGGCGCGGAGCCAAAGTCGCGACCATAGCCTGCGATGTCAGCGATGCTGCGCAATGTCAGGCTCTGGTCGATCAAAGCGTGGATGCTTTTGGCGCGGTGGACATTTTCGTCAATAATGCCGGTATCGGCTTCATGATGAAGCCGCTGTTGGAGGTCGACACCGCCAAGGAATGGGATCAGGTCATCGGCGTGAACCTGTCTGGCGCCTTTTACTGCACCCAGGCGGCCGCCAAAGCGATGGTTGCTGCCGGCAATGGTGGACGCATCATCAATATCGCATCGCAGGCCGCGAAGACCGGTTTTCCTCATCTGCCCGCCTATGTCAGTTCCAAACATGGCATGGTAGGCCTTACTCGGGCGAGCGCTGTTGAACTCGGCGCGCACGGGATTACCGTCAACGCGGTGTGTCCTAACCATGTGACGACTGGTCTGGGTGCCCAGCAGAACGAGTATTTTTCCAAGCTGCTCGGCTTTGACAGTGTCGAGGCCTATCTCGCCAATATGAGCAAGAGCAACCCGATGGGCCGGCCCGGCCTGCCATCCGATACGGCTGCCGCATGTGCGTGGCTAGCCAGCGATGACGCCTTCTATGTGACCGGAGAAGCGCTCAACGTTTCCGGCGGAGAGGAAATGCACTGATGGCGCAATATGCAGGAGCTTGCCATTGCGGCGCATTGACGCTGGATTTCCGCAGCGAAAAATCGCTAGCGGAACTCGGCGCGCGGACCTGCCAGTGTTCTTTTTGCCAGATGCATGGTGCGTCGTGGACATCCGATCCGCAGGGGCATGTCGAAATTACGCTGTCCGGTCCGGTGTCCCGCTATCGTTTCGGAACAAAGACCGCCGATTTTCTGATTTGCGCAAATTGCGGTGTCGTACCTGCTGTTGTGAGTGAAATTGAAGGGCAGCTACTCGGCGTGGTTCGCGTCAATTGTCTTGCTGAGAGCGCGGTCTTTATCGAACAGGCCGCGCCCATGGATCTCGAGGGGGAAATATTGGATTCGCGTCTCGACCGCAGAGCTAAGCGCTGGACACCGGCCATGATTAAGGACAAAAACTGACATGCTGCAAGAAGAACGGATGGACTGGCCAGACGGCGCGAAAATGGCGCTGAGTATTGTCGTCAATGTCGAGGAAGGCAGTGAAATGACGATTGCGCGCGGCGATCGCGGGATGGAGCCAGTTGATGAGCTGGGCATCCACATCAAGTCGCCAATCCGCAACTATGGCAATGAAAGCAATTATCTTTATGGCATCAAGGCGGGCGCGCCACGCATCGTCAAGCTGCTCAAAGACTATGATATCCTAGCGAGCTGGACGGTTGCAGCGATGAGCCTCGAAAACCATCCCGAAATTGGTGCAGCCATTGCCGACATGGGCCATGAGCCGGTGAGCCACGGCTATCGCTGGGTGCATCAGTTCAAGATGGATGAGGACAAGGAAAGGGACTTTATTCGCAAGGCGGTCTCATCGATCCAAAAGACGACCGGCACGCGGCCTTATGGCTGGCTGTCGCGCTATTTCCATACCGACAATACGCGGCGCTTGTTGATCGAAGAAGGCTTTGATTATCATATGGACGATTATTCCGGCGACATTCCGTTCTGGGACAAGACAACAATGCCGGAAAAACCGATTGCGATTGTGCCTTATCAGCTTGATAGCAATGATATGAAAATGTGGACCGATCCGGCGATGACGCCGCAGCAATGGCTGGATTACGCTAAGCATAATTTCGATCAGATTTACCGCGAGGGCGAAGAAGGCAATCCGAAAATGATGTCGCTCGGCCTCCATCTGCGGATTATCGGTCGGCCGGGGCGCATCTGGGCCTTTGAGGAATTTCTGAAACATGTGCGATCCAAAAAGGATGTCTGGGTAACCACCCGCCATCAGATTGCGCAACATCTGGCGAAGGTTGATCCTGCATGACATTGCGCCTTGAGAAAAATGGCAAGGTCGCCCGCCTGCTCATCGACCGGCCCGATAAACGCAATGCGTTCACACAGGAAATGTGGGAATTGCTGCCCGAGCTGCTTGCCGATGCCATAGCGGATGATGCGATCCGCGTGCTGATTGTCAATGCAAGCAAGAAAAACAGCAGCTTTTGCGCTGGCGCCGATATTGGTGAATTTGCCGCTGGAGCCAAAGACCCAGAGTGGCGCGCGCGTAATCAGGCGGCCATTGGCAAAGTGCAGCACGATCTGGCGCAGGCTCCCAAACCGACGATCGCGGTAATTGATGGCGATTGCATAGGCGGCGGCTGCGGCATATCGCTAGCCTGTGATATACGCATTGCTGGGCCTCAGGCGCGCTTTGGGATTACGCCTGCCAAGCTTGGTCTAGTTTACCCGCTGCATGACACGAAATTACTAGTCGATGTGGTTGGCCCGTCGCAGGCCAAGCGCATCCTGTTCACCGGACAATTGCTGTCAGCACAAGAAGCATTGGATATCGGTTTGATCACGATATTGTCGGATGATCCCTATGCCGAAGCGACGGCGCTCGCCGACACAATGTCCTCTGTTTCATCGCATAGCCAGACCATGAGCAAATCGATCATAAAACGCATATTGGATGGGCAGGCCGATGATGACGCCGCATCCAAAGCCTTGTTCGATGCCGCCTTTGAAAGCGACGATTTCAAGGAAGGTGTGAGCGCGTTTCTTACGAAGAGAAAGCCGGAATTTTGATATGACCCACCAGCTACAACATGGATCGATCTTGGGCGGCGTTTCGGTGGTCCCCAATTTGCAGGCGGCACTGAACGACTATCACGATGTGCTAGGCATGAAAATGATCGAACAAGGCATTCTGAACGATGATTTGGCGAATAGCTGGAATTGTCCTGACAGTGCAGGCGCGCCGATGGCCGTGTTGCAACCGGTCAGCGGGGCTGACTGTTTCATCCGGCTGGTTGAGCAACCCGACCATCCCGATTTCAAGCCGACGACGACCTACGGTTGGGCGGCTTATGAACTGACGGTCGAGGATGTATTCGGCTGGCCGGCGCGGCTTGAAGGCAGTGGCTTCGACATTATCGGACCGCCCAAAGAACTAGAAGGCTTGCCGTTTTTCGTACCGATGCAGGTGCTAGGGACGGGCCGCGAAATGGTCTATCTCAATGAGGTGCGAGAAGATACGCCATCATCCGACCTGCCAAAGGCGCGGTCGCTGACCGACCATATTTTCATTGTGATTCTGGCAACGCCCGACCGTGCAGCGACCGTGAACTGGTATAGGGACCGCTTGCATCTAACCGTCGGCGATACCTACACGCTAGAATATAGCATGATCAATGAAGCGTTCGGAAAACCGGCAGGAACGGTATCCGATTTAACAATGGTTCAAAATGACCGGTTGCCGATTATTGAGGTCGATGATTATCCCGAGGAAGCCACGAGCCGTCCTCGCCATGCTGGGATGCTGCCACCGGGCAATGCGCTGGTGACGCTGGCGGTCGAAAGTCTTGATGCCATTCAATTGGATTGGATCACGGCGCCAATGCTGCAGGATGCTGCCCCCTATATCGGACGACGATCGGCAACGGCTTTCGGGCCAGCGGGTGAACTGTTGGAACTGATCGAAATCGGTTAGCGGGCGGGGCGGTCTTCCGCCAACACGTCGGGTGCCTGATTATCCATGTCGCGCCACAGTCGCCACAGGCCATGTCTGCCTTTCTTGTAAACCAGAAAGGATCGCCCCTTAAAGTTCAGAGCTTGGCCATCGGCGAGAGTGATTGTCATCCAATATTTGGCGGTTAGATAGGCGCGTAAACCGTCGATGGTGATGTCCTCATTGGCAAAATCAATGGTGACTTCATTGCCAGCGGCTTTGTTGCGGCCCAGAAAAGACAGGATTGCATCAACGCCGGTTTGCGGCAACGCGCCATGAGCCATCAGAACCGCGTCGGGTTCATACATATCGCGCATCTGTTCGACATCACCGTTCTCGAATAGCTGCTGCCACTTTTTACCCCAATCGGTGATCATCTGCTCTTCTGTTGACAACGTTTCTGCGTGACTATCAAGAGCATAGGCTGGCGATGCTCCCGGGGTCACGATCGTAAGTGCTACGGCCATCAAACATGCTTTGATCGGCATTGCTTTAGGTTTCCTCGCGGCGATGCGGACCGGCTTGCCATTGGTCCGGCGTGTAAAGCGCGGTCGCGGAATCAAAGGGCTTGTCTTCCAGCTCGGTGGCGAGGCTGTCATTCCAGCGATTGAGAAAACCAAACATGCTGATTACCGAGATAATCTCGGTTTTCTGGCGCTCGTCATAAAAGGCATCAAGCGCGGTGAAATGCGCATCGGTGGCGGCATTGGGCACTTGTCCTGCAGCAAAGGCGAGATTGAGTGCAGCACGCTCAGCGGCGTTGAACAAGTCGCTGGATTGATAGTCCCAGACCGCTTTCACCTTCTCTTCATCCACACCTACGTCGCGAGCACCCAACGTCGTATGTGCCTTGCAATATTGGCACCCGGCGGCCGCACTGACGACGGCTCCGATCAGGCGCTTCAGGCCGTTGTCGATAGTGCTTTCACCATAGATCACGCTGACCAGCCCACGAAACGCGCCCAGCAATTCCGGCCAGTGGGCCATGGTCATCACCGAATTGGGAACATAGCCCATCAGATTTTCAGAAAACTTGAGAGCCGCCTGCGTTTCGTCGGGCAGTTGGTCCATGGTCAGCGGCGTGATGCGGGTCATCTTCTGATCTCCTCAGGAATTATGAAAGCCTACCATATTTTCCCGCCAATCCAATCGCCAGCGGCGGCGGTAAACTCATTTATGCGAATATCTGCCCAGATGCCCGCATGAAAATAGGGGTCCGCCTCGAGCTGCGCGCGGGCATCTTCGGCAGTCTCGGCTTTGACGATCAACAGCGATCCTACCGTATCGCCTTGCGCATTCCTAAAGGGTCCAGCGACAAACAGGTTGGCGATCGTCTTCTCGATATGGGCAAAATGGGCATCGCGTGTGTTGAGGCGTTTTTGCTCAGTACCCGGCTTGTCGGTGCAATAGACGGCGAAGGCTTTTTGTTGGGTCATGGATTAATCCTGATTATCGAGAAATGACAGAACCACGCCAGCAACTTCCTCATGGGCTTCATCAAGGACCGCGCGGGTGATGGTGAGCCGTTCGATGACGGTGGCATTGGGGATCATCTTTGCGGCCCGCCGCGTGGCCCCTAGTAGACCCGACTGCGTTGCAAGGACAAGGCTAGGATGTTCCAAAGTCGTCAGTTTGCGATCAACATCATAGCTAAACGCGGCATGAAAAGCTTTGTTCATCAAAGGGCCGGGGCGCAGTTGCTCGGCAAACATATCAAAACTGCGTTCCAGCCCTTGGCTCTCAATCCGTTTGGTCATCCCGCGTTCCCAAGGCTGTTCGAGGCAGCCCATTTCCGGTGTGACCTCGAATGTTTTGGCGCTGGCGGCGAGATGCTTGGCGCTGGTCTCGGCATCAAAGGCCGGCACGTCTATCAGCGCTAGTCGTCGGATTTTTTCGGGCTGGGATAGCGCCATTTCCGCCGCTACGAGATTGCCGGTATGGAAACCCATCAGATCGACCGACCCGCTGCCGGATTGGTCGTAGATTACCGCCATCATGGCTTCCGCATATTCGCTGATGGCGGGTTCTTTCTTGAATGGATCAGAGCCGCCATATCCGGGATAATCCGGCGCGAAGACACGCCTATGTTTGGCCAGATACGGCATGATAGTCGTGAATGCCAAGCCGCTAAAAGGTGCGGGGTGCAGGCAATAGAGATCGGGTTTTGACAGGGGCTCTTCCGGTACCAGCATCCGCCAGTGAATTTGCCCAAACGGACCGTCCGAATAGCCCTTTCTGATCATTCGCTGGATGCTCCCAACCGCACCATCTGCTCCCGGTAGAGCCGCCGCGTAACCGGCATCATCACAAAGGGTACAATCGCAAAGATTATCGGGACCGCAGCTACGGCATAGCGTAGGTTATCCTCGCCAAAAACGCTGCTCGACAATTCACCGACGACAATCGGACCGAGTGATCCGAACCAGCTAATCGCGAGATAGTAGAGCGCGACGACCTGTCCTCGAATCTGCGCCGGCGTAATGACCAGCAGCGATGTGACTCCAATGGCCGATACAATGCCGATGCCGATTGTATTGATGCACAATATGGCAAAGGCCAGCTCGGCCGTCGGCATGAACAAGGGGATTGCGGCGGTCGGGACCATGATGAAAAAGCCGATATAGAGAATGCGCAAAGACGCATCCTGCACACCTTTTTTTGTCCACCAATCGGAAATGCTTCCCATGATCATCATGTTTGCCGGGCCAATGATCAGCAGCGCAACTCCGTTGACGAAAGCGTATTTCTGGGCAGACCATCCCCATGTACGTTCAAATGTGGGGGCCAGAAAACCTTGGCTATAAGCGATCGTCGTCATCGTACAGATGACTAGGACAAAGCCGATATAGAGCGTCTTGTTGCGCCAGATATATTTAAGCGCGTCGAAAAAGCCGCTACCGCTGATAACATCGGCTGCGGCTGCAACGGGCCGCCGCGCCGGTTCTTTCATGAACAAGAAGAATAGCGCAAAAAATATGCCGGGCAGACCGACAAGGATCAGGGTAAAACGCCACGGAGATAGTTCACCGAAAAAGGGCAGGGATTGATTGCCGCTCGACACAGTCCAAGCGATGATTGCTCCGCTGAGCAAAGAAGCGAGACCGGCACCAATGGGCAGGGCAGAAGAGTAAAATGCAATGGGTTTGCCGCGTTTCTCGGTCGGGAAGCTGTCGCCAATCATCGAGAATGTTGCGGGACTGAGGGTCGCTTCACCGACGCCGACTCCCATGCGCGCGGCGAACAGCTGAGCGAAATTTTTTGCCGTCCCGGTGGCAACGGTCGCTGCTGACCAGAGAGCTACGCCAATGGATACGATCCACATGCGTTTGCCACGGTCAATCAACCAGCCCATGAATATGCCGACAAAGCCATAGACCAGAGTGAACGCACTGAGCAGCCAGCCGATCGAGCGGTCGGACAGGTCAAATTCCGCCTTGATCGGTTCAATCAAAAGACCGAGGATGTAGCGATCCACAAAGCTGAAAATATAGGCAACAGTCAGCATGACCACCAGAAACCAACCCGCTGCGGCGCTCGGATAGGGTTTTGCTGGAACAGCGTCTACGTCTGTCTGGCTCGCCATTATTGTGCGTCCGGAATGAGATAAATGACCACCAGATTGTCATCAAAATCAACGATCCCGATCTCACGCCCAATCCGCCCGTCATGGGTTTCCAGCCTGCCTTCTTCATAGACCTGCAAACCCAGTTTACGGGCACCTTCCATCACGGCATCGGGGTCCGCCACGTCCAGCACAATAGCGCCGCGCCGTGGATGAGGGACCGGCTCCAGCGGCACGTTTTTAACTTCCGACAGGGCCATGACCCGCGGCTGACCTGGCAGCGATAGGATCGAAAATCCGATTTCCGCGTCTTTCGGTATTTCAAATACCGGGAAGGAATAGCTATCGGGGTTATGACCCTTGCGAAAGGTTTCTTCAAAACCTAGCACATCGCGGTAAAAAGTCAGGGCTCGATCGATATCAGCCACAACAAAATTGCCTCGCTGAAAACGTGTTTGTTGTTTTTCAATCATAGTGTTTTCCCTTACATCCATTGTTCGGGTTCGCCGCGAACCGAACAGCATTGCACACCGACATTCTGGCCATGGTATAGATTGGCAAGCGCGCGAGGCATGTGCTGAAAACCTTGTTCAACGTCTTGCACCGGTTTGAGTTTACCGTCGTGAATCCAGCCCGCCAGATCATCCATCACCGCGTCCCAGCGGTCCAGATGATTATAGACAAAAAAGCCCTGCATCCGCGTTTCTGTGGCGCGCAGCCGGGTGTAGTTGGACAGTTTGAATGGTTCGTCCCGCGTATATTCGCTGATCGATCCGCACAGCACGACCCGGCTGTGAAGCTTGAGGCGTTCGAGACAGGCCTCCAATGTTTCACCACCGACATTGTCAAAATATAAGTCTATGCCGTCGGGCCGCAGGTCATCAAGCCGCGCTTCGATATTCTCGGATTTATAGTCAATCGCCTGAGAACATCCATGATCAAGAATGAACGCGCATTTTTCCGGCCCGCCCGCCATGCCGACAACGTCACAACCGACCACATTGGCGGCCATTTGACTGACCATCGATCCAACGCCGCCAGCTGCCCCCGACAGCACCATGCGATCACTTTCTCTGGGATCTCCGCAAGCAAAGAGCCCGGCATGGGCAGAGAGGCCGGTCATACCAAGGACGCCCGAGCCAAGAGCAGCAGGCAGCCCGTTAGGCGGCATGCGAAAAAATTTCTCTTGGGGCGTCATTTTGGAGACTTTATAAGTCTGCCAACCCAGTTGACCTTGCGCCATTTCACCTTCACGCCAGTCGGGATGGCGCGATTTGACCACTTGCGCGACACCGCGACCGTGAATGACATCACCGGGTTCCAGAACTCGCTCCCCTGCCGCACCCGTGCCTTGCATGTAGAAACGCATGACGGGGGCAAGGCCGAGATAATGAGTTTTGAGAAGAACTTCACCGTCACCGGGTTCGGGAATGCCGGTCACCGCCCATTCAAAATCCGACGGCACGACATTGCCAAGGGGCCTTGCGGCCACGCGCCACTGATAATTGGCGTCATCGTCAATCTGCTTGCTAGCAGAGAGGACATCAAAATCGGCAAGAGAGGAACCGGCGGTCACTCAATCATGAACCTTCACGACCTGATTCACTTCAAAGAAATAACCATCCAAATCCCAGAAGGAGCAGCCGATCATGTCCTTTTGCTTGCCGTCAGCTCCGGTTACTGTCCATTCGCGCGGTTCGCTGTGGATGCGTGAGCCGAGCGCACGCGCCCGCTCTACCGCGCCCTTTGCATCTTCCGAGGCCACAACAAAAACCGGTGCGCCGAACTTGATTTCGGTGGGTAGCTCGTCAGGGGCGTCTTGTTTAGGGTCAAGCCATTCCAGCAATCCTATCATCCCGATCATGTCATGCTCACATTTCAGGATGATCAAGCGGGTCTGATCGCCTTTCTTACCGGCGGCTAGTTGGGTTCCGGACAGCGTGAAGGGCGTATCCATCCATTTGGTCATGCCAAAAACGGTTTCATACCAGTGAGAGGCTGCGTCACCGTCGCGAACCATCAGGGTCGTCCGTTTGATTATGTCCGTCATGTGATTTTGGGGCTTTCTATAACAAGAACCTGACAATCGGCGATGTCAGCGCGCAATTTCTTGGCTTCCTGATATTCCGGGCTGTTCCAGAATTTATGTACCGCTGCCTTATCGGGCCATTCGGAAATCACCATCGATGCGCCATCGCCAAAATCACCTTCCAGTAGCTCTGCTCCGGGGCCGCGTAAAACATAGCGGCCGCCAAATTTCTCCACGAGGGCCCCGGCAGCTGCGCCATAGCCTGAGATAAATTTATCGCGATCGGCAATTTTAGCAGTAACGATCATATACGCTGGCATGGGTGAGTCCTTTTAAAAGTTGTCCGGACAAATTACGCGAAGGATAAATGATTGCAACCGCTATTTACCCCTAATTTCTAAGAGCCAATCTTTTTGCGCGAATTACACGTGAAGCACCAATATCTTGGGATTAATAGGCGCCGTCGAGATCATAGATCAGCATAGTTGCATTTATGTAACAATAGAGGTTTTCGAAACAGGAAGGATTAAAATTTGTCTGGACAAATTAGATAAGTGGTGGAAATCAACATTTGGAGAGGTTGTCCGGACAATAGAAAATAGGGAGAAATCAAAATGAAAGCACTGCTTAAGAGTTTGTTGTTGGCGGCTACAGCAGCGACACCAACATATGCATTCGCGCAGGACAGTGGGCAAGATAGCGTAACAGGTTTCGGAAACGATATTGTTGTTACCGCTCGTAAGAGAGAAGAGAGTCTGCAAACAGTGCCCGTCGCGGTTAGTGTCTTTGGGGAAGAACTGATTGATGATGCGAATATCTCTGGATTGGAACAGATTTCAGATTTTACGCCCGGCTTTCAATTGCAATCTGCATTTGGTCGCGACGCTGATCGTCCGGTTATTCGGGGTGCTTCGAATATTTTGATTTCGGAGGGCAAGGTCGGATTCTTCATTGATGGGGTGCCGTTTGTTGGCGCATCAACCGCGCTTGATTTGGAAAATTATCGCCGGGTAGAAGTTATCAAAGGTCCGCAAAGCGCTGTTTTTGGACGCGGTACCCTCTCGGGCGCTGTGAACTATGTTTCCAAGCAGCCATCAGACGAGCTAACGGTCGATTTTGAGCTAACAGCCGCGACCCACGATGACTATGAAGTCTTTGGCCGCATTGCAGGACCAATTGCCGATGGGTTAAGTGGCTTTGTTTCTGGCAAATATAACAGCTTCGGCGGCGATTACACGAATTCGGTTACTGGTAATAGTCTGGGTCAGGAAACTCTCACAATTTCGGCGGGGCTAAATTATCAAAGCGATGGTTTTGAAGCCAGTGTCATTTATCTTCGGACGGAAGATGATGATGATCATTACGCAATCGGACTTCAGGATTCCAGTTTCAACAATGTCTTTACCGCCGGCAGCAGAGGGTATTTCCAAGGTGAAGTAGAGTTACGGGAACCCATTGGCCTGAACACGGATGAGTTGATTGACCCAGGATTAAACCGGAAGGCCAATCGCTTCATTGCAACTGCAACTGCCGAGCTCGGTGATTCCGGTTACACGGCAACCGCCTTGTTTGGATACACGGACATTACCGAACGGACGGGCACTGATCAAACGTTCAACGATCAGACCGCTCTTTTCATCAGCTCGCCGTTTGTTTGTGCTAACTTTATCCCGGATTGTGCTTTTGGAGTATCGCCGTTCAACACCGATTCTGAGATCGAGCGTACCGCAATATCAGCAGAGTTGCGTTTTGCCTCACCGCAAGACAAGGCGATCCGTGTTGAAATTGGCGGGTTCTTTTTTGACGATAAGACCAATGGCACCGATTATGGGCGAAAACAAACAGAGTTCGGGTTTGATTCAATTTCTGAAACTGACGTCACAACCAACCTAGCTGCATTTGGTTCTGTTGAATTTGATATAACCGATCGCCTGACAATTGGCGGTGAACTGCGGATTGCCCGAGAAGAAATAGGAACGCGACCTGGAGCCTCCTACCGGCTCGGTGACTTATTTGCAGGTGCCGTAAATCCGGACAGGATTATTAATGGAGACGGAGCCGTCCGTAACGCGACATTTAAGTCGGTTTTACCACGCATAACTGTCGACTATCAGGCAAATGATAATCTGTTGGTTTATGCTAAATATGCTGAGGGCAATTCTCCCGGCGGGTTCAACTCAACTGATGCGCCAATCACCACTTTTGGCGAAGAGCGACTAAAAAACTATGAGGTGGGTATCAAGTCAGAACCCTTAGATGGTCTGCGAGTAAACGTTGCTGGTTTCTTCATCGACTATAGTGACCAAGTTCTTACAAGCACATTTACTACCGGTGCGGGCGGAGTGGACTCATTCAGCGACAATATCGGCGATACTGAAATTTATGGTTTGGAACTAGACGCATCATGGCGTGTTACCGATTTTCTTACCCTATCAGGGACATATGCTTACATCGATGCCGAAGTCACGAATGGAGTCAGTACGGATCAGGCGGTGTTATTGGGCGGGACAACAGGCACTGGAACCGTTCCTGATCCCAACAATCCTGGGGCAACATTGCCGACGACGGGCGGTTGTGCAAACCCTGCCACTATTTTGGATGCTGGACAGGCGCTTGGTGACGGTACTCTAACGACTGGACCAACTGCATGTTCAACGTTCGCTGATGTTTCTGGCAAGACACCTCCTTTGGTATCCAAACATCAGGCATCGTTCAGCACTGCGATTGATCTACCACTCGGCGATAGTGGATGGGATATCTTCGCACGTGGTGACTTGATCTATCGGTCTTCCTTCTTCGCCCAAATACATAATCTAGCGGAAACGGGAGATTCTACTAAAGCCAATTTCTCTGCAGGCGTTCGGAAGGATAATCTTTCCATCCGATTCTGGGTAAAAAATGCTTTCCAAGATGAAACACCGCGCGGCATTTTGCGTTATGTTGATTTTTCTGCCCCCACGCTCAATGGCGTGCGGCAGCGAGCCTTTGCGATTACTCCGCCTGAGAGACGCCAGTTCGGCGTGACTTTAAGCGGATCCTTCTAATAGGATTTGCATCAGTTTGATCCTCATGGCTTGATCACAAGTCAGTTAAATTGAGAGAAGGCTGCTTTTGCGGCCTTCTTTTTTGCCTGACAGTTAATTGAAGTGCGGCTTTCAGGTAACAAGCAACAGGGCGATAATTTTATCCAGCGCGGTCGCCATAGCGTCATGACCATTGGGGAGCTTATGATATATTCAGCTGTCATCTGCTTCCAGCTGCTCGGTATCATCATTGGGGATGCCGAGAAATGCTGGTGTACCTTCCTATCGTGAGGAATAAGCAATAGTTTACGAAATTGGATCAAAGAACATATTTCTGGATCGTGCGCTTTCGGTTAATCTGGCGGCGGGTTTTTGCGTCTGACAAGTGCAAATGTCGCATAAATACTACACATCCTGATCCGATTTTGGTGAACCTGAAAATTTGTCTGGACAAATTTCCGGATTAATGAGATTTGTCCAGACAAATTATAATCAGGGAGATCGGGTAATGAAGATGATGTTGAAGGCCGCGCTGTTGTCGGCCACCATTTTGGGCAGTGTGCCCGTTTATGCACAGGATACGGCTGAAGAAGGCGCTGATGATAACTCCAATGTCATCATTGTCACCGCGCGCAAGAAAGAAGAGACTCTGCTGGACGCGCCCTTGGCGGTTACCGTAATCGGTGAAACGGAGCTTCAAGGGGCAGGTTTCTCGGACATTACCGAAATCACCAAGGCGGCTCCGGGCGCTTTTGTCGAACCGTTCGGTGATAATACCAACGGCACCGCGCGCATTAACTCAACGCCGCGGTTTCGCGGCATCACGTTGATAAGCGGCAACCGACTGCAACAAACAGCAACGGTATTTCTGGATGGCGTATTCCTGAGCGGCGGTGCGCAGACCATCGGTATCAATGAATTGCAACGCGTGGAAATTATCAAAGGTCCGCAATCGGCTTTGTTTGGCCGCAACACTTTTGCTGGTGCGATCAACTATGTGACCAAGGACCCCAGCGACGAGTTCCAGGTTGATCTGAGCGTCACGGCGGCCACCCGGGATGAATATAATTTCGCGGCAGGGGTAGAAGGACCGATTACAGACGGTCTGTCTTTTCGCTTGAGCGGTAATTATGATACGAAAGACGGCCATTTTGACAATGTTGCTGTTCCTGGCCAACGCCTGGGTGACGAATCACAATGGTCGATCGCCGGCACGTTGCTGATCGAACCAAGCGATGGCATCCGCCTCAAATTGAGAGGGTCCTATCAGGAAATTGATGATGGCCCAGCCGCTTCTGTTTTGTACTTTGGTACCAGTCAGCATAATTTCG
Organism: uncultured Sphingomonadaceae bacterium; assembly: GCA_947493215.1. Lineage (GTDB taxonomy): Bacteria > Pseudomonadota > Alphaproteobacteria > Sphingomonadales > Sphingomonadaceae > Parasphingorhabdus. The sequence continues at coordinate 159,743 of CANLQE010000002.1, read as the reverse complement.
GGGGTTTTCAGTTCGTCAATGGCATTGCCGATCAAACGGATTCGGTCGTGCCTTCACCGGGCGGTGGTCGCGGTGAATCGGTCTTCCGCGGACGGATTACGGAACCTCCTGCTGATCGCATCGGACTGAACACAGCTCCGGAAAACCTTCAGGCATTTCTCGGCTTTTTGAATGATGGACGTTCCGATCCCAGTGATGCCATATTTGATTTCAAATATAGTCCGACCACGGTGGACGATTTTGGTCTGAACCTCGATTCATTGCGTCTGAGCGCCGTTGGCTCTGCGGATCTGACCGACAATATCGAGTTTAGTTTTCTGGCCGGGTATAATAAGGAGAGATTCGGTTTTTACACGGATTTCGATTCAACCCCCGATAATAGTTTCACCAGCTTTACCGCACGTGAAACGGAAGATTTGACGGTCGAAGGGCGCCTGTCTGCATCTCTATTTGATGATAGCCTTAATATTTCAGCTGGTGCGAGCTATGTTAAAATCGACATTGATGAGCTGGGTGGAACGGCAAGTTTCTTTGGCCCTCCGATTTTCTTTGGCGACATTTTTAGGTCCGATCCATTTGTATCGGGCGCTGAAACTCTGGGCTTTTTTGGTTCGCTAGACTATCAAATTACAGACCAGATATCGATTACGCTCGAGGGTCGTTTCCAGAAAGACGAGTTCAGCAATCCCGAGGTTAATGACGGTCTGGCAACACCAATCTCGCCCGGTGAAATTAACAGCTTCCTGCCGCGCGGGACATTGCGATATCAACCGTCAAATTACACCACATTCTATGCAACTTACAGCGAAGGCAATCTGCCAGGCGGCTTCAATCCGCAAATCGCTGGACTGGATGCACTGCAACTTGCCGAATTGGCCGCTTTAGCGCCTGATGCAAATGTGCTTTTTGGTGAGGAGCAGCTGACCAATTATGAATTCGGCTGGAAGCAGCAGCATCCTAGCGGTATTTTCGGATTCAATCTGGCTGCTTTTTACATGAAACGGAGTGACGAAATTTTCAGCTCCATTGAGGTGATAACCGACACTGATCCGGGGGCCCCCAACCCGGTTCGGACGGTCAACTTTACGTCGAACGGGGCGAGCACCAATATTTACGGCGTCGAGTTTGATGCGACAGTGAACGTCAGTGAAAATCTATCGATGCAGGGGTCCTTTGCCTATATTGACGCAAAGATTTCGTCCTTCCCTGCTGATGGCGGAACCGGAGATTTTGGCGATATCTTTGGCCCCGATGCAGATATTTCTGGACAACGGGCACCGCGCTTTCCGCCTTTGACACTATCACTGGGCGCTACCTATGAGGACGATTTCAACGGTTTTGGAGACATTTTCGACAGCTGGTATTTGCGTAGCGACCTCTATTTTACGGGTGACTATTTTGACAGCAACGCCAATGTCGCCGAGGTAGAGGAAGCAACCGATGTCAATCTTCGCCTAGGTCTAAGGGGCGAAAATGCGGGCATCGAATTTTTCGTGACCAATTTATTGAACGAAGATGCACCGACAACCGCCTTTAACTTTGCAGATACGAGTTTTGGCACGCGTGCACTTCCCGGCGGGTTCTTCAACTTTGGCCGCGAAGGTGACCGTGTTGGCCTGCGCGACAAACGGCAATTTGGCGTGAAGTTGAAATATACGTTCCAGTAGATTGGCAATTTTCACAGATAAGGAAGGCGTCTCTCAGGAGGCGCCTTTTTTACGATATTTGCTGGGACAGATAGACTATATTGCGGCGTTGGATGTGGCGCTTGAGTTACCCTGTCAATATCGCGACCAGCTCGTTGGGTGCCGTCACCATCGCGTCATGGCCGGTGGCGAGCGCATGATAGGTCCAGCTCGGGTCTGCTTGCACCTGCTCAGCATGATAGGGAAAGCTACTATTGGGCAAGGCCGGCTCGGTGCAGTGGATATAGTGGCGCGTCATTCCTTGTGGTCCGCCATTAGTGAGCTGAATGGGGTCCAGCCAGGTTTTGAGTGGATGCGGTGTTAATTTCCGGGCGACCCAGTCATAGCCAGGATGGCCTTTCGGAATGCCCAGAAAATCCGGCGGGAAGGCCGCCATGCCAATGCCATCTGGTGCGAATGCTTCCAATGCTGTGCGGGTCTGTTCGATAGCTGCCGGACTGCGCTCCGGCCCCTGCGTGATCATTGTCTCACCATGGTCCGGTAAGGCGGCATCGAGATAGAAAATCTCGTCAATCCGGTTCTTCATTGCATCTGCAACACCGGTAATCACCATGCCGCCGTAGCTATGGCCAACCAGCACAATGTTGCTGAGATCATAATAGTCGATCAGCGACGTGATGTCCGTGATATGCGCATCCAGCCCGATATCCGCTGACAATAGATGCGCGCGTTCGGCAAGTCCGGTGAGGGTGGGCGTGAACACGCGGTGTCCTTGCGCTTCCAGTTGCGACCGGACATCGCGCCAGCACCAGCCGCCGTGCCACGCGCCGTGGACCAGCACGAAGGTTTTGGCCATCGCCGGTCGAGAGATTATAGGCCGCGCGCTCAAACTGGTGCAAGCAATGGTCGAAGTGGCAAGGCACGATATTGCCGCAGCTGTCATTATCTGTCGACGGTTCCATTTTCCTTGAGTCCCGTCTGTCATAATGTTCCGTCTTTCTTGTCCGTTCTTGTCACAGTTTTTGCAGCACATATTCGGCAGTGCGTTGCCCGCTTTCCAGCGCGCCTTCGACGCCAGAACTTTGCTGCGCGAGATGCTCTCCGGCAAAATGCAGGCGCGTGCCGCGGTGCTGTGTTGCTGCTGCCAACGCGGCACCTTGGCCAGCGCCGATATGATGATATACGCCCCTTGCGAAAGGATTTTTCTGCCAGCTGAACGTCCTAAGAAATTTGAGCTTTCCTTTGGCCGATGGGCGAGCGCTTTCAATCTTGTTTATGATCGCCGCGCCGGCTGTCTGGTCATCCATCTGATCCACTAAATCCGCGCTTGGACCATTGAGCCAGATTTTCACCATTGCCGGATCGTCGCCAAGCACAAACATTCTGCCCAACATGGGGTCATCAGACCAGATCGTCTCTGGCAAGCCATCATCTTTCCAGAACGCCTCGCTGGCTTCGAGATAGGCGAAACTGGCTTTGGTATAGGGCAGCGCCGCGATGATGTTCCGCAACCCAAATGGCAAATCCGCTTCTATGGCCATGGACTGCATCGCGGCAAAAGGGGCTGTGCAAATGACATGGCGCGCGCCATATTTGCGGCCATCGGTCAGGCTGATCTCTACACCATCGCCCTCGTCTTCAATTGCTGCAACCGGACTGTTCAGGAAGATTTCACTGCGCAACGATCCCGCCATGGCATCGGTCATGCGCTGCGAACCGCCACGGACGTAGCGAGTAGGGCTTCCGCCTGCGCGAAAAATCGCCAATGTGCGGGCCATATGCAATGCCGATTGCTGGTCGATACTGTTGCCATTGAGATTGGCATTCATCAGTCGCAGCGCTTCTTTGGATGCGCCTTGGTCGCGCAAATATTGGCTGAGCGCGATATCGATGGCGCTGCCCTGCGGTTGCATCCAGTCGGCGATATTTTCAAATTTCGGCAGGTCTTTGAGATAAGAGAAAAACAGGCGATCCGGTAGTACCGATTTTTCTTGTGCGGACAGCTTGTTTTGCGGCGCATCTGCCCATTGCTGCGCGGTCAGGGAATGGCCATCGATATGATAGAGGGAACCGCGCGCAGATGGAGGTGGAACATAACGTTCCACATTCAAACGATCGGCTATGGCATGAAAGCGTTTGTAACCCGCCCCAATCTGGATGCCACCAGCATCAGGCTTGCCGGGCAAATCGTCCAGCGTGTGCAAACGCCCGCCGGTGTGACCCGTGCCTTCCAACAGGATTGTCTTGTAGCCCGCATTGTCAATTAGGCTCGCTGCATGCAGTCCCGCCAGACCAGCGCCGATGACAATCACATCAGCCGTGGTCTTGCTCCATGTCTTTCGCGGCGCAGCGCAGGCGATTAGCGATGCACTCATCCCGCCGACAAAGGCGCGCCTGCTGATTATAGAAGCCTTGGTGTTCATAGCATCATGTTGACAGAAACCCGGGCATCAAGGCAAGGTGAATTTGTCCGGACAAAAAATAGGAGGCACATCTCATGGTTCGATATTGGCAGATAATAATAGTGTTCGTGCTGACAATGTTAGCGCATCCGCTATTCGCTGCGGAAGCGGAACCAGATGGCGCTAGTATATTGGCCATGGCTCGAGAAGCGGCAGGCGGCGATGACTGGGCCAATGCGCGAACATTGGCCTTATCCGGACGCGCCGTTTTTTATGGACCGGCAGATCATAAGCCCCGCACGATTGCTACCGACTACCGGATGTGGCGGGTATTTGATCCTGACCGCACGGTTGCCCACGGCGCGGATGGCAAGGTTCGCATCATTGCGAAAAATTCGGAAAAACTGATTTTTGAAGTCGGTTATGATGGGGAGACCACCTGGACCGAACGCGGGATAACGCCGAAAGCGGAAGCCGATAAATTCTGGGCGAGCAATTTTGGTTTTGGTATCATCCGTCAAGCTGACAAGCCAGGTTTTGCCGCGACCCGTTTGGCAGATGATGATGTCGGTAGCCATGGCCTGTACATGGTTGAGCTAACCGATCCCAAAGGCGGCAAAACGCTCTTCGGCATTGATCAGCAAAGCCATGCTATCCGGACCATGGGTTTTCGCACGCCCAAGGGTTGGCATTTGCGGGTCTATGATGACTTCGTCACCCTTGAAAACCCGCGATGGTTGCAGGCGCGACATGTCACGCTTTATTATGACGGGCGCAAATCCAATGAGGTATTCTGGACAGAGACCAAAGTGAATGCAGCGATAGATGATGCTCTTTTCACGCCGCCTGCAAAATAATCAGCCGCGAAAATTTTGGCTTGTTACATCGGAAGAACGCTCTGCGCCCTTGATCGTGCAGCTTGCTTGCATCCAGCGCAGGTTGAGGCCCACGCGGCTGGCATCGATATCCGCCCAGCTATAGCTGACGGCGCGATCAGGATTGTCGGGCTTGTGGACATAGAGCACCATGCTGGGCCGGTTTGTGCTTGGCTTGGGCCAGTGTACCGCGCGCATACGCAGGATTAGCGGCTCGGCACCGCTATCCCCGCCACCCACCATGACCCGTCCGCCCTGATCATGTAGGTTCAGTTTTTGGGCGAACAGCCAGTCAGGGCTGCCATCAGCTTTGGGTTCCACCTTTTTAGCAGCAGCCCAGCATTCGACGGGCCGGGCACGTTTCAATTGGGTTTCCGTGCCATCGGAAAAACGAAGTTTCAATCCGTCCGCGTTGACGCTGGTAATTTGATAATCTTGCTTGCAAAGCATTCTGTTTTGCACTGCGCTGTAAGTCCAGCCTGCATCGTTACGATCAAAATAGCGGGTACAATTACCAACGGTCAAACTGTCGCGTTCTGCGCCGGTGGCGGTTGTGCCTTTCTGCGGAGATGCAACCGGCTTGCCGAACGCATCTGTGCGAGTGATCACCAGATCACCGTCCTTCTCCTCAATGCTTAGCGCAATCCAGGGCGGCGGGGTCCGGCCCGCATCTTTTTCAAAATAGGCCTGCTCTTCATTGGTATAAATGCCGGGTAACTGCTGATCCAGCGTTACAGCGCTCGGTGATCCGGTGGCGAGTGCCAAGGCAGAAAGACTGGTGAGAAACATCGGGTCGGTCCTTTGCAATATTTGTCCGGACAACTTAACATCAATTGCGCATTACGCAACTGCGTTAGATCATTGATGCCGAGCCGCGCTTGGCAGCCAGTTCGAACAGGCCGCGGTCACTCATTTCCCATGTCACGTTAAGTTGGGTTTTGTGGATCAACCATCCGTCGCCTGCGCGCTGTAGGCCGTGAATATAATAGCCGCCGATGGAATGCATCTGCCGGTCGCCATCAACCACGAGATGATGATGGGCGGCCATATAGCATGTGCACGCGGCGCTATCGCCGTCGAGGTTGATGGCAAAATTGGTCAGGACATGCTGGGTCGCATCAAAGGGTTCCAGCGTTGCCCGGACTGCGGCCACCCAATCATCAGCGGGCATGGTGCTGGCAGGATCACCGGACCAGCTGGAGAAATCCAGCATGATCTCGTCTGCGAAGATGGAGCGGTATAGATCCCACTGATGCTGGTCGATACCGGTTGCATAGTTAAGCACATGGTCGGTTATATTCGACCGGTCGATCAAATCGTCATGCGTCATCATGGCTTCCAATCATTCAAGTAACATCTTGCTCGCCGCTATCGCTTCAAGTGCCCATTTTTCTGAATCGAAATGCGACGCGGAAGCAAAATGCGGCACTTCAATATCCAAATCGACATGATCGCCCATAAGATCGATCAAAGCGCGAAGCGGGAACATGCCTTCGCCGGGGATCATCCGGTTCATGGCCTCCTCGACATAATTGACAGATTTTCGAAAATGCGGTCCATCGCATATCTGGGCATAGCCGATAATCTGAGGATCAACGGCCTTGAGCTGATCCAGCGTTCCGCCTGTTCGAAACAAATGCAGCGCATCGATCGCGATTTTCAGATTGGGTTGGTTCATGGCCTGATGCAGCTTGACTGCTTTTTCAAGGCTGTCACAACCTTTCGCAAAGCCGGTAAATTCCAGTCCGATTTCCATGCCTAAATCACTGGCCATTGCACATAATGTACCGAGTTGATCGGCAATCCGTGTGGGGTCAACCTCGTGAATATGCGTAACAGCACGTTTCGCGCCTAGCGCAGCGGCGAGCTCTAGCGCTGCTGCATATCCGGTGACATCGGTTTCCGGCATCACTGGAAAATATTCCGCATTGATGATCGACACATTATGGTCGGCCAGCAGGCTTTGAAATTCTGTTTTTCCTGATGGTTCAACAATCGCAAACATGGGCTTACCATCTGCCGTCAGCGGTGTTGCGGTGAACAGGCAGACTTTCTTGAGATCAGCCTTCGCCGCGAACCGGACAAGTTCCGTTGGCCCGCCCTTGGCCATGGTAATCTGGTGGAGAGCCACGTCACGCATAAGCCAATCTTAATCCAAGCGTGCAGCCAAGACGGCTAGTCAATATGCTAGGCTGTTTGCGCGGCGGCCGCCATTAGATAGAGTTATGAGAATCGGCCACGATGAGGGTCGCCAAAACTAGGACAGGTAAATGCTGAAAGAAGATATTGTCACCATAGCGGACGTCATCCGGCAACAGGCCAAGGATCAGGGCGACGCGCTCGTGTTCACCTTTGAAGGCGACGAGATGAGCTATGCCCAGCTTGATGCCGGCAGCAGCCGGGCGGCCAATGCGCTGGCATCGTTGGGTGTGACCAAAGGCGACCGGATCGCCTATATGGGTAAAAATTCGCATCTCTATTTCGAAATATTATTGGGGGCAGCCAAAATTGGCGCGGTGATGACGCCGGTCAACTGGCGGCTGGCCGGACCGGAAGTGACTTATATCGTCAACAATTGCCAAGCCAAGATCCTGTTCATTGGCCCAGAATTTATCGATCTGGTGAAGCAGATCAAACCGCAGTTTGAATATGTCGAAACCATCTTCTGTTCGGAACAGGCGGATGAGGAATTTGCCGGTTATCCGGCTTGGCGGGATGGATTTCCTGATACTGATCCAATGGTTGCTTGCGCGCCAGGCGATGACGCCTTGCAGCTCTATACATCGGGTACGACTGGCCATCCCAAGGGCGCGATCATGTCCGGCTATTCGATTTTCGGGGCGCGGGCCAAATTGACCGACGATGATCTAGCTGACTGGCAGAGATCGCAGCCCGGGGAAACGATGCTGCTCGCCATGCCCTGTTTCCATATTGGGGGGACGGGGTCGGGTCTTGGCAATATGTACAGCGGCGGTCATGCGGTTGTGGTGCGGGAATATGATCCGACGCAGGCGCTGGAGTTTATTGAACAATATGGCATCAGCAAAATTTTCATGGTGCCAGCCGCGATCCAGATATTGCTCAACCATCCACGGGTAGGAGAGGTCGATTTTTCCAAGCTTAAATATATCTCTTATGGCGCATCACCGATCCCGCTGGAAATGATGAAGCAGAGCATCGACATATTCGGCTGCGAATTTATTCAGATGTACGGCATGACCGAGACATCGGGAACTATTGTCGCCCTGCCGCCGGAAGACCATGATCCCAACGGCAATGACAAAATGCGTTCGGTTGGCAAACCGCTACAGGGCGTTGAGGTCAAGATTATTGATGAGGAAGGCAATACATTGCCTGCCCGCGAAGTCGGAGAGATTGCCACGCGGTCTTCGTTCAATATGAAAGGCTATTGGAACATGGATGAAGCGACCGCTGCGACCATCGATGTCGATGGCTGGCTACGGACTGGTGATGCGGGTTATTTTGATGAGGATGGCTATCTCTATATCCATGACCGGGTGAAGGATATGATCATCTCTGGCGGGGAGAATATCTATCCGGCGGAGGTCGAAAATGCGATTTATGGTCATCCGGCGATTGCAGATGTGGCCGTAATTGGTGTGCCTGATGAAAAATGGGGCGAAGCGGTGAAAGCCTGTGTGGTGTTGAAAGAAGGCGCGGAAATAGCGGAGGCTGATCTGATTGCCCATGCCAGGGTCAATATCGCGGGGTTTAAATGCCCGAAATCTGTCGATTTTATTCCGGAATTGCCGCGCAACCCATCGGGAAAAATCCTGCGCCGCGAATTGCGTGCACCCTATTGGGAAGGCAAAGACCGGGCGGTTAATTAGATAGCAACAGCTAGGGAGGGTTTGTGTCGACGGATACCATATTGCGCGAAGATCATAAGGGCTGGTCGGTGCTGACGCTCAACAGGCCTCATAAGCTAAATTCCCTCACGGTCGGAATGTTTCGGGAATTACGAAGTTATGTCGCTGACTTACGTAGGGATGATACCATCGGTTGTGTCGTCATTCGCGGCGCGGGGAAATGTTTTTCCGCGGGACATGATTTGGGCGATATCGCGGAGGGAGAGGAAGTGCCTTCACGCGGTTGGCATTCGGAAACTCTTCGCCTCTTGGAAAAGCTTCCAAAACCAGTGATCGCGGCGGTTCATGGCCACTGCTATACGGGCGCGTTGGAAGTGGCCCTGGCAGCCGATTTTATTGTGGCAGCCGATAGCGCGCGCTTTGGTGATACCCATGCGAAATGGGCGCTGACGCCGGTTTGGGGCATGAGCCAACGGCTGCCGCGCCGGGTCGGCATCGCCACTGCAAAGCGGTTGATGTTTACAGCCGATATGATCGGCGCGGAGGAAGCGGTGCGCATTGGTCTAGCAGAATATTCCGTGCCGCTGGAGCAATTTGATGATGAGATTGCCAAGTTAGCCCAGAAAATTGTGGCCAATTCCGGCTTCTCTCATGCCGCAAACAAGCGGCTATTAGAGGCAACGGATGGCGGCCCACTCGATGCGGGACTGCAATGGGAAGTGATGGAATCAGAGGGCCATGGTCCCGATATGCATGACCGGATTTCGGCATTTACCAAGAAATAACGATCAGACGCGCGAGAAATATGCCTCCGGTCGGCTCATATGAAAGCTATGGGTCCCGACCGCGGCCGGGACCCAAATAATTAGAACTGAACGCGCTTGGTAAAGCCGCCATCGATGACCAGATGGGCACCTGTTGTATAGCTAGACGCTGGGCTTGCTAGGAACACAACGCTACGTGCCACGTCATCGGCACCGCCAAAGTCACCCAGTGCAAAACCGGCTTTGGTCATGTTGTAGAAGTCGGGCATGCCTGCTTCAATCTGTGACCAGTTGCCGCCCGGGAATTTAATGGGGCCTGGAGACACCATGTTGACCCGGATGCCTTTAGGGCCAAGCGCTTGGCTCAACTGACTGCCGTAGGTGATCAGCGCGGCTTTCATCGCGTTAAAGGCTTGAGGAGCCACGAAAGTTTCGAATGCAGCGGTGGATGACATGAAGATCACCGAGCCGTCGTCTGATTTTTCCAGATGGGGTTCGAGTACTTCCATCGCTTTGACAGCGCCGATAATGTCGGTGTTGAAGGTCATTTCCCAGTCCCCCGTTCCGCCGGCACCGGAGGAGCTAACATTATGGATGAAAATATCGCAACCGCCCAGTTCGCCAGCAGCTTTTTCAAGCCATTTAGGATAGCCGTCAGCATCGGTCATATCAAATGCTTCAGCGAAGACTTTCCCGCCATGGGCTTCAAGCTCGCTCTTGGCTGCTGCGACCTGTTCCGCATTGCGCGAGAAAAACGCAACATCCGCGCCTTCTTTGGCGAAATGCTCTAGCGCAGCGCGCCCTAGTCCGCGGCTACCGCCGGTGAGAATGACTTTCTTGCCTTTAAGTCCTAAATCCATTTTTGCTCTCCTTTAAAATATTGGCCTTGAAAATATTGGGGTTTGGGTTTTACGTTTAGAATTTTGCAATGGCGGGCTGGCAAACCCACTTGATGCCGCGCCGCAGCAGGTCATAGATAATCGGCTGCTGCCAACCGGAACGATCCACTTCGGGCCACCAGTCGAGGACCGGGTCCATGTCATAATGGCCGCGACAATGGCCCATGGTCAAATAAAGCACCGCGCCTTCGCCCATTTTGCGAATATAGAAAACCGGGTGACGGCTCTTTTCAATGTCGCTGTGCACAAAGCCGCTAATATCGTCGGTGCCATTATATTCGGTGTCTAGCAGCACGTCGATTTCGGCGCGGGTTTCGACGAGATATTGCTCATCGACCGTTTCAAAACTGGGAATGCCCTTGACCAGCGGGTGATCCGGTTGCGCATTGTCAACGGTGAACGGGATGATCGGCGGATGGGATAGAAAGCGACTGCCCAATGTGTCGACAAAGGTCGGCATATCATCAGGCGCATCGACGCGGCCGTCTTCGAGAAACTTCAATACGCTGTTGGTTCCATGCAGGGCAAAATATTGTCCGCCAGTGTTGACGAAGGCTTGAATATTTTTCTGCGCTGCTTCGCTGGGCAACAGGTCGCAGGTATAGCTGATTAGGACATCGGCGTTCTTGATCGCCTCGAGATTCTCATAATCTTCAAACACCCGGACGCGGATGCGGTCATCCTCGGCGAGTAGTTTCAATATTTCGAGCCGCGCGAAATCAATGTCATGATATTTGCCAGCTGCAACCAGCACGCATTTGATCGGTTTCTGATCCGGTTGGCGTTCGGGTGGTGTGTCGCTCATCTATTCTTTTCCTATTACGGGATTGCTGACGCCATCCCAGTTCAAATGGGCCTGACGCATCGCGGCAAAGCCATCGAGGCCGGCTTGCGGGATTTGCAGATATTCTATTATCGTGCCGGGACCGCCGCCATAGTCAGCATAGAAAGCCCCACCGACCCCGCCGGGTAGGCTGACTTCCTGAATGATATCTCCGCCTTTGCTCTCAGTAACCTGGCGTGCTTCGGCCAGATCGTCGACGATGACACATAGATGTTGCACGCCTTGCAGGCCTTTTGCGCGCCAGTCCTTGAACATGGACGGTGCGTCATTGTCCGGCCGGATCAGCTCAACTTGGACATCGCCCCAATAGCCGATGGCCATGGAAAACTGTATGTCCGAAGCTTTTCCGCGATATTTGACATTCTCGACCTGCACGCCCTCGGTATGGAAAAACGGGCCTGCGCCCATTTTCTGCGTCCAATAGTCGAGCGCAGCATCATAATCATCCGGCACATAGCTGATCTGCATGATCGTGCCGAGTTTGGCGAGGGTGGCCGGGCTATCGGTCATTCTTCGCCGCGCCAGATTTCAGCAGAGGGGCGTTCCTCCATTTTAGCTGCAAAGCGCGTCAAATTGTCTGCGCCTGCCGGCAGCGACCATCCCACTGTACCGCCAAATTTGATGAAACAAAACGCAACCAGATCCGCCAGCGTCAACTTGTCGTGGCAAAGATGATCCTTTTCGCCCAGTTGCGCGTCGAGCCACAGCCAATGCTTATCCGACATGGCTGACAGCTCAGCAGCAGCCTCTGGGCTGACCACGTTCATCCGCGGCTCGAACATGGGCCGCCCGCCGCCGCCGCGAAAACCGAGCGTCATCGGAACAGCGATCTCCTGGTCTATCCGGCGCGCCCACCGCCGGGTTTCCGCACGCTCTTTTGCAGTCGATCCGATCAGCACGGGGTCCGGTTTGGTTTCTTCCAGATATTCGCAGATGACCGTGGATTCGCTAATCAGCGTTCCGTCATCCAGTTCCAGCGTTGGCGTCGTCTGCATGACATTTTTTTTGGCATAATCATCACTGCGGTTTTCGCCGGTGATAATGTCGAGATGGATTCTCTCCACCTCAATGCCTTTTTCCATCAGGAACATGCGGGCTAGCCGAGGATTGGGGCCAAGGCTGGAATAGAGTTTCACGGGTTTGCTCTCCTTTTGGGCAGATTCGTCACGGCCTCATTGCTGTGAAGATACACAGGTAACAGGGTCGAACGGTCCTCTCAAAAACATTAGGTTATGCCTTGGAAAAGAGCGGCTGCAAATTAACCCCAAAGATTCGGCAGGCTGCCAGATTCACTAGTGGAGTTTGCGACTTCTTGCGGTAATCTGATTGCAAATATTTGTAGTTTTCAGGAGAATATGATGGTCGAGACGCTCACCGGTCACAATCGGTCAAACGGAATTGCTTATACCGAATTGCTCGAAGGCGACAAAGTCCGGGCGCCGGATGTCTTTTTTGAAGAATCTCCTATGGAACCGGGCCTGACAGAAGTTGAGGTCAGCCGCTACTGGACCAAGGAAGAGCATGACCGCGAAGTGGAAATGCTCTGGAAACGGGTCTGGCAAATGGCGTGTCACAAAGACGACATCAAAGAAGTCGGCGATACGTTTGTTTATGATATTGCCGGTCTGTCGTTCATCGTAGTTCGCGTGTCTGAAGACGAGATTAAAGCCTATCCCAATAGTTGTATGCATCGTGGTCGCGCCATTTGCGATAACCATAAAAAGGGTCAGAAAGCGCTGCGTTGTCCCTTTCACGGCTGGTCATGGGAATTGGATGGCAAGCTTAAAGAAGTGCCGTGCCAATGGGATTTCCCAACGGTTAGCGAAGAAACCCACAGTCTGAAAGCGATTAGCGTTGGCGAGTGGGGCGGCTTTGTCTTTATCAATCCGGATCGCGATTGCGAGCCGCTGGAAGATTTTCTTGGCGATCTGGATCGCCATTTTCAAATCCCGTTTGAGCGCCGCTATAAAGCTGCACATATGATCAAGCGCTTGCCCTGCAATTGGAAAATTGCGCAGGAAGCCTTTATGGAATCCTATCATGTGGTCGGTACGCACCCGGAACTGATGCCCGCTTTTGCTGATGCAAACAGCAAATATGATGTGTGGCATAATGTTTCACGCGCCATGTCGGCCCACGGCGCGCCGAGTCCGCATACGGATCTGATCAACCCTGATCCGACAGCTTTCCCTGATCAAAAAGCCTTTCAAAGCTTCATTCACCCGATCAGCAAGCACACGTTTAAACGCTTGGAAGAAAACCGGGTTCAGGTTTCTTTACCCAATGGCAAAAGCGGCATTTTCGATATGGAAGCCAATTATATCGAAGGCGATTTGAAATCCGCGGACCCCCATATGTGTAACTGGATCGGCGGCAAAATTGCGCCGGAAGAAGAAGACACGCCAATGGTATATACCGACGTTTCGCCTCACCAAATGAGGGACGAAGCGGCGCAAGCAAGACGCGAAGAAATGCGTCCGACCTGGGGCGACAAGGTTGATGAAATCAGCGATGCTGATTTGACTGATGCGATTTTCTATAGCGTGTTCCCGAACATGAGCCCGTGGGCTGACTATAATCCGATCTTTTATCGTTTCCGTCCCGATGGCGATAATCCAGAGCAATCCTTGCATGAAGTGATGTTCATGGTCGCCCTGCCAGAAGGCGCAGAGCGCCCGGAACCGGCTAAATGCACCTTCCTCGATCTGCATGATGATTATACAGAAGCAAAGGAATTTGGCAGCTATTTGAACAAGATATTCAATCAGGATTATCTTAATCACAAAGCGATGCAAAAGGGCGTGAAAAACCAGCCGCATGGCGTTTCGATCTTTGCCAGCTATCAGGAATCGAAACTCCGCCATTTCCATGAAACACTGGATTTATGGCTGAACAGCGAAGAGCCGCCAAAAAGTCCTAAGCTGCTAGCAGCAGAATAAGGCTTTGGCGGACATTCCCGAAGGATTTGCGCCGGCGACATTTTCCACTGGGTTTCTAGATGTTGCCGGCCCTTATTTTACGCGCAAAGAGACCGATCATATTGCGGTCGGTATTCGAATAGCCGAAGGACACTTAAACGGGATCAATGTCGCCCATGGCGGCGTGTTGACAACGCTGGCCGATGTCGCGCTAAGCTATCAATTATTTGTCAGCGAAAAGCCGCGCCTGCCCATTGCTACGATCAACCTCAACACCAATTTCCTGACCGGCGCGAAACTCGGCGATTGGGTCGTCGCGCATGCGCATATCGATCGCAAAGGTAAGCGAACCGCTTATTGTCACGGCGAAATCATCGCCGGCGAGCGGGTGCTTATGACAATGACAGGTGTATTTGCGTTGTTGCGCAAATAGCGGACGCTAGTCGGTCGCCCCCAAATAACCGAGCTGGCCGGCCTTGAAAATCGTCTGGCCGCGGTTGACGCTATTGAGTTTTTGCCCGGCGCGATTGACATGATAGCGGATAGTCGCATGGCTCAGCGACAATATCATGCTGATTTCCTTGTCCGTCTTGCCAATGGCGGCCCAATGCAGGCATTCTGCTTCGCGTTTCGACAATATGCAGTTTGTCGGCATCCGGTGCTTCTTGCGCATTGCCAGCACATAGCCGGTTACAAAGCGGCTGGTGACAATCGACAGAAAATCAGAAAAAATTCGATAAGGTTCGCTCAGGTCGGTGACGCTATAGTCAATCGGTGTGAAGCTGACCGCCGCGATTTGCCCGAAAGGCAAATGCACTGGAATCAGGATGGCTGACTTGGCAGTGGCGCCGGCTTCATAAAAGTCCTTAAGGTCAATTTCGTCGAGATATTCATTCTGCCAATGGCCATGAAAACCCTCCGCATTGCACCAGATCGGCTCACTTTCATAACGGCAAGCGCGGGGCAGAGGAGAGCTCAGCGCCAGTCTTGTATCTTCCCACCAACGTTCGCCTTCAGCAACCCAGCCGAAAATATCTTTGTTGATAAGCTCGCCCTCGGCATCGACCAAATGGGCCTTGGACGAGATGTCCGCGCTGACGGCAATACGGAAGCCATAGGATTGCGCGATTTTGTGGATTGCCTCTGCCGCCGGCCGAATTTCAGCCGCACTGGTGATCGTTACGCTGTCCAGATTGCGGCGGAAGGTTGCCTTTGAAACATCAGGTATTTCTGCGACGAAATTCTCTGCCATAATAACGCTTGTCCTCCACGGAGCCCTTTGATCAAGGCTCTCGACTTGCGTTGCTTGTCGCGTCGTTTGGTTTTGCAGTCAACCAAACATTACTAATAATAATGATAGGTGTTGATAAACCGCTTCCGCAGATGATTTTTTGTTGTGATTATTCAATGGTTCCGATCAACTCGCCAACCGGATATTCTTCGCCGGTTGCGCTGACGATAATCTTCAGTTTTCCAGTTGCGGGTGATTCAACTTCCTGAGTGGATTTATCATTCTCCAGAGCATAGATGTCCTGCCCCTCAGTGACGTCCGCGCCATCGGGGACCAGCCATTCGGCCAGCGTGCCAACTTCCATGCTAAAACCCAGTTTTGGTATCCGTATTTCAGTAGCCATTTTTACCCCAATATTTTGCGAATTTCGCGTTCGATATCACCTTCACTGAACATCCATGCCTTTTCGATGGCCGGTGAAAAGGGCACTGGCGCATAGCCAGAACCGACACGTCCAACCGGTGCTTTGAGTTCAGAAAATAGTTCTTCATGGATGCGGGACGAGATTTCAGCGCCGGTGCCGAAATTCTTCACCGCCTCATGCACCACGACTGCCGCCTTGGTCTTGGCGACGCTTTTGAGCACAGTTTCCTCATCAAACGGTGCGATCGTGCGTAGATCAACCACTTCACAGGAAATGCCTTCGCCTGCGAGCTTCTCAGCGACCGCATGGCAAGCGCCAACGCCGCGGCTATAGGTGATCAAGCTGATATCAGAACCTTCACGAGGGACTGATGCCACGCCAAGCGGGACAACATGATCGGGAGCCGGAGCAGGACCCTTGGTGAAATAAGTCGGCGTATTCTCGATAAAGATCACCGGATTGGGATCCATGATCGACGAATATAGCAAGCCATAGGCATCGCAGGGGTTGGAAGCGGCAACCACTTTCAGGCCAGGTACGTGGGCCAGCCAAGCTTCGAGCATATCACTGTGCTGCCCGCCAAGGCCTGTACCGGCTCCTGTGGTGGTTCGAATGGTCAATGGTACGCTTGTCTGTCCGCCGGACATGAAGCGCAATTTCGCGGCGTGATTAACAATCTGATCCATTGCCACGGTGATGAAGTTCATCAACATGATTTCTGCGACAGGTTTGTAGCCGACCAAAGCGGAACCGACCGCTGCACCCACAATGGCTTGTTCAGAAATTGGGGTCGAGCGAACGCGGTCCGTGCCAAATTGTGCGGAAAGGCCAGCGGTCACTTTAAAAACACCGCCGCCTTGTTCGTCAGCAATATCTTCGCCCATCAAGATGACTTTGGGATCGTCCGCCATGGCTTTGGCCATTGCCATGTTACAGGCTTGTGCGAACATGATTTCCTTTGGTGCGTCGCTCATGCTGCTATCTCCACGTCTAATACATCGATGCGATATTCATCGCCCGGAGGATAAGGGGCGTCGAGTGCGAATTGCGCCGCTTCGTCAATAATTGCTTTGTTCTTCGCTTCGATCGCGGCGATGTCCGCTTCGCTAACCTGAATGTCGAGTAATTGCTGGCGCAGGATCGGCATCGGATCGTCTTTCAGTGCCTGTTCCATTTCCGCTTCAGGAATATAATGGCCGGTATCACCGAGCAGATGGCCATGGAAGCGGAAGGTCATCGCCTCGATCAACGTCGGTCCGTTGCCAGCGCGCGCATATTCGACGGCTTCCTTGGCTGCTGCATACATTTCGCTAGCGTCATTGCCGTTCACACGCACCGAACGCATGCCTAAGCCTTCGCCACGCTGTTTGATGGTGTCGGAACTGGTCGCAAAGGCCATCGGCGTATGTTCGGAATAGAGATTATTCTGGCAGAGGAAAATGACTGGAAGTTTCCAAACTTGCGCCATGTTCAAGCCTTCATGGAACGCGCCAATATTGGTGGCTCCGTCACCAAAGCAGCAGACAGTGACTTTGCCGTCTTTGTCGAGCTGGCTCGCAAGACCTAAGCCATTGGCGATCGGAATGCCGGAGCCGACAATGCCGGTGGTGACCATAACGCCGGTTTCAGGATGGGTGATGTGCATGGGACCGCCCTTGCCTTTGCAGGTGCCAGCCATCTTGCCGGCAAACTCGGCCCATAATTCTTTCGATGGAATGCCCTTGGCGAGCTGGTCATGGAGACCGCGATAGATGGTAACCAGATAATCTTCCTGATTGATCGCTGCCATCATGGCGGAGGAAACAACTTCCTGTCCGCGCACGGGATAATAGACGATTTGCAATTGTCCGGCGCCGATCATTTTGCGGAATTTAATATCCGATTGCATGATCAGGTCGGCGCGGGTGAAAATGTCGATCAGGACATCTTTGTCTGCCATCTGTGTATCGCTCAAGGCTTTGCTCCTTTGGTGGTCATCCATCATCGGACCTCTTTCGGGTCTTTTGTTCTGAAATCTTCATAGCGCAGGCCAAGCCTCTCGCCACTATTGTTATAGGGAGTGTGCGAGACAGGCACCCGTTTTGACCATGGCCTTTCCCATTGCTGGATGGGATCGCTCCTTCATGGTTAAAATTGTCAAGAAGTGGCAGAAAATAAGGCCTTTTGGAGTGGTTTGTTTTTAAGCTTCTCAGTAATGTCATGTAATAAAAACGGCAGCAACAAGTTTGGGCAAATGAAGCAGCTATCAAAGCTGGCAGTTATGTCGCGGCAGGACTCGGGTCTATCAGATTGAAAATAATGCGTAACGGGAGAATAAAATGACTGATAACAGGCAGTGGCTGATCAATGGACGACCCAGAGGGCGTGGGCTGGTTGATGACGATTTCAAAAAAGTTGTTACGCCTGTGCCAGAGGTTGCCGAAGGTCATGTGCTGGTCAAAAACGAGGTTCTCGGTTTTGATCCTGCGCTGAAAGGCTGGATGGAAAACATTGGCGGTTATGTTGCGCCCACCGAAATTGGTGAAGTGATGCGCGGTAGCGGCATTGGTGAGGTGATCGAATCTCGCCATCCCGATTTTGCAAAAGGCGACAAGGTCATGGGGATGCTGCGCTGGCAGGACTATGCCCATATCGATGGCCGCGAAATCCAGAAAATTGAGAATGATGACCTGCTGACCGCCAATCTGGGTGCGCTCGGTACAACCGGTCTCACGGCCTATTTCGGTTTGCTGAAACATGGTCGGCCACAGCCAGGTGATACGGTTGTGGTCTCTGGCGCTGCTGGCGCAACCGGATCCATGGTCGGTCAGATTGCCAGAATTGCTGGATGCCGGACCATTGGCATTGCGGGCGGCGAAGAAAAATGTGCGTGGCTAACCGGTGATGTTGGTTATGACCATGCGATCGACTATAAAAATGATGATGTCCGAGCGAAACTGAAAGAGCTTTGCAATCAATCGATCAACGTTTTTTATGACAATGTCGGTGGCAAGATTTTGAACGACGCGTTGGCGCATATTGCGATGAACGCTCGAGTCGCAATTTGCGGCGGAATTTCCCGCTATGAAACTGGAAACTTGCCAGCGGGTCCGGAAAATTATTTCAACCTGATCTTCAAGCGCGCCAGCATGTCCGGCTTTATCGTCAGCGATTATGCCAGCGAGTTTCCAGCCGCGCGTGAACGAATCCGGCAGTGGATCAAAGAAGGCAAAATCACCTACAAGGAAGATATCCAGGAAGGCTTTGATAACATCCCTGATACCTTGAAGCGTTTGTTTGCCGGACAGAATTTCGGAAAGCAGATGTTGCGGCTGGACTGATAGTTTATCGGGCTGGCTGACGCCTTGTGCTAACTATTTGCGTAGTGCCAGCCCTTAGTCGTCTGCAATATGACGGTTTAATTACGAGAGGGAAAATATGAGCGATCTGGAGCAATTTCGCGCTGAAACACGGGCTTGGTTAGCAGAAAACTGCCCCGAGGAAATGCGTGATGGCGATATTACGGCAGAGAATCAATGCTGGGGTGGGCGCCAATGGGAGTTCCAGTCCGATGCTCAGAAACGCTGGTTCGAAGCGGCTTTGGAAAAAGGCTATACAGTCCCGACCTGGCCCAAGGAATATGGCGGTGCTGGATTAACAGCGGACCAAGCGAAAATCCTCACCGAAGAACGTGATCGGATCAATGCGCGCAAGCCGCTCAGCAATTTCGGTATCTCGATGTTGGGCCCCGCTTTGCTAGCCTATGGCACCCATGAACAAAAACTCCAGCATCTTGGGGGTATCGCCCGTGGTCAAATTCGCTGGTGCCAGGGCTATTCCGAACCGGGCGCTGGTTCTGATCTGGCGTCACTCAAAACCAAATGTGAGGACAAAGGCGACCACTGGCTTATCAATGGCCAGAAAATCTGGACGTCCAACGCCGATATTTCCGACTGGATATTCTGTCTGGTCCGCACCGATTTTGACGCGCCCAAGCATAAGGGCATTACGTTCATATTGATCGATATGGCGAGTGAAGGGATTAGCGTGAAGCCGATCATCTTGATCTCTGGTCATTCCCCGTTTTGCGAGACGTTCTTTGACGATGTCAAAGTGCCCAAAGCCTATGGCGAAGGCAATTTATCAGTGGTCGGAGAGGTGAATCGGGGCTGGGATGTGGCGAAAAATCTGCTCGTTCACGAACGCGGAATGTTGGGGACTATGTCGCCGCTGCGTGGTTCCAAGGGGCCTGAAAATCTGGGCGGCTATGCTGCAGAAGAAATCGGTTTGGACCTTACGGGCCGGTTGGATGATCCGGCCTTGCGGCAAAAAATCGCGCAGGCCGAAATTGATGACTGGGCCTATACATTGACCGTGGAACGGATGAATGATGAAGCCAATGCTGGCAATGGCTTGGGCGCAAAATCATCGATGCTGAAATATGCGGCGTCTGAGTTAACCAAAAAGGGTAGCGAGCTGCGGATGGATATTGGCGGTACCGATGCTGCGACCATTGGCCCGGATGGCATCGAATATGACAGTCTTGCCAATACCTGGCTTTATAATCGCGCTTATTCGATACTCGGCGGGACGACCGAAGTTCAGCTCAACATTATTTCCAAGCGTGTCTTGGAACTTCCCAGCGCATAGATAGGCGAGAGCGACATGTCCCTTATTCTCACCGAAGAACAAGAAATGCTGCAAGATGCGGCGCACGGGTTTTTGGACGAAAATGCGCCTGTCGCTGCGTTTCGAGAGATTAGAGACAGCAAGAATCCAGACGGTTTCTCCCGTGATCTATGGCACGAAATGGCGGCCATGGGATGGGCAGGCATCATTGTTGATGAGGAATTTGGCGGCAGTGGATTTGGCTATGTCGGGGCAGGTGTCCTGGCTGAACAAATGGGCCGGAATCTAACCGCTTCGCCGTTTTTCTCGACATCGGTACTGGGCGCAACCGCTGTTCAGCGTTACGGCACGGCGAAACAGAAGGATCAGAATCTCGGAGCCATTTGTGATGGCACAGCTTTATTTGCACTGGCTGTTGATGAAGGGCCGCGTCACCGTCCCGAACATATCGAATTTTCTGCCAAATCCCATGGTAATGGCTATATATTGTCAGGCTCCAAAACGTTCGTCGCTGACGGTCATGTCGCGAACAAGTTGATTATTGCCGCTCGCACGTCGGGCGAGGCCCATGACCCATCGGGGATCACATTATTTCTGGTGGATGCTGACGCTGCTGCGATTGAACGCACCCACACGCCGATGATCGACAGCCGTAATGCAGCCAATATCAAGGTCGATGGCCTGGAGGTCACTGGCGATGACATATTGGGTGAAGTGGACGGCGGCTATGAAGCGCTCGAGGGCATATTATCGGCGGGGCGTGCTGTATTAGGCGCGGAAATGTCTGGTTCTTCGCAGCGGGCCTTTGCAATTACTACGGACTATCTGAAAGAGCGGGAGCAATTTGGTCAGAAAATTGGGTCGTTCCAAGGCTTGCAGCATCGCGCCGCGCATCTCGCTACTGAGATAGAGATGACCAAATCGGCGGTTCTGAAATCGCTACAATTGCTCGACGATGATTTTGAAAGTGCCTCTGCCACCTGTTCGATGGCGAAAGCGAAATCGGGTATGACCGCGCAGCTATCCACCCAGGAAGCGATCCAGATGCACGGCGGTATCGGTGTGACCGACGAATATGATGTCGGGCTCTATTTCAAGCGTGTCCATGTCGCCCAACAGATGTTCGGCGATGCCGGTTTCCATGCGGACCGACTAGCAAAACGCTCCGGCTATTGAACGGTTGATCGGCGGCCTAACCATCGCTCATCGTGATATTGGATGGACCGAAATGAGCCGTCATTTTTTCAACTTTACCCGCATCATCAAATTCAAAAACGTCAATCACTTCGACGGTAAGCAGCTTGCCATCGGGTTGACCGATATCAGCGCGAAAGGCGAATGCCGCGGTCTTAGCGCTTATTCTGATATTATCGGTCAGTTCGACTTTCGCACCGCCAGAAAATGCGTTTTGGTAAAAGCTCAGGATATCGGCTCCTGTCTTCGGCTCTGTACCGGCCGGATCTTCCACCGCGGCATTGTCGGAATAAAGATCCATGACCGCGTGCATGTCACCGTCATTAATCGCCGCCATATAGCGGTTGACGATCTCGGTCATATGTTCGGGCGTTGGCATCGGGCTTCCTTTCTGAAGAATGACATGAATAATAGAGGCGCATAGCATGCACAGGCGTCTCCCTAATTTGATAGGGTTTGAGGAGAAATGACATGACGGACCGGTTGCAGGGAAAAACAGCGATTATCACGGGTGGTGCCAGTGGCATTGGCGCGGCGATGGTGAAACGCTTTGTCGAAGAAGGCGCGAAGGTGCTCTCAACGGATGTTCAAGTTGAACTGGGTCAATCGGTCGCGGACGAAGCTGGCGCGCTTTTCATAGAGCAGGATGTTGCAACGGAAGAAGGCTGGCAGGCCGTTATCACCAAGGCGCAATCAGAATTTGGACGTCTGGATACCCTCGTCAACAATGCCGGAATCGTCGCAGCAAAATCGATTGAGGATATTGATCTGGAAAGCTGGCACCATTTGCTCGGTATCAACCTGACCGGCGTGATGCTTGGCTGTCAAACCGCGATCAAAGCTATGAAGCAAAACCCCGGTGGATCGTCGGGGTCTATCATCAATATTGCCTCGACGTCGGCCTTTGCAGCCCTGCCGGGAGACGTGACCTATACCGCTTCGAAAAGCGCGGTGCGCATGCTGACCCGGTCCGTAGCAGTGCATTGCGCGCAACAAGGACATAATATTCGCTGCAATAACATCGTTCCGGGGGGAACCCACACGGGGATTATTGATGCGGCCAAAGAGTTTGTGCCCGATATATATGATCGGGTTGCCGCGATGTCGCCCATGAACCGGATGGGGCAGGGCGCCGATCTGGCCGGAGCAGCGGTCTATCTGGCGAGCGACGATGCCGGTTTTGTGACCGGCAGCGATCTGCTGGTGGACGGCGGCATGCTCGCGGTGCATCCTGGCTATTAAGTGGGCCGACTATCAAATATCTAACTAGCCGTTTTGGCAGTTATTGGCGGACGGGCTTTGGCCTAATGAAAGCACAGGAAAAAGGAGAGGGCGAATGGGCGCACAGCCAATCGCAGATAATCTGTTTACAGATGACAATATGACCGCCTTGGTCGGCGCACGGAACAAGCAGACGGGTCAGATATTCTTCCCGCTGCCGCTGACACCCAATGATAATATTGAGCCGATAGCTCTTGCCACGCGAGGCACCGTTTGGACTTATACCGTGCAACGCTTTCCACCGAAAACGCCTTATGCAGGGCCTGCCGATCCGGTAAATTTCAAGCCCTATGTTGTGGCTTATGTTTCGCTGCCGGGCCAGACGATGGTGGAATCGCGGCTGACCGGTGTTGAACCGGAAGATGTTAAAATCGGCATGGAGGTGGAGTTCACCGCCATACCGCTGGACCCGGACGCACCAGCCGATCAACAAATTATGATTCACGCTTTCCAGCCGGTTTGAGGAGATATTGAGATGAGCGACGTATGTATTGTGGGCGCAGGTATTCACCCTTTCGGTAGGACAGAAGGCCTCGATGGCATGGATCAAGGCGTCTATGCCGTGAAACAGGCTTTGGCTGATACGAGTATCGCCTGGGAAGATGTCGAATTTGCCTTTGGTGGTTCCAGTGCGTCGGGTGCAGCCGATACCATGGTGTCGCAACTCGGTCTGACCGGCATTCAGTTTATCAATGTCTCCAACGGCTGCGCAACCGGTGGCTCGGCGCTTAATGCAGCGGCGAGCGCGATCAAGTCGGGTGAATATGAGCTGGGCATGGCGGTCGGTTTCGACAAACATCCCCGCGGTGCGTTTAACGCTGACCCGGCCGCTTATGGCTTGCCCAACTGGTATGGTGAAGCGGGCTATATGCTGACCACGCAATTTTTCGGCGCGAAAATCATGCGCTACCTGCATGAAAATGGTTTGAGCACCGAAGCACTCGGACGCGTTTCTGAAAAAGCCTTCCGCAATGGCGCGAAGACCGATCACGCATGGCGGCGTAGCGAGGTTGATCTGGAAACCATCATGAACGCCCCGTTGATCAGCGATCCGCTCAACAAATATATGTTCTGTTCTCCGGCTGAAGGCGCGGTAGCCTTGATTCTTGCCAGCGAGAAAAAGGCCAAGGAATTGGGCGGACCGATGATCCGTCTGAAAACCTCGGTCATGCGCACCCGTCCGCCAGGATCGTTTGAGGTATTTGCCGCTTCGATAGATAATGAGCGCGGTGGGACTGCAACCGAACTGGCGGCCAAGGCGGCGTTTGAACAAGCTGGCATGGGGCCGGAAGATATTGACGTTGCTCAGCTTCAGGATACGGAATCCGGAGCAGAGATTATGCATATGGCCGAGAACGGTTTCTGCCCGCATGGTGATCAGGAAAAATGGCTGATCGAGGGGCGCACGGAAATTAATGGCGCGCTGCCGGTCAATACCGATGGTGGTTGCCTAGCTTGCGGAGAACCCATTGGTGCTTCTGGTCTGCGGCAAGTCTATGAAAATGTCATTCAATTGCGCGGCACGGCCGGTGAGCACCAAGTGCCGGGCGATCCGAAGACCGCCTATACGCAAGTTTATGGCGCCCCCGGTGTGGCCGCTGTGACGATATTGCAGCGTTGAGTTTTTGCCCTATTTCCTAGAGAGCTTGTGCTCCGCATCAAGTGCGGAGCACGTCGTGATAACTATTGAGGAAAACCATTGAACCACGAAATCAGCGCCGAAGCCCGTGAAATTGCGGACAAAGTCGAACGCTTCGTCCGCGACAAAATCTTCGCTTATGAAAAAGACCCGCGCTGTGAAGATCATGGACCGACCGATGAATTGGTTCAGGAAATGCGGGCTCTGGCGAGGGAAGCCGGTGTCCTTACTCCGCATATTCGCGACGATGGCAGTCATTTAACCCATCTTGAAACCGCTTTGGTGTTGCGTAAATCCGGTCTGTCTCCACTCGGTCCGCTGGCGGTGAACACATTCGCCCCGGACGAAGGCAATATGTATCTGCTCGGCAAATGCGCATCGCCGGAACAGAAAGACCATTTCCTCAAACCGCTGATCGAAGGCACCACCCGCTCGGCCTTTTTCATGACCGAACCGGCCAGTGAAAATGGCGCTGGTTCTGATCCCATGATGATGCAGACGACGGCCAAGCCAGATGGCAATCATTGGGTGATTAATGGCCGCAAGACTTTCATCACCGGCGCTAAAGGCGCGACCGTCGGGATTGTTATGGCAAAATCTGACGATGGCGCCTGCATGTTCCTTGTCGATCTGCCGGATCCAGCGATCACGATTGAACGCGTCCTTGATACCATCGATAGCTCCATGCCCGGCAGCCACTCGGTGGTGAATATCGATAACTTGCGCGTTCCGGCTGACCAGATGCTCGGTGAAAGTGGCGAAGGTTTCAAATATGCGCAGGTGCGCCTTGCGCCGGCCAGGCTGACCCATTGTATGCGTTGGCTTGGTTGTTGTGATCGCGCGCAGGAAATCGCCACCGATTATGCCTGCAAGCGGATGGCTTTTGGCAAACCGCTTGTTGATCATGAAGGCGTTGGTTTCATGCTAGCGGAAAATCAGATTGACTTGAAACAGGCCGAACTGATGATCGACTGGTGCGCGAAGGTTCTGGATACCGGAGATATAGGCACGACCGAAAGCTCTATGGCGAAAGTCGCTGTGTCCGAAGCCCTGTTCCGCATTGCCGATAAATGCGTCCAAGTCATGGGCGGCACAGGACTGAGCCGGGACACGGTGGTCGAACAGGTCTTCCGCGAGGTCCGCGCTTTCCGCGTTTATGACGGTCCGACCGAGGTCCACAAATGGTCGCTAGCCAAGAAGATAAAGAAATCGCATCAGGTTTAAACAGAGGAACATCATGACCAAAAACCGCAAGTTCACGCTCGTCAGTCGTCCCGATGGAGAACCCAAGTCGAGCGATTTCGCGCTGGTCGAAGAAGATTTGCCGGAACTGGAAGATGGATCGTTTCTCGTCCGCAACCATTATATCTCGCTCGATCCTGCCCAGCGCGGCTGGATGAGTGATGCGGAAAGCTATATGCCGCCGATCGCCTTGGGCGCGGCGGTAACGGCGAGCGCTGTGGGCCGGGTTCATGCGTCGAAAAATCCCGACTTTCCGGAGGGTCAGTGGGTTGTGGGCCTTGCCGCGATGGAGGAATATTCGGTTGTGCAGGCAGGCGGCTTTACCGCGCCGGTCGACGCATCGCTGGTACCATCGGCAACTAATTTCCTCTCGGTATTGGGCGCCGTCGGCATGACCGCCTATTTCGGTATGATCGATGACGGCAAACCCAAAGAAGGCGAAACGCTGCTTGTTACCGGAGCAGCCGGAGCCGTCGGTTCGCTGGTAGGCCAGATTGGTAAGATCAAAGGCTGCCGGGTTGTCGGCATTGCAGGCGGCGCAGACAAATGTGGGAAGCTTGTCAACGATTATGGCTTTGATGCAGCCATTGATTATCGCGGCAAAACCCAGGCGCAGCTAGAGGCAGAAATTGCCACAGCCGCACCTGACGGTGTCGATATTATCTGGGAAAATGTCGGCGGCATAATCATGGATGCAGGGATCGCCTCGATCAACGAATATGGCCGGATGGTGCTGTGCGGATTGATCAGCGAATATAATAGCCCGGAACCGGTCGGCACGCGCAATCTATGGTATCTGATTTCGCGTCAGGCGACGATCAAGGGCTTCCTCGTCCGCGATTATCCGCCGCGTTTCCCCGAAGGCATTACGCAAATGGGGCAATGGCTGGCCGAGGGCAAAATCAAGCATGATGAAGATATCGAAAAAGGTATTGAGAATAGCTATGATGCCTTCATGAAGCTGTTCTCTGGCGGTAATCAGGGCAAGATGATTTTGGATGTCTCACCAGAAGAATAGAGGTTTAATCATGGCAAACACTGCAGAACAAATTGTTCGCGACTTTATCGAAAGCTGGAACCGGATGGATTATGATTCCATCTATGCGGCGATGTCTGATGATATTTTCTATCATAACATCCCGATGGACCCGTGCGAGGGGATTGACGCGGTCCGCGCTTTTTTCGAAGGTTCCGGCATGGGATCGGATGGCGCGGAATGGATAACCCATCATATCGCGACCAATGGCGACGTGGTGTTGACAGAACGCACCGACAAGTTCCGTATCAATGGCCAATGGATTGCAATCCGCGTCATGGGAACCTTTGAAATCGAAAATGGCAAAATTGCCAAGTGGCGGGACTATTTTGACCTAGCCGAATTTCAGGCAGAGATGGCCCGTGTCATGGGTGCCAGCGCATCCTGACTCCTATTGATGGGGCTGGTAAAGCGCCCCATTATCTACCGGATATTCACCCGCCGTCATGAAGCGCGACGCATCGCTGGCCAGATAGACGCAAAGTTCCGCGACATCATTGGGGTGTCCCAAACCGCCGAGCGGGATCATGCCAGTGGCCGGTGTGGCATCGCCATCGGCGCCCACGGAGGGCTGCCGGACCATCGGCGTATCGATACCGGCGGGATGCAGGCTGTTGCAGCGGATTGGATAATTTTCCACCTTACAATGCATCGCCACTGATTTGGTCATCGACCGCACGCCGCCTTTGGCTGCGGCATAAGCAAGGAAAGGCGCATAGCCTTGCAGCGCAGCCATGGAACTGAGGTTGATGATAGAGCTGGGTTGATCATTGCTCTTCATCGCCCGCACGGCAGTCTGACATCCTAAAAAAACACCCTCCAGCATAATCGCATTGGTGAGTCGGAATTGTTCCAGCGTGCAATCTTCAATAGAGGCGGGAATGACTAGGCCGGCATTGTTCACTAATATATGCGGCGTTCCAAAGGCTTTTCCTGTTTCCTCAAACACCTCCTGCCAGCGCTTTTGGTCGGCAACATCTTGGTGCAAAGCCATTGCATTGGGGCCAATGGCAGCAGCTACCGCTTCGGCGCTATCGGCATTCACATCGGTGACGACAACCTTTGCGCCTTCGGCAGCGAATGTCTCGCTGATCGCTTTGCCAAGGCCAGATCCAGCGCCCGTAACAATTGCAATTTTACCTTTTAACCGGCTCATAATGTCTCCTCTAAAACCTGCACCTTTGAACGTATAGGTGGTAATTGAGGTGGCCATAGCAATACCCAATATCGTTAGTTTCCGTAGAGGATTTTCCGGCAGCACTGAACATATGTTGCGTGAATATCACAGTTTTGCATATTTGCTATCAAATTGGCTAGCAGAGCGACACGAAACTCCTGCTTAAGATGAGTCCATAAATAAGGCGGAAAAACCGCCACTTATTTTGAATGAGACTCGGGTCTGGGGCCTGGGAATTTTGGGAGAGAGTGATGACTACACAATCAAAACGCAACAATAGTATTTTTGCAACAAAGACCATGCGCGGGTTTTTATTGAGCTCTGCTGCGAGCATTGCCTTTGTTGGCTTTGCAGCGCCAGCTTATGCACAAGATACGGCGGCAGATGCGGATGACGAAAATATCATTACTGTCATCGCGCGTAAAAACACGGAGTCTCTTCAAGAAGTTCCGGTTACCGTTACGGCCATTGGCGGTGAAACACTTGACCGATATCAAATTGATGAGATTGCAGATGTGACCAGCCGGGTGCCCTCGTTGGTCATTCAAGTTGGCGGTTCTGGTGCAGGCGGCTCGGTTAATCTCCGCGGTGTTGGATCTTCGGCTATTTCAGCTGCATTCGACTCCGCAGTAGCTTTTGATATTGACGGGGTGCAAGTTAGTACCTCGCGCTTAGTGCAGGCAGGGTTTTTTGACGCTGAGCAAATCGATATTTTGAAAGGCCCGCAATCACTCTTTTTTGGTAAAAGTTCGACGGCCGGGGTAATTTCTATCCGCTCGGCTGATCCTACGCCTGATTGGGAAATTGGCGGCAAAGCCTCCTATGAATTTGAGGAGGAAGGATACACAATTGGTGGATATATCTCCGGACCTTTATCAGATACATTAGGTATACGTCTGGCGGCGCAATATAATGATGTAGATGAGTTTAATAAGGTCCAACCAGGAACACCTGCTACAGTAAATCCACGCGGATTGACCAATTTTGTGAGCCGTTTGACGTTGGATTGGGAACCAACTGATATTTTTGATGCGAATCTCAAAATAAGCTATACCCGTAACACCAATGATGGTTCCAATCTTTTGAGGGATCAAGATTGTGGTCCCAATGGCGTTGCCGATCCAGTAATCGTTGGTGGAGTTACCGCAATAGCAAATAATGCCGACTGTAACATCGGTGACAGCTTATTTCCGCAAGTTGATGCCACGCCCATTCAAGGCGTGTTCGGTCAAGCGCCTTCCCAAAACAGAGGTGCCGAGGAGTTTGCAGCCAGAAATGGCGCCGCCTTTGGTATAACGAATATCTGGTTCGGCCGGTTGAAATTTGACGTCGATATTTCTGATTCTCTCACCTTGAGTTCGACGACTGGCTATCTTGATTTTAAGTCGCTGGATCGCGACGTCTTTAGTTTTGTTGGTGTCGGACCAGCCCAGTTTGCTAGCCCGGCTGCAGCGCCATTCTTGCAAAATTTCCTTGCGACAAACCCCGACTTCCCTAATACGGCGGCAACGCCATTGGGTGTTGGAGGTAACCTGGCGGACAATCAAACACGCCAATTTACGCAAGAGCTTCGCGTGGCGTCAGATTTTGATGGTCCATTTAATTTCCAAGTGGGCGCTTTTTACGAAACGCGTGAAATTGAATTTAACTCTTCGGAACAAGCGCTTAATATTGTTCTGACTGTTGGACCGGATCCATTTGGTACCGGCAATACGTTCGATTATCATCGGCAACATGAGACAGATACCGAAGCCTTCTCGATATTTGGCAGTTTTGACTTCGATATATCGGACAGATTGCATTTAACAGCAGGCGCGCGTTGGACGGATGAACAAAAGTCAAACACGATCCAGATCCCATACATTAGTCCTGTTCTCACCGGCATCGCAGGGGGCGCCCTTTTTGTCGGCAGCGGCTTTGTTTCCAATCCGATTAAATTTAGCGACAGTAACTTCTCGCCCGAAGTATCTTTAACCTACAATGTTACGGACGACATCAATGTGTTTGGTGCCTTTAAGACTGGGTTTAAATCCGGTGGTATTGATAATAGTGCGCTTCCAGGGGCAGGCCTTGGAGGTATCGGTAACCTCGCTATTAATCCGGCGACAGGCAATACTTTTGATGCAGATGCCACGGCTGGTCTTATCTTTGATTCTGAAACGGCAATAGGCGGTGAAATTGGCATTAAGTCGCAATTTTCGGACCGTGCGGTTACGGTGAATGCTACTGCCTTCTATTACGTCTATGATGATTTACAGGTTCAGCTTTTTAATGCCGTTGCCATTCAATTTAACACCTTTAACGCTGGCGAACTAACAACAAAGGGCTTGGATGTCGATTGGGCGTGGCGGACACCAGTTGAGGGATTGCGTCTCTCAGGTGCATTGGCATATCTGGACTCTGAATTTACCGATACGTTCATTGGTACAGATGGTACAGATTTTGATGGCAGGGCAGCGCCTCGTGCTCCTGAATTCTCCGGAAATATTGCCGCAGACTGGTTCATCCCAGTTGGTAACAGTTTTGAGCTCGGTCTGAGCGGTAATGTGGCTTATAGTGGTTCATACTTCACTGGCCAATCTACTGCAGCCGACATCGTGCAGGATGATTTCATTACACTTGATGGTGCAATCTCCATTGGAGATCCGGACGGGAAATGGAAATTGTCGTTGGTCGGTACGAATTTGACCGACGAGCAGTTCATAACATCCGCTGGTCCGCGGCCATTTCTGAACGGTCCTGTTGGCGCACCTACCAGCTTTCCCGGCATCGGCCCTGGTGATGACCAAACGGTCACTCTCACACGTGGTCGTCAGATTTCCGTGGAGGTCGGCTTCAGGTTCTGATCAACTCTCCCGTTGATCAAATAAGGGCCGGGACAGCTGGGGGGCTGTCCCGGCCTTTACTTTGTCTGGCTCACACTATCGGATGATAGCCATATTGAGAGTGGCCTCTGGCGACCGATCATCTAGTTTCAAAGCAATTTTCAGGAATTGAGGAGCAAATCTATGGGACGTCTTGAAGGTAAGAAAGCCATTATATTGGGCGCGGCAGGCGCGGGCAATATGGGACAGGTCATTGCCAAGCGGTTTCGTGACGAAGGCGCTGATGTACTTGTTGCAGGGCGCAAGGAAGATGAGCTGAAACGCTTTGCCGAAGAACTGGGCGGCCATTACGCGCTATGTGATCTGACAAACGAAGTGGACGTAAACGCGCTCGCAGAAACCGCGACCAGCAAAATGGGCGGGGTTGATATCGCCATTAACGCAACCGGTCTTGGCTTTCTGAAACCGTTTCTGGAAAATACCAGAGAAGAACTGGAATTGATGTCGGCCCTGCAATTGGTCGGCCCGTTCCAATTCTACCAAGCGATGATCAAGGCCATGAGCGCCAATGATTCAAATGGCGGGTCGATCATCCAGATCAGCTCTGCCACGGCAACGATCATGCTCAACGACCACGCAGCCTATATGGGTACCAAGGCGGCAACCGATCATATCATCCGCTGCATTGCCCATGAATTTGGTGATAGGGGCATCCGCGCCAACAGCATTTCGCCCGGTTTGACCCGTACGCCCATGACCGCCGGTGTCGATCAGGTGCCGGGCCTGGTTGAATCGTTCGAAGCGCGTTATCCGCTGGGCCGTATTGGCACCAGTGAAGATATCGCAGCGGCTGCCGTCTTCTTGGCCAGCGACGAATGCTTCATGACCGGTGAGAATTTGCAGGTTAACGGCGGCCTGTGTCTGCGCGGCAATCCAACGCGGAAAGATCAGGAATTGATGATGGGGGCCGTGGCAGCCGCTTCCTAAGGCGGCGCGACAAAAGCCGGTTGGCGCTGTTCCAATTTTCCGCCATGGTGGCGCATTATCGCTTCGCCATCGGGAAGGTTGCTATTGCTTGAGATATTAAGCCAGTTTCAGGGCCTGATTGGCATTGCCTTCATCCTGACCCTTGCATGGGCCTTGTCCGAAAACCGCAAAGATCGACCAAGCTGGCGCTGGATTGCCGGCGCTATCGCGGTGCAGTTCATTCTCGCGGTTTCGATTGTCCGCATCCCGTTCATCTGGGACATAATCGGCCTCGCCAATCAAGCTGTGCAGGCGATTGAGCAAGCGACGCTGGCGGGTTCCAGCTATATGTTTGGCTATATTGGCGGCGCGGAATTGCCTTTTGTCTTGAAGGAAGGCGCTGCGCCTCCGTTGATTATCGCGTTTCAGATATTGCCACTGATCATCGTTTTCTCTGCTCTGGCGGCCTTGCTGTGGCATTGGAGGGTGCTCCAAGTCATAGTCAAATGCCTGTCTTGGGCGCTGCAAAAAACGCTCGGTGTGAGCGGTGTCATCGGCCTCAGCGGTGGTGCAAACATCTTCCTCGGCGTTGTGGAATCCCCGCTGGTGGTGCGCGCCTATTTTGAGAAGATGAGCCGTGCCGAGCTATTCGCGATCATGGTGCTGGCCATGTCCACCATATCGGGCGCGATATTGGTGCTTTACGCGACAACGCTGGAAAAGACCGTACCCAATGCGGTCGGGCATATGATATCGGCCTCGCTCATATCTCTGCCCGCGGCAATTCTGCTCGCGCGGCTGATGGTGCCGGGTTTGTCCGATACCAAGGTGAACCGCGAAGAACCGGGGCTTAAATATGACAATAGTTTTGACGCGATCATCAAAGGTACGATGGACGGCGTGCAGCTTTTCCTAGCGGTAATCGCCGTGATCATTGTGATTTTTGCCTTTGTCGCCTTGGCCGATCAAATACTTTCGACGTTGCCTTCGGTGGCTGGCGAAGCGTTGACGCTGAAACGGATATTCGGCTGGATATTTGCGCCGCTGATGTGGATGATCGGTGTGCCTTGGGCGGAATCGGCGGCAGCCGGGTCGCTGATGGGAACCAAGGCGATTCTGAATGAATATGTAGCTTATCTGGAACTGGCAGCGTTGCCCGCCGATACGTTCAGCGCCAAGGGGCAGTTAATTGTCACCTACGCGCTGTGCGGAGTGGCCAATCTTGCGAGTGTAGGCCTGATCATCTCGACCATCGGAACCTTATGTCCCCAACGCCGCGCCGAAGTCGCAGGACTGGGTATGAAGAGCTGGCTTGCTGGCAATTGCGCAACCGCGATGACGGGCGCGGTGATTGGCATCATCACATGGATATAGGACTGTACCGCCATGTTTGACTCCAAAATCCGTCCGTTGATCGATCCGCCGCTTAATGCCATTGGTCGCGGACTGGCGCGGATGGGTTTGACCGCTAATGTGATCACATTGCTGGGGCTCGGCTTTGGGTTGGGCGCGGCCTATGCCATTACGCTTCAACAATTTGGCTGGGCGCTGGCACTGGTCTTGGTCAGTCGGATATTGGATGGTCTCGACGGCGCCGTGGCCCGCGCAACGCAAAAAACGGCCTTTGGTGGCTATCTCGACATCGTCTGCGATTTCATTTTTTATGTGTCCGTGCCGCTTGCCTTCGGGATTGTCTATCCCACCAATATGCTACCGGCCTTGGTGTTGGTCGCCGCTTTCACCATTACGGGGATTAGTTTTTTGGCCTTCGCTGTTACGGCTGCGGAGCAGGGCGCACAGACAAAGGCTCATGGCGAAAAGAGCTTCTTTTACAGCACTGGTGTTGCCGAAGGCACGGAAACGATCCTCTTCTTCGTGATCATGTGCCTGTTCCCGGCCCATTTTGCGACACTGGCTTACATTTTTGCCGCGCTATGCGTGGTGACCGTTTTGCAGCGGACAGTGCTGGCATGGCAGTCTTTTCGAAACTGACTTTGCACCGCGTCGTAATCAACTTTCCTATAAGAAAGCGACTGCTTAACTTCGCGCCCAATTGAAATAGCGCTCCAGCCATTTCAGCGCCCATTCCGGCTTATGCTTTTTGCGCCATTCACCAGCGGCAAATTTATTGGCTTCGGCCATGGTCGGATAGGTGTGAATGGTCCCCAATATCTTGCCCAGACCCAGGCCATGTTTCATCGCCAGCACATATTCAGTGAGCAGTTCGCCCGCATTTTGACCGACAATGGTAACGCCTAAAATCCGGTCCTTGCCGGGAGGGGTCAGCACTTTAACAAAGCCCTCGGTCGCGCTTTCAGCAATGGCGCGGTCGAGATCATCAAGGCCATATTTAGTGACCTCATATTCGATCCCCTCTTTTTTCGCATCCTGTTCGTTGAGGCCGACATGAGCAATTTCGGGGTCCAAAAATGTCGTCCATGGCAAAAACTCATAACTTGGCTTGAATTTCTTAAACCGGCCGAACAACGCATTGACCGTCGCGAACCACGCTTGATGCGAGGCATTATGGGTAAGCTGATAGGGACCGGCCACATCGCCAGCGGCATAGATATGCGGGAAAGTGGTTTGCAGATGCTCGTTGGTCACCAAAGTCCGCTCGGTTTCCACGCCCAGTTTGTCGAGGCCAAAACCATCCAGCCGGGCCGCGCGGCCAACGGCGATCAGCAAATCGTCAAAGGGCAGGGATTGCTCGCCGCTTTCATTCTCGACGATGATCATTCTCTGCGCCCCGTTCATCTCGGTGCGCAGCGCTTTATGGCCGCAGAGCAGGGTGACGCCGGAATCCCCAAGGGCTTTGGCCGCGATTTCGGACACATCCTCGTCCTCAATACCCATGACCCGGTCGGCCATTTCAATGAGGGTGACATGGCTGCCAAGCCGCGCAAAGGATTGCGACAATTCGCAGCCAATAGGACCGCCGCCCAGGACGATCATTTTTTCTGGCACCGCATCGCGTTTCGCCATTTCTTCCCACAGCGTATCGCTGGTGAGATAGCCGGTATCTTCGAGGCCGGGCAGCGGCGGGACAAACGGGCGCGCGCCGGTGGCCAAGACAATCGCCTTCCCGGTTAGCGTTTGGGTGCCGCCATCATTGCGTGCAATTTCCACCGTCCATGGATCGGTAAGCTTGGCATAGCCCTGCACCACATCGACGCCGAGGCCTTCAAACCGTTCGACGCTGTCGTGGGGTTCGATGGTTTTGATGACATCTTCAATTCGTGCCATCACATTCTTAAAGTCAAAGCTAGGCGTGCTAGCGGTCAGGCCATAGCGATCCGCATGTTGCATCTGTTCGGCAACCTTGGCGCTTTTGATCAGGGCCTTGGAGGGGATACAACCATAGTTCAGGCAGTCACCGCCCATCTTGCCGGATTCAATCAAAGTGACCTTTGCATTAATAGTGGCAGCGATGAGCGAGGATACCAAGCCACCGGAACCCGCGCCGATAACGATAAGGTTGCGGTCAAATTTCTTGGGCTTGGTCCAGCTCTTGTAGATTTTCCGGTTCTTGAAAAAGCCGATAACCCCCTTGGCAATCCATGGGAATATGGCGAGCAAGACGAAGGAACCGATGACGGGGAGCGAAAAGACCTCACCCACCGAGTTGACTTGCGATAGCTGTGTACCGGCATTCACGAAAACAATCGTACCGGCGAGCATACCAATCTGGCTGGCGAGGAAATATTTCCAGACACGCATTTTGGTAAGGCCCATGAGCAAGTTCACCACGAAAAACGGGAAGGCTGGAACAAGTCTTATGGAAATCAGGTAGAATATGCCGTCGCGCTTGATGCCTTCATTGATGTTTTTCAGCCGCTGACCAAATTTGCTCTCGACCCAGTCGCCGAGCAAATAGCGAGACGTGAGAAACGCAATTGTCGCACCGATGGTCGAGGCAAAGGAAACAACAATGGTACCAACCAAAACGCCGAATAATGCACCGGCCGCGAGGGTCATCACTGCAGCACCGGGAATGGAAAGGGCAGTGATCCCTACATAGACTAAAAAGAATATGCCGATGATGATGACAGGATTAGCGCGATATTGGGCGTCAATCGCGTCTTGTTGCGCTTTTAGGTTCTCAAGCGTCAGCTGGGAGCCTAGATCATAATGAAAAAACGCGAATATCGCCGCCAAAATGACAGCCAGCAACAATAACTTCTTCGACATACGGGTCTTCCCTAACCTTTGAACGGAACAATTTTCTATAGTTCGTAGGGAAGGCATAACCGGTTACAGGGACGGCGTCGATGCTGCTGTTAGCCGGTAACAAAATGGTCTGATTTTGAACAAAATTCGAAAATTATTCGGACAATTGCCAAATCGCAACAAGCGAAAAAGCGAATCGGCCTAACAAAGGGATGTCGCATGAAGCGGCACATAACAGGGCCTCTTAACCCCCTTCCTTGTTTATGCAGGGAAAGAGAAGATGCCTTAGACCCTAAGGAGAATACCGATGAAAACGATGAAACTAATGGCGGCATCAGCTGCTGTAGCTGCTTTGGCCGTTGGCGCACCTGCCATGGCTCAGCAAAACCAGAGCAATGACGTTTATGACAACTCTGACTCGATTGTCGTGAACGACCTGCTCGACGTGTATCTGGCACAAGACGCCAGCACAACGAACACGTTTACGGCTGATGACATCAACAGCAACAACAACAACAACAACGATCTTGTTATTGCTGTGCAAACGCTGACCGCAACCAACACTGCCTATGATTTTGACGAAATGGTCGATCTGGACGGTGAAGACGATACCCCAACGGGCGTCGGCTTTAACAGCGGTAACAACTATAATCGCGGTAACGCATTTTCAGCCTTCGCTGGTATCGCTAACCAGTCATGGAATACTGGAGTGTACTCCAACGCTCAGTCTGCAACGAATATTGCAGCACAAGGCACCATCAACTTTGGTGATGGCGCTGCAGCAGCAGCTGACGGCGGCGCTGGCGGCGGCGATTAATCGTCACTTGCTGACTTGATGAAGGGCGGGCCGGTTTCAGCCGATGGAACCGGCCCCCCCATCCCCAGCCCCGCACCCCCAACCGGGAGTAAGAACGATGAAAAAGCATTATTGGCTTCTTATTACAGCCCCCTTTGCAATGGCCGCATCCCATGCGAGCGCTCAGGTGGCAGATCAGGGTGCTGCGACCCCGGCACCCGCGACTATTCCGCAGCAATCTGCATCCCCGCTCATGTCGATGGACGAACTCGGTGAGATGCGCGGTGGCACTCAGATTGCAATTAACGAACAGACCTTTTCTTCGGAAAATACCGGTAACACAATCGGCGGCGATGTGATCGCTGGTGATATCAACCTGTCGGACAATTCCCTGTCCAGTTTTAACGGTCTTGGTAATATTGTGATGAACACCGGCGCACAGGCCTCGCTTCAGGCGGGCATGGCCGTAACGATCAATATTACTGATTAGGTAAGGTATAGGCCATGAACCCCACTCCCCCCATCCCGTGTGGCCTATTCCCAGCCTTTCCGCCCTTCAAGATGAGCGTGAAAGCACTCTTGAAGGGCGGACTGCTGGCCCTGACCGGTGCCAGCCTGTTTTGCAGTTCCGTAGCGCAAGCGGAAGTCCGTTTGGCACGGGAATCGGCCGGCGGAGACTATTATGTCGGCGTGATGACTTGGTGGGATATCCCTTTCCGCTCCGTCATTCGCCAGCGCTACGATTTTAGCTGCGGTTCCGCAGCCGTCGCGACCTTGCTCACCTATCATTATGACCGGCCCACCAGCGAACGGACGCCTTTCAAGGCGATGTGGGATCTGGGTGACAAAGAAGCGATCAAGAAAGTCGGATTTTCGATGCTCGATATGCGCAATTATTTGACATCCGTTGGCTATCGCGCCGAAGGTTTTAAATTGACGCCGGATCAGCTTTCCCAAGTGAAACGACCAGTAATCGTGCTGCTCGACCTCGATGGCTTTAAGCATTTTGTCGTGGTCAAGGGTCAGACGAAAGACCAGGTGCTAGTCGGCGATTCGGTGCTCGGCATCAACAAATATTCCACCGAGGATTTCGCGAAATATTGGAACGGCGTCGCTCTGGCGATTGTCGGTGGACCAGTTAAAAAGCTGCCAGGCTATAATCTCGCCGGCGACTGGAACCGCTGGTCCACCGCGCCCACTGATCAAGTGTCCGCAACCGCGACTATTGGCAACTTAACGAACCACCTCCCCCCCCTGTATCAAATCTCGCCCGAATTACTGATCGACGTGCGGGTTGGTACCGTCAGATGAGAGACAAGTCATGAACTACAGACAAAATATTTTCGCTACGGTCGCATGCATCGCGTTTTCTGGCGCGTTGCTTATACCCCAAACCGCCAAAGCTGACCCCGTGGCGGCGGTTGGTCTGCCCGCTCTTGTTCCGGACGAAGATCTGGACAAGATGCGCGGCGGGTTTGTGGTCAACGGTTTGGGTGTCAATTTTGGCGCCGATATCCGCACCTATGTGAATGGCGAACTGATGCTGCAAACGGTGCTCAACTGGAGCGCGGATGGCGCGGAAACCATGCAAACGGCGGCTGCGGGATTAAGCCCGGTTGATGTCTCGACCCTTGAGAACGGGGTGCTGTCGAACGGTAACATCCGTATGAGGGTTGGTGATACACCGGTTTATTTGCTCAATGACGGTCAGACCGCGATTGTCCATGAAACTGCCAACGGCGTTCAGAACATGTTGCTTAACACAGCAAACGGCTTTGAAGCGGTTCAGGAGGTCGACGCGACGCTCAATCTATCCGGCTATGAAAGTTTCAATAGCGATTTGATGATGGACCGGATCAACAGCGCGCTTGGTGATGTCGTTGGTCAAGCCGGTATTGGCGCCCTCGGAAACTGAGGGAGAACGGACTGGTTGCCAATCCGGCCGGTCTGAAACTGAAAGCATCACGGGCCAGAGAGGGGGTTTGTGGTGCTTTCTTTTGATCGTTCCAAAATATGCATCATCCCCAGCGGTACCGGTGTTTAAGGCGATTCTCTTAAAACCCGATTCGTTTGACCACAGTTTTGCGTGGAGAATTGCCACATGAAAAGACTGATAATATGTTGCGATGGTCCTTGGGAAAGCTTGGATAACGATTGGCCCACCAATGTCCAAAGAATCGCTCAATTCCTTTTGCCTTCGGACAAACAAAATATCACCCAGACGTTATATTACGACCCCGGCATCGGTATGAAAAACCCAGTCGATAGGATCGCAGGTGGTGCCTTTGGGCATGGTCTCAATCTACAGATTGAGGAAGCCTATAGTTTCTTGAGTTTGAACTTTGAAGAAGGCGACGAAATCTATCTGTTCGGTTTCAGCCGCGGCGCTTATTCGATCCGAAGTCCGGCTGGACTTATTCGTTGTTGCGGCATCGTGAAGCGCCATAAACTGCGGGCCATACCGCGCGCCATGGCCCTATATCGTGATCGCGATATCATGCCAGACCATGATGAATGCGTTACCTTCCGCAATACCAACTCTATTTTGGAGGATTACGATCCACCGCACATTCACTTCATGGGCTCTTGGGACACGGTCGGCGCATTGGGCATTCCTGATACCATCCCTGTCATTCCAGTAGACAACTGGTTTGACCGCAAATATGAATTTCATGACACGCAGATCGGTTCGCACATCAAGCACGCCCGTCATGCCATAGCGATTGATGAAAATCGCGAGGTTTTTGATGTGACGTTGATGCAGCAGCCTGATAATCCCTCCGATCAAGACGTCCTGCAAGAGCGTTGGTTTGCCGGCAATCATGGGGCGATTGGTGGCGGCGTGCGCGAATTGCGGAAATTCTCGGACGGACCGCTATTGTGGATGATCGACGAAGCAATGCATGTTGGTCTGTCGTTCGATGACGGCGCGATTAGTCAATATACCGACAGCGATCCGCTGGCTGATTAACCATGAGAAAAAACTGGTTATTTGGGCTGGCTGGTAAGTCTTTCAATCGCTATGGACCGGGCCATATCACGGATGTGTCACCAGAAGCCCATTATCGATGGAATGCGATTGAAAGCTATAATCCAAAGACCCTACACCGGGTTTATTCGGTCAAGGAGCTAGCTTAGTAAATTTGGAGTTGACTAGGCTTTATAATATGCAGTCAAGCAAACCTCGGTAAGGTAATGATATGAAGCGTTTTATTCGCGCTGATGGCTCAGGTTGAGGAAATTTGCACCGAGTCAATAAAACGGCCGAAGCAACGCGATCACGTGGCAGACCAGCAGGACTTCCACAGATATGTTGGATAATATTTACAGCGAGTTACTGACATTGACTTTAGATGAAATAACCGGCCTAAATCAATGTGATAGTCCAGCCGCGCTCTGGAAATATGTTTTGCGAATTGCTCGAAAATATGGCTTTCGATCAACCATTTATGCGTGTCCCCCGCCGCATAAAAAACCGACACATCCAGATACAATCATCAGATATGCTGGAATTTCAGATACCGACTTTCAGAAATTCGTCATGGAAGGACTGATGAAGCAAGGTCACATTACCACCAAGAACAGCCTTCAAAAAGTGGGTGCATTTCGATGGACCGATATCGCCAATTTGACCAACCGTTCCCAATCATTTGAAGATTTGAAACAGGATGCCAATAGCGTGGAAATTGACGAAGGCTGGATTTTCCCGCTTTTCGGCCCTCAGTCTCGCAATGGTTTGGCTTCTTATGGTGGGCCCAAACATCAAGAGCTAATGGATGAAAAAACGGGAGCGCAATTTCGGGTTTTCGCGCAAATGTCACATCTGCGCCTTTGCCAACTCACCCCTGATTTATATGGGATAGACAAGTCTCTCTCCAGACGGGAAATGCAGATTATCGGATGGGCGGCCAAAGGAAAGTCAAACTCTGAAATTGGCACTATTCTGAGTTTATCCGAAAGCTCGATAGACAGTTATATGCGCAGAGCATTTGCAAAGTTGGATGCCCATGACCGGACATCGGCATCTGTGAAAGCCATCAGTATGGATCTGGTCCGGACGTAGAGTGGGTCTCGCATAAAGACGGGCGACCCTATGACGCGTCGGTCTCAAAGATTAGATTTGCGGCGCCTTGGTTAGACAGTTATTCAGCCAGGCTGCAATTTGTTGCTTTGTCTTATCGCTGGCAAGAAAACTGAATTTGTGCATCGTATATTGATTGCGGTTTTCAAAAATGGCTTCTCGCTCCAGAAGATAATCTATACATCTGAGACACAAAGAACGCGATTTGTCCTGGCGGTTTGAAATGGCTTTAACTGTCGTTGGTCGATCCATTTCTTCTGATACATAAATGTCGAGCAATATGTCCCAAACGGGGTCGCCAAAAACCAAATCTTTGAAATATTCAGACCGTAATCTGTTCTGATCAGCGATATGCATCGCAAAGTTTAAATGCACACCATCGGAATGGCTTGAGTCTACTTCGTCGGAGCGATCTTCTAGTTCTCTTCCAATGTTCAATACGTTCTCCCCCAAGATGTTTTGATCATTTGATTAACGCGAGGAGCTTGGCCGCAACAAGCCAATTTGTCACGCCCCGAGACCACGTGACAAATTGCATGAAGGCAGTCGACGTCTGATCCCAG
Organism: uncultured Sphingomonadaceae bacterium; assembly: GCA_947493215.1. Lineage (GTDB taxonomy): Bacteria > Pseudomonadota > Alphaproteobacteria > Sphingomonadales > Sphingomonadaceae > Parasphingorhabdus. Next base: position 118,332 of record CANLQE010000002.1, on the reverse strand, counting down.
CCTTTAACCCAGGACGCCATCCTGCCAATCCAGAACTGTCAGGTAATTGGCAAGCCGGTTTTGCTCCAGTTTCGCTATAAGAGGGTTATCGTGAAATGGGATCAGCAGATCGCCAAGCGCGCCAGCCCAGGGTGCTGTCGCATCAAATAGGATGCCGAGCCCAAAAACAGCCGGAATTTCTGCATAAGCCAGCTGATGTCCGGTCGCTTCTGCTTCGTTGATAAAGTCGACAACGGCGCATTTTACGCCATTGCGTTCGCCGCCCTCATGTAAGGCCCAGCCAAAATGCCCCATACCGCGCATACCCTGTTGCCGCAGCAGCCCAGACTGTCCCGGTTTCGCTCCGCTATCCATGCAATATTCGTGGCGATATTCTTTCGGGATGGCATCGGGTGCATAGTACATATCACGCTGCCCTGCGGGCCAGCAAACATCATGCAAAATAGCAAATAGCGGCTTTTTGTCGCGCTTGCACGCAGCCTCAATGGCCTTTAGCTCGTGATAAACTGTAAACCAATTATGGTCGCCGTCGACCATCCAGAGGTCAATATTCTTAAGTTGTGAAAATGCGCCTAGGCTTGGCTTTGCGATATGCGTGACGCTTTTATGGGCAACCACCCAATCAAGAAATTCAGGCTTGGGACCAGGGTCGATGCTGAATAGATGACCATCATTGCTCTCTGCATGATCGGCAAGGATGCTCGTCATACCGCCATATTCCGCGCCAATTTCAGCGATTTGCGAAACATTGGCAAGGCTCATCGCACTAATGATGATGTCGGAAAACTCGGACATGGAATGAATAAGTAAAGTCATGTCTAGGCAACCTTTTTAATATTAGCTTGAGCAGACTTGCTAAGCACCGTTGGACGAAAGACAAAGTTCAGCATCAGCGTTTCGCTGGTTGCAATGGCAGGCGGCGGAATGAACATGAAGGCGTCTTCTCGCGCACAGCGATAAAGGCCCGGCGTATTTTCGGTCATAGCTTCAAAAATCGGTTGCGCATCAATCGCATCATTATCGATTTTCTTTTTCATGGAATTTTCAACCTCCAGAAAATTGACCTCTTCCACTTGCAGCCAATCACAAATCTGGCCTAGCATGATGGCGATGTTAAACTGCCCGGTGCCGGCCGGGATCAAGGCTTGATAATAGCCATCGCTCGTTGGGTAGGCTTGAATGTCGATCTGCACATTTTCCTTATCATCAGCGAGCATGACAGGGATTGTTATGCCACCGCTCTGGAAGTCCTTTTGACGCAGATCGAGCGCAAAGCGATTGCCGGCAAATAACGGCAACAGCGCTTCCATTCCGCGCTGTTTCAATTCTCCCGGCAAATAGATGCGGGTAATATTCTTGATATAAAATAGCCCACGACGCCGGATACCGCGCTCGGCCGTCTCGGTATCAACAAATTTGAGCATGTCTTTCGTACCAAGATTTACGTCATGATGGAAATTTTCGAAAATCTCGACTTCCCGATCAACCGGCAGGAATAGCAGACGGGAAAGTACGGCGATGACCATTTCGCGGGTACAATCACTGTCCAAAGAACGCGGCGCGGTTAGCCAGCCAGACCCCAGCTCCGTCATATATGTCAGGCAGGCCGCTTGGGCATGGTCCCGCTCTTCGCTTTGCTTACCTTTGATATCCGCGGTATCGCGTATTGGCTGCCCGGTTTTGTCATAGCCCAGCACAGAACCATTGGATTGGGTCGATAGCTGCTCCATCACTGCGATGGATTCGCACAAAGCATTGAGCGCGCTATTGTCATAATGGCGCTTATCAAGGAGGCCTTTTTTGTCGAGATCGGTGATCATGATCTCGCGAAGCAGCAGATAGCGCCCGGATATTTTCAGACCCATTTCTGCATTGAGCACCGGTTCGATCAGATTTTGAACAGAACCATTGTAACCCAGATCAACAAAGACCACGGACTCACCATCTGCAACATCATTAGCGCGCAGATGCGCTATCATTCCGACTCTACACTTTTTCGACCGTTCGATGATTTTCTTGACGTTTTTCGGTTTTAAAATTTCACGGACAAAGGCTTCTGGACTCTTGATTCCAGCAAGTTTGGGTATTTCATCTTTCAGGAACAGCAGTTGGCGGCAATAGGCCGCTTGGCGCTGGCTTGAATAAGCATCTTTTTTGTTGGCCGTCGCTTCCGCTGTTAAAAAGGACTGGATGGCATCCTTGTCTGTCAGGCTGGCCGCATTGGAAGTGAACCGGCTCAGTTCCACCATCCGAACCTGATCGCGATATGCCGGATAGGCTATCTCGAACGCCTTGGCTGGCAAATAGCCATCACGCAGCAGGAAAAGCAGTTTCGGTTTCTTGCCCGTGCTCGCTTCGATCGCATCGGATTCTTCGGCTATCCACTTTGAAAAGCCCTGAAATATTGGCCCGAGAACATCATGGCCCAATTGGAACGTCGCGTCCTCATCCTTACGCAGTGAAATTTGCGCGCGATGGGGCTGCAAGCATGGTGTTTTCTTGCGTACATCCCTATCCACGATCGTCGCAGCCACCGCTTCCAGTCGCAAACGTTCCTCGGCTTCTTCGTCAAATTGCTCGAAATGCACCCCGTTTATCCCGAGCTTTTGCGGCGCGATGAAATCGGCTTGCCGATTATCGCCGAGATGGAGAATTTTGCTCGGCGAAACACCAAGATTGGCGAGGACAGGCGTAAACAGTCCGGCTGCTTTGCCCCTACCATATTCGCAGGAACAAAAAATCTGATCGATTTTTTCGGCCACATCAGCGCCGGCCGCATCAGATATCAATCGGCGCAGCAATGGCTCGGATAGATAGGTATCGGACACGATGATAACTTGCAGCCCCTTGTCTTTGGCCCGTTCAATCAAGTTAACAACGGGCTGAAAGGCAAAGCAGTGGCGGGCTTCGGCCACAAGCTCTTGCTCGACGCATGCGGCAACACGAGCTTCGTCAGCCTGACGAAACATCTTGCCATAAATCCCATCAATCGTGACATCATCCTTTTCTGTGTCGAGGATCAACGCTTTGCGCGCCCGTTTTTCCGCCAGAACGCGCAACTCCATGCTGCAATGGGGTATGTCCAGGTCATGGAAAACATCGACTGGCATATTGACATTGCGCCAGATCAGCGTGTCGAAACAGTCCAGCGACAATATTTCGATATCTTCATCGATATGGTCAAGCAGCGTATCAATTTCCCAGGCAGCAACGGATGTTTTCATGTTTTTCGGTCCTCTTTTGCAGATGTAGCCGAATAGTAGCGGACCGGCCTTGTGGCTTTTGGACCACGAGGCAGACGCTATATTTGGCTATCTCAAACAAGAAGGAGCAAAGCGCGTGCCAATTTGGTCACAGGGCCACATAGTTCCAAATTCAGGTGCTTTTGCGGCCTCCGCTTGAACAGAAATTGTTTGCGGAATTAAGGTATCGGCAAAAACTTGCCACCGACCGGAAAAAACTTGCCGGCGCTTACGTCGCTTGGGGATTATCTGGATTGCGCCACTTTCCAAAAATATTTTCCTACATCTGGTCCTTTATGAACTTTGGACAGGGCTATCATGCGCGTATAGTTCGCCGCACACATGGGCGTGATATCCGTGAGCTTTGAAACAAAAAACTCTGGTCCGAAAACACCCAAAAGGGTCTTGTACGCTTTGTAAACTTCGCAGCGATCTGATCTATGGCAATCTAGAACCGGAACGGAATCCGCGCAACGATGCTGACATCGGGGGCATCTTCGGTCACGCCAAATTGGAAACCGAGGTTCAGCGATTGTCTCTCGCTCAACCGATAGGACATGCCAAAGTTCAGCGATCCGACTTGAATGTCATTGCTTTCCTGAACCGTGTCGCCCAGCTCGGTCTTTGTAGAGAATATGTAATTGTGGCGATAGCCCAGCGAAAAAGAAAAGCGCGGGTTGAGAGCAAAGCCAAAACCGACACTGGCGTTAATCGCATCGCCGGGATCGACTTTGCCGACGGGGACATCGCCGACGACTCTGTCGATATTGCGTTCGATATTCCACAGATATCCAGTCCCGCCATAGATTACAACAGGATCAGAGGGCAGCAGAAAACTGATGCTAGGCTGAATGCCCCAAAAGCCGGAACCTGTGGCAAGGCCGGTTGCAACACCAAATTCGTCGAACGGAATTTCAAAGGGACTGCTGCCGGTATCGGTTTTGACGCGCAGGCCAGCAACCCAGATCGGGCTCTGCGGCTTAGGCCGATTGAGCTGATAGCGTAGAGAAATTTCAGCATCGCCTATGTCGGTTTCTTCCAGCCCGACTTCTCGGGTAATCTGTTCTTCGCGTTGCTGGACGACCTGAATCCGGTCTTTGCGATAAAGTAGAGGAACGCGGCCTTCAATCTCGAGGCGGTTGGTCAGGCCATAGCGCATCGCAAATGTGCCGATAATGGTATCGCGATCCGCGTCACTGGCTTCAATTGCGCCAATTTGGATGCCGGGAATCAGCTCAATTCCGCGAAAGACCAACCTGTTTGTCGACGATCTTGTATATTCGATCGATGGATCGAGCACGAACTGTCCGCGGGGGGTAAGCACGCCTTGCCCCTCGGGCACGGCCTCGACCTTTTGTTCGATGTTATTGGCCGCTGGCGGAGCTTCACCGACCGGGCCTTCCGGCATGGTCAGCTCGTCATCCGGTGTTGTACCGATTTGCACCGAGGCGGTTTCGACCTGACTGGGCTGAATGCCGGCGGCGCGCATTTGCGACAAGGCAAAAGGGGTTTCAACCGGCGCAGCGGCGCGCACCAGTTGATTGTGCAATTCCAACTGCTTGATCTTGTCATTTTGCGACTGGATCAGCGCATTTTGGCTGGCGATCAGCTGTTTCTGTTCCGACAGTTCGGATTGAATCGCCTGCAAAGCGGCGGTGATATTGGTCGTTTCTTGAGCCGTGACTTTTGCCGCGGGTTTTTTGGCTGATACCTGCATTGCCGGTGGCTGTTTTACTGGCGGATTTTTGGCCCGCGCGATTTCGGCTGGCGCTTCGATGGCAAGACGCGGATTGACCGAAGGCTGTTCGATGGGCGCAACGACCAGCGTGACTGGTGTTTTTTCAGCTTTCGCCGCTCGCTTAACGACGGGCGACTGTACCGCCTTCAGTCGGGCGAGGATCCGGGCAGACTCTGCTTCGGCTTCGGCAGCGGTTAATGGGGGAGCGGGACGGACCTGGTCCGTTGCTGTTTCGTCGTCTGTGGCCGCCGAAGCTGATCCGCCGTAAAAGGTAGCGACGGGCAGGGCAATAAAGGCGGCTAACGGTCTAAAGCGATGGGTGGTCATGGGTTTTCTCCGGACATGCTAGGCATGTGAACTTCAAGCGGCGGATAGCTCGCCGAGGCATAAATCTGTTGCGAGGTGAATGTCGGTGTCGACATCAGGCGTCATGCTGTCCTGATATTCGCCCGCGAGGCGGCACAGTCCGGCATTGTCGGTGATGATAACGGAGTTCCGGCCATTAATCTCGATCAGGCCGCGGCGCGCCAGATCGGTAAAGGTCCTACTGACCGTGTGCACCGTAAGGCCGAGGAAATCGGCTATGTCACTGCGCGACATCGGCACAAAAATATTGGGATCATCATTGGCTTGCTGTTTCAGGCACAGCAGAAAAGCGGCCAGTCTTTCCGACGCGGTCCGGTGCCCCATGATGAACAGATAGCGCTGAGCCGTCGACATCGCGCGAAACAATATCGATACCGCTTCGTCCAGTTGCGGCTTTGGCGTGGAGTCGTCCGTAATATCGCCGACCCGGTAACAGCGCACGATCACATCGGTTACGGCCTCTGCTGCCGTTCCATAGTTGCCATAGTCAGCGCCGAAAACATCGCCGCTGAAGAAAAAGCCGGTCAAATGCCGGTGGCCATCCATATGGAAGCGGCACGTGCGAACCGTACCCTGAATCACTTCGTACCAGCGCGTGGCTTTCTGACCTTCGTCAAATATCAGTTGCCCTGCACGAAACCGCAAAGTGGTCGAGCGCAAGTTTGAATGAAGCTCCTGCATCATGGCAGGTGCGGTGATTAGCGATTGCATCCGTGCTGTCTCCTCTAAGACTTCAGCACGACCCTTTTTCGTTCATTCCCCGCCAATATTCCCAGAATATCAGTGGGGCCTCAGATGCGACCTTTTGTTGTTTTATGGTGATTATGTAGGGGAGAACTAAGGAAATCGTCTATCCAGCGATTCGCTTGTTTTGAATCCCAAGCGATTTTACCTGCTGGTTTCTACTAGGTATTTTTACCCATGGCGCTCTGGAATTTTGTAAATTACTGTAAATTCAAGTGCTTGGCATGGACGTTTTTGTCCTATCCGAATTCTGTGCTATAGGAGTAAAAGATTAACCATCGCAGGACGCTATGTTCCAGCGATGCCAATTTTGCGACGATTTGTTGGGGAGGGAACCACCAGCAATAAAATTAGTCGGTCTATCTGGCCGAACTATGTTGTGAGCAATGCTGACGTACAGCGATTTTGCCGCCTGTGACCGTGCGGCCGAAACAAATTGGGGGCATTTATCGATCGGCGAGCGTCACCGCTTGTCCGTACTATTGAAGGTATTCTCGTGATGTTACAGCAAAAGAGTTTGACCAATGGTCCAGTGCTCACGCTGAGGGAGCATGAGATATTGGAGTTTATCGCTCAAGGCCTATCGACCAAGGAAGTTGCGCAACATATCGATATAGCGCCGCGGACGGTGGACCGCCATGTCGAAAATGTTCGTCTGAAACTACGTGCGAGGAACCGGACACACATGGTTGCTTGCGCGGTCATGGAAGGGTTGCTGGAAGTCAATATGCCGCCCCAGGAGGCTCCGCCCTCCAGTGCTTTTCCACAGATGGGCATCGCTGAATTTGATGATTGAGACAGTATCACGAATATAGTCGGCAGCTGATTTCGCCTTCCGATATCTTTTTCCGAATTTCGGATTTGTTGTTTCAGCCTATCCTGCTGTAGGCAGAACAATATGCTTTTGGATCTTAAAGATATTTTGCAGCCTGAGCTGACGGAATTAAATCGCTTGCCGGCACGGGCATCGTTCACTCCATTTGCCACCAGTGAAGCAGCAGTTCAGCAACAGAACGGGCAACAGAGCGGCGGACCGTCGATGCGCCTTTCCCTGGATGGGGAGTGGCAATTCACGCTCTTGGACCGTCCGACTGAAGCGCCTGCCGGATGGGAAGCTCCATCTTATAGCGATCGTGATTGGCGCTCCATAATAGTGCCGGGCAGCTGGACCCGTCAAAATACGGCTGATTTTCCGCAATATACCAATGTGCAGATGCCTTTTGGTTGCAGAGTCGCGCCCCAGATACCGGATGCAAATCCCACAGGCCTCTATCGCACATTTTTTGATTGCCCGGCCGATTGGCATGGGCGGAATACTATCATTCACATTGGTGGATTTGAAAGCGTAGCGCTGATCTGGTGCAATGGTGAATTTGTCGGGATGGGTAAGGATTCGAGACTGCCCAGCGAATTTGATCTCTCCCCTTATCTGGTTGAAGGCTCCAATCTTATCGCGATCATGGTGATCAAATGGTCGGATGCAACGTGGATTGAGGATCAGGACCATTGGTATCATGGTGGGCTTCATCGTTCGGTGCATCTGGAATCGCGCGGAACCACTCATATCGGCGATATCAGTGTTGATGCGGATTTTGATCCTGAAACCGGCGTCGGAAAATTGCATCAGACGGTAATGGTGGAGGGAGAGTCGACCGGCTGGAAAGTTCGAGGGCAGTTGTTGGCAGCAGATGGCAGTCTTGTGGCGGACCTGACAGACAGCCCCGTCATCCAATTTCCTGATGGGAGTGTTTTCGAGCAATTTAGCGCTGCATATAGCTTCGTCGATACAAGAGCGGAGTTGAGCACTACAATCAACAATGTCGAACCTTGGTCATCGGAGAATCCTGTTCTCTATAAGCTTGTTACCGAACTGATCGATGACAAGGGCGATGTAACCGAAGCCAATGTCACATCAGTCGGTTTCCGCAGGATCGAGGTCAAGGACCGCCAACTACTGATCAATGGCAAGTCTATCGTCATCATCGGTGTGAACCGCCACGATCATCATCCTGAAACGGGCAAAACTTCAACCGTCGAGGAAATGCGGGAAGAATTGCTGTTGATGCGCCAGCATAATATCAATGCGATTCGGACCGCCCATTATCCCAATGATCACCGGTTGCTCGATCTATGCGATGAGCTGGGGCTGTATCTGATTGATGAAGCCAATGTCGAATGTCACGCCCGTTGGCAGGCGGTATCCAATGATCCACGCTATCAAAAGGCGATTATCGAACGGGTCATGCGGATGGTCTATCGTGACCGTAACCATGCCAGTGTGATAGGTTGGTCCTTGGGCAATGAATCCGGTCTTGGTCCAGCTCATGATGCCGCCGCTGCGATGGTTCGGCGGATCGATGATACCCGTTTCCTGCATTATGAAGGCGCGATATTCCATCGGTTCCAGACCTTGATGGGCGATCCGACGGAAAGCTCTCGCAACGCGCCGGATATGCGAGAGCGGATGACGACGGATCTGATTTGTCCGATGTATCCCTCAATTGATTTCATTATTGGCTGGGCGCGCTGGGCGGAAGAAACCAAACTGGACGATCGCCCCATGATCCTATGCGAATTTTCTCACGCTATGGGCAATTCCAATGGTTCGATTGCAGATTATGTCGATGCATTTTTTGCTGAACCAGCGCTGGGCGGCGGTTTCGTCTGGGAATGGCGCGATCATGGCTTTGCCGAGACCGATGATCAAGGGCGGTTTTTCTGGGCTTATGGTGGCCATTTTGGCGACGAACCCAATGACGTAAACTTCTGTTGTGACGGGATGGTTGGGCCGGATTTGATGCCGCATCCTGGACTGCGCGAATATCAATGGGCCGCACGGCCTTTACGTGGGGAATGGATTGGGAAGGGCGAACTGCGCTTTACCAATCGGCGGTCTTTTGTTGGAACCGATGATTTGGAACTGGTCTGGACGCTCCAGAAGAACGGGGTGGCTGTCGAAAGCGGAACGCTTCGGCCAGATATTGCGGCGGGCCGAAGCGCTGTGGTGACTATCGATCATAGCACGCCAATCGACAACAATGCGGAATGGCATTTGCTGACACAATGGGTTTTGCGGGCGGCGACGGACTGGGCGGATGCAGGGCATGTCGTCGGATGGGACCAGTTTGATCTCAGCGCGGAGCAAGTTTTGGCCCAACCGGATGCGCCTGACTTTGATTCAGCCGGATCACAGCCGGCTAAAGATAGCATCTCCGCAGGGCCGCTTGTCATCCGTTTGGACGAATCTGGGCAGATCGCAGCTTTGGATGTGGGCGGATGCCGTGTCATTGATGGCGACGTGACCGCCACATTCTGGCGGGCGCCGATGGATAATGATGGTGGCAAGATCGGCTGGCGGGAGGAACGCCCCAGCAAACGAATGGAATGGGTAAACCATGGTCTCGATAGGCTTGAGCGCAAGGCCACTCCAGTCCGGATTGTTGAACAGGGCGCACAGACACAGCTGCATTTCGAACGGTCTTTGATCGGCGCGAACGGCGAAAAGGCTGCGCATAGATCGTGTTGGACCATCGATGCAGACGGCGCGCGGATCGATGAAGAAATTATCATACCAGCGGCATGGACCGATATTCCAAGAGTGGGCATTCGCTTCACCGTTCCGGCCGGATTGGAACAACTGGCATGGCTCGGTCTAGGCCCGGACGAATCCTATCCTGATCGGATTGGGGCGCAAACCGTTGGTCTTTGGACTTCGACCGTGACCGAACAATATCACCCCTATGTCCTGCCTCAGGAACATGGAGCCCATGAACAGACACGGTTTTTCACCTTGCGGGATCAGGCCGGGCAGGGGTTTGAAATCCAGTTGCCGAAGCTGAGCTTTTCGGCGCGTCATCATCATGATTCAGATATCTCCAAGGCCACAACCATTGCTGACGTTGTTCGGCAGGACAGCACCGAAGTGCATATTGATGCCGCGATGCGTGGGGTTGGCACGGGGGCTTGCGGGCCCGATGCTTTGCCGCCTTATCGGGTCGGTCCGGGTAAATATGCCTTTCACTGGTTCATCAAACCGCTTTAAAAGACATTGAATTTCAGGAGTTTTTTCCAAATGACAGCAAATATCGACGGTACTACATCAGCAAAATTTGAGAGCATCAAGGATGAATTTGCCCGCAATTTTGTCGAGCGTGGGGAAGTTGGTGCGTCGGTCTGCGTCAGCGTTAATGGTGAAACGGTCGTCGATCTTTGGGGTGGCGTGGCTGATCCAGCCACCAATACGCCCTGGGAACGTGATACTATTTCTATTGTCTTTTCCTGCACCAAAGCGGCTACCGCTTTATGCGCTCATATATTGGTCGATCGCGGTCTGCTCAAACTGCACGCGCCAGTATCAGATTATTGGCCGGAATTTGCCAAAAACGGTAAAGAGACGACAACGGTTCAGATGATGCTCAATCATGAAAGTGCCGTGCCAGCCTTTCGTGAACCGATCAGACCGGGCGGCTTTCTCGATTGGGACTATATGATCAAGCGGCTGGAGGATGAGGAAGCCTTTTGGGAACCGGGCACCCGCAATGGCTATCATATGGTCAATTTCGGCTGGACGGTCGGCGAGCTTGTTCGCCGGGTATCCGGTAAATCACTGGGCCAGTTTTTTCAGGATGAGGTTGCAGGGCCGTTGGGCGCTGATTTCTGGATCGGACTGCCTGAGGATGTGACCAATCCGATTGCACCGATTACCCCCGCCACGCCTGATGCTACGGCAATGCTCAGTCCTTTTACTAAAAAGCTATTCACTGAGCCAAGTTCGATTCAGGCGCTGTCTTTTCTCAATAATGGTGGCTGGAACCAAAATGATCCAGAGGCGCACAAAGCTGAGATTGGTGGGGCAGGCGGCCTGTCAAATGCGCGCGGTCAGGTGGCGATGTATGAGCCTTTAGCTCTCGGTGGATCGCATAAGGGAGTCACTTTGGTATCGCCCGAGCGGCTTGCTCATATGGCGCAAGTATCCACGGCAACACAGGTGGATGCGACATTGCTTGCTCCGACCCGATTTGCATCGGGTTTCATGAAATCGATGGATAACCGAGCCTATCCGGGCGGTGATCAGATGTCTGCTGTGATCGGCGATGCGGCCTTTGGTCATGTTGGCGCAGGCGGATCCATCGGCTTTGCGGACCCCGAATATGGTCTGGCCTTCAGCTATACGATGAACCAAATGGGCATGGGCTTGCTACTCAACGATCGCGGTCAAAGCCTAGTTGATGCTACCTATAAGCTGTTACGCGCTTAGACTTAAGCGCGTTTGTCGGTCGGCGAACCCAAGCAAATATGGGAGGTAATACTGCCGACCTGTGACAGCGTTCCGAGTATGTCTGCGTGAAAGGCTTTATAGGCCGCAAGGTCCGCCACCTCGACGCGCAGCAGATATTCCACCGATCCCGTAATATTGTGGCACTCGCGCACCTCCGGAGCGTTGGCGACCGCTTGTTCAAAGGCCTGCGCGTCTTTTTTCAAATGCTCTGACAAGCCGACCATCACGAAAATCGTTATGGCGGCGCCACGAACAGCCGGATCAATAACTGCGCGATAGCCCTGTATCAGGCCATTGCGTTCCAAGTCTTGTACGCGCCGTAAACAGGCAGAGGCGGATAGTCCGACTTTGCGAGCAAGGTCCGTGTTGCTGATTCGCCCGTCGTGTTCCAGTTGATGCAATATATTGCGGCTAATGGTGTCTAAATCCGTCATATGTTGCATAGGATGATGGTATGGCGAACATAAGGCAAGCACATTGCGACGATTTTCAGATAATATTGCGTCACTGATCATCATTACATGGAGCATAGAATGGCCGCCTTTAATCTTATCGACTATGATATTTCTGAGGAGCGCGGTTTTCTCTCTTCTTTCGATCCGAGCAAGACCGAGCTGCCATCAATCCTTCAACCGTTTCGCGATGCAGCGATGGCATTGCCGCGCACGCTGGTCTCAGGACAGCCACGCAAACATATAGAATCTTTGCCGCTGGTTGATCTCGCCGACTTTTGTGCCACTGCTAGTCGGGCCGAACGCCGGGTGGCGATGGTGCATTATTCGTTCCTCGTCCAATCCTATGTCTGGGGTGAACCAGAACCACCCAAAAGCCTGCCCAAATGTCTCGCCGTACCGATTTGGCAATTGGGCGCTTCCATCGGGCAACCGCCGCTGCTCACTTATTCCAGCTATGTGCTCGATAATTGGGGGCGAATAGATGAAGCGGGGCCGATTGATCTTGCGAACACCTATATGATCCAACCATTTCTCGGCGGGCAGGATGAAGCGTGGTTTGTGCTGATCCACGTTGCGATTGAAGCGAGGGCTGGTGAGATGCTGGCATCTATTCCGGCGCTGGTTGAGGCGTGCCGAAACGATGATACCGCTACGTTGGAGGCTGGCCTGTCGGCCATGTCGGCTGTGTGGGATGATATGAATGATATTTTCGGCCGGATGCCGGAGCGCTGCGATCCTTATGTTTATTTCCACCGCGTGCGGCCTTGGATTCATGGCTGGAAAGACAATCCAGCGTTGGATGGTGGAATGATTTATGAAGGAGTTGAAGAAACCGCGGGAGAGCCGCAAGCGTTTCGAGGGCAAACCGGATCGCAGTCCTCCATTGTCCCGTCTATGGATGCGTTTCTGGGCATTGATCATGCGGGTGATCCGCTGCGGGCTTATCTTGATCAACTTCATATTTATCGGCCGCCAGAGCATCGTCAATTTATCGACGATATCCGTGCGAACAGCGTGTTGCGGCCATTCATTCAAGCCGCAGGCAGTCCGGTATTGAACGCGTTATATAATGACTGCGTGCAGAACCTGACCCGTTTCCGGACACGGCATCTGGAATATGCAGCTAGCTATATCAACAAACAATCCAAAGGCGGTGCGGGCAATACATCAGATGTCGGCACGGGCGGTACGCCGTTTATGAAATATTTGAAGAAACATCGGGATGAGGCCGCGGCCCATATGGTCTAAACAGGCCAGGAAAAAGAAAGACTGGTTTCCCCTGTCGATTGGCCGGAGGGGGCATAGCGCCGTTCGACGATCATTCCTTTGCCACTGTCATCAACAGCGACGACGGTGCTGCAGCGGGTCCCATAGACAGGATTGCGGATGAAAACGGCGGAATGCTCGGGTTCTAATGCAGATACAGAGTCTACATCATTTTGCTTTGCCGGCGGGAATGTCGTCTGGTCGGTCAGGTCTTCCAGCAAAACAGTTGGATCATCCGAGCCGCTTTCTATCCATTGCCCTAATGCTGCGTTGAGATATCCAGACTTTCGCCATGGCCTGTCCAGCGGCCCGTTGGAAAGTCCATGAATTCCGGGCGGAAGAGGCGCGCTTATAGAATTAGGCCGGTTAGAATGCACAATCGCTTCATCTCGATCAACAGTGATCAAATTAAACGGATTGAAATCTGAAAAACCGATCTCAGCGAGTTGCGAATAGCGACCTTCACCGGACAAAAAGTCTTTGAGAAGGTCACCGCGTGAGGCGCGCCGGGCGTCAGGTGCGCCATGTCCGCTGAGGTTGGTGACCACCGCCAAGCGGCCTTGTTCGGAAACGCCAAGCCAAGTGCCGCCTGCTGTTGCGTCCCGGCCGGCCAATAGATGGTCTGGATTGCGCCACCGCGCCAATTGTTCGGCCGGCCGGGCATGCATTTCATCACGATTGCCAATAGCCAGAAGTTTCCAGCGCGGATGGGCTTGCCAAGCAAAAGCGACGATACACATCGCACCTCTATTGCTGACTGGCGAAGGTTTGGCGACTGGATTCTTGTGGTCATGCCATTGCGAGATATCAGCCGATATAAGGGGGTGACAGACAGTTGGAGGAACATACGTCTGATGAACGGTATCGGCATAAAGGGATTGAGGGCTAACATATAGAATAATAGCATCGCTGCGAACTCTCGTTAAAAGGTACGATATGAACTATCCTCTATTGCTTGAGCCCCTTGATCTGGGCTTCACCACCATAAAAAACCGCTCGATTATGGGTTCCATGCACACTGGCCTTGAGGAAATGGACGGTGGCTTTGAACGCATGGCGGCCTATTTTGCTGAGCGCGCAGCCAATAATATCGGCATGATCATCACCGGCGGCATTGCGCCAAACGAAGAATCATCAAGCGGCGGCGCTATGATGTCCGGTGAAGAGGAAGCTGAAAAACACAGGTTAGTAACAGACGCTGTGCACCAAGCTGATCCTGATGTGAAAATCTGTATGCAGATTCTGCATCCCGGACCAATGGCCTATAGCAAAAATGCTGTCGCGCCATCAGCAGTGAAGTCACGGATATCCCCTTTCGTTCCAAATGAGCTCGACGCAGCGGGTATCCAAAAGCAAATTGATGACCACGTACGTTGCGCGGTTATGGCGAAGAAGGCTGGCTATGACGGGGTCGAAATTATCGGCTCGGCCGGCTATCTGATCTCGACCTTTCTGGTGCAGAAAACAAATTTACGTGAAGATGAATATGGCGGTTCTTATGAAAATCGGATGCGCTTTGCGCTTGAGATAGTCGAACAGACGCGCGCTGCGGTTGGTGACGATTTCATCGTGATTTTCCGCATCGCGGCGATGGATATGCTCGAAGGCGGCATGAGCTGGGAAGAGATTGCCACTTTAGGAAAAGCATTAGAAAAAGCTGGCGTTACGATAATTTCAACCCATTTCACTTGGCACGAAAGTGCGGTCCCGACCATCGCGACGATGGTACCGCGCGCTGCCTTTACTTCGGTCACAGGACGGTTGCGCAAGGAAGTGGGCGTGCCAGTGATTACATCCAACCGGATCAATATGCCCGACGTTGCCGAAGAAGTCCTCGCACGCGGTGATGCAGACTTAGTATCCATGGCCCGTCCGTTGCTGGCGGACAGCGCCTTCATGCGCAAAGCGGTGGAAGGCCGTGAAGATGAGATCAATACCTGCATTGCCTGTAATCAGGCGTGCCTCGATCACACATTCTCGGGAAAATTGACCACCTGCCTGGTCAACCCACGCGCCTGTCATGAGACTATTTTGAATTACGAGCCGGCCAAAGAGATCAAGCGTATCGCTGTTGTCGGTGCCGGACCTGCTGGTCTGGCTTTTGCCACTGTGGCTGCGGAACGGGGCCATAAAGTTTCATTGTTCGAGGCATCTTCGGAAATTGGCGGCCAGTTTAACTTGGCAAAAACCATTCCCGGCAAAGAAGAGTTTTACGAGACACTTCGCTATTACAAACGGATGATCGAAGTACACGGTATTGATCTGAGGCTGGATACAAGAGCCGATGCCGCGATGCTTAAGGCTGAACGCTTTGATCAAGTCATTGTTTCGACTGGAATCAAACCGCGGACGCCGGAAATTGATGGTATCAATCACCCGAAGGTCGTCAGCTATATTGATGTGATAACGGGTAAAAAGCCGGTTGGTCAAAAGGTCGCCATCATTGGGGCGGGCGGCATAGGCTTCGATGTTGCCGAACTCATCAGCCATTCCGGGCCTTCGGGAGCCATGGACCGCGATGTGTTTGCAGCAGAATGGGGCGTCGATTTTGAAAATCATCCGCGTGGCGGTGTTACTGGCGTAGAGCCCAAAGTCGTGAAATCGGATCGCGAAATAACCCTGTTGCAGCGTAAAGATACGCGCGTTGGCAAGGGCCTAGGTAAAACCACAGGCTGGACCCATCGCCTGACTCTCACACGTCGCGGGGTGGGCATGATGAATGGCGTTGAATATGTGAAAATTGACGATGAAGGCTTGCATATTCTGCAAAACGATCTGCCGGAATTGATTGAAGCTGATACCATCATCATTTGCGCCGGACAGGACCCGCTCAGAGATTTGTACGACGATCTCAGTGCACAAGGCATTAAAGCCGAATTAATCGGTGGCGCCTTTGAAGCCATGGAGCTGGACGCCAAGGCGGCGATCAACCAAGCCAGCTACATGGCTGCGGCGACCTAAGAGCTAACGCGACGCATTGGTAGATTGCCGGTCTCAGCTAGCTAGCAGCGTTTGATTCGTCTGCGCGCATAACCTTGCCGTAAATCCAGCCGATACCGATTAGGGCGATACCAAGACCCAAGAACGACAATATCCGCAATATACCTTCGAGCTGGGCGGCGTCGATCAGGAATACCTTGAACGTGACGAGAGTGAGCAAGAGTAGACCAGCGATCCGCAACAAGGCATTGCTGGTTTGAATGCCTCTGGCAAGCCACGCAATAGCCAGAGCCAGCAATCCGGCACTATAGAGATAGGTCTCGGTCGAGGTGAAAGGCGGGGTGGCTATGTCGGTGCCATGGACGGCTTGGCGGACAGTGACCATCACCGCGGCTATCGCTGCCAGCAGACTGGCAATTTCCAGAGGCCGGACCAACCGGGGCAAGGCCGTCGCTATCATTTCTGTCCGCGCATAGAGCCACAGCCAAAGCATCGCGGCGGTAAAGTGCAGCGTTCCCAAATTGGCAATTGGTGCCGGCCCCATAGCCTGCTCGACGCTGGTTGGGCTCAGCAACAAAATATCGAAATAGACGAAGCGGAGCATGGCCAATCCGGCCAACGCAAAACCCAGTGAATTGAGCGGTGTGGAAAGCTTCTCGCCCCATGTCTGTCTTAGCAACAACCATCCCGCTAGTGCCAGTAAATGGTTAAACACTGCGCGCTCTGCAAAGCCATAGGCGACGAAGTCTTCAATCGGGCCGATGGCGAGCGGTTGTTTGAGCAATAGATAGACAAAGCTGCCTGTCGCAATCAGACCGATACCAGCAATGATTTTAGAAAGGGCTTTGCCGAAATTGTCGCGAAAGAAATAACCTATGCCAACAATTGCTGTGGCCGGGACGAATAGTTCGATGGTCATTGGGCCGACTGTCGGCAGATAGCTGTAGAGATCAGTTTCACCGCTAATCGAACCGAACAGCGCCTCAAGCAAACCGGCAGCTTTGACCAACATGATCAAACCCCCAAGGGCAATTGCCAGAGCGGACTGTACGATAATCGACTTGCGCGCAGTAAATCCAGCCCAGCCAGCAAGGCCGCCCGCTACGATGATGGCGACCAGCGCAGCAAGGCTGTCTGGCATCCATATCCACAAGGCGATAGCGATCAAAATAGCAGTAAAGGCACTGGCCGCTGGTTGCACCAAAGGTCCGCTGATTGCCCGCGTGCGCCAGGCCAAGAAGCCAGTTGTAAGCGCCGTGGCTACACAGATGCCAGCCCAGATATTGTCGCTCCAATCATAGTCGCCAAGCGCTGCCGTGATCAGCAGCATGGCCGTGGGTGCAACCAATCCAATCAACGCCCACATCCAACCACTCTTCTCACGCAAGGCAAAAACATGCCCCGCAACGCCGAACAGAACCGCTAAGCTAATTGCGGCAAAAAGCGTTATTTGCTCGCTATAGAGATTGGAAAAGGCCGTCGCGACCATTGCCATCGAGAGACCAAGCGCCCCTGCAACAGCCGGCGTCATAGCTTCGTCGCGCCAAGCCAAAGCGATAGCGAATATCGCGAGGATGCCAAAAAATAGCCAGCTGACAAGCGAGAACTCGATCAACGGGGCTAGCAACATGAGCTGCAACAGACCGACAGCCAGCGGTATCGCTTGCATGACAGCTTTGGGAATGCCGAAGCTGGTTCCTGTGCGAGAAATGGTTAGTATGCCGCCAATGGCCAGCAACACGATAAACGCGCCGATAAACGGCACATCGCCGCTCAGGTCCATGAATAACAGAGCGGTTGTCCAGATGACACTGCCCCCGGTTGCGAGCAGCGCTAGCCAAGCCCATCCGCGATGGATTGCGAGACCGAATAGGCCAGCAGTGAAAACGCCCAGATAAATCAACAGCGGCGCGACTGACTCCGGTCCCAGTCCGGCAACATAAGGCGCTGCAAAGCCACCGAGTAAGCCCATGATTGCGGTTGGTGGACCATGGCGCTGCGATAGCACAAATGCCAATATGGTAACTGCGATCACACCGCCCAAGGCGCTGTAAAGGCCCAGCAGCTGATAGAGTTCGCTGGCCATGTAAAGTGTCGCGTAGAGCACAGCAATGCCGGCGCCTGCTATGCTGTGGCCAATGCGGACGTCATCGGTAAATATCTTGCCGACTTTGGGAATCTTATAGCCAAATTCGCTTAGGCCGATGAGTAATGAGCCGAATAGAGCAGCGGTAATACAGCGCGCGGCTGGCCCAAAAAAACCAGCTTCGATGGAAAAGCGGACAAGGAAGAAGCCGGCAAAAATCAACGCAATGCCACCAATCCAGATCGGCAGTTTGCCGCCGATCAGGTCTTCAAACCGTTTGGCGGCGCTGGGGCGTTGGGGCGGTGGTTCTGTGCTGATCGGCGGAGGTGGCGGGGCAGTGGTTGATGTCGGTTTATATACGCGCCGCGATGGTTGCTGTGGTTCTGGCTCTGCTACACGTTCCGGTTTTGTAGCAATTTTGGCCGCGCGTTTAACGGGCTCGACCGGCTCTGACCTCGGCGTGCGCTCCTTTAAGGTTTCTGAGGCAGCCGTCTCCGCGGTTTGGTCTGCGGTGTGAAATTCTCGGTCTTCCAATAGCGCAATGCGATTGCGCAGCGACGCGATGGTGCTGCGGGAATCAAATACTAGCACCATCAGGATGATGATCCCTACGAAGACCAATATTTCCATGCACTCAATCCCCGTTTAGCAGATATTTTTGCCAGAATAGCAGCGATGCCCAAAACTGATAGTCCGCATTAGTCTTCTTGCGGAAACCATGGCCTTCATTTTTGGCGAGCAGATGCCAAGCGGGCCGGTCATTCGCGCGGACTGCGGCGATGATCTGATCCGCTTCGCTAGCCGGAACGCGCGGATCATTGGCGCCGGTCACTACCATCAAAGGGATATCAATTTCACTGGCACGCCGTAACGGGCTGATTTCTTCTAATTTGGCGCGATGCTCGGGTATGCGCTCGTCGCCATATTCGACCCTCCGTAAATCACGGCGATAGGACTGGGTGTTTTCGAGAAAAGTCACGAAATTGGATATGCCGACCACTTCGAGCCCGGCCTTGAGCTGATTGCCATAGCGCAGCATTGATGCGAGCGTCATATAGCCACCATAGCTACCACCGGTGATCGCAATACGACGCTTGTTGATGCGCTTGTCTTTGCGCAGATGTGATAGGAAAGCGCCGATATCCAGAACGCTATCTTCTCGCCGGAACGGACCGTTGTCGAGGGCCACAAACCGTTTGCCGAATCCGGTAGAGCCACGCACGTTCGGATAGAAAATCGCAACGCCCAATTCGTTGATGAGGTAGTTGTTGCGACCCAGAAAGCGCGGCTTGGCTTGGCCCTCTGGTCCACCGTGAATGTTAATGATCAGGGGCCGTTTTCCCTTATGCCTTTTGGGGTCGGGGCGGTACAGAAAACCAGACATTTTTTCGCCGTCAAAGCTGGTTATTTCGACCAGTTCCGGGGCGACATTATTAGCCGCATTGAGGCCACCCGTTTCGCTCTTGGTCCAACGGGTGATTGAGAGTGTTTCGGGGGACATGCTATAACTGTCACTACCCCCTTGGTTGGTGTTGAAGGTGAAGCCTAATTCTCCCCATGGCGCAAATTTGATACCGCTGATCACGCCGGGACCGAGATCAGATACCGTTCGTATGTCACCGCTTTTTGTATCGTAAATTTTCAGCACGGAACTGCCGGCTTGATTAACCTCATAGGCGATCCAGTGGCCATCCTTGCTGATGTCAAAGTTGGATATATCCCAGTTTTTCTCGTCAATCATTGGCTCGAAAGTAGCTGTTTCCAGATTGACTGTGCCAAGCCGCTGAACATCGCTACCGTCATCTGAGGCCGCCCAGAGTCGTCCATCTGGTGCAAATTGCAGGCCGTTATAGGCCACCGGATTACTGCTATTGGTTAGCTTTCGCGATGTGCCATTGGCAATGTTGATCAGATAGAGCTGATTGTCAGTGATCGACACATAGTTAAACACCAGCAAATATTTGTCATCCGGCGAAAAGTCGATCGGAAACCAACCGCCACCGGAGGAGGCAACCAGCATGGTCGCACCATCGGGATTGGCAGGATTCATAAGGTAGATATCATTGTAAAGGCCGGTTCGCTTGTTAGATCCAAAGGCCAGTAAATTGCCTTTGCTGGACCACGGGCCCAATCTATGGCGGCTTTTGCCGTCCGTGAGCATTTTGGGCACGCCGTCTTTCAGCGCGAAAATCTGATTCACTTCATTGCCGCCAATGTCTTTCTGGAACAGCAAGGTTGAACCATCAGGCGCATAGCTAGCGGCGCGCGCCGGTTCATTGCCAAAAGTGAGTTGTTCGCGCTCACTGCGCGGCCTGGCAATCCGGTGTAACTGGCTGGTATCGGCAAAGCGAGTCCGGATCAGCATTGCTTTCGTTTTGGGATCCCAATCAACAAATGCGGCAGTCCGGAATTCCATATAGGGTTGGGTCTTCTGGACAATCGAGGTCGGTATGTCGGGGATTTGGTCAGCGACTAACGCCGGAGGTTTAGGCGCGACGGCCTTCGCAGTATCGCTTGCGGCAAATACTGTTGGAGCTAAGCATTGCAACCAAGCAGCAATCAGAATGCCGACATATTTGATGCGCATAAGGCGCCTTTCCCTGTTTAGTTTTGCTCATGCTTATGGACGAACCGCATGAAAAGCAATTAGGGGAGGTTTATGCTATCTAACAACAGTCCTTTCATATTGCTCGACGATGCCCGGGATGCGGGGAGCGCAGCTCATGCTCGGCTCTACCGTGATCCAGTCGAGACCATTGAAGCGAATGAACCGGCTGAATTGTACGCGGCTTTGGACCAAATTGTTAAAGCACAGCAACGCGGGCTGCATGTCGCGGGATATATGTCTTATGAGGCCGGCCTTGCGCTGGAAGAGCGCCTGGCTGGACATCTACCCGATCATCGGTCGTGTCCTTTGGCATGGTTTGGGCTGTTTAAAGATTATAGCTTGTTGGAACCGGAAGCAGTGGCGCAACAACTTCCCGATCCCAGCGGAGCTTGGTTGGGGCAATTGCAACCTGGTGTGACGCGACAGGATTATGATCACGCTTTTGCTAAGGTGCAGGACTATATTCTTTCTGGCGATATTTATCAGGCCAATCTGACCTTTCGGGCCCAGGCAGCTCATGCCGGGCATCCGCTCGCACTTTACGCAGCGATCCGTGATCGGGCAAAGGCGGGCTATGGCGGCGTCGTGTTTGATGGGAAGAACTGGATGCTATCCTTTTCTCCCGAACTATTTTTTGCGCTGAAAGAGGGCCGGATCACGGCCAAGCCAATGAAAGGCACGGCAGCGCGGGTTCAGGACGAAGAATCGGATGCTGCGGTTCAGGCAGACCTGCAGAGCGATCCAAAACAGCGCGCCGAAAACCTGATGATTGTTGATTTGCTGCGCAACGATTTATCGAGGGTCGCAGTGCCGGGGAGCGTTGCAGTGCCCGAGCTTTTCCATATTGAAAGCTATCCAACCATCCACCAGATGACATCGACAGTGACAGCCAAGCTGGACGAGGGGCACGGTGCTGTCGATCTGCTACGCCAGATTTACCCCTGCGGTTCCATCACAGGCGCACCCAAAATCCGCGCTATGGAGATTATCGATGAATTGGAAACTGATCAGCGCGGCATCTATTGTGGCTCGATCGGCCGGATCGATGCCAGCGGCGATGCAGCCTTTAATGTCGCCATTCGCACATTCTTTTTGGGCGCCGATCAAGAAACACTTTCCATCGGTCTTGGCTCTGGCATAGTAGCAGACTCTGTGGGGAGCGACGAATGGCGGGAATGCCTCGCCAAGGGGAGATTTGCGGCAGTGAGCGAAGGCTTAGACGACACGATTGCAGTGGATTTGATCGAGACGATGGCTTTTGAACCTGAGCAGGGGATCATTCGTCTTGAGGCGCATTTGGAACGGATGAAAGCGAGCGCCGCGGCGTTGGAATTTGAATTTGACCGGCACGCCGCGCGCAACACGATACAGGCGATTACCTTTCATCAAGAAAAGCCTGCCAAAGTCCGCCTGATGCTCTCCAAATCCGGTGCGATTGCGATTGAACTGCAGTCCATGCCGGAACCGCTAATCGAGCCGGTAAAGGTCAAGCTGGTTCCCATGGTCGCCGATCCGCAGGACTACCGCCTTCATCACAAAACAAGCGACCGCAGCGTTTATGCTGTGCCGGGTTTAAATGGTGAAGCGCATCCGATATTTCATGATGCGCAAGGCTATCTGACCGAAGGCGCGATCTGGAACATATTTGTTGAACGCGATGGAAAGCTTTTAACGCCGCCGCTTTCACGAGGCGTTCTGCCCGGAATATTGCGCCGCGAGCTATTGGAAAGCGGCAAGGCTGTTGAAGCTGATTTGCAGGCTGGAGATTTAGACAGCGGATTCTATCTGGGAAATAGCCTAAGAGGTTTGATGAAAGCCGAGCTTAGCTAAACAATACATATATTGCTTTTTAATGGAGATTCTCATGACCGATCATCTGGAAACCATGGCTGTGCATGCGGGCACGGAGCCTGACCCAACCACCAATGCGCGGATTACGCCGATCTATCAGACCGCGTCTTATGTGTTTGACGATGTCGATCATGCCGCTGACCTTTTCAATCTCGATGCGGTGGGTAATATCTATACCCGCATCATGAACCCGACTAATGGGGCGCTCGAAGGAAAGATTGCTGCCATGGAAGGCGGCGCAGCGGCGCTGGCCGTGGCTTCCGGCCATGCGGCGCAATTGCTGATTTTTCACGTTCTCATGGACCCCGGCGCGCATATTGTCGCGGCGAAGAAGCTCTATGGTGGTTCGCTCAATCAACTGGCGCATAGTTTCAAGAAATTCGGCTGGAACGTCACTTTTGTAGATGCTGACATTCTCGATGAGGTCAAAGGCGCGATTACCGATGATACGCGCTGCGTCTTCATTGAAAGCCTCGCCAATCCTGGCGGTGTGGTTCAAGATATTGCGGGCATTGCCGATATCGCTCACGCGGCAGGCATTCCGCTGATCGTCGACAACACTATGGCGTCACCAGCGCTTTGCCGTCCGATAGAGCATGGCGCGGATATTGTTGTCGAAAGCGGTACCAAATTTCTGGGCGGTCATGGCAACAGCATTGCGGGCCTGATCGTCGACAGCGGTAAGTTTGATTGGTCCAAAAGCGAGAAATTCGCATTCTTGAATCAGCCCAATCCTTCCTATCATGGCAAAATCTTTACCGAGGCCTTTGGTCCGGTTGCTTTCATATTGGCGGCAAGGGCCTTGTCCCTGCGCGATTTGGGGCCAGCATTGGCGCCGTTTAACGCGTTTCAAATCCTGACGGGAATGGAAACACTCACGCTGCGGATGGAGCGGCATTGCAACAATGCGCTGGCCTTGGCGAAATGGCTGCAGGGCCGTGACGAGATCAGCTGGGTTTCCTATGCTGGCCTGCCTGATAGCGACTATCACGCACTCGCCCAAAAATATCTCGGCGGTAAAGGTGGCGCGGTCTTCACCTTTGGATTGAAGGGTGGGTATGATGCCGGCACCAAATTGGTGTCTGCGGTGAATATGTTCAGCCATCTTGCCAATATCGGGGATACCCGCTCGCTGATCATTCATCCTGCTTCCACAACGCATAGCCAATTGTCGGGCGATGAGCTTGTGGCCGCCGGTGCTGGTCCGGATGTCGTTCGCGTCTCCGTTGGTATCGAGCATATTGATGATATCATCGCCGACATGAGCCAGGCTTTGGAATCCTTGTAGTGGCGGATGGTGATGGCGACTATGTTTTTGATGAAGAAAGTGGCGAGTGGCTGAGCCCAGAAGCTGCGGCGGAAACAGTCAAAGGGCCTGAAGTCCTCGATGCGGTTGGTAATCACCTGACCGATGGCGATGCGGTAACGTTAGTTAAGGACCTGAAGGTGAAGGGCGCAGGCCAGACGCTGAAACGTGGTACATTGATTAAATCGATCCGGCTCACCGGCGACGCACAGGAAATTAATTGTAAGCATGAAGGGATTAAAGGGCTCGTGCTGCGTGCAGAATTTGTGAAAAAGCGGAGCTGACCTTTAACGGACCATGAAACGCCTATTAAAGGATTATGAAAGGCGTGGACAGAGGCAATGAGCATTTTTAGGGCAGCAACATCTACATTCATCAATCCCATCCGGTGGGCGGAGAAACAAAAAAATCGCTCCCGCTTGCCATGACCCTATTGCACCGCAGCACAGACCGGATTATGCGCTGTCTTTAACGCCTTGAAACAGGATGCCCCATGACCAAACTCTCCCAAGCCCTCGGTAGAATTCAACCCTCCGCAACCATGGCCATGTCTGGTCGGGTTACTGAACTGAAAGCGCAAGGCTTGGACATTATTGGTCTGTCCGCTGGCGAACCGGATTTTGATACACCGGATTTCGTCAAGGAAGCTGCGATCAAGGCCATTCGCGATGGCGAGACCAATTATACAACAGTTGATGGGACGGCTGCCTTGAAAGAAGCGGTGGCTGCAAAGTTCCTGCGCGACAACGACCTGACTTATGCGCCGTCCCAGATTTCGGTAAATAGCGGCGGAAAGCACACCCTGTTCAATGCTTTGGTGGCGACGCTCGACGCAGGGGATGAGGTTATCATTCCCGCGCCCTATTGGGTGAGCTATCCCGACATGGTCAATTTTGCTGGCGGAACGCCGGTGATTGTTGAAGCAGGCGCTGACCAGAATTACAAAATTACCCCAGAGCAACTGATCGCAGCGATTACGCCCAAAACCAAATGGTTGATCCTCAACTCGCCGTCTAACCCAACTGGCGCTGCCTATAGTGGCGAAGAGTTGAAAGCGCTCGGCGAAGCGTTGCTTCCGCATCAGCAAGTTATGGTTATGACCGACGATATGTACGAACATATCTGGTATGCCGATTTTCCGTTCACCACCATCGCGCAGGTCTGCCCCGATCTTTATGACCGCACCTTGACTGTCAATGGTTGTTCCAAGGCCTATGCGATGACCGGCTGGCGGATTGGTTATTCCGGTGGCCCCGAATGGCTGATCAGTGCGATGCGCAAATTGCAGTCGCAGTCGACGTCTAATCCGAGTTCCATTTCTCAGGCGGCTGCAGTTGCGGCGCTAAACGGCCCGCAGGATTTTCTGGCAGATCGCAACGCAGCTTTCCAGAAGCGCCGGGATTTGGTCGTATCTATGATGAATGACACGCCGGGGCTTAACTGCCCGACTCCGGAAGGCGCATTTTATGTCTATCCCGATGCGAGTGAGCTGATGGGTAAGACAACGCCAAAGGGCAAGAGAATCGAGAATGATCAGGACCTGATCGGCTATTTCCTCGATGAAGCGCAAGTGGCTGCGGTGCATGGCGGTGCCTTCGGTCTCTCACCAGCGTTCCGTGTAAGCTATGCAACTTCGGAAGAAATATTGCGCGAAGCCTGTACCCGAATTCAGCGTGCTTGCGCTGCTTTAACTTAATTACCTCAAGCGCCGGGCGCGGGCATCCGCCCGCTTGGCTTTCCTCGCATAAGCTCGGTCGCACGGTCGCGCTTGCCTCCGCTTCGCGTCGGTTTGGTGTGACATTCAGAGCATCGTCCGAGCGCAGCGAGGCAAGGCCGACCGGCCGCCGCGCCTTATGGCGCGTAGCCAAGGGCACGGATGTGCCCGTCCGGCGCCTGAGGTTTAATAAAAGCGCGGTTAAACAAAGTTTTCCTTCACCCGCTGAAACTGAATATCGCCCTGTGACCCCGTTCACAGCGGCGAAATACAACTTATATTATTACTGTAACCAATTCAGGGGTCGCTCCGAACACAGGGTAACCACAGCAGGAAAATACCATGCCGAATTTTTTGAAATCAGATCTGACATATAGTTTAACCGGTGGCTTTGTTCTGGGCGCAATGATGCTATTTGTCATGCAACCCAATGAAGACCAGCAGGATCTGAGTCAGAAACTGTCGTCGACGGTAAGTGCTGCTGTTCAGGTGGTGAGTTAAACCCAACAAAGAACAGGGCGATTATATGAGTGCACTATTTCCTAAACTGGCCATTGCTGGCGCCAGCCTTGCGACTTTCGGATTAGTTTGGGGCGGCATTAATGCATCCTCTTCATCGGACCACAACACTCCTAGCCTATTTACCAGCCAAGCGCATGCGGCTGAAAAAGCGACGATCATCGCAGCACCGCGCGTCAATTCGGCGGAAAAAGGCAAGCGTGCCGTGGCGATATTTGCCGGCGGCTGTTTCTGGGGTGTGGAAGGCGTGTTTGAACATACCAAAGGTGTGATTAGTGCGGTTTCCGGCTATCATGGCGGCAGCAAGCGTACCGCATCCTACAAGCTGGTCAGTGCCGGCTTGACCAATCATGCAGAAGTCGTGCGTGTGGTCTATGACCCCAGCGTGGTCAGCTATGGCCAGTTGATGCGGGTCTTCTTTTCGGTGGTTGCCGATCCAACGATGCTGAACGCGCAAGGCCCGGATCGCGGCAAACATTATCGCAGCGCCCTTATTCCAACGAACAATGTGCAGGCCAAGGCAGCGCGTGCCTATCTAGCGCAGCTCGACAAAGGCAAATATTGGAAACGGCCCATCGTGACCAAGATTGAACCCTATAAAGCCTTCTATCCAGCCGAAACCTACCATCAGGATTTCATGCAGAAAAATCCGCGTCAGGGCTACATCGTACGCTGGGACAAGCCCAAGGTTGCGAATCTCAAGCGGCACTTTCCCAAACAATATCGAACGAAACCAGTGAGCTAGTAATCGTCTTTGAAAGTCGCGCAAAAAGTTGTGCCGATTTAACTCGCCGTTAGTTTTGCCGTGCTATTCATCATAAGAAGCGCACGATAGAACGGACAAGCCCATGGTATCGCAAAATTTTGAATTTGCTATCGCACTGGCGTCCATAATTGTCGGTGTGGCGTTTATCTGGATTGCACATAAACATCCCAGTTAATCGCCATCACCAGATTATTTAGGGCACAGCACCATTAGCATTTGACGGCCTTCCAGTTTTGGATAGGATTCGACCTTGGCCGTTTCCTTCATGTCTTCCTGGACCCGCTGTAACAATTGCATACCAAGTTGTTGGTGTGACATTTCACGGCCGCGGAAGCGCAATGTAACCTTTACCTTGTCGCCATTATCAATAAATTTGGTGACGTTACGCATTTTCACCTGATAATCATGAATGTCGATATTAGGCCGCATCTTGATTTCTTTAACGTCCTGCACCTTTTGCGTTTTGCGTGCCGCATTGGCCTTTTTCTGGGCCTCATACTTGAATTTGCCGACATCCAGAAACTTCGCGACCGGTGGCGCGGCGTTCGGAGAAACCTCTACGAGGTCAAGGCCAACTTCCTTGGCCTGTTCTATCGCTTCGCTGGTATTCATGACGCCGAGATTTTCACCCTTGTCGTCAATGACCCGCACAGTGTCGGAAATGATCAGATTGTTGAAACGCGGACCGCCTTTGACGGGCGGCGTGGGACGGCGTGGTGGTGCAGCTATGTTAAATACTCCTAATGGTTCTAGTGATAGCGGCCAATAGCGGGAAATCGCTGGGGTCGCAAATTGTATATATACTTAGTGTCTCGCAGCTGCGGGATCAATGGCCCGAATGATCCTGTGAATCTGCACTTGTCGCCGGTTTATCGACCGGCACGACATCATTTTTTTCAAGCCATTCGCGCATCTGCGCAATTTCCTTGTTCTGACTGGTGATAATCTGCTGCGCCAGTTCACGGGTTTCGGCGTCTTTGCCATATTTCAAGACGATCTCGGCCATATCCACAGCGCCTTGATGATGCGGGATCATACCCTGCATGAAGGCAATATCGGGATCCGGATCAATAACACCCATGCCCTTGTGCATTTTTGCATTGGCTTCTTCATAAGCGATTTCTGCAGGGCTTTTGTCTGCAATATCACCGCGCACAATTTCCATATCTGGCTCGTTCGCAGTGTTTTCAGCGCTGCATCCAGCCAACAACAGGCTAGAAATCAAAACTGTCGTTGCCATGGTTTTCATATCAAGCTTCCTTCAAATCTGGCGCCAGCGCTTCGCCTTTCAGCATCGTTACGGCCTCGTCGACAGTCAGGAAAAGTTGTTCTTTCTGTCCCAGCTTGCGCAACGCCACCTTGCCCTCTTCCGCTTCGCGCATGCCAACAACCAAAATATTCGGTACTTTCGCAAGCGAATGTTCACGAACCTTGTAGTTGATCTTCTCGTTGCGCAGGTCGGCTTCCACACGGATACCGGCGGCTTTCAATTGTTCTGTTACCTTTTCGGCATATTCATTGGCATCCGTCACAATCGTTGCGACAACCGCCTGCGTGGGCGCAAGCCAAGTCGGCATGCGTCCGGCATGATGTTCGATCATGATGCCAAGGAATCGCTCAAACGTTCCCAATATCGCGCGGTGCAGCATGACGGGACGATGGCGAGCGCCATCTTCGCCGATATAGCTGGCATCAAGGCGCTCGGGCAGGACATAGTCCAGCTGGATCGTGCCGCATTGCCAAGTCCGCCCAATGGCGTCGGTCAGATGGAATTCGAGTTTAGGAGAATAAAATGCGCCTTCGCCTGACAGTTCTTCCCACTGATATTCTTCGCCGGCGCGGCCAGCTTCATGAACAGCATCGCGTAAATTCTGCTCCGCTTTGTCCCACATTTCGTCCGTGCCAAAGCGCTGTTCCGGGCGAAGGGCGAGCTTGATCGCATAGCTTTCAAAGCCAAGATCCTTGTAAACCCGGTCGAGCAGATCACAGAAATGGCGGACCTCGTCGACAATCTGGTCCTCGCGGCAGAATATATGCGCGTCATCCTGCGTAAACTGACGCACGCGCAGCAGGCCGTGCAATGCGCCATGGGGCTCGTTGCGGTGGCAGCATCCAAATTCGGCCATGCGCATCGGTAGATCGCGATAGCTCTTAATCCCTTGACGGAAAATCAGAACGTGAGCCGGACAGTTCATCGGCTTCAGCGCCATCATGTCGGCGTCGGCGGAGATAACCGGAGCGTCATCATCAACGCTCGGCACTTCATCGGGAACGACGAACATATTCTCGCGATATTTGCCCCAGTGACCGGATGCTTCCCATTGGCGGGCATCCATGATCTGCGGCGTTTTGACTTCCTTATAGTCCGCGCCATCCAGCTTGCGCCGCATGTAAGCTTCGAGCTCGCGCCACATGATATAGCCTTGGCTGTGCCAGAAGACAGACCCTTGGGCTTCGGGTTGGAAGTGAAACAAGTCCATTTCCTGGCCCAATTTTCGGTGATCGCGCTTGGCCGCTTCTTCGAGCCGCACCAGATGCGCCTTGAGCTGTTTCTTGTTGAGCCAGCCGGTGCCGTAAATACGCGACAATTGCGGATTACGTTGATCGCCGCGCCAGTAAGCACCGGACACGCGCGTCAGTTGGAAGGCTTGCGGGTCGAGTTTTCCGGTGGAGGGGAGATGTGGGCCGCGGCACATGTCCATCCAGTCGTCACCGGACCAATAGACGCTGATCTCGTCCCCTTCGGGAAGCTCTGCAGCCCATTCGGCCTTAAACTTTTCGCCGTCTTTTTCCCACAAA
The DNA here is from genome assembly GCA_947493215.1 of uncultured Sphingomonadaceae bacterium. Classification (GTDB taxonomy): domain Bacteria; phylum Pseudomonadota; class Alphaproteobacteria; order Sphingomonadales; family Sphingomonadaceae; genus Parasphingorhabdus. The sequence continues at coordinate 88,654 of CANLQE010000002.1, read as the reverse complement.
GCGATCAGGTCATTGCGTTCCCACACTTCACGGCGCAGCGGCTTGTCCGCTTTGATGATCCGCCGCATTTCTTCTTCGATTTTAGGTAGGTCATCATCGGTAAACGGGTCGCCCGCAGGCGCAAAGTCATAATAGAAGCCATCGTCCGTTGACGGGCCAAAGGTGATTTGCGTGCCGGGGTGCAGTTTTTGTACCGCTTCTGCGAGGACATGGGCAAAATCATGGCGGGCCAGTTCCAGCGCTTCTTCTTCGTCCCGCGACGTGATCAGGGCCAGTTCCGTATCCACGTCCAGCGGCCGCATGATATCGCGAACCTCTCCATCAATGCGCACAGCCAAAGCAGCCTTAGCGAGGCCGGGGCCGATATCGGCCGCTATCTGTGCCGCTGTGGTACCCGTTTCCACTTCACGTACGCTGCCATCGGGAAGGGTGATTTTGATCATCTTGGTCATCGGGTTTTCAATCTCTTCACTGCGCTAACTTCACTAACTTCACACCAAGGAACCTTGAAAAACAGGGATTCTTGGGTTTTGATGCCTTAGTCCATCATCCCGCCAAGTCAACTGCCACCAGCATAGCGGGATGGTCATGTGTAGGAAAGGCCTATAGTCATCGCCCTGCGCATAGTTGCTATAGCTATTGCGGATATTTATCAGGCGCCAGAGCTAAGCCGCCGCGTTCCATTCAGGCATTGCAGGAATCTAATATGAAATTCGCACTATCAACTCTGCCGCTTTTCCTGTCGCTCGCGCTATTTTCGGTACAGTCGGTATCGGCAGCGCCATCTGCGCCCGAAGCCTATGAGCCCTTAGCCGCCGTCAAAGCTTCGATCACCAACCAACTGACGGAAGGTGAGATACAGAAACTGCCTGATGGCACGCAATTGGTGGGTGCGGATTATTTCACGGTGCGGATCGAAGGCGCGGACAAAAATGGCCCGGATGTGGTCCTCATCCCTGGTCTGGCGACGCCCGGCGATGTGTGGAACAAAACCGCTGCCCTGCTGAAAGACCGTTATCGGGTCCATATTATTCAGATACGCGGCTTTGGTGATCTTGCACCGGTCGACAATCCCTTGCCAGAAGGCAAAATCCATTTTGACGACTATATCCACGAAGTAGCGGATTATATTGACGATTATGTGATGGGCGAGATGAAGGGCAGCAAGCCGGCCATTATCGGTCATTCCCTCGGCGGATTAACCGCGATGACCTTGGCCGTTCGTGCGCCGCAAGTGGTTGATAAAGTGATGCTGGTCGACAGCTTGCCCTTTGGCGCGCTTATTTTCGATCTGGAAGCGACGGTTGATGCGTTCAAGCCGCAAGCGGAACAGATGCGCGATGCGCTGGCCGCGCAAAGCCGTATGACGAGTGTGCCTTGGATTATGGAGGGCATGTCAGCGACGCAATCCGGCCGAAAGCAGGTCGAGGCTTGGGCTGCTATGTCCGATCCCAAAGTCGCGGCGGCCTTTCTATATGACCTGATGACAATCGATATGCGGCCCCTGTTGCCGGAAATTACCATACCTATGACGATGCTCTATCCGATTCAGGAAGTCATCATATCCGAGCAGAAAATCACTAATGATCATGCGGAGGATTATAAAGCCGTCTATGCGGGCGCCAAAACAATGACGTTCGAAAAAATCGAAGGCAGTCGCCACTTTATCATGCTCGATCAACCCGATGTTTTCGCCGCAGCTGTCGAAAAATTCCTGAAATCCGAAGACGGTAACGATATGTAAATCGTAATCCGCTAAAGCCTTTCTGGCTATGAGTAATAATTCATCTGTCTGGCATCGTGATAGCAAGGGCGCGCGCAAACGCAGCGTGCGGATTGAGACTATTGGCAAGACATTCCTGTTTTTCGAAAATGAGTGGCGCAGTGAAGCCTATTATTTTGGCGATCTGGTATATCGTGGTTTGACTGGCGGTTCCCATGTTTTCGGTTTGGATGACGGGATCAAAGCCCGTCCCCATTGGGAACTGGGTTTTACCGGTGAACCACCAGTGGAATTGAAGACAATATTGCCCAAAATGAAGAAACCGGTGCTGAGCGGCGTCGGGATGTTGCTCATCGCATTTCTGTGCCTCGGAATTGTTTATTTCGGTTCTCCCCATATTTGGGTTTGATTGGTTTGACGCCTCTGCGTAGTCAGAGCCATAAACGATCAACGGAAGACACAAATGGAAGACGATATCCTCTATATGCAGCGCCCCGGCGGTGCCAATCTCGCCTATTGTTATCGCGCAGCCAAGGCAGGCGTCAAAGGCAGTACGCTGGTTTTCCTGCCCGGCTATATGTCGGATATGGAGGGCGGCAAGGCGCTGGCGCTTGACGCATGGGCCAAGGATCAAGGCCGTGCGATGCTGCGGCTCGACTATGCCGGATGCGGCGCCAGTGGCGGAGAGTTTGAAGAACAGAGTCTGATCGACTGGCGCGATGATGTGCTATTTTTGATTGAGAAACTGACCTCCGGGTCGATCACACTGGTGGGATCTTCCATGGGTGGTTGGTTGATGCTGCTCGTTGCGCTAGCGCGGCCGATGCGCGTCAAGGCGATGGTCGGTATAGCCGCCGCGCCTGATTTCACCGATTGGGGTTTTTCTCAAGAACAGAAAATGACGATCCTGCGCGATGGTAAGTTGGAGGAGCATAGCGAGTATAGTGAAGAGCCCTATGTCACGACCAATGTGTTTTGGCAGTCGGGCGAATCCAATCGCTTGCTGCACAAGGATATTGCCTTTGATGGCGCAGTGCGGCTGCTTCACGGGCAGGGCGATGACGATGTGCCGTGGGCTTATGCGCTCGAGATCGCCAAGAAAATGCGTTCAGCCGATGTGCAGGTGCATTTGGTAAAGGACGGTGATCACCGCTTGTCTCGCGATCAAGATATTGCACTTTTGATTGATGTGGTTGCGCGGCTGAATTGATGGAATTTTACGCATGCTGACCCCTCTTTTTTTCGTCCTCGCACAATCAGCGACCCCTTTCGGTTCGCCCGTTCCACAGACGATTAATCCGTCTGCCCCTATGACTATGTCAGAAGTTCGCTTTAACGAATGTGTGGACCTGGCGGTTGACGATCCGATCAGCGGGGTTGTTGAGGCCAATAAGTGGCGGATTGAAGGCGGCCGTTTTCTTGCGCGCCATTGTCTGGGCTTTGCTTATGCCGAGCAGTTTAACTGGCCGGCGGCAACCAGCGCCTTTGTCGAGGCGGCAAAAGAAGCCGAAGTGGCAAAATATCCTCGCGTAGCCAATTTCTGGGCGCAAGCGGGCAATGCTGCGCTGGCGGGAAACGATCCCGTCAAAGCGCTCGAATATCTTAATGCCGCCTTGGTCCAAGGTACATTGGTCGGACTGGAAAAGGGTGAGGTCCATCTCGATCGAGCCCGGGCGCATGTCGCCCTCGACGACTATGAAAAGGCGAAGAAAGAATTTGAGATGGTGCACAAGCTGGCCCCGCAGGACCCGCTTGGCTGGTTGCTATCTGCGACATTGGCGCGGCGGATGGGCAATTTGCCGCTTGCCAAGGCAGATATAGCGGTTGCCGCAAAACTGGCTGCTCGCGATTCGGCAGTTGCACTGGAGGCTGGTAATATCGCTTATGCAGGCGGCGATGCAGAGCAAGCCAAAGCCAATTGGGAAAAATCTGTTGAGATGGACGCCGAAAGTCGTTCGGCCAAAGTGGCTGAGAATTATCTCGCGCAGTTAGTCGCGAGCGTATCCGAATAGGATTTACACGACGGGGCTTTTCAATCCTGTGAGTGGCCGATAGAAGTCTCGCCACATTACAATAGAAAGCCTGTTCCCCATGACCAAGAAATTCATATTGCCGCTGCTGTCCCTTCCTCTGATGATTGCCGCATGCAGCGATAGCGGCGACGGCAGCCCGGAGGCCGGCCAGTATAAGCAGACGGTCAAGATCACCGAACTCGACTTTCCAGGGATGACCGAAGAAGTAAAAAAACAGACCATCGTTCAGATGGAGCAGGTCGTTGGCGGCGCCACGGGCGGCCTTTTCTGTATGCAGGGCAATGACAATGGCGCGCAGTGGAAAGAAGCCGCGCAGCAAATGTCTGGCGCTTTGGGCGGTCAATGCGAAACCGCCAAAAACGAAGGGTCCGCGACAACTATTGATCTGGAAATGACTTGCAAGGGTACAGCCAAAGGCGACGTGAAAATCAAAATGACCGGGCAGGCCAACACGCAGGGCTATGACAGCAGCATGGCATTTGACATTAAAGACCCGGACAGCGGTGAAACCGCCAAACTGGCAATGAATATCGGCGCGCAGCGACAGGGCGATTGCCCGGGCTAAGCCTCATTTCTGCTGGGTTCTAACCAGCCCCTATAATGTACCATCAGCCCGATAATTGGCAAAGCAATGGGAACATCGAAATGGAAACGGCCATCTTGATCCCATTCGCTTGCCGGTGATTTCGGGGCAAGAAAAAGCGGCAGTGACACAAACCAGAATTTCCAACCGGACATCTCCATACGGAGGCCATTGTCTGTCGCCGGTAAGTCAAAGCGAAACTGAAACGGGCCAAACCTTTCGGTCAGATGGCGGCCCGATTTCTCGAGCCGGCTGGAAAATTTCTTTCCTGAAAAACTGCGCGCCCACGTTTCGCCCTTTTCGTCCGCTGCGATATGGACATGCAGATCATGCTGGCCCGCGGAAGGAAATCCGAATATCTTCGCCGCAAGCTTAGCTAGAGGATTTTTGCCGCCCGTAACCCTTGCCTCGCCATGAAAGCCGGCATCGCGAATAACGCTGTGCAATTTCTGAATGCTGGTGGGCAGTTTCTGGAATTTCGGCCCCATGACTTTTTCATATAGCGAGCTCACCGGCGCTGCCGTCTGGGTTTCGTGGGCAATTGCGTAGCCATCGAATAGCGGCTGAAACTCAGATAGTTGAAGCAGCCCGCTGGCATCATATGCCCCGACCTTCGCTTGTCCTTGCACTATTTTTTCGGCCAATAGCACGGCCGCAAAAGTTGGAATTTGTGGCCCATCCCCTTGCCGCGCGATCAGCGTCCAGCTTTTTCGGCAAGGCCGATCATTCGCATAGCCGAATAGCTCCACCTTCATGGCCGAGACATCAGAACCCAGTGAACGGGTGATATTCTGGAGCGAAAGCAGAACTTTCGCCATCGGTTCCAGCGATCTTATCCAACCCCAACGCACGGCCCAGCTTGCGAGCCAAAGCGCCCGATTCTGGAAGGCAAGCTCTGTTCCCGCGTGAAAACTGACAGCAGGATCCGTGTCAAATTGACGAGGGACCAGATCAAGATCAGGGACGTCCGCCAATCCGGCCAAGCGTTTTCCGGTGCCCGACCCATCGGCGATGGTGAAGCGAACATCGCGCAAGTCTTGCCAACCGTAACCGGTCTGCCATTGTCCACCGCGTCTTATTCTAATGGCTTTGCCGACATAGCTGAGGATCGCTTTGCTAACCGATGGTCCGGCGGTGGCCTTGTTCGAGGCGCTGATCGCCATTTCAACGGCTTCTACCCTGAAGCCATCTGAAATCAAATTCCGGATAGCGGCGCCAGATAGGGCAGGGACGCTCGATGCTCCTGAAATGATGGCGATACCGGCGGTCGTTGCCGCTTCGTCAAGGCTTCCAATACCACAGACAAAGTCGCGGCTATCGGCCAGATCAAGATAGGGAACCGCAGCGGCTATGCACTGTTCAATGAGCGCATAGCTGCTACCCTGAAACGGTCCTGCAGCATCAATAACTAGGTCCGGTTGATGCTGCGCTAGGACATTCGCGATATCACCATTGCGGTCCGCTTGCACCGGCGCGGTATTTTTAACAGTCTGACAAAAACGCGCCGCCCTTTGAAAGCGCCGTCCAGCGACCAGAACATGATGGCCCCGCGCGATAAGAATATGCGACAAACGTCCGCCAAAGCCGCCATAACCACCCAAGATCAATATTGTCTTCACAATATCCGGTCTTGAAATTCCGGCTGCGGCAGCCAGCATGTTTCGCGTTTCCCGAATATGCGATAGCGGTTGCGTGCGATTAACAGATAGATTGGATCCCGCAGAAATTTGGGAAGTAGCCTCGCGATCGCGGCTATTTTCCAAGGCCAGCCTAGCCCCGCATAAATGGCGAGCACAGCATCGCTGTTGCGGAGCAGTGTGTCATCCTGAACAACAATCAGGGTTTCGGGATTGGCCGGATCAATATCATATTTCCGGTAGAGCGCACTGCCATAGTCGCCTTGCATCGGTGTGAGCAGAAACTGCCGCTGATGATCATGCTTCAATATAAACTGGGCGTTGGCCGAACATAATATGCATTCCGCGTCAAAGACCACAATGGCTTTTCCCGCCTTTTGCTGCGGCTGTTCAATATGATCCGGCATTCCATCTTATATTGCCGCAAAAGCTGAAGATATCAACGCTTCGCTATTGCGCTTTGCCGTTTACCGACATCTCGTAAAATTCGATCTTGGTGATGCCAGACTGAAAATAGGGTACGCTGGCTTTATAGTCTGCCGTTGCCTGTACTTTCGCAAAGCCACCCGGGGCATCCCACTCGACGAAGGTCAATTGGCCTGGTGCCTTTAGATCGGTCGCATGCGCTTCCATTTTCGGATTGTTCATTTTGTATATGAAGCGCCCGCCAGCGTTGCGGACTTCATTTTCGATTCCTGTCAGATAGCGTTGATAGTCATCCGGGTTTTCCGGATTAGTCCATGCGACGACCAGGGTATAATATTTTGCAGGATCGAAATTCAGATCAAGATCATTCTCCACCGCTGCACTATAGATTCTCAGCTCATTCCAAACCTGTGGCCGTAGCGCTTTGATCGCAGGCCATTCGGGCTGAACGGTCAATTGTTTTTCGGATGCTTGGTCCGGATAGGAAAAAAATATCAGTCCGGATGGTTTGTAGTCGCTGATCACGGCATTATCGACTTTTATCTGGACTTCGCGCTTCAGACCGAATTTTGCGCCGAGCGGCAGAGCCTGCTGGTAATAGGATTGGCGTATCGTATTTGCATCCGCGTCCGATTTTGGGTCGGGCATGATGATCGAAAGATACTGGCCTTTGGCGACGGTCAATCGCGTATTTTCTATCGGTGCTGAAGGTGTCGTTGATTTTGATTGCTGCGCCATGGTGCTGCAAGCTGGCATGGTAAGCGCTAAAGCGAATGCGGAAACCAGCGTCATCGAAGTACGATTGATCTTCATGAGTAAGATGCCTTTTTGTCGATTGTTGAAACGGCATTGAGCCATGTCTTGTTGCGATATTGCACCTCAATAGAACCATCGGTACCGAAATAGTGGATGTATTTCTGCTCATGATGGTGCAATAATGCACCAATGGAAAATTGGGATGATTATCGATTCATATTGGCGCTTGATCGATCCGGAACGGTTCGGTCGGCCGCGTCCCTTTTAGGGGTAACGCATAGCACCGTCTCGCGGCGGCTGGCGGTTATCAATGAGCGTTATGGCAAGCTGGTGTTTGAACGCGCGGCGGGGGGATATCGGAAGACCGAACTGGGGGGGCAGCTGGTCGAGGCGGCACAGCAAATGGAGGGGATTAGTTTTTCCGCCGATCGCCGTCGCAAGGCGGATGAAACAGAACTGACCGGACCGATAACATTGTCCATTCCGGACGTGCTGGGGCAATATCTATTATTGGATTATCTCGCCGATTTTTGCCGACAATATCCGGGTATAAAATTGTCCATGCAAAGCACCTATCGCTTTGCAGATCTCGACCGGTCAGAGGCTGATGTCGTGATCAGAGGCGTTGCAAAACCGCCAGATCATCTGGTCGGTCGTCGACTTTTTCCTTATGCGCTCAGCTATTATTGTCGCCGAGATTATCTGGAGAAAACGGCGCCAGCAGACCGGCGTTGGATTGCGGCTCCGCCACCATCAGGACTACCGCGCTGGATCGCGGACAGCCCGTTTCCCGACACACCAATAGGGATGTTGAGCGATGATATCACGCTGCGCCACAAGGCGGTGATGAATGGACATGGTATGACCCGGGGTGCTTGCTACATGGGGGATTCGGAACCCGATCTCATGCGTGTGCCAAACGCGCCACCGCCATTTCCGGTTGCCGATTTTTGGGTGCTTACCCATCCCGATCTCAAGAACACGCCGCGCATAAAATTGCTAATGCGCTTTCTGGCAGCGGCGCTTCTGGAGAATCGGGATTTGATTGAGGGGCGACAAGGTTCAGCCTAAACGCCTGAAACAGCTGTCCCGGGGTCAATCGAGATAAAAATTCACCGTCGTCACAACACGGACCTTTTTATACGGCGTGTCCGTTACACCATAGCCGCCGCCATCGCCATCGCGAGAGTTGATGGAGAAATAACCCTGTGTCGCGGATTTGATTCCCCCAACATCAGTGCCGCTATCCTCGGCAAATTGCTGCGCTGATTTTCGGGCGTCCTTGGTCGCTTCTGCCACCATTTCCGGTTTGATTTCGTCAAGCTTGGTGAATGTATAGCTCATGCCCGAACCGTCTTCGAGCACAACGCCTCGGCGCACGAGATCAAATTGTCGCGCGACGGCCGCTTGGGCTTTTTCAATATCATCGGTCCGCAGCGATAACCGCTGACGGATGGTGTAGCGGGGAATGCCGTTGCTGGAATATTGGTTCACATTGGCACCAGTCGGTTTGAGCGCATCGCCCTTAAAGCCCAGTTCGGTGAAAAATTTACCAATGGCTGCCGTGTCACGGTCCATGTCAGCTTGGGCCTCAGCCAGATTGGTGCTTTGCGCGCTATAAGCAATGGTCCAAGTCGCAAGATCAGCGGTGACTTCGCGTTCGGCCAATCCGCGCACAGTCACGCTACGATCCGCCATTTTGGAACGGAGTAAGCCGTCGCCCAGCAAATAGCCGCCAGCGATCAGACCGATGGTCAACAAACCTGCGCTGACTAACAATACGTTGTTTTTCTTTTCCAGAAATTTACTACCTTCAACATTATCTGTCATTGCTCTTTCCCTCTCGTTCCAAGCATTCTAAACTGCTTCCATTGACCCGGTTTGGCTTTGCGATACCAGCGATGAACCGTTTCTGAATAGCGATGAATGGAGTTTCTCTCAATGCCAATTCAATATCTACACACGATGCTGCGGGTCACTGATCCGGATGCGACTGTGAAATTTTTCAATCTCCTCGGTCTCGAAGAAGTCCGTCGCTATGATAGCGAACAAGGTCGCTTCTCGCTCATCTTCCTCGCTGCGCCGGGGCAAAAAGACGTTGCGGAGGTTGAGCTGACCCATAATTGGCCAGCTGAAGACGGTAGCGGCGAAGACTATGATGGCGGTCGGAATTTTGGTCATCTCGCGTACCGCGTCGATGATATTTACGCGCTTTGCCAGACGTTGATGGATGCGGGAGTGACGATAAACCGTCCGCCACGGGACGGGCATATGGCATTCGTGCGGACGCCGGATAATATCTCGGTTGAGCTATTGCAGGCAGGCGAAAATCTGCCGGTGCAAGAGCCTTGGGCGAGTATGGAAAATATCGGCGAGTGGTAGAATTTTGGGCTGGTTAAGCGCGCGCCACATTTGACCCTGGCTTGGAGTTACGATCAGACAGGTCAAAACTGATAACCTGGTTGCGGCCGTTATTCTTGGCATTGTAGAGACGCTTGTCTGCCACAGCCATTATTGACTTTAGCGAGGTCCGTTTGGTGATTTCGGCGACGCCGACCGAGAAGGTAACCGCTCGCTTGATTTCCGGCACATTGGCATGAACCGATCGAATAAGCGTCTCACAGATTTTGGTCATTTCCGTTGCCGGGTTGCTTTTTTTGCTACCGCGCTCATCTGGTTTCAACAGCAGCGCAAATTCTTCGCCACCAATTCTGGCACAGAAATGATGGGTGGCACCAAGCTCTCTTCCGACAATGCGGAGCACTTCGTCACCAATTTCGTGCCCGTACAAGTCATTGACCTGCTTGAAAAAGTCGATGTCCAAAATTGCCAAGTGACTATATTTTCGTTCGATCAAATTGACTTTATATGCTTTTTCAAAAGCGCGGCGATTACTGATCGCTGTCAGACCGTCGGTTTCCGCGAGCAATTTCAATTCCACTCGTTCCCGCATTGTATCTTCATGCTTGATCCGCATTTTCATGATCCGGTTGGCGACACCAAAAGCCAGAATGATCGTTTCCAGGACCAGAGCAAAATAGAGACCATAATCCAGTTCGTGAATCCCGATATAGAGATCCATGCCCCGGGCGATCCGGTCGAAGCTAAAGGCAATAATCGGTGTCCAGGCAGCAATCTGGAACCAGATTGCGGTGCTGCCGCGCCGCAAAGCATGGCCCATCGTATAAAGGACAACGAACAAATAGGGGACAAAGGAAACATGATAATAATTGCGGATATTGGTGTCATAGCCGTCGATAGTCTGAAAAATATAAGCGGTGACAAAGACCGGTAGAACCGCGGACGCCAATAATATCGGACGCAGCCAATTTGCAATTTTCCCGGGCTCGACAAATCGATCGAGGAAAAACCCGCTGGCTGCGATTGAAAGAGCCAGTGTCCAGTAATTTAGCAGAAATTTGGTCATGAGCTCTGTTTCGGGAAAAACCAGAAAGATCAAACCGGAGGAACTAAACGTATAGACCACTGTTCCGACGATCATGGCGCTGTGCCACAACATGAAACTGTAACGCAGGGCGCCATAGAAAAAGGCGTTGTAGATAAAGGGCATGATCGCCATGCCGCATAGCAACGCGAACATGGCCGAAAGTGGTAGTTTTAGATCATCCCATCTTTTTTTCGATGCCAGTTGCACCAAGGTGATCGAACTGGCGACGCGCGGATTATCCAGCGAAATAAAAACGGTTTGTATCTGGGCGCGGATGGTAGGATCTTCAGATCCTGGAATCGGGAGGCCATAATGGCCTTTGGGTCGCCAACTGTCGATTACGTCCTGGGATGAAAAATGGCTGGATTTCAATGTGCCATCGGTCAACAGAGAATGGACGGTCATGGATGTCAGGCCGTTGTTATCCCCTTGAACTTCCACTGCGCCCGGCGCAATTTCATCTGCTTTGAAGGGGATTTTGATCCACAGTTTTGATCCGGAGAAATCATATTTATTCTCCGAGCAGTTAAATTTATCGCGCACTGCCACAACGTCGGATATCTGACCATCAAGGGCAGTGCCGTAGGTACAGAGCTCGTCGGCAAGAGAAACATTTGCAGCCGCAGGCGCGCAGAAGCAAAAAAACGCAAGAAATGCGATTAAAATCCGCAACTTTTTCCCCTCCCGATATTGGCCTGATATTGGCGTGCCGCAAACCATGTGCCCTAATGTAAAAGCCTTATAATGCGGTTAACCATCGACAAGATTGGGAATGATAGGTAAATTGCCATCCATGCTTGAAATCATCCGTATCCCCGTTTTGTCCGATAATTATGTCTGGCTGGTCCATGAACCCCACTCCAAAGAGACGATGGTCGTTGACCCTGCAGTGGCCGAACCCGTGCTAGCGGAAGCCGATAAACGCGGCTGGAAAATTACCCAGATTTGGAACACCCACTGGCACCCGGATCATACCGGCGGCAATGCGGCGATAAAAGAAGCGACCGGTTGTCACATTACTGGCCCTGAAGCAGAACAGGCCCGTATTCCAACACTGGATAGGCTGGTCAAAGAGGGCGACACCGTTCGTCTGGGCGATGTTGTCGCCGACGTGATCGACGTGCCAGCCCATACTGCCGGTCATATTGCTTTTCATATTGCGGACGAGAACACCGTTTTCGTCGGTGATACCTTGTTTGCCATGGGTTGTGGCCGTCTGTTCGAAGGCACTGCGGCGCAAATGTTCGATAACATGCAGAAACTTTCGAAATTGCCGGGCGAGACCGATGTCTATTGCGCCCATGAATATACGCAGGCCAATGGAGAATACGCCCTGGTAGCAGAGCCGGATAATCAGGCGTTGAAAGATCGTATGGACGCGGTGTTAGCGGCGCGTGCTAAAGGCGAAGCAACCGTGCCCACCACCATCGCTTTGGAAGCGGCCACAAACCCGTTCATGCGCGCGGTGTCCGCCGAGCAATTGGCAGAGCGGCGAATGGCCAAAGATAATTTCTAAAGACTGATTTCCGGTTTTCCACATTTTATGTTATATTGTAACTTCGATGGGGGACATCGAAGGAGAATCGTCGTGCGTAAGATTATTTTCGCAATACCGCTGGCATTGATGCTCGCTGCACCAGCTGCGAATAGTGGTACAGCTGAGGTCAAGCTTAGTGAGAAAGAACAAGCCAAGTTCGACAAGAAAATTGCTGGCCGTGAGCCCGGCAAGCCGATCAGCTGTATTAACCGGACGGATCAGAAGAATTTGACCGCCGTTGGTGACAAATATCTGATTTATAGTCGCAGCAGCAATCCCAAAACAATTTATGTCAACGAACCCTATGGCGGATGCCGGGATGTTGATCGCAACGCGCTGGTTACGCGCAGATCATCTTCGCAGCTTTGCCGTGGTGAAATTGCGCAAGTGAAGGATCTGCCCACCGGCACTTTTGTTGACAGCTGTTCCTTTGGCTCGTTCGTGCCTTATACCAAAATCGAAGGGTGATCTCCCCGAACAGTGGACGCGTCTATTTTTTATAGAGCGCGTTCAGTCGTTCCTGATAGCGTTCACGAATGACATGACGCCGAATCTTCATACTCGGCGTCAGTTCTTCGTTCTCAATTGCAAAAGGTTCGTCGGCAAATTCAAACCGGCGAACCTTTTCCGTTACCGACAGGTTTTTATTCACACGGTCGACAGCTTTGCTCACGGCGGATTTGAACGCCGGATTGGCCTGTAATTTCAGGAAGTCATAAGCCATGCCTTCGCTGCGAGACCATTCTAACGCCCATTCAGGATCAGGAACAACCAGTCCAGACATGTACGGGCGTTTGTCGCCCACGATCATCGCTTGCAGGATTTCAGGTTGCAGGGTCAGCATGCCTTCAACCTTTTGCGGTGCGACATTCTCGCCCTTGTCATTAACGATCAGGTCTTTTTTACGGTCGGTAATCGCGACGCGGCCTGCTTCGTCGATCAAGCCAATATCGCCGGTATGTAGCCAACCGTCTATAATGACCCGGTCCGTTTCGGCCTGGTTACGCCAATAGCCTTTCATGACCAGTTCGCCGCGCACCAATATCTCGCCATCGTCGGCAATCTTGACTTCGGTATCGATCATTGGCGGGCCGACTGTATCCATTTTCAGGCCGGTACTCGGCCGGTTGCAGGCGATGATCGGGCCGGATTCCGTTTGGCCATAGCCCTGAAGCAGCGTGAGCCCGAGCGATTGGAAAAATACACCAATATCGGGGTTGAGAGGCGCGCCGCCGGAGACCATAGCCTTGATCCGTCCGCCAAACCGTTTCTGCACTTTGGGGCGCAGGGTCTTGTTGAGGAAAACATCCATCAGCTTGTCGCGTTTGCGCTTTTTGCCATCCGCTTCGCGTTCGCCGATGGCTAGCGCTTTGCCGAGTAGATAATTGGGCATTTTGCCCTGCTTTTCGACGGTTTTGATGAGCCGCGCTCGCAGCACTTCAAACAGTCGGGGCACGACGACCATGATGGTTGGCTGGACATCTTCGATATTGGAGGCGAGCTTTTCGAGCCCTTCCGAGTAATATATTTGAGCACCGAGGCCGATCGGGAAAAACTGGCCAGCGCTATGTTCATAGGCATGGCTGAGCGGCAGGAACGAGAGAAAAACTTCCTCGTCCCAACCAAAATCATTCTCGATAACCTCTGCCGGGCCTTTGACATTGTGTAGGATAGCGCCATGCGGCTGCATAACGCCCCGTGGTTTCCCGCCGGTACCGCTGGTGTAGATAATGCAAGCCACGTCTTCACGCTTGATATCGGCCACTTCCGTAGTGACTTCGGCAACATCTTCATCTGTGCCTTGAACAAGACCATTCCACTGATGAATAGCAAAATCGCCGGACTGGCCGATACGCAGATCTGACATTCCGATGACGATATCGGCATCTGATGATTTTATAACCGATGGGATTAAATTCTGGGCCAGTTTCTGATCAGAAACGATCACAGCCTTGGCGCCGCTATTGTCCAGGATATGCTGATGGTCATTGGGCGTATTGGTCGTATAAGTGGGGACGGTAACGCATTTCGCGGCCATGATGGCCAGATCGGCAATGCACCATTGTGGGCAATTATCCGCGACCAACATGACCCTGTCGCCCGGTTTCAAGCCCAGTTTTTTAAACGATTTGGCCAGCGCCGCCACTTGTCGAGCGGCCTCTGCCCAACTGGTGGCCCGCCATTCGCCGTCTATTTTAGCGCTCAAAAACGGATTGTCGCCGCCTTCGCTCGCGCGTTGAAAAAACATCGAAACCAGATTGGAAAAACCGTCAAATTCAAGATAGCGGTTCGTTACTTTTTTTGCCGACACTCTCATCACCCTCTTGCGTGGCTGTGCCGATTAAAGCCAGACCACTGTTATGATCACAGGCTAGCGCGTATAAAAGTCGTGGGCAATGATTTCCGGTAACTGTAATGCAAATGTCTGATTTAGGGCAGCTCGCTAACCGCTTCACCGGTGCTGCGCGGATCAACTGCTCCGACCCAGCCCTTATCGGTTTTTTGCGCGCCAGCCAGTTTCGAGGGTAAATTACTGGTCACCACAGTATGACCGAGGCGGGCGAGATCATTTTGCAGCGCTATTAAGTCGCTATCATTTTCAATCAGCAGTCCCGATCCGCCAAAATAGATATTAGGCATTGCCATCGCGTCTTTCAGCGGCAATCCGTAATCAAGCACACCGATCAGCGTCTTGGTGACATGCATGATGATCCGTTTACCGCCCGCAGAACCGAGAGCGAGAATGGGTTCTCCTTTGGCATTATAGACGATGGTCGGCGACATGGAGGAGAGAGGGCGTTTGCCCGCCTGTACCCGATTGGCCACCGGCGCGCCGTCTTTTTCAGGTGCAAATGTGAAATCGGTGAGTTCGTTGTTGAGCACCATACCGCGCGCTAGCAATTGGCTGCCAAACGGGCCTTCGACAGTGGAGGTCATATTGGCAATATTGCCTTCGCCATCGACGGCGGTGAAATGGGTCGTTCCCGCCACTTCGGACGAAATCGCGGCGGTGCGGGGCGTGGCGCCTGGAGGACTGCCGGCAGGATAGGTTTCGATACCGGGAAGTTGCGGCCGCGCCCGTTGCAAAGCGATCATTTGGGAGCGCTTGGCGATATAGTTTTTGTCGATCAGGCCAGCGACGGGAACCGATACAAAATCCTGATCCGCCAGATATTTTTCGCGGTCCGCATAAGCCAGCCGCATCGCTTCACCAATGACATGCCAAGCACGGGCCGGTTCTTTCTTGTAGAGTTCATCCATGTCAAAACGCTCGATCGAGCCGAGAATCTGGAGAACAGTGGTGGCACCAGAAGAAGGCGGGCCCATGCCGCAAATGCGATACTCGCGATAGGCGGAGCAAACCGGTTGCCGCAATATCGCACTATAATTGCTAAAATCCTGCTCGGTTAATACCGACTTGTTTTGTGGAGCATTGGCAACAGCTGTTGAAATAGCCGCTGCTGTTTTGCCGGTATAAAAGGCATCCGCGCCGCCGGCTTGCAAATCGCGCAGCAATGAAGCCAGTTCAGGGTTTTTAACGATCGTGCCGCGCTGTGCAGGGGCGCCATTGCGCCAATATAGCTTTTGCATATCCGGGAATTTTACCCAGAGCTTTTCAAGCCGTTTCATCCAGTCATATTGCGGCGCGCTAACAGCATAGCCTTGTTCGGCTAATCTAATGGCAGGCTCGAACAGTTTCTCCCAAGGCAGCTTTCCCCATTTTTTATGCGCCATTTCCATCAACCGCATATTTCCGGGAACACCAACGGATTTGCCTCCCGGTGTTGCGTCTCGCCAGCCCAATGGCTTTCCGTCCTCGCCCAGAAAGCGGTCTTCGGCCGCAGCAGCCGGAGCCATTTCGCGCCCATCAATGGTTTCCATCCAACCGCTTTTACCATCATTGTGGAGCAGAAAACCGCCCCCGCCAATGCCGCTCGATTGCGGTTCTACAACGGTGAGCGCCAACATCATCGCCATAGCTGCGTCGGTCGCGGAACCACCTGCTTGCAACATCTCAAAGCCCGCTTTGGTGGCTTCGGGATGGGCCGATGCCGCAGTGCCAGCATTTTGCGCAATGGCTGGAGCCGCCATCGGTGTGAGCAGGGAAAAAGCGAATAAAGTCAGGAGTTTTTTCATGGGACCGAGTTTTATGGATGGCTTGTCATTTTGGCAAATCATTTGTCATCAGCGCCCACGGCATCGGTAACGGAGGCAAAACCATCGCGTTTCAAAAGCTTTGCCAGTCCGCAGCTCATGGCGCGGGCCATGGTCGGGCCTTCATAAATCATTGCGGTATAAAGCTGCACCAGAGATGCCCCGGCGCGAATGCGCTGATAGGCATCTTCAGCATTGGCAATGCCGCCAACGCCAATGAGCGGAATATTGCCGCCGCTCGCCGTGCGAAAATCTTTCAGCCGTTGCAACGCCAAATCTTTCAGTGGTGCGCCGGACAGCCCGCCGGTTTCCGCTTGATTTGACGATATTAAATCGGGCCGTGTGATGGTGGTGTTAGAAATAATCAGCGCGTCGATTTTCTGTTTCATCGTGACATCAACAATATCCTCAATATCAGCGGGTTCCAGATCAGGCGCGACTTTTAGGAATACCGGTGTTTTATGATCACCTCTTGCCTGTATGACCGCCGCCAGCAACTCTTCCAATGCGCCCTTGTCTTGCAGTGCCCGCAAACCCGGTGTGTTGGGCGACGAGATATTGACCGTCAGATAGTCCGCCAAAGGCGCCATATTTTTTACGCCGATAACATAATCGGCAATCCGGTCATCACTGTCTTTGTTGGCGCCAATGTTGATGCCCAGCACGCCTTTACCCATGCGGCCACCCATCCGTTTCAGACGCGGTGCAGCTTTTTCCTGACCTTCGTTGTTAAAGCCCAGGCGATTGATCACCGCTTTATCCTGCGGCAACCGGAATATGCGCGGTTTGGGATTACCTGCCTGCGCACGGGGTGTCAGCGTCCCGACCTCGGCATAGCCAAAGCCCATGCGGATCAACGCATCTGGCACTTCGCCATTTTTGTCAAAACCGGGCGCCATGCCAATGGGATTGGTAAAATCGAGACCGGCGACTTTGGTGGCTAGTACCGGATCGGATTTGGGCGCTGGCCCCAAGGGCAGAGCTTTTAATCCGGCAATGGTGAGACCATGGGCTTTTTCGGCTTCGAGCGCGAAAATGAAAGGGCGGGCAAGATCATATAGCATGGCCGCGCCTATGGCATTGGGTGCTGCACTGCGCAATATCGCATTCTGCATCAGGAGCGGAGCACAAGACTAGAAACCGGAAGAATATCTGCTAAACAGCAGCCAATAAATCACAAAGGATCAATAATGATTGCTACCCCACAATTTGACTTCCAGCTTGGCGAAATGGCCGACCAGATTCGGGATACAACGCGGCGTTTTGCGGATGAGAAGATCAGCCCGTTAGCCCAGAAAATGGACCGTGAAGACTGGTTCCCGCGGGAGCTATGGGAGCAGATGGGTGATCTTGGGTTACACGGGGTAACGGTCGAAGAAGAAGATGGCGGTCTTGGCCTCGGCTATCTGGAACATGCGATCGCGGTAGAGGAAGTTAGTCGCGGCAGCGCAGCGCTGGGGCTTAGCTATGGCGCGCATAGCAACCTGTGCGTCAATCAGATCCGTCGCTGGGCCACGCCCGAACAAAAGGCGAAATATCTGCCGAAACTGATTTCTGGCGAACATGTCGGATCGCTCGCCATGTCAGAAGCGGGTGCTGGCTCGGATGTTGTCTCGATGAAACTCAAAGCAGAAGCGGTGCAGGGCGGTTACGTCCTCAACGGCACGAAATTCTGGATCACCAATTCAACCGATGCCGATACGTTGGTAGTTTATGGCAAGACCCGTCCTGAGGCGGGTTCCGGCGGAATCACGGCTTTCCTGATCGAGAAAGGCATGAAAGGGTTTTCCATCGGCCAGAAAATCGAAAAGGTCGGGATGAAAGGCAGTCCAACAGCAGAATTGGTGTTCGACGATTGCGAAGTGCCGGAAGAAAATGTCATGGGGCCGATTAACGGCGGTGTTGGCGTGCTGATGTCCGGTCTGGATTATGAGCGCGCGGTATTGGCGGCGATCCCGCTCGGTTTGATGCAGGCCTGTCTCGATACGGTCATTCCTTATGTTCGGGAGCGCAAGCAATTTGGTAAACCCATCGGGACGTTCCAGCTGATGCAGGGCAAGATTGCCGACATGTATGTCCGCCTGAACAGCGCACGATCCTATGTCTATGCGGTCAACAAAGCCTGTGATGCTGGTCAAACGACGCGCTTCGATGCGGCAGGCGCCGTTATGTATGCGTCCGAAAGCAGTGTTCGCGTGGCTGAGGAATCGATCCAGGCTTTGGGCGGTGCAGGCTACACGACCGACTGGCCGGTAGAGCGTTATTGGCGCGATTCCAAATTGCTGGATATCGGGGCAGGGACCAATGAAATTCGCCGGATGCTGATTGGACGCGAATTAATCGGAGGCGCTTGATGAAGCTGCTGCTAACCGGCTCATCGGGTTGGTTAGGCAGGTTTCTTGCACCTAAACTGAGCGCCATCGGCCACGAAGTCGTTGGTCTAGATGTCGCCGCCGGTGATCACACGAATGTAATCGGTTCGGTGGCCGACCGCCTGCTGATCGATCAGATTTTTGGCGATCATAGTATCGAAGCGGTAATCCACGCTGGTGCGTTGCATAAACCAGACATTGTTCGCTATCCCAATAGCGCCTTTGTCGACGTTAATGTTACCGGGACCCTAAACCTTCTCGAAGCTGCTGTGCAGGCTGGTCATGATCGATTTATTTTTACCTCCACGACATCATTGATGATATCCGAGACCGTTCGGGCGGGACGCGCCGGTGGGGCAGAGAAGGTCTTTTGGCTGGATGAGGAATTCGGTCCGCTAAAGCCGCGCAATATCTATGGCGTGACCAAAATATCCGCTGAACATTTGTGCCGCCTCTATCATAAGCTGCATGGCATCAATGTAGCGGTTTTGCGAACGGGTCGGTTTTTCCCGGAAGACGACGACACGCTAACCATTCCAAGCGGTCCCAATCTCAAAGCCAATGAATTTTTGAACCGGCGGCTCACTGTCGAAGATGCTGCTGATGCTCATATTGTCGCGCTGGATCGGATGGATGATTTGGGTTTCGAAACCTTCATCTTGTCAGCGCCAACGCCATTTGTGCGGAAAGATTGCGCGCAACTGATAACGGATGCGCCGTCTGTCATCGCGCGTTATTTTCCCCAAGCAGCAGCGCTTTACGAACAAAAAGGCTGGGTGCTGCCGGACCATATCGACCGTGTTTATGATGCCGGGAAAGCCGAGCGGCTTTTGGGATTTCGCGCGAAGACGGACTTTGCGAGCATATTAGATGCGCTCACGCAGGATCGCCCGCTGCCCTTTCATCACGACCCGAGCTACATACCCCCAAAGGAGGTACCATGACCTACACGCTGATCACCGCCAATCGGAATTATTCCAGCTGGTCACTGCGTCCATGGATGCTGATGAAAGCGCTCGCGATTCCGTTCGGCGATGAAATTATCTATTTCGAGGAAGAAAATTACGAGCGGTTTCGGGCCTTTGCCCCCAATGCGCAAGTTCCCTGTTTGAAAGACGACGACCGCACGATCTGGGACTCGCTGGCGATTATGGAATATCTCGCGGAGCGGCATGAAGGTGTCTGGCCAGTGGACGAAAAAGCGCGAACATGGGCGCGGTGCGCGGCGGCGGAAATGCATGGCGGGTTTGCGCCACTGAGGAATATCTGTCCCATGAATATTGGCGTGCGGGCGCAGCTGCATCAGGTCGATCGGCAGCTGCAACGCAATCTGGACCGGATTGGCGAGCTATTTGCCGAAGGTCTGGATAGCTTTGGTGGGCCTTGGCTCGCTGGAGATAGCTTTACAGCGGTTGATGCCTTTTACGCTCCGGTTGCCTATCGCGTGCGGACCTTTGATCTTGATATCGGCGTGAAAGGCCGGGCATGGGTGGATCATATGATCGCCCATCCGGCGATGGAGGCTTGGGAGGCAGAGGCGCTGACCGAAACTCATCGCGAGATTGGTCATGAAGAAGAAATTGCAGATGTGGCGATTGTCACGGATGATTTTCGGGTTCCCGTTTGATCCACAGCGGATGTAAACCATGGCGCTCTGCTTGACGGTGCGAAGCCAATAGGCCATGGCCGCGCTCAGTGATGTTGCGATGCAACATTCAATCCAAAATTCCATCCGGTGGGGACCGATCTCATGGCAATACACAGCGATTTTAAACGCGACTGGCTATCCAATCCGAAAACCGAATTTTTGGCCGGTTTGGTTGTGGCCCTTGCTTTGATTCCCGAAGCTATTGGTTTTGCAATTATCGCTGGCGTGGATCCGCGCGTGGGTCTTTATGCCAGTTTTTCAATCGCCGTAATAATCTCGATGATTGGTGGCCGACCGGGCATGATTAGCGCCGCAACCGCAGCGGTGGCCGTACTGGTAGTTCCACTGGTCCGCGATCATGGGGTCGAATATCTTTTTGCTGCCACCATTTTAATGGGCATTTTCCAAGCGATTGCAGCCTTGCTGCGGCTCGACTTGTTGATGCGCTTTGTCTCGCGGTCGGTGATTACCGGTTTTGTTAACGCGCTCGCCATCCTGATTTTCATGGCGCAATTGCCGCAGCTTACCGGTGAATCTTTTACCTGGCAGACCTATGCGATGGTCGCAGCTGGCCTGGCCATTATCTATGGCCTGCCCAAGCTGACTAGCTGGGTGCCCTCGCCCTTGGCGGCGATTATCGTACTGGCTGGTGTGAGCATCTATTTCAAAGCGGATGTATTGACCGTCGGCGATATGGGCGACTTGCCCGATAGCTTGCCATGGTTCCATATTCCGCAAATCCCGATCACTTGGGAAACATTGCGGATCATCGCGCCTTATTCGCTCGCAATGGCGGCTGTAGGCCTGCTGGAATCTTTGCTTACCGCATCTATTGTCGATGATATGACCGAGACGCGCAGCGACAAGAAACGCGAAACCTATGGGCAAGGCATTGCCAATTTCGTGACCGGCTGGATTGGCGGCATGGGCGGTTGCGCGATGATTGGTCAGTCGGTGATCAATATCAAATCTGGCGGTTCACGGCGTCTTTCGACCTTTGTCGCGGGCGTTATGTTGCTGGTCCTGATTGTCGGTCTTGGGCCGCTTGTCGCGCAAATCCCTATGCCTGCGCTGGTCGCGGTGATGATCTTTGTATCCATCAGTACTTTCCGCTGGAAAAGCTTTACCGAAATCACCCACCACCCGTGGCCATCCAATTTCGTGATGCTCGCCACGGTCATTATGGTTGTGGCCACCCATGACTTGTCGATTGGTGTTCTGACCGGCGTCTTGCTCTCCGGCATATTCTTCGCATGGAAAGTGCGTCAACTTGTCACCATTCAGGACTTTGTCGAAGTCATGACCCACCGTTATGTCTTTGGTGGCCAGATATTCTTCGGCTCCGTAGATATGCTTTATGAAGCGATGGAATTTAACGAAGAAGGTATCGATACCGTCATTATTGACGTTCACGATGCGCATTTCTGGGATATTTCCGCCACCGGCATGCTCGACAAGATTGTCGAACGACTGCAAAATGAAGGCAAGACGGTTGAGTTGATCGGTCTCAATGAAGCGAGCGCGACATTGGTCGAGAAATATAGCGATAATGACCGGCCGTTTGAGAGTTTAGGTGTGGTTGGGCATTAGTTCTCACACAGGAGCGATAAATAGATATAGTGGCGCGGCATAAAACCCTGATTCGTAATTCTATTTAAAGGTCCCACCCATGATCAAACTGCACCATCTGGAATATAGCCGTTCGACCCGGATCATCTGGCTGCTCGAAGAATTGGGTGTGGAATATGAAATGGTGCGGCATCAGCGGCATCCTGAAACAATGCGGGCTCAGGCTGATCTGGCAGCCATTCATCCTCTGGCGAAGGCACCAACCGCCATTATCGACGGTCATCTGATGATGGAGTCCGGCGCGATTATTGAATATATACTGGAGCAATATGGGGAAGGTAAACTCGCCCCCGCACCGGGTTCAAAAGATCGGGCGGACTATCTTGAATGGCTCCATTTTGCCGAGGGCACGCTGGCTAACCCCGTGATCGTACAGATGCTGGCCCCGCGCTTTGGCGGGCTGGGCGAAGGCTATGCCCCGTTTGTTGAAGGTGAAGTTGTCAAGCTGCTCGATTATGTCGAGCATCATATCGACCACCGCGAGTTTCTTGTCGGCGATGGTTTTACCGGCGCTGATATCAACGTCATGTATGTGCTTGAGCTGGCAATGGCGGCGGGCATGCTCGCCAATCGCCCGGCCTCAATGGACTATGCCAAACGCATGATGGCCCGTGCCGCTTACAAAAAAGCGATTGAACTGGGCGGACCGGTTGTGCCCACAATGGCGGGTTAGTGGGCGCTGCTAAGCAGCCACTCGATAGCACTAGTGGGCGCCTGCTAACGGCGCTTTTACTAGTATTGACGCTTTGCGCCTTTGCTGGAAACTCTTTGCTCAATCGTGCGGCCTTGGCCGAAAACACGATAGATTGGGCAAATTTCACCGTGATCCGTCTGGTTTCTGGGGCGATCCTGTTGGCACTGTTATTAGGTTTTCGTCATGGGCGCGCCGTGCTTCCACGGGGCGATACTATGGTCCCCGCGATTGCGTTGTTTGTTTATGCCATCAGTTTTTCTTTTGCCTATGTGTCGCTTGACGCAGCGGTTGGGGCGCTCATCCTGTTCCCGGCAGGGCAGCTGAGTTTGCAGATTATTGGTATGGTTCGCGGTATCTATCCGACGCCCATCCAATGGGCTGGGTTATTGCTGGCCATTGCCGGACTAGCCGTTTTTCTGGCGCCGGGTGATACAGCGCCGCCGCTTGTTGGCGGGCTTATCATGGCGCTCGCCGGTATTTCCTGGGGTTTTTACAGCTGGGCCGGAAAAGGGGCAGCCCGACCAGCGCTCGCTACCGCCCGAAATTTTGTCGGTGCGGCTGTGCTCTGCCTTTTGATCATCCCTTTGCTCGGCAACGGTGAGCAGGCACAACCAACTGGTGTTGCGCTGGCGATTATCTCTGGCACCATCACATCCGGGCTGGGCTATATTACGTGGTATGCCGTCCTGCCGCGACTGTCAGTCAGCACAGCTGCGGCCTCTCAACTATCTGTGCCAGCGATTGCTGCGCTAGGTGGCGTTTTGCTGCTTGGCGAAACACTGACCACGCGTTTTTTTATCGGCAGCGCGATGATCTTTGCCGGCATTGCTTTGACGATGTTTAAATTCGGCGGGTTTAAGTCGCTCCGAGAGAATCCCTGACGATCGCTTTTCCCGTTTCGCGCTGTACTTTCAATTCCGCTTTCAGCTTTGCAGGATCACGGGCAAATACAAAACCAAAACTCACGCCGCCTTCTTTGCCAAGGGTTGCATGATGCAGCTTATGGGCCTGCACCAGCCGTTTGGCATAGCCGCGTTTCGGAACATATTTGAAATAGCGCTGATGCACCAATCCATCGTGGATCAGGGTGTAGATAACCCCATAGAGCATTATGCCCACGCCCATCCACGTGCCGGGCTCCCAATAGTTTGCGCCCATGATCATTGGGCTGCCGATGATGAACATGGAAATACTCATTACCGCACCGACGATGCCGTAAAGGTCGTTTTTCTCCAGCATGTTGTCATGCGGCTCATGATGATCGCGATGCCAGTTCCAGCCGAAGCCATGCATGATATATTTATGCGCGCCCCATGCGACAAATTCCATCGCGATGACAGAGGCAAGGATTGTGACTATGATTGCAAAAATGCTCATCTATCGAAGATAGGCATTTTTGATGGGCTTTTGAAGTGACTTCTCACTTGCACAGGCAATTGATCTGGGTAAACGAAACACCATATTGCATAAGAGGATGGTATAACCCCGAATGACCGAAGCAAAAACCCTGTACGAAAAAATTTGGGACGCCCATGTCGTAGACCAACGCGATGATGGCACCGCATTAATCTATATCGACCGTCATCTTGTGCACGAAGTGACCAGCCCGCAGGCTTTCGAAGGATTGCGCAAAGCAGGGCGCAAGGTTCGCCGCCCTGATTTGACGCTGGCGGTTCCCGATCATAATCTGCCAACGACGGCGCGTATCGATGCCGATGGCAACAAGATACCGATAGCCGACCCGCAAAGCGCGGCACAGCTTGAGGCTTTGGAAGCCAATGCGCCAGCCTTTGGCATCAAATACATCGGGGCCAGTGATAAAGAGCAGGGCATCGTTCACGTGATTGGGCCTGAGCAGGCTTTTACCCTTCCTGGGACTACTTTGGTTTGCGGAGACAGCCATACCGCAGCCCATGGCGCATTGGGCGCTCTGGCCTTCGGCATCGGTACCAGTGAAGTTGAACATGTGCTTGCAACGCAAACATTGCAGCTATCTCGGTCCAAATCTATGGAGATCCGGGTCGAAGGATTGCTTGGCCCCGGCATCAGTCCGAAGGATCTGATCCTGCATATCATCGGCGTAATTGGTACCGCGGGCGGAACCGGTCATGTTATCGAATATCGCGGCGAAGTGTTTGAGCAAATGTCGATTGAAGGCCGATTGACCGTGTCCAACATGTCCATCGAAGGCGGCGCGCGCGCTGGTTTAATTGCGCCGGATGAAAAGACTTTTGCCTATCTGAAAGGCCGGCCCATGGCGCCCAAAGGGGCCGATTGGGATGCGGCGGTGGCCTATTGGAAAACCCTGCCCACCGACAATGACGCGCGGTTTGACAAAAGTGTCACGATCCAAGCTGCAGATGTCGCGCCAACGGTGACTTGGGGCACCAGCCCTGAAGATGTTGTGCCCGTGACGGGCCATGTTCCTGCTCCAGAGAGCTTTGCCGATGCTTCCAAGCGGGATGCCGCGCGCAAGTCCTTGGACTATATGGGGCTAACCTCGGGCCAAGCCATGGGCGACGTGCCGGTGGAAAATATCTTTATCGGCAGTTGTACCAACAGCCGGATCGAAGATTTGCGCGCTGCTGCCCAAGTTCTGGATGGACGTAAAAAGGCAGACGGCGTGAAATGGGCGATTGTCGTCCCCGGCTCTGGTCTCGTCAAAGCGCAGGCCGAAGCAGAGGGGCTCGACAAGATATTCACCGATTCCGGTTTTGAATGGCGCGAACCCGGCTGTTCAGCTTGTCTGGGCATGAACCCTGATAAAGTACCTCCAGGCGAACGATGTGCCTCTACATCCAATCGCAATTTTGTTGGCCGTCAGGGACCAGGTGCTAGAACGCATCTTATGTCTCCCGCCATGGCAGCAGCAGCGGCGGTTACGGGAAAGCTTACTGATGTTCGTGAATTGATAGGATAAGGTTTAGATATGGCAGAAGACAAGAAAAAGCCCGAAGATGATGGCAGTGAAGAGAAGAAGGGCAAATGGTCAACCGGCGCCAAAGTGGGTGCCGCTGTCGGCTCTGCGGCGGTTGCTGCGGCGTTGATCTATGCCGGTCGCCACAAGATGCGTAAATTGGACGAGTTTAACGCTGACAAACCGAAACCCGGTACACGCTACGAAAATGAACCGGTTGATGACGATGAAGAGAGTGAAGAATGAAACCAGTTCGCTCGGTCGAGGGGCGCGCCATTCCCTTTGGTCAGAAAAATGTCGATACTGATGTCATCATTGCGGCGGAATGGCTTAAAACAATCTCGCGTGACGGGCTGGGCAAAGGCGCCTTTGAATCGATCCGCGCACAGGAAGGAAATGTTTTCGACGATCCCGAATATGCCGGAGCTTCCATCCTGATCGCTGGCGACAATTTCGGTTGTGGGTCTAGCCGCGAGCATGCAGCATGGGCGCTGGATGACATGGGTATAAAGGCGATTATTGCGCCGAGCTTTTCGGATATTTTCTCCAGTAATGCGTTTAAAAACGGGCTGCTTGCCATTGCTTTGCCGCAGGAAGCGATTGACCGTTTGATGGAAGTCGCCAAAACCGATCCCGTTACAATCGATATGGAAAGCATGAGTGTGACGACACCGTTTCAGGATCGCTTCACATTTGAGATGGATCCTTTTCGGCAACAATGCTTGATGGATGGGTTGGATGAAATAGACCTGACAATGGCAAAATCAGATGCCATAGAGGCGCATGAAAACAGGGTCGATTCTGCACAAAGCTGGCACAAGCCAATTGCTGCTTAAGCGCATTTGAAGATTCGTTAGGAAAAGAGGAAGAAATAATGAAAGCATTAATGTCCACAAAAGTTGGTGGTCCAGATAGCCTTGAAATGCTTGAGGTTGATAATCCGGCTGCTGGCAAGGGCCAGGTGGTCATTGATGTCAAAGCGTGTTCCATCAACTATCCCGACGTTCTGATCATTCAGGATATGTATCAATTTAAACCGCCCCGGCCATTTGCGCCCGGCGGTGAAGTATCTGGTGTCATTGCCGAGATCGGTGAAGGCGTGACAGGTCTGAAAGTCGGCGACCGTGTTGCTTCGACTACCGGTCATGGTGGTTTGGTGGAAAAAGTCGCTGTCGATCATAACAGTGTGTTCAAAATCCCCGATACAGTTAGCTTTGAAGACGCCTCCGCGCTCATCCTGACTTATGGCACATCCATCCACGCTTTGGTTGATCGCGGCCGTATCAAGGAAGGCGATACGCTTTTGGTACTCGGCGCCTCTGGCGGCGTTGGTATCGCAGCGGTTGAATTGGGTAAAGCCTTTGGCGCGCGCGTTGTCGCGGCGGTTTCTTCCGAAGAAAAAGCGGCTTTTGCGAAAGCGGCCGGTGCTGATGAAACGGTCGTTTATGGCCGGGCACCGTTTGACAAGGATCAGTCCAAAGCCTTGTCGGCTCAGTTTAAAGCTGCTGTTGGGCCCAATGGCGCTGATATTATTTATGATGCCGTTGGTGGTGACTATAGCGAACCGGCTGTGCGCTCCATAGCATGGGAAGGTCGTTTTCTGGTCGTCGGTTTTCCAGCAGGTATTGCCAAATTGCCGCTCAATCTGACGCTGCTAAAATCCTGTGATGTTTGCGGTGTTTTCTGGGGCGCTTATGCGATGCGCGATCCAGCGGGTAACCGGTCCCATATCAACCGCCTGTTCAAGCTTTGGGGACAAGGTATGATTCAACCGCGCGTATCGGAAATATTCGACTTTGCCGATGCCGGACAAGCTATTCAGAAAATGGCGGATCGCGGCGCGATTGGTAAGCTGGTTGTGAATGTTGCGGACTGATCATCGCGGGCCTCTTGTCGCTGATGCGGCCAATGCCTATTTCTATTCAACATGATCCAGTGATGGATGAAAGCTAGTTAGGGAAAATTATGAACGGTTTTGGTGATCGTGAAAAAGCGTTTGAGAATAAATTCGCGCGCGATGAGGAAATGCAGTTCAAACTGACCGCGCGGCGGAATCGTTTGGTTGGCGAATGGGCGGCCGAAAAAATGGGCCTGACCGCAGAAGAAACAGATTCCTATGCAAAAGCTGTCGTTCAAGCGGATTTCGAAGAGGCAGGCGATGAAGACGTTATTCGCAAACTAATGGGTGACCTGACCTCTGCAGGCGTTGATATTGACGATGCTGGTATTCGCACGGCATTGACCGACAAGATGGTCGAGGCGCGTCGTCAATTCATCGAAGAAGCCGAATAGGATTTTCTGATATGCCCATGGCGAGTGACGATATCAAAGCGATGATCTTGGAAGCCTTTCCCGACGCTGAGGTAGAGATTCAGGATTTGGCTGGAGATGGCGACCATTATGCGGCCAAAGTTTTAGCGCCTGCATTTGCCGGCATGAACCGGGTAAAA
This sequence comes from uncultured Sphingomonadaceae bacterium, assembly GCA_947493215.1. Lineage (GTDB taxonomy): Bacteria > Pseudomonadota > Alphaproteobacteria > Sphingomonadales > Sphingomonadaceae > Parasphingorhabdus. The sequence continues at coordinate 60,646 of CANLQE010000002.1, read as the reverse complement.
CAGCATCAGGCCGTATATGCGGCTTTAAAAGGTAAAATGGGCGGAGAGCTGCATGCTTTGCAGCTGACCACCGGGGTTCCAGAGTAGAACCTGCACAAGGAGAATGAAGATGAGTGACGCAGTAAACGCAAAAATCGATACCATGGTCACATCCAATGATGTGGTCCTGTTCATGAAGGGTACGCCGTTGTTCCCGCAATGTGGCTTTTCTAGCAAGGCAGTAGCGATCCTTGAACATCTCGGCGTCGGCTTTGATTCAGTAGATGTTCTGCAGGACATGGAAGTGCGTCAGGGCATCAAGGAATTTTCCGACTGGCCGACCATCCCGCAGCTTTATGTCAAAGGCGAATTTGTCGGCGGTAGCGATATCATGATGGAAATGTATGAAGCGGGCGAACTTGGTGAACTGATGGCCGAGAAAAAGGTCGCACCAGCGGCTAGCTGATTTACATTTTGACTTAACTGTCAGGCATTGTGATCAACCGCGTCCCGACCCCAAGATAAAAGCTACCAAATGTAATCGCGCCAGCGATCAATTTCAGATTCATGTCTTACATCGGTTCTGCGTCATGGGCGCTTAGCCTATGTTGCACGCGGCAACCCAAAGGGTTGAAGCTTCGCGAATGACGAATCAAAAGCGGCCCGGATTAGGAGATCCGAGCCGTTTGAATGTGGGTATAAGTAGTGAGTAGTCTAAAATCTGTAATGAGAGGGGACGGCGGAGACCAGTACGCTGTCCCCCTCATTTTTTGTTTCATGGGTGTGAAACATAGGAACACTCGTAACCTTGCACCGCTCGTGCCAGTTTTCTGGATATCATATTTGTTAAGCACTTAGATGATTAAAGCGTTGTTAACTTGGCCGTTGTTGTAAACTTTTTCGACAAAAAGGCTCTTACAAATCTGTCACGATCGAGGACGCGGCAGGCCCTCCATTCGCCGCAAATGTAAAATTACACATTTACATTTACAGTCGATGAAACTACAGATGTAGTCAATAGTGAGGATGCGCCCTTCGCATTCGGCAGCTATGCTCGGGAGAAAAGGGAAATGGCCGAACGTATCAGTGACGCTGAACACGAGATTATGGAGGTGCTGTGGCAAACCGCACCCTTGACCGCTACCGAAGTGGCTGACCGTGTTGCCGAAGCAAAAGGCTGGTCGCTGCAAACTGTCAAAACTCTGTTATCCCGGCTCGCTGCCAAAGCCGTAATCGGCACGGAGCGCGATGGTCGGCGTTTCCTATATTCACCATTGGTGGAGCGAGATACATATCTTGCTGGTGTTTCACGTAAGTTTGTTGATCGTCTTTTCGGTGGGAAAGTTACGCCGTTGGTTGCTCATCTGGCTGAAGCTGATGAGCTTAGCGATGACGATATCCGAGAAATCGAAGAGCTGTTGAGGGAGTTGAAGGGATGACCAACTGGATGATGGACACGATGGTGTCGATGACCTTGCTCATGATATTAGTGCTGATAATTCGTAAGCCTGTCAGCCATTTCTTCGGGGCGCATATCGCATATCTGCTTTGGGTCTTGCCACTTGCACGCCTTTTCATGCCGACATTGACGCTAAAAGCGCCGCCGCCTTTGGAAACGGGTGAAGCTGCTGCAGCGACCCCACTGCTTTCGGACATCGCAATGGTCGCGCCAACCGAAGCCATGGCGGTCAGCGCCTTGGCATCTGTTGATTGGATAATGATCGCGCTGGTTGTCTGGCTGGGCGGAGCGGGCATGCTTTTTATCAGCAAATTGGCTGCTTATTTTCAGTTTCGCGAAGATATTGTCTCCGATGGCCGGCTTGTTGGACGCCACGGGCGGATTAAAATCCTGGAAACCGCAGCCGTCAGCGGGCCGTTGGCCTTTGGATTGTTCGAAAAATATATTGCCGTACCAACTAATTTCTTCCGCGACTATGCGCCGCGGGAACGCGAATTGGCATTGGAACATGAAATTGCTCATCATGAATCGGGTGATTTGGCGGCGAACTTTGTCGGTCTTCTCATTTTGTCGTTGCACTGGTTCAATCCGGTGGCTTGGTATGCTTGGATCGCCTTTCGGCAGGACCAAGAAACCGCTTGTGATGCGCGTATCCTGGAAAACGGCGGGCGCGACTTGCGGGCCGTTTATGGCCGGACCATCGCGAAATCTGTGTCGGGGCATAAGCTTGGCCTAGCCAGCCCGTTGAACCAAAAGAACAAAATTAAAGACCGGCTAAAAATGCTTGGCCAGTCTGAGAAGTCTGCTTTCCGTAAGCGTATGGGTGCCTTGATGGTCGGCGCAAGTACCGTGGCGGCTTTGCCGCTAACGGCCACGGTGACTTATGCCGTCGAAGTCGAAGCGCATTCACAAGAAGATAGCTATGTGATTGATGATGAAAGTGCCAGCGTTGACGTGAATGGTGAGAAGGACGGGGTTAAAATCCGTACAAGAAGCACCAGCGTTGATGTAGGCCGTAATGGCGTTGTGGTGGCCGAGAAAAACAAGGATGGTTATCAATATACAGTTGAAAATGAATCAGGTAGTTTTCAGTTTCAATCCAAACGGAAGCTAAAAGACAAAGAAATTGCCAAAAAGCTCAAAAAAATGGCTGTTTCCAAACAAAATATGAGCACGCGCTGGACGCCAGTAGCACCCGTTCCACCGGTGCCTCCCGCGCCGCCTGTTGCGCCTAAAGACCTGGAATTCATCGCGCATGACAAGTCTAATGGTACGATTAACATCACCATGCTGAACGGCGAGAAGGACTGGGCCAAAGTGCGGGCCAGTGGCAAAGAACATGTTCACCGCATCAAATATAATGGCCGGACCGTGGTTTTGCGGACTAACAAGCGGCTGAGCAAAGCCGAAATCCGGGAAATGGTCGCGGAAGCCGAAGAGTCACGCCTTGAGGCGGAAGAAGCTTTAGAAGAAGCCAAAGCTGATCGTGCGGAAATGCGTCAAGAGCTTGCTGAAGCCGCAAATGAATTGAAGCAGGCCCAACGCGAATGGCAACGAGAAAACAAAGAGAAATCGAAATTGGACCGGGAGACACAGCGCGAAATCGACCGTGCGTTGCGTGAAGCGCAGCGTGATATCCGTGAAGCGCAACGCGAGGCCGCAAGAGCGGTCCGCGAAGCGGAACGCGATGCTCGCGAGGCCGTGCGCGATGCGCAGGAAGCCACACGTGAGGCGGAGTGGACAACCCAGGAAGCGAAAAACATGGCGGCCCGAATTTGGGATGTCTCTCAAATGGCCTTCAAGCCTAATTTCAAGGCCGCTTCCAGACGTTCGAGCCAATCCCGGAGCGCTAGCAGTTCAAATGCGGACTGTACCGCGATGAACAAAAAGATCGCCTTTGCTGGGCGTGGCACAACGAATGACCGCGCATGGGCTAGCGTTGTCGGATGTAGCAAAGTGGATCAGCAAGTGAGGCTAAAAATTACATTGAAAACTCTGGAAAAAAAGCGCGCCAAAGCCGCCGAGTGCCACCACAAAGACGCGGAAGACAAGCTGAAAATCGAGGCGTTTGATCGCGATATTAAAGAGCTTAAGGCGCAGCTTTCCATGACCTGAAACAGTCAAAAACCTATCGTCACAAGATCGGGAGCGGCCCTTATTTAGGTTCGCTCTCGATTTTGTCATGATATTGATGGTTGTTTTATGGCCTGAATATGCCACATCTTGATCATGAATGTAGATTTTGATCCGAGCAAGTTCCCAACCGGTCTGTCCGAACAGATGGAACCGTTGGTCGCGCGCGTGCTAGCGGGTAATCCCAGCCCCTATACTTATACCGGTACACAGACATATGTTGTGGGGAATAAAACCGATCGCGCGGTGATTGATCCGGGGCCAGCGATAGACGATCATATTGATGCGATTCTGGCGGCCGTTGGCGATGCCAAGATTAGCGCGATCATGTGCACCCATACGCACCGAGATCACAGTCCGGCGGCAAAGCCGTTGGCCGCGCGCACTGGCGCACCGATTATCGGCTGCGCACCATTAGTCTTGCAGGATGATGGGCCGCGGTCCGATGAAAGTTTTGACAAGACTTATGAACCGGACCGGATCTTGGTCGACGGCGAAACCTTAGCTGGCGACGGTTGGACCATTGAGGCGGTAGCCACGCCGGGTCACACATCCAATCATCTATGCCTTGCGGTGCAGGAATCCGGCGCGATGTTTACCGGGGACCATGTCATGGCTTGGTCAACGAGCGTCATTGTGCCGCCAGATGGGGATATGGCAGACTATATGGCTAGCTTGCAAAAAATCTATGAACGAGAAGACAAGGTCTACTATCCGGCCCATGGCAAAAAGGTCGACAAGCCGCGGCAGCTGGTGCGGGGCATGATGGGTCACCGCAAACAGCGTGAGCGTCAGATCCTCAAGCTGCTGGAAAGCGGCGCGTCTGCCATTCCTGATATGGTGACGCAAATGTATAAGGGTCTTGATCCGCGTCTGAAAGGGGCCGCTGGCCAATCGGTGCGCGCGCATCTGATAGATTTGCAGAACCGTGAGATTGTTGCGCTCGACGGAGACATCTGGAAAATGTCCGCATGAATCGCCGCTTCGCCATTCCTTTGGCGATTATGGCGGGCGTGCTGGTAATATTGGGCGTATTGTCATGGTTGCTGCTGTCGAAGTTTGAAAGCAGCTTCACGCCTGATCCGGTATCTATTGCCAGCGCCAGCCTTGATGGGTTGCGCGAACAGAACCGTCTTACCGTGTTTTCTGCCAGTTATAATGCAACAGTAACGACTACGGTCACCCGAATGGGCCTGTCTGCGCGCAAGACGCTGATCATGCCCGGGTCGGTGCGCTATGAAGTCGATCTGGCGAAGCTGGACGCTGACAATGTTCGCTGGGATGCGGAAACAAGAACGCTGTCGGTGGAAATGCCGCCGATAGAGATTGCGCGGCCTGAGGTGCAGATTGACCGTATCCAGAGCTATGATGACGGCGGAATATTAATGGCATTGACGGACGCTGAAAAGACATTGGATCAAGCCAATCGCAAAAAGGGTGTCTCGGAACTGGCAAAACAAGCTAGGAACCCGCTGCAAATGCGTCTGGCACGGGATGCCGCACGGCGAGCGGTGGAAACCAGCTTCGTCTTGCCGCTGCGCGCCGCAGGATTGGATGCCAGGGTGGATGCCTTTTTCGGTTTTGAACGCGGCCCCGATAATCCGGATCGCTGGGATGTGTCTCGATCGATCAAAGATGTGCTGGCGGATAAGGACAAGCAAGGAGCGGAATGAGAAATAGTAGGACAAAAGGCCTTATTGGCTTGGGCGTGGCTTTGACTTTGAGCGCATGTGGACAGGAACCCTCGGAACAACCGGTTTCCACGGTCGCGGAATTTGAGTTGCCTGTACCAATCAGCAACAATGCTGTGGCCTTGGCGGAAGGTCCAGATGGCCCCACGCTCTATAGCTTCAACGGTTTGAAATCCGGCAAGACATGGCAAGACGCCAGCAATGCCGCCTTTGCCTGTATTATTAGCATTAAGGAATGCGAAGAAATTGCGTCGGTGCCGGTAAACGAAGGGCGCTTGGCCAGCTCCGCCGTCACCGTGGCCGGCAAGATATATCTCTTCGGCGGTTATACCGTCGCGGAAAATGGCGATGAAGTTTCAACCCCCGAGATATTCGCCTTTGATCCAAAAACCAAGGACTATGAACGTCTTGCCGATATGCCGAACCCGGTAGATGATATGGTCGTATTGCCTTATCGTGGGCGTTATATTTATCTGGTATCTGGCTGGCATGATGAGGGCAATGTTGCTCTGGTCCAGCTTTATGACACTCAATTTGATACATGGAGCATGGCAACGGAATTCCCCGGAAAGCCGGTATTTGGCCATGCTGGCGGGCTGGCCAACAACAGCATGATTATAACCGACGGTGTTGCTGTCGCTGGACTGGTAAACGGAAGACGTAAATTTGCAGCAGCTCCCTTTGCGTGGCGAGGCGATATTGATCCAGGTGACCCGGCGCTGATTACGTGGCGTGCGATTGAAACGCACCCCGGTGCTCCGCGCTACCGGATGGCGGCCATGGGTGATAATGGTCGCGGCCTAATCCTGTTTGCAGGCGGCGGCGACAATCCCTATAACTATGATGGAATTGGCTATGACACAGTCCCTGCGAAACCCACAGACCGTGTCTTTGGCTATGATCTGAAAGCAGATCAATGGACCGAACTCGGCAAGCTGGCGGAGCCCAGCATGGATCATCGTGGTCTCGTAAAATCGGGTGATGATCACTATATCATAGGGGGAATGGACGCGGATCAGTCCGTGACAGCGCGGATCATGAAATTCCGCATCGATGATTGATCTTCGCTGCTGCCTCGTGGCATAGGCGCGGTAAGCTACTTAAAGGAAACAACAATGGACGCACGTGGTGGAATTGGCGGCAGCTTGGCCGGGGTAGATGTGATCGAGGAAATTCACCGTCTGCGTAAAGAACGCAACGCGATCATCCTCGCCCATTATTACCAGAAACCCGAAATTCAGGATATTGCCGATTTTGTCGGCGATAGCCTTGAATTGTCGCGCAAGGCCGCGGAAACCGATGCGGATGTCATTGCCTTTTGCGGCGTGAAATTCATGGCGGAAACCGCGAAAATCCTGTCACCGGAGAAAATCGTCGTGCTACCGGATATGGACGCGGGTTGCAGTCTGGAAGACAGCTGTCCGCCGGATAAATTCAAAGCGTTTCGCGACGAACATCCTGATCATATCGCGCTCACCTATATTAACTGCTCCGCCGAAGTGAAGGCGCTGTCAGACATTATTGTGACGAGCTCGTCTGCTGAGCATATTCTCTCGCAAATCCCGCTGGATCAGAAAATCATCTTTGGCCCGGACAAACATCTCGGTGGCTATATTGCCAAGACAACTGGCCGCGACATGTTGTTGTGGCCCGGTGTTTGTATCGTCCATGAAGCGTTTAGCGAGACCGAGCTGCTGAAACTGAAAACCCAGCATCCCGATGCGCCGGTTGCGGCGCACCCGGAATGCCCGGCCTATATTTTGGATCATGCCGATATGGTCGGTTCGACCAGCGCGATCCTGAAATATGCCAAGGAATTTGAAGGCGATACGATTATCATCGCGACCGAGCCGCATATCATCCACCAGATGGAAAAAGCGGTTCCGGAAAAGAATTTCATCGGCGCGCCCGGTGCAGATGGCAACTGCAATTGCAATATCTGCCCCTATATGGCGCTCAACACGATGGAGAAGCTCTACGTCGCCTTGCGTGACCTCGAACCGCGTATCGAGATGGATGAAGAGCTCCGCCTGCAGGCCCGCAAGTCGATCGATAAGATGATGGAAATGGCCAGCGCGACTGTGGGGCAGGGCGATCTGGGACCGACTGATTTGGCGCACAAGGGGTAGAGGTCAATTCGACTTTTCATGTTCCGGAGGGTTTTTATGACGTTAAGAAAAACAGGTAAGCCGGTCTTAACGTCATTGGCTTTGGCTGTATTTTGTGCCCCTTGGACGGCATTTGCGATGAATCACCATGAAACTTCGCCGTCTGCGTCCTGTAAGGAAATTTCCATATCACCCGATGCAACGGAAGGCGTGCGCGACGAACCTGTTTCCGTACCTGGTGAATATAACAATATTGCTAGATCAACCAAAACAGTCATGACGATCGAGGCATTGGGCGGCGCAGCAGTCTGTTTCAGTGTCATTGATTGGAATGTTGTTGAGCAATTCTGGATTAGTGGCGACGGACGCTTTTTTGGTTTCCACACCTATGGAATGGAGGCTGATGGTCATCACGTTATTGATCGCGCCGGTTCAGGTGCAATATTGGCGACCGGCGTCAGGCCGGCGTTTTCCGACGATGCAACGATGTTCGCTTCCGCTCAAAGAACTGCAGCCGGTTGGGGCAATTTAGAAGGTCTGGGTATTTGGAAGATTGACCCAGACGGCACGCAGATGGTTTATGAGTTTACCAACGGACTGCTTGAGGGATTGGATTGGCGGATCGACAATTGGGTCGGCAATAACGAAATCCGCCTAACGGTAGCAAGCAGCGCGGCAGTGGTAGCTTCTGATTTGAGCTTCGAGGAAGAGTTGGAGCAAGCCGAGCGCCTGAATTATCGTTTGATAGATCGAGGTTCCGGTTGGAAACTGGAAGAGATTGAGTGAGCGAGCGGGCTCAGCCATTCCATTTGCAGAAAGACATTTGAACGCATGACCTTCAATCTAGACCGTTTCGACCTCGACGCCTTCGTCGCTTCTACCTTAGCTGAAGATCTTGGCCCCACCGGCCGCGACGTCACATCCGAAGCGGTAATCCCGGAGGATGCTATCTTTACCGGTGTCATGGACAGTCGCCATGATGCGGTTATCGCAGGTCTTCCGATTGCAGAGGCATTTTTCCGCTCGCTTGATGCCGATGTCGAGATTGAAATCCTCGCACAGGAAGGCGAGGCGGTGGAAGCTGGCACCGATATCATGCGCCTGAAGGGAAAGGGCCGCGCGATGCTCACTGCCGAACGCAGCGCGCTCAACACGGTGCAACATCTCACGGGCATTGCCAGCATGACCAACGAATATGTCCGGAAAATTGTCGGCACCGGCTGCACCTTGCTCGATACGCGCAAGACGATCCCGGGCCTGCGGGTGCTGGAAAAATATGCGACCCGTATGGGCGGCGCGCAAAACCACCGCATGGGTCTTTGGGATGCGGCTATGATCAAGGATAATCATGTTGCTGTGGCTGGCGATATCACCCAAGCGGTCAAACGCGCCGTCGATGCCGGTATTGAGCGGATCATCGTTGAAGTGGACCGGGTCGATCAGATCGAGCCGGCGCTGGCGGCAGGGGCGACTCATTTACTGCTCGACAATATGGAGCCTGCGACTTTACGCGGGGCTGTGACGCTTATCGGCGGGCGCGTGGTGACCGAAGCATCGGGCGGCGTCACGCTGGATACGATTTTCGACAAGGCTGACACCGGCGTTGATTTTATCTCTGTGGGCCGCTTGACCCAATCGGCTCCAGCGGCAGATATCGGGTTGGACTTCGCGCAGGTTTGATTAAGCAGTTCCAGACCAATGAAACACAAGCGCCCTTCGTCGATTATCTGGTTTGAACGCCTATATTGGATTTCATTTGCTACGGCCTTTGTTGACGGCATTGCCATGTGGGATCAACAGATCACAACCATGGACGCGGATTTCGAAACTCCTGGATTTGCTCGAGCTATTCTAATTGCGGGCTGGATTCTAGCATTCGCTCTTTCTGCAGTGATCTGGTTCTTTGTTGCGGTTAAAGCAAAGCGATGGGCAAAGTGGGTGCAAGTTGTATTTGCGTGCTTTGCAACGATTTCTGTGATTGTCGAAATTATCGTAGTTTTTGTCAATTTTTCTTCTGTCCCCGAAGAGTTTGGACTCAATTTCAGTGATCTTGTGCTGCCAGACCATCTCAACGCTTTTGCTTTCTTTTCTACTTTTCTGAACATGGTTGCGTCATGCCTGTTGTTTCGCAAGGATGCAGTCAGCTGGTTTGAAACTAAGCCAACCAGCTATGATGAGGTTTTCGATTGAAAAAGCGTGGCAATTATTGGCAGCTATCTGTTGCTTTCATGACAATGGGTTTTTTCTTGTCCAGTACAGTCACCGAAGCCCAATCCTATCAATGCCGTGCGCCCTCACTGTCCAATGCTCCGCCGCCAGCACGCAAACCTGCCGATGAGCCGCGCCGGATCAAGCCGATTAGCGGCTATACGCTGGCGATGAGCTGGTCGCCGGAATTTTGCCGTCTGCGCAAGGATAGCCCACGCGAAAAAACGCAATGTAGCGGGGATGACGGCAGCTTTGGTTTCATCCTGCACGGGCTGTGGCCAGACGCGCAGGGGACCAGCTATCCCCAATGGTGCCGCGCGGCCCGGGCTTTGCCACCGGCGCTTGTGAAACGCAATTTCTGTATGATTCCTTCGACACGTCTAATGGCGAAGGAGTGGGCCAAGCATGGCACTTGCATGACCAAGCGGCCGGAAACCTATTTTCGTATTTCGCGGATCATGTTTGGTGCCGTGGAATTCCCCAATATGGACCGGCTTTCACGCAAACCGCTGACCGCCGGAGCGTTCCGCAATGCTTTTGCTGCGGCCAATGACGGTCTGCGACCGGACATGATGCGGTTGAAAGTCAATCGGCGCGGCTGGCTGCAGGAAGTGCGTCTATGTTTGGGCAACAGCTTTCGGCCTCGGCGCTGTCCGGTGAATATGAAAGCTATGAAAGATGACGCGCCGGTTAAAATTTGGCGCGGTGCTTAACCGTCTAGCGTTCGCGTCCCGGGATGATGCTTGTCGAGATGCTTTGTGATAATCTTCAAATTGCGGCTATTGGAGCGCCAGAGAAAGTCGAAAACGTCGCCAGCTAGCGGAATCGCGCCCAAGGCTGTATCAATCCCGACATTGGTTGCCATCCGGGTGAGCTGCCATTTCGACATGCCCAGATTACGGGCTTCCCAGACGATATAGGCACCCATGATGGCGGTCGCAATGTCGCCGACAACAGGGATCAGACCGACTAGAGAGTCGAGCCCAATGGGCTTGTTGATGCCGGGAATGATAAAGGCGCGTTCCAATATCTTTTCCATGGCTTCGACACGGGTTCGGACCGCTTGCGGATCGCGGCTCACATCTGGCAATTGTTCGGCCAAGCGTTTCAATTGTTCTTCCGAAATCGCCATACGCACTCCCACTAAATTCTCCGCTGTTCTGATCAGGATATAGGGATACCAACCAGTGGATTCAATGGATGCCAGCCGCGCGGGTTGACCGCAAAGCCGCGCTGGCCGGGTCTGCTGATCGACCAGCGAACTGGGACGGCCAGCGGAATATAGTTATAATGTTGGACCAAAATGACCTCTGTCTCTGCATAAAGACGGGCCTTGATTTGTAAATTGGTCGCCGCATTGGCTTCCGCAATTTTGGCATCCGCGTCATTCAGGCAGACCGGTGTTTTCGCGCAGGTAAGCTGCGACAAAAACCATTGGGCACTATCATAGGGCGCAATTTCGTCGATCAATCTTACATCTGCGTCTTGATCCAGCGAAACTTGGCGTGCATCAAGGCCAATACGGCGCAAGTCCGAGCGAACCCGCAGGAATAAAATGTCTGCCCCTGCGGCATCAGGCAATGCGATCGTCAGTGGAATAACCGGTCCTTCCAGTGCCTCCCAGCGCCTTACATGTTCGCGAACAAATTGCTGTCGCTCCTGCATGTTCATGCTGGTCCAATCCGGCCGCGCGTTAATATTGGGGACGTTCAAGGCATCGGGAATGATTTTCTGACGGCTTTGCCAAGCGGTCACGTTGGGAAAAGAGGTTAGCAATGCCGGCCGATCAATTGCCATCGACAATATTTCTCGGTTTTCCGGCAAAGACCAGAATCCATTGGCACGCATAAATTTGAGCCCGAACAGTCCGGCAACTGGATTCAACCGTAAATCATTGCTGTTCACACCAGCCTCATCCACCAACGGAAGGTGATGAAATTGGCCGTTCAAAAGTAGATCAGTATAGCCAGCGGTATAGCGTGCAAGCGCTTTGGCGGCGCTTTCGCTGCGCAGGGTAACACGGCGCGGGTCGTCAACGGGTTGTTCGTTTGGGGAAGAATTGTCCTCTTCTTCATTCTCGGCATCGGTTGCGACCTGATTGAATATACCCAGTGTATAGGTGCGATTACTTTCGATCTGGCTCATCGGGCCAGCGCCATGGCCAGCGCGGAATAATCCCATTTCCGGTTGTCCCATGAGCTGCAGAAAATTGGGATGGGGAGATTTCAGACGGATTTCTATAACGCGACCGGTCATCGAGATAATCTCGTCAATTGCCTCTAAATCTTTTCCCAAACGACTAGGGCGCAATTCAGCAATGCGTTCGCGTAACAGTCGCGCGATCCGTTCCGCCGTGACTTGACGTCCATCATCCCATTTGGCTTCATTGAGGCGGAAAATATAGCTGAGGCCATCGTCCGTCACGATCCAGCGCGCCGCCAGTGCCGGAACGACACGGCCTTGCTCATCAAATCCGACCAAGCCCCTTGCGATCGCTGCCCGTGCGGTTGCTGAGGCATAGTTTAACTTGATTCCAACCGGCTTTATGGCAGGTTCGCCATCATCGATGACCGTCACGCGCGCACGGTCCTCATCGCCGGCCACAGTGCATGACGCAAGGCATACAGATGCCGCTGCAATAGAAATGAGCGCTTTGAAATCAGGGCGTGAGAAATGGATCATCATTTACTTATACGCAGAGTCCGGCTGGGATGCACATTGGAAATATTATCCTGCCATCCCGCAGTCCGTTTGCTGACGAGTGAACGGGTGACGTAGAAATAGAGAGGCAATATCGGCATGTCATCTATCAGCATTTCGTCCGCCTGCCGCATGAGTGCATCTCTTCTGTCTGGATCAGCGGTCGCAATTGCCTGAGCAACAATCGCGTCATAGGCCGGATTATCGTATCCTGAATAATTTCCTGAACCGTTGGCCGTTTGATGGACGGTGAGAAAATTCTCAGCGGCCGGTAAGTCGGCAATCCAACCTGATCGCGCCAATGCAAAATCATGCGTGCGCAGGGCCGCGAAATGCAGCGCGGCCTCACTGTTGAACAAACGTGCCTTTACATTAATCGGCTTCCACATAGCGGCCAAAGCAACCGAAACGCGGCGATGTTCGGAGGAGCTATTGAACCTTATCTCAAATTCCAAGGGATTAGAGGGGCCATAGCCGGCCTCTTGCAACAAATCCCGAGCCGCAGTTAGACGCCGTTCTCGAGGCCAACTCGCCCAGACAGGTTTGGCGCTGATCCCGCCGGTTAGATCGGGCGGCAACAGGTTCCAGGCCGGGATATTATCGATTCCGATCACCTTGCCAGCAATCCATTGCCTTTCCACGGCCATGGACAGCGCGGTGCGAACACGGATATCGTCAAAAGGCGGCTTGCGAACGTTGAAGGCAAAATAATAGCTGCCGAGATAAGGCACGCTATGCGCCAGACCCGGATGGTTTTCCTTCAACCATTGATGACGGCTTGCCGGATAATCGGCCGCAACATCTGCGCCGCCTGCGAGTATCAGCCGCATGGCAGACAGACCGTCGTCCATTGGTTTCCAGATTATATTGGCTGTCGGCGCGGGCGCGTCATGCCATTGAGGATTGCGTGTCATCCGCGCATGATCATTGAGCTGCCATGCCGTCAGTCGATAAGGGCCGCTAGTGACCATCGGCCGCTCGCTGGTCCATTTGTCTCCCGCTTGCGCGATGCGATGGAGTGGTAACGCGGCCATTGCCGGATGAGCCAGAAGCACTGGCAGATATGGCGCCGGGGATTGTAACGTCACTATTACCGATGCCTCGCCGTTCGCGCTAACCGACGTTATATTGTCGAACAGAGCCTTGGTGGGCGAGGCTGTCTCGGCAACCTGAAGGCGGTTCCATATTTGTGGAAAAAGCGTCGCATTAAAGCCGATCTCATCAGAAAATCGCAATCCATCGCGCAGTTGGAACGTCCATCGCAACCCATCGTCCGAAACGCTCCAGCTCTCCGCGAGTCCCGGTTCCTCCTCGCCAGAAGCATTCAGCCGTGTCAGCCCTTCAAACTGATCCGCTGCGATGCGCAATGACGACAGGTCCGATATTTTCTGCGGATCAAGGCCCTTTATCTCGGAATCGGACAGGCGGACAATTTGACCCGGACCGGGCAGGGTGTCGGCATTGTCGGGATTGCCACATCCGGCCAGTGATCCGACAAGTAAAAGGACAAAACCCACAAGAGCGATTACGCGCATGAATCCATTAGTAAATGTTTTTGCTGGATCGACAAATAGTAACTCTTATGGTGCCCCAAATTAATGGAGATGCGGATGGCTGGCTTGCAATATGATATCGGCGGGATCGGGAATGGCACAGGCAAGGCGCTGTTGGCACTGTTGCCGGAAATAGCTGACCGGGCGGCCGATACGGAAAAGGCACGCCGCCTTCCTGCTGATCTGGCAAAAAAAATGGCGGCTGCGGGTGCGTTTAATCTCTCCAAACCAGCCTCTCTTGGAGGACTGCAATTGCCGCCGCTGGAATTTATGCAGCTGATCGCGACAATGGCCGAAGCCGATGCCAGCGCCGGTTGGTGTGCGATGATCGCGGTAACCTCTACGCTGGGCGCGGCCTATATGGACGAGGCACCGGCCAAAGATATTTTCAGTCCGGATGATGTGATTACTGGTGGTGTTTTCGCACCAATGGGCAAAGCGGAGGATAAAGGTGATCATTATCTGCTCTCTGGGCAGTGGCAGTGGGGATCGGGGTCGGCCAATTGCAGCTGGCTTGGCGGCGGTGCGATGATCTTCAAGGATGGCGCGTTGCAAAAGTTCGAAAATGGCGCTCCCTATCATCGGATGCTGTTCTTTCCGGTTAGCGAGGTTAACTTTATCGACAGCTGGCATGTCTCTGGAATGAAGGGCACTGGCTCTGGTGATTTTAGCGTCGAGGATATTAAGGTTCCAAAGGGACGCAGCGTGTCCTTTGTTGGTGATCAGCCGCGCGATAGCGGCGCGCTCTATAAATTCCCATTGTTCGGTTTATTGGCGCTGGGCGTCTCGTCTGTTGCTTTGGGCAATGCGCACGCGGCTCTTGAGGAAATCAAGGAGGTGGCCATCAATAAAAAAACGCCTGGTGGCGGCCGCAGCATGGCGCAACGCGCGACTGTTCAGGTCGATATCGCCCGCGCTACAGCACAGCTTGGCGGGGCGTATAGTTTTTTGGAAGGCGCCGTTGAAAAGGCTTGGCAAGAAGCACAGGGCAGTGGTGATATCTCACCCAAGGCCCGAGCCGATTTGCGACTGGCCTGCGCCCATGCCACGGAGACATCGGCCGAGGTCTGTAAAACCGCTTACACATTAGGCGGCGGCGCTGCCGTCTATTCTGGCAGCAGCCTGCAGCGTCGCTTCCGCGATGCTCATGTCGCCACCCAGCATATCGCAACAGCGCCCGCGGTGTTCGAGCTAGCCGGACGCGTATTACTGGAACAACCGGTCGATATGGCGATGCTCTAAACCCTCAGGGGTCTTAGACATCGTCCGCCGAGACCATTTCTTCCAGATCTATCTCGCCGGTCATCACGGCCACCGTGGTAGCAATCGCAGCATCACCCGAAACATTGGTTGTCGTGCGCATCATATCCATAATCCGGTCAACACCAGCAACAAAGGCGATGGTTTCGAGCGGCACGCCGACACTGCCAAAGACCAGTGCCATCATGATCAAGCCAGCGCCGGGAATACCCGCCGCACCAATAGCGCCCAGGGTTGAAGTAATGGCGATTAGAACGTAATCGCCAAAGCTCAGGTCCACGCCGAAAATCTGGGCACCGAACAGGGTCGCGAGCCCAAGATACATCGCGGTGCCGTTCATGTTGATCGTCGCACCGAGCGAAACAACAAAACTGGCCACCGAGTTACTGACGCCCAGATTACGCTCTACGCAGCGCAGCGTCACCGGCAGGGTCGCGTTGGACGAGGCGGTGGAATAGCTGACAGCAATCGCGTCGACGATGCCGCGGAAGAAATCAATCACTGGCAGCTTGGCGACAAATTTGATCATTGCTGAATACATCACGCCGATAATCAGCAAACAGCCAAGATAGTTGAGTCCAACCAGTTTTGCCAGTGAGATAAGCGCATCGGGGCCAAGCGTACCGGCAACCCATGCCATCAAGGCAAAGACGCCAAAGGGCGTTAGTTCCATGACGATCATCGTTACCTTTTGCATCACGATGGCGCCGCTATCGAAAATCTTGGCGAGCGGTCTGCCCTCTTCTTTTGCCATTAAGATGCCGATACCGATCAGCAGCGCGAATACGATCAGCGGCAGGACCCGCACGTCGGCCATGACCTGTACCGGACTGTCCGGGACAATCGAGAGGATCATATCAATGGCGGAGGTTTCATTGGGTGCGGGCGTTTCGCCTTTCTGGAGCGAGTCCGTGTCGACGCCTTTGCCGGGTTGGAAAAACGTGCCCAATGCCAGTCCGAGCCATGCTGCAATCTGACCGGTTATGATGAATAATATCATCGCCCGCCCGCCTACACTACCGAGTTTTCGCAGATCACCAAGGGATGCAACGCCGGCAACCAGCGAGAAGAAAATTAGCGGCACGACCAGCATCTTGATGGCCTTGATGAAGAAATCACCAATCCATTTGATCATTTCCGCTTCTGGTCCCCAGACGAGACCAGTGATGACCCCTAAAACCAGAGCTGCGATAACCCGCTGCCAAAGCGGTATTTTGAACCAGAATGACAACATCGCATACTCCCCGTTTTCAGGGCTATTTGATGAACCCCTCTATCAGTCTTGAGACCTATCGTTCTGGCAGTGCTTCGGCAAGCGTCATTAAGGCAACACTTACTGCAGAAACGGAATTACATCGTAAAACTGATCGCCAGACAGGTGGCCAGTCCAACGCCAAAGGTCAGCGGGATGCCAGCCTTGAAGAAATCGGTGAACCGGTAATTGCCTGCGGCATAGACCAAAGTATTGGTTTGATAGCCAATGGGTGTCGCGAAACTGGCGGAGGCAGCAAACATCACCGCGATAACCAAAGGTCTTGGATCGACACCCAAGTCGTTACCAAGCGCAATAACAATCGGCGTGATGATGATCGCAACCGCATTATTGGTCACAATTTCAGTCATGATCACCGACAAGACATAGATTGAGAAGACCAAAGCCCATGGCGGCATGGTTTCAAGCACAGGCGTAAGATAGCCGACAATCAGGTCTACGCTGCCCGCTTGTTGCAGGCCAAGGCCAACAGCCAACATCCCGAAAATCAGCACCAGTACATTGCCGTCAATCGATCCCCATGCTTCCTCTGCATCTATACAGCGTGCCAATAATATCGCGCCAACCGCCAATATAGCCGCGACTGCTAGTGGTATGATATTCAGCGCGGCGAGAGCGACCACAGCGACCAACGCGCCAATAGCAATGGGTGCACGGTCCCGGCGGAAGGCCCGTATCTTGGTCTGGCCGACGCCAAATAGATTGGGATTTTCATACATCCGCTGAATGTCTTTGCTCGACCCGGTGACGAGCAAACGGTCTGCAGCATGGATACGGGCATTGGTGAGATCTGACCGCGGTAAATTGCGAAAGCGTGTCATGCCCAAGATGCGGACGTTCAACTGGCCTAGAAAGGGGATGTCAAACAGGCGGTTACCGATGCTGGGATGGCCGGGTGCCACTGTTGCTTCCACCAGCTCCTCGCCCAGTGGCCCGACATCTCCGGACCGAACGATACCGATTTTAAAGTCTTCGGACGACCGCAGGGATATGAGTTCGGCAAGATCAAGCCGGACGACAATCCGATCGCCAGCGCGTAATTCATGATGCTCCAAGTCGTGTCGAATATAGCTGCTGAGCCGCTTTACTGCGGAGACATTCACACTGGTCCGGCGGATGATCGGAACCTCTGAAAGCATTTTGCCGATGGCAGATGATCTGTTGCGGACAGT
Source organism: uncultured Sphingomonadaceae bacterium (assembly GCA_947493215.1). GTDB lineage: Bacteria > Pseudomonadota > Alphaproteobacteria > Sphingomonadales > Sphingomonadaceae > Parasphingorhabdus. The sequence continues at coordinate 43,110 of CANLQE010000002.1, read as the reverse complement.
CAGTTCGGTCAGAAAGTCACTTTCATCACTGCTGGCAAATTCGCCGCCAGCCTGACCACTGGGCAACAGCCAGCTGCTAAACAAGACCATCATGATTGTACCAGCCACCGCTGCCACTAAACCATAAGGCGTAATTTCAAAAATCCCGAATCCATCCATGCCGCCGTCGCGGGCAACGGAATCAACAATCAGGTTGGTTGATGTTCCTATCAAGGTCGTCGTGCCGCCCAATATACAGATGAAACTTAAGGGGATGAGCAGTTTTTTGGAAGAGATACCGGTAGCGCGGGACAAACGAATGATGATTGGTATCAACACAATCACAACCGGTGTATTGTTCATGAAAGCCGATGCGACAAAAGCGCCCAAGAACATTTCGACTACCGCCAGTTTGGGTCTTTTTTTAGCTCGCTCAATAATGAAACCGGCGATCGCATCGATTGTCCCAGTTCTCAGCAACGCGCCGGACAATATGAACATGGCGGCAATGGTGATCGGCGCGGTATTGGAAAAAACCGAGAAAAGCCCGTCGGAGTCGATGACTCCAAGGAACAGAAAGGTGCAGGCCCCAAGCACGGCTACAACTGCCGCCGGGAACCGCTCCATGATGAAGCCCGCGAAGAGGAAGCCCAATACAACAAGGCCGATTATCGCTTTATGCGCCTGAATATAGTCATCAATGACATGAAGGACGAGGTCGATCATCTATATAGTGCTCATCCGCATTGCGCTTTGTGCAGTAATTTTTGATCTGCCAGCACCAGGGCCATCATGGCTTCGACGACCGGTACGCCGCGAATGCCAACGCAGGGATCATGGCGGCCCTTTGTCGTAATCTCGGTTGCCTCACCGTCACGAGTAATAGTTTCCACTGGTGTCAGGATAGAACTGGTCGGCTTGAACGCGACGCGGCAAAATATAGGTTGCCCGGTGGATATTCCGCCTGCTGTTCCCCCGGCATGATTGGAGGCAAATCGTGGCCCTTCATTTCCTGGTCGCATGGCGTCGGCATTGTCTTCACCGCGCAGACGGGCGGCGTCAAAGCCGTCGCCAATTTCGACGCCTTTCGTAGCATTGATCGTCATCATCGCTGACGCGATTTCGCTGTCGAGCTTGGCATAGACGGGTGCGCCCCATCCGGCCGGAACACCGGTTGCTTCACAGGCAATGATCGCGCCTAAACTGCTGCCATCCTTGCGCGCGCCATCAACCAATGCTTCCCAGCGTTTGGCCGCAAGTGCATCGGGACAGAAAAACGGATTGTTCCCAATTTCATCAGCATCAAAATTGGCCATATCAATAGCATCGCCGCCAATTTCCGCGACCCATGCGCAAACGGACACTTCGGGGATCGCAAGACGGGCAACAGCTCCTGCTGCCACCCGCGCGGCGGTTTCGCGTGCGCTGGAACGTCCGCCACCGCGATAATCGCGAAAACCATATTTGGCGTCATAGGCATAATCGGCATGGCCGGGGCGATAGGCTTTCGCGACTTCGCTATAGTCCTTTGATCGTTGATCAACATTCTCAATCATCAACGAAATCGGCGTGCCGGTGGTTTTGCCTTCGAACACGCCCGACAGGATTTTGACCTGATCGGGTTCTTTACGCTGGGTGGTATATTTGGATTGGCCGGGCCGCCGGGCATCCAGAAATGGTTGAATGTCCGCTTCGCTCAATTCCAACCCCGGAGGGCAGCCGTCGACAACCGCGCCAAGGGCAGGTCCATGACTTTCTCCCCACGTGGAAAAGCGAAAAACGCGGCCGAAACTGTTAAAACTCATATACCCTCATCTATTGGCCCACTTTTTGTTTTACAGGCGACCGAAGGCGGGCGCATATTCTGCTCGCCCTGACTGCGGCTTTTGCACGGGCACGTCAAGCCAGAGTGCTTGAAAATAGGGACCAGCAAAAGGGGAGGAAAATGGTCTGGCGTCCTCGACCGAAAAACCGAAGCGTGCATAATAGCGGGGGTTGCCAAGCAGGATTATCAACTGCCATTCATGTAATCGGGCCCAATTAGCGGCGGCGTGGACAAGTTGCGATCCTATGCCACCATTCTGGTGGCTCGGAGCAACGGCGACTGGCCCCAATCCTAAAGCCTTAATGGGTTGATCATCTGCTAAGACGTCCACCGGACTAAGCGCGATATGACCGATAATTGCGCCATCTTCCTCGGCCACGTGGGAAAAGAGCAAATCACCATCGCTTCGCAACATATCGACAAGCCGCGCTTCGGCATCAGTTGCAAAGGCAGCTTCGTTGACAGCAAAAACCGGTTTTTCGTCGTCGGATTGTTCGGCTCTGAGAAGCATCAATCCAGCGCGATATCAGGGGCATCTTCCTGTTTCATACCAATGGTATGATAGCCGGCATCAACATGATGCGTCTCTCCGGTAACGCCGGATGACAGGTCAGACAGGAAATAAAGCGCAGAAGAACCAACGTCATCGATGGTAACATTGCGGCGCATCGGCGCGTTAAGCTCATTCCATTTCAGGATGTAGCGAAAATCCCCAATGCCGGAGGCCGCCAGAGTTTTGATCGGTCCAGCAGAAATAGCGTTCACGCGGATACCATCTGGCCCAACGTCATTGGCAAGATATTTAACCGAAGTTTCCAGCGCTGCCTTGGCAACACCCATGACGTTATAGTGCGGAATGACCTTCTCTGCGCCATAATAGGATAAGGTCAGCATCGATCCGCCGGGATTCATCATCGCCGCAGCGCGTTTAGCGACCGCGGTAAAGCTATAGACACTGATATTCATCGTCATCAGAAAATCATCGAGGGTCACGTCAAAATATTTACCGCGCAGGGCTTCCTTATTGGTGAACCCGATTGCGTGGACGACAAAGTCGATTGTGGGCCATTTTTCGGCCAGTTCGGCAAAGGTTTTATCGAGCTGATCCATGTCAGAAACATCACAATCCAAAAGGAAATCGCAGCCGAGTTCTGCTGCCAGCGGCTTCACGCGCTTGGCCATGACTTCGCCTTGATAACTGATCGCGAGTTCTGCGCCGGCTTCGGAAAGCTGTTTCGCAATGCCCCAGGCGAGCGACTTGTTATTCGCTAGCCCCATGATCAGGCCGCGTTTGCCCTTCATCAGTTCATTCATTGCTTATCCTTTTCAGATGTAAAATTTTATCCTCAATAGCGCCCATGCCCCTGATATTCCAGAAAATCATCATCCGATGCTCATAAGTCCGGTTCTCTAGCTTGCGGTCGGTCCGCTAGCGCGGCGTTCAGTTCGGACCCAATCACCATGCCAAGGCCGATCAGATAGAAAAAGATCAATGTGATCATGACACCTGCAAGACTGCCATAGGTCAGTTGATAGTTGGCGGCATATTTAAGAAAGAGCGGAAGCAAGCCGGTAATTAGCAACCACCAGCCGCTAATGAACACTGCACCGGGCCATTTGGGATAAGCACGGGGGCGATATTGGCGCGGCGTGAGTAATCGGAACAGCAAGTACAAAGTGGCAAACAGGATCAAAAAGGGCAGGGCATTGGACAGCGAGAACCAGGTCGTGCTTTCCTCCAAGTTCGGGAAAAAATCCCCGAGAAATTCGCTAATTCCTGCCAATATAAATTGGGCGCTCAACGCGAGCATCGCGAAAAACACCGATATAATAATAAGGCTGATGGAGGTTAGGCGATATTCCCAAAAGGCACGCTGGGCCGTGACTCCATATGCGCGATGGAGGATTTCGCGGATGGTTTCGATAAGACTGGCGGTAGTCCAAAGGCCAACAGCGGCGCTGAACCAAAGCAAGGGGCCGGTTCTCGCGCCCATTGCATCGCTAATCGGCACGCGCAAAGCACCGGCGACCGAGGGTGGAACGGTACGCAAAAATGCCTCGACAAAATCGGTACCGATGGCGGTCTGACCGATGCTGCCAGCAATGGCGGCCGCTACGATGAAGAATGAAAAGACCGCCAATAACGAAAGATAGGCGAAATTTCCCGCAAAGGTGAAGCCGTCATTATAAACGCCCACGGCTGTGCGCTGAACAACCGAGACAATTTGCCTTGGTAAATGGCCCTCTGCCAGTGCTTTAGTCGCTCGCTCGCTTTTCCGTCCCGGTCGTGACGGCTCCTCGCGCCGCGCTTCTGGGGACAGAGGCGAAGATTCAGACATGCAACGACTCAGTCAAGATTACACACCCATTTCAGCGCGCGGGTTTTCGTCATTGTCCCAGTCTTTGACGAATTCCGCTAGCTTCGCATCATTCTCCGGCAATGTGATCATCAGTGTCACCAGATGATCGCCGCGACCACCGGATTTATTGTGAAAGCCCTTATTCTTGAGTCGCAGTGTTTTACCAGAATCTGAACCTGCGGGAATCGAAAGCAGCACTGGACCGTCTACCGTTGGTACTTTGATCTTAGCGCCTTCTACGGCTTCTTTCAGGTTGATCGGCAGCTCCAGTGTCACATTATCACCATCGCGCTCGTAAAAGGGGTGGCGGTTAATGTGGATGGTCACAATCGCATCGCCATTGCCGCCAGGGCCTTGCCGCCCTTTGCCGCCCAGCCGCATCTGCGTGCCTTCTTCGACGCCTTTGGGCAGACTGAGGTCGATGGTCTTGCCATCTTCAAGGGTTATTCGCTGTTTTTCGAGCGTTGCAGCGGCGATAAATTCGACTTTTAAACGATAGGAAACATTGGCGCCTTTGGGCGGAGGAGCGCTTTGCTGGCGAGAACCAAAGGGGCTGGAACTGCGTCCGCCGCCGCCAAATAGTCCGTCAAATATATCACCAAAATCCGAGCCGCCGCTGCCAAAGTCAAATTGCTGGCCGCCGGCACCGCGCGGATAGCCACCGCCCTGTCCGCCGCCAAAGCCATATCCGGCCGGGTTGCCGTCTGCGTCAATTTCGCCGCGATCAAATTGGGCGCGTTTATCCTTGTCGAGCAACAGGTCATAGGCCTTGGTTACATCGGAGAACCGCTCGGTTGCCTTAGGGTTGTCCTTATTGCGATCAGGGTGGAGTTCTTTGGCAAGCGTACGATAGGCGCTCTTGATCTCCTTCTCGCTGGCCCCTTTGGCCACGCCTAACGCCTGATACGGATCTGCCATTATACGCCCTTTATCAATTCCTTATCTCTCTTCAAGATTGGAATTCTAATCCTTTAATTCAACTCAGTGTCTTATTGAGGTACTACGGCATCCGCAACTCTATTGTGACGCGTGAAGCGCAGCAGCAGGTAGAGCACTAGACCCAAAGGCCCCAGCATCAAGACAAAAAACAATATGGGGACCTGTATCCAGCGGGCAAACCCGTATTTATCCGCGTTGCGTGCGACCCACATGCCAACAAATAAATCAAAGGCAAGATAATGGATCCAACCGATCGTCGCACCGCCGTCACTGGACAGCAAGGCTTGAACCCCGGCCAGCGTTGTAAAATCAGGACTGCCGCCGCTTCCGCCACCTATCATCCCGGTCATGAGCGGTATGATGATCACGGCGTAGGTCAGCGATAACAGGCCAACGCCGCCATAAAAGACGCCCTTCATCACGATCTCTCGCCGCGGTGCAAAGGCCAGTATCAGCCACATGACCAACGCCCAATTATTGGTGATTGTGAATATGAGTTCCCAGTTCATGTCGTGCTCCCCCTCGTACTGTTGTGCAGTCGATAGCATGAAAAAGATCGCGGGGCTATTTGGGACTGTGGCCGATTTTTTAAGGCGTCAGCACCGTATCCGCCGCTTCCGGCAACCGCTCTGGATAATCTGTAATATAATGCAGCCCCCGGCTTTCCTTGCGTGCGAGTGCTGATTTGACGATCAGGTCTGCGACCTCGATCAAGTTGCGCAATTCGATCAAATCCTGCGTCACCCGGAAATGCCCGTAATATTCTTCAACCTCCCCGCGCAGCAGGTCGATACGGTGTTGGGCACGCTCAAGGCGTTTGGTCGTGCGAACGATACCGACATAATTCCACATGAAGCGGCGGATTTCGGTCCACGTCTGTTTGATCACCACCTCTTCATCACTGTCAGTGACGCGGCTTTCATCCCATGGCCGTATCGCGGGCGGTTCCGGCATATCATCCCAATGCTCTGCGATATCGCGGGCGGCGGCGTCTCCGAAGACGAAACATTCCAGCAAGCTGTTGGAGGCTAATCGGTTCGCGCCGTGCAGGCCGCTCTCGCTGGCTTCACCGGCAGCATAAAGACCTGGCAAGTCAGTGCGGCCGTGCAAGTCGATCAATATCCCACCGCAGGTATAGTGTTGCGCGGGGACTACGGGTATCGGTTCCTTGGTCATATCGATGCCGAGGCCGATGAGCTTGTCATAGATGTTCGGAAAATGATGTTTCACAAATTCCGGTTTGTGATGAGAAATATCGAGATGGACATAATCGAGGCCAAGCCGCTTTATCTCATGGTCATTGGCGCGGGCGACAATATCGCGTGGGGCCAGTTCCATGCGTTCTGGATCAAAGCGATCCATGAACCGCTCGCCGCCGTCTTGTACGCCGGGTGGCAATTTCAAATGACCGCCTTCGCCACGGACTGCTTCTGTGATCAGGAAATTTTTGACTTCGAGATTATACAGGCAGGTGGGATGAAATTGCATCATTTCCATATTGGAAACCCGCGCGCCTGCGCGCCAAGCCATGGCGATACCATCACCTGTGGCACCGCGAGGTGCGGTCGAGAATAAATAGGTTCGTCCAGCGCCGCCGCTGGCCATGATCGTGGCGCGCGATGTCAATGTCTCGACCCGGCCGGTACCGTTGTTCAGCGCATAGACGCCCCAGACATTTTTGGCGCCTGTCGGTGTTTTTGCATGGCGGTCGGCAATCAGATCAATCGCGACCATATGGGGCTGCAGTGTAATATTGGGATGCGCTGCGGCGGTATTTTGCAGCGCTTCCTGTACGGCCCAGCCGGTGGCATCATCGACGTGGACGATCCGGCGATGGCTATGGCCGCCTTCTCGGGTGAGGTGAAGGACTTCGGCTTCCTTGTTGAAAGGCACGCCCATCTCTTCCAGCCGTTCAATGGCGGCCGGCGCGTTCTCGACAACAAATTCAACAGTTTCGCGGCGGTTCAGTCCAGCCCCCGCAACCATGGTGTCATCGATATGATTTTCAAATGTATCGCCTGCGTCGAGCACCGCAGCAATGCCGCCCTGTGCCCATGTGGTTGAGCCACCTGCAAGATCGCCTTTGGCTAGCACCAGAACCTTATGGGTCCGCGCCAGTGTAATCGCCGCACTCAGCCCCGCCGCGCCCGAGCCGACGATGATGACGTCGAAATGGCTCAAGCTGCTTTCCTTGTCAGGTTCAGGAACACATCCTCCAGATCCGCTTCGCGTGTCGTGACGTCGACAATCTGATATCCGCGCTTCTGCACGGCTTCCATGACGCCACCGGCGTTTGTGCGGTCTTTATTATAGGTCACAGCTACAGTGCGCGCACCGATAATCTCGGCTTTCAGAAACAGATCATCGGCAAAGGTAACCGCATCGGACTCTTTGGAAATATCTCGGTCGAGCGTTAACTCGACAAGTTTCTCCCGTGCCATTCCGACCAGTTCCGGTGTAGTTTTAAGCGCTATCAGCTTGCCATGATTGATAATCGCAATCCGATCACAGAGATTTTCTGCTTCCTCAAGATAGTGGGTTGTGAGGACAATCGTAACGCCAGATTTATTGAGTTGCTCGACATATTCCCAAAGCTGTTGGCGCAGTTCGATGTCCACGCCGGCCGTTGGTTCGTCCAATATCAAGATCGGTGGAGAATGGACCATGGCTTTCGCGACCAGCAGTCGTCTTTTCATGCCGCCCGACAAGGTGCGAGAATAGGCATTGGCTTTATCTTCGAGATGGACAGCGCGCAGCAATTCCATCGTGCGGCGTTCTGATTTCCTGATGCCATATAGTCCAGCGACGACTTCCAGCGATTCTGCGGGCGTGAAAAACGGGTCGAACATGATCTCTTGGGGAACGATACCGATAGAGGCTTTTGCATTGCGATGATCGGCATCAATGTCAAAGCCCCAGATATTGGCAGAACCGCTGGTTTTGCTCACCATACCCGACAATATATTGATCAACGTCGATTTGCCCGCGCCATTGGGGCCAAGCAGTCCGAAAATCTCGCCACGTTTCACGTCAAACGTCACGTCATCCAGCGCTTTTTTGCCGCCGGCATAGGTTTTGGATAGATGGTCGATGGAGATTGCAGCTTCTGTCATGGCAACCGCATAACCATCTTGCCCCCTACAATCAAAGGCTTTGCGCAGGCTTTGATACAGAATGTGACAGCGTTTAACGAAAAATTAGGCATGATATTAAACTTATCTTTGGGGTCTTGCCTCTAGGAATGGCAATGTGGAACAAGTGAGGGACCAGAAAAGGGCATTTAAGCCCCGCTTTGCGCGTGCGGCATTCATGTTGTCTGCGCTGGCATGCATTGGTCTGACGCAACCTTTGAAGGCGCAATCCGCCAGCGGTGATGCGACCGTTGTCGTCAATCAGGGCGTCAACATGGTAAAAAATTCCGATTTACATTTTGGCGACTTTATAGCGGGGACGATTCAATCAGTATTCCGGATGGACCCGGCAACCAGCACGCTTGATCAACGCAACGGCAATGCCATATCCATTGGCGGGGCTCCGACCGCGGCCTCCTTTACAGCTTACGGGGCACCGCTGACCATCGTCCGGATCACGGTGGCGGAAAATCGTATTGATATTGTCCGTGATGGCGGGACGGAAACAATGCGGGTCAACCGGTTCCGTTTTGACGGGGCGCGTAACCGGTCTCTCGATGCCAGTGGAGAGACAACTTATCAGATTGGCGGCCAATTGCGGATCGGTGCCAACCAAGTGGGCGGCACCTATCGCGGGGTGTTCAATGTGACGATAGATTATCAGTAAATATTAGGAGCAGCGGCCTGGTTGATGGGGATTAATCGGGACACATAGAGATTATTTAGATTTTGTGGGTAGTGAGTAAAATATGATGACCAGAGACCAGATTATACCGCGGCTTATCGGCTGCTTACTCTTCCTGCTTGCAGGGATAGCAAGCGCGCCAGCAGCTTTTGCACAAACCGTTGATGCGGACGCTGACGCCAGAGCGGTAACCATCGGTCCGCTTTCTGTCGTGAATATCGCGGATTTGGAGTTTGGCAGAATTATTCCATCACCTGCACCCGGGACCGTTTTTTTGGACACCCGTAACGGCAACCGGACCAGCACTGGCGGTGTAACGCTAGCCGGAGGTTCGTTCGGGCGTGGTAATTTCATCATTTATGGTGGACCAAATCAGATTGTCGAAATATCTATTCCGGGAACCATGACGGTGACACATCCTAATGGCACGGATAGCATGGATATCGACCAGATGGCGATCGGCAACGGCAATCGGAACTTTAGCACCTTTGTTCGCGGCTTTCTGGGTACGCTTGGTATCTATCAGCTGACGGTCGGCGGCCGGCTGAGCGTTGACGCTGATCAAGAAGCAGGCGTCTATAGCGGTACATTTACGATGACGGTTGATTATCTCTGATCTTACAGGTTGAGCATCTCCAACTTATTATCAGTACGTAATATATTGCGCTGGCAGAGCACTGTTGCTAATTCCGCGCCATGACCGACACACCTGAAACCGTAAGAACATCAAAAAAGCGCAACGCTTGCGATGGCGCATCCGAAATTCCGGGTGGCGCCGCGCTTGGCCATCCCCGCGTTTGGCTGGAAATTGATGAAAAAGGCTATGTCGATTGCGGCTATTGCGACCGGCGTTTTATTTTGATGGGTGGCCCCGCTGATGTCGCTGCGGATATAGCTGGCGACGCGTCTTAAGCGGAATAATCTGACTAAAGGGGGTGCGCAGCCCCGATTTCGTTTCTATATAAAAGAAATGATGAAAAATATGGATCCCCGCTCGTTTCTTTACCGCCCTGACGGATTGGACCCGGAACGAGCCAAGGCGCTCGTATCTGGCAGCCTTTCTGCCTGTGATGACGGAGAGCTTTACCTGCAATATAGCGCTGTAGAGAGTTTCGGCTTTGATGATGGCCGTTTGAAAACTGCCGATTACAGCACCGATAGCGGCTTTGGCCTGCGCGGTGTGTCCGGAGAAATGACCGGTTTTTCGCATAGCAATGAAATTAGCGAAGCGGCAATCAAGCGCGCGGCACAAACGCTGCAACTGCTCGATCCAGCCAAAGGCGAGGCGGCCCCACCGCCGCGCGGTTCCAACCAACATCTCTATGGTGAGGCCAATCCGCTCGAAACCATTCCGTTCGCGAAGAAAGTCGCCCTGTGTCAGGAAATTGACGCCGCCGCACGGGCTCGTGATCCGCGTGTTGCGCAGGTTTCTGTTGGTTTGTCCGGTAGTTGGAGCGTCGTAGAGATTGTCCGTCCCGATGGGTTTGTCGCGACCGACGTCCGGCCTTTGGTCCGGCTCAACGTTTCGATCGTCGCTGAACAAAATGGCCGGCGTGAAACCGGCAGTTTTGGCATGGGTGGGCGTTATTTATACGATCAGCTTTTTGAAGAAGCTCGCTGGAATCGCGCGATTGACGAAGCGCTCAATCAGGCTTTGGTTAATCTCGAAAGCGTAGATGCGCCTGCTGGTGAGCAAACCGTTTTGCTCGGACCCGGTTGGCCTGGCATCATATTGCATGAAGCCATTGGTCACGGGCTTGAAGGCGATTTCAACCGCAAGGGTACGAGCGCCTTTTCCGGCCGTATTGGCGAGCGCGTTGCTGCGCCGGGCGTGACGGTTATCGACGATGGTTCGATTAATGAGCGGCGCGGATCGCTGAGCATTGATGACGAAGGCACGCCGACGCAGGAAAATGTCCTGATCGAGGACGGCATATTGAAATGCTATATGCAGGACAGGCTCAATGCGCGTCTGATGGGCGTTCCCGCGACCGGAAATGGTCGCCGCGAGAGCTATGCCCATGCGCCGATGCCGCGGATGACCAACACGTTCATGCGCGGCGGCAAGGATGATCCCGATGAGCTGATGGGCCGCGTCAAGAACGGCATCTATGCCAAAAGCTTTGGTGGTGGACAGGTCGATATCGTCTCCGGCAAGTTCGTCTTCTCTTGCACAGAGGCTTACAAGGTTGAAAACGGCAAACTAGGCGCGCCGATTAAAGGGGCAACGCTTATCGGCGATGGTCCGACGGCGCTTACGAAAGTAACCGGTATTGGCAATGATATGGCGCTGGACGAAGGCATTGGCGTGTGCGGTAAAGGCGGACAGTCTGTGCCAGCTGGCGTTGGACAGCCGACTTTGCTGGTGGATGGATTGACGGTCGGGGGCACTGCTTGAGTTTAGTTACCGCCCATCCAGAACCTGGGGCCCGCGATTGGCGCGCGTTATGATTGATTGGCCTGCTGATATTCTCACTTTCTGGTTTGAAGAACTTTCGCCCAAGGACTGGTGGAGCAAAAGCGATGATATCGATAATAGTATAAAACAGCGGTTTCTGGAGCTTTGGGAAGAGCAAAAACCAAAGATTGTTTCCGATTTCGTGACTTCGCCGGAAACGGCGCTCGCGGCTGTCATTTTGTTCGACCAATTTCCCCGCAATATGTTTCGCGACACAGCCGACGCTTTCTCGACCGATCATCTGGCTTTGCAAATTGCAAAATTGGCGGTTGATCAGGGTTTGGACGAGAGGCTGACTGAGGAGAAACGGCCATTTCTCTATATGCCGTTCATGCATAGCGAAAACTTGGACGACCAGAATAGGTCCGTCGCCTTATTTACCAGGCTGGGCAGCAATCAGAAATTCGCCAATAATCACCGTGATGCGATCGCAAAATTCGGTCGCTTTCCCCATCGCAATAGCGTTCTCGGCCGGACCACGCGTCCCGATGAACAGGCAGCGATTGACCAAGGGATGAATTGGTAAGGTGAGTATTGTGATGAGGGCTGTTCGTGAGACCATATCCGGGCTAAAAAATTGGCCGGATGTATCGCAGTGGATCGCCGCACTGAAAGTCGCTGTTCCGGCGCTCGCAATTATCGCCGCTATCGGCTTCCTCTCGGGCTGGCTGCAATGGTCACCGATTACGGACTGGGCAGGTCTTGTAAAAATCGCGCTGATACTCTTTCTCATTCCCGCATTGGCCGAAGAATTTGTCTTTCGCGGACTGCTGTTGTCGTGGCTCGCGGCGCGATGGGCAAGATGGGCGGCGTGGATTTCCACCGTCCTTTTTGTGCTGTGGCATCCTTTTCAGGCACTGACCATTGGTTCTCCATCAGCGGAGATATTCCTACATCCCTCGTTCTGGCTTGCGACCTTGATATTCGGTATCATTCTGTCGCATATTCGCATTCGTTCACAATCGCTTTGGCCAGTAATTTTCATCCATTGGTTTGCTGTTGTGATCTGGAAAACTCTGTTAGGAGGTTCCTTCTACTAGTTGGGAAGCGACCATGGCTGAATTTTTCGACGCATTAAATGATGACCACAGAGCTTTTATCGCAAAGCAACCGATGTTTTTCGTGGCGACGGCGGCGGCGGACGGACGGGTCAATCTTTCCCCTAAAGGCTATGATGTATTTCGGGTGCTGGGCCCCAACCGGGTGGCATATTTAGATTTGCGTGGTTCAGGCAATGAAACCCATGCCCATATGATTGCGGACCAAGCCGACAAAGGCCGGGTCACGATCATGTTCAATAATTTCGGAAATCCTGCGCTTATCATGCGGCTTTACGGCACGGGCAAGCCAGTGTTGCCGCAGGATGATGGTTGGGATGAATTGGCACAGCATTTCGACATATTACCGGGAACCCGGCAGATATTCGACTTATCTGTGGACACTGTGCAGGGCAGCTGTGGATATGGCATACCCCATATGAAACTGGAAAAAGAACGCGAAACATTGATTAAATATCATGAGCAGTCCGGAGAGGACGAGTGGTTCAAGAAGGTCAAAGCCACAACAACAAGCATTGATGGATTGCCTTCGCGCGCAACCGAACATTTTTTCGACCCGAAAGAACTATAGCGTTATGAGTCTCGTCGAACTGTCCCGCCACATGCATGGTGTAGAAGCCGAGATTATCCGCGGCCGGCTGGAAGCGGCTGGCGTAGGAGCGGTCTGTTTCGACAGCGGTGTGAATATTGTGGAGGGGGCAGGGATCGCCTTGCCCGCGCGCGTCATGGTGCTCGATGAAGATCTGGCTGAGGCCAAAGCGATTTTGGCAGAGGATGTGTCCTTATGAAGCTATCCTTGGCTCTTGGTGGTGGCGCTGGTTTGGGCTGGACCCATATCGGCGTGTTGCGCGCGCTTGAGGATTCGCCGATTGAAATTGCCGCAATATCGGGCACGTCGATTGGCGCGATAGCAGGGGCAAGCTTTGCTGCTGGAAAACTCGACTATCTCGAGGAAACCGCACGCACCGCCAATTTGCGGACATTGCTTCGCTTCATGGACCCGCATTTCAAACGCGGCGCGGTCATGGGTGCTCGGACGATTGAGAAAGAGCTAGAAGAGCAGCTCGGTAACCTCAGCTTTGCGGACTTGTCGATTCCAGTGGCAGCCGTCGCCGCTGATCTGAGAACTGGCGACACGATCATCATGAATAGTGGTAAGCTGGTACCGGCCGTTCGCGCGTCCATGTCTCTGCCGGGGATTTTCAAGCCCGTGGAATATGATGGCCGCTTGCTGGTTGATGGCGGTGCAGCGCTGCCTGTGCCGGTATCGCCAGCACGGGAGATGGCACCCGATGCCTTGTGCTTGTCGGTCAATCTGCAGGATGACTTTATTAACCGCGTAGAAATGGCCGGTATCAGCCGCAAAGACGGCAAATACCCCAATAGCATAGCGATTGTGAAGGCATCTGTTGGTCTTTCTCTGCGCAATCTGGGGCGTTATTCTCTGGCGCTTGATCCCCCAGATTTTGCGCTGTCTCCGCCGGTTGGTCACATCGATATGCAGAATTTCACGAAAGCGGATGAGTTGATTGAAATTGGCCGCCGGGAGACTGCAGCGATTATTCCTGAGATCTTAGCGAGAATGGAAAAAGGTGCTGCCTAAAATTTAGGCAATCCCAAGGCGCTGCCCAAAATTTACCCTTTATTTAGAATTGTGGATTCACTTTTTTGTTTGAATCCAGCTGGTTAAGATTCTGGCACGCCCTTTGCGAAGATGCCCTTGGTAACAAGAAGGGGGCATAATGAAATTTATCATTGCCATAATTAAGCCGTTTAAACTCGATGATGTGCGCGACGCGCTGACGGAAGTTGGTGTTGCGGGCATGACTGTATCTGAGGTGAAGGGCTTCGGGCGCCAAAAGGGCCAGACAGAGGTTTATCGCGGGGCTGAATATACCACCAACATGGTTCCCAAAGTAAAATTGGAAATCGCATGTGACAGCGCATTGGCCGCGCAGGCTGTTGAAGCCATTCAAAGCGCGGCGGGGACGGAATCTATTGGCGATGGGAAGATCTTCGTCATGGAGCTCGAAAATGCCGTTCGTATTCGGACCGGTGAAACCGGCGATACCGCGATTTAAGACAGGGAAGCGCATCAATGAAAAAAATTCTAACATTATCTGCAGGTCTAGTTGCCATAGGGATGGCATCACCTGCATTGGCGCAGGAGGCGGCTGAAGTTGCTGATCCTAGCGCCAATGTCGCCTATATCTTCAACACGCTGCTGTTTCTAATCGGTGGCTTTCTGGTCATGTGGATGGCCGCAGGCTTTGCGATGCTGGAGGCGGGTTTGGTTCGCTCCAAAAACGTGTCGATGCAGTGCTTGAAAAATATCAGTCTTTATTCCCTCGCGGGCATCATGTTCTGGGTCACCGGTTACAACCTTATGTATACCGACGTTGCCAGTTGGATTGGCACATTCGGGCCCTATGGCATGCAAGCTGTCGGTGAAGCGGATGTCGAAACCGGTTATTCGGTGGCGTCCGACTGGTTCTTCCAGATGGTTTTCTGTGCGACGACCGCATCCATTGTGTCTGGTACGATTGCCGAACGGGTTAAATTCTGGCCCTTCATGATCTTTGTCGCGGTTCTGACCGGCTTCATCTACCCTATCACGGGTAGCTGGGAGTGGGGCACTGGCTGGCTCGATCAACGCGGCTTTAGTGACTTTGCCGGATCGACCCTTGTGCACTCGGTTGGCGGCTGGGCTGCTTTGGCTGGCGCGCTGATTATCGGACCTCGTATGGGCCGCTATGTGAACGGCAAGATCACGGTCATGCCAGGTTCAAGCATTCCGCTCGCGACTTTGGGTACGTTTATCCTGTGGCTCGGTTGGTTCGGATTTAACGGCGCATCACAGCTTGCCATGGGTACAATTGGCGACGTCAGCGATGTGTCCAAGATTTTCGTCAACACCAATATGGCTGCTGCTGGCGGCGTGGTTACGGCAATTGTCCTGACACAGCTTCTCTATAAGAAGATTGATGTGACAATGGCACTTAATGGCGCTCTGGCTGGTCTGGTATCAATCACCGCTGAACCGCTGGCACCGTCTGTCCCCGCTTCTATCCTTATCGGTAGTATCGGTGGCGTGATCGTAGTGTTCGCAGTGCCATTGCTCGACAAGCTGAAAATTGATGATGTCGTTGGCGCCATTCCGGTTCACTTGCTGGCCGGTATCTGGGGCACGCTCATCGTAGCTTGGAATACACAGTCCGAAGTCGACGGTGTGACCCTGAGCGTTGGTGCACAGCTTGGAGTTCAGGCTCTTGGCGTGGTCGCTATCGGTGCCTTTACCTTTGCGATCAGCGCAATCGTCTGGACAATTTTGAAATTCACCATTGGCGTTCGACCTTCCGAAGAAGACGAGCTGCTGGGTATGGACATCGCCGAAGTCGGTGTCGAAGCTTACCCGGAATTTGCCAAAGGCTAACCAGTTTGGTGCCGGCCATCTCTCCTCCCAGAATTGAGGTCGGCACCTCATCTTGTTCCTCCTGAGAACAACAACTTTATGGCCGGTGGTGGAAACACCCCGGCCTTTTTTTGTCCAAATTGGACGAAAAGGTCCGATATGTGACCAATTCGACACAAAAAACCCACCCCTGTTAAAATTACTAGTGAAAACGCGAGTTTGACCTTCCCTAAAATGTAAAATCCATTTTTAATGCAGGGCAAGGGCATCAATTCACCGCTGTGCACATGACAGAAAAGTCATGGCCAACGGCGTATTTTGAGAGGGTGTCGTCATGAAATCACTGCAATTTATTAGCCTGTCCGCATTGTCCATTGCCATCGCGGGGCAGCCAGCGCTGGCCCAGGACGTAAGCGAAGCGGAAGTAGAGGATGATAATATCATCATTGTGACCGCCACAAAGCGCGACGCCGATCTTCAGGATATTCCTTTCTCGATTAACGCGCAGACATCGGAAGATATTCAAAAAAGTGGTGCAGTGACGTTGGAGGACATCTCTCGTAATGTGGCTGGCCTCACCATCCAGAATTTGGGCCCCGGACAAAGTCAGGTAGCTATCCGCGGCGTATCAGCAGGGCAAATTGTTCGCGATCAACCAGGCGTGAAGGAACAGGTCGGCGTATATCTGGATGAGTCAGTCATCTCGCTATCCCTGTTTACGCCGGATTTGGATCTGTTCGATCTCAATCGTGTCGAAACATTGCGCGGCCCGCAAGGCACGCTCTTTGGTTCCGGTTCTATTGGCGGAACGATCCGTTACATCACCAACCAACCGGACTTGAATGAATTTGAGGGTACGGTTGAGGGCGACGTCAACCTCGTTGACGGTGATGATCTGGGTTACAGCCTGAAAGGTGCAGTGAACATTCCCTTGGTTGAGGATAAGGCGGCTATCCGGGCGGTTGGCTACTACACACAATTTGGTGGATTTGTGGATGCACGGGGCGAGGGCGGCGCTGTCACCGAAGATGTGAATAGCGGTGAGCGCATTGGCGGCCGTTTGGCCTTGACCTTGCAACCGATCGAAGGCCTGACGATCACACCGCGTGTCATCTATCAGGAGATTACCGCTGACGGCTTCAACCGGCAGGAAGTGTTTAATCTCTTTGCCAATCCGTTTACGACCACCCGTCCGGCCATTACACTGGGGGAGCGCGAGCAATATCTTCTGTTGCGCGAAGAATTTAAGGACGAGACACTGATCGCAGATTTGGTGATCGATATGGACCTAGGGCCGGTGAGCGCTACTTTCGTCAGCAGTCTCAGCGACAGGGAAATATTGGTCAGTCGCGATGCCAGCGCGCTGAGTGGATCTGTATCGGTTGATCTGGGCTTTCCAGAGGCTGCGGTTTCACTGCCATCCAATCTGCGCGATGTCACGGATCTGAAAAGCTTTACCCAAGAGGTTCGCTTTGCCAGCAATAATGACAGCCGGTTCCAGTGGGTTGTTGGCGGGTTTTATTCAGATGTGACCCGGGAATATGAGCAGAGGCTGCCGACGCCCGGTTATGACGCGGCTACTGATGCCACCTTGGGAGCAGGAACCGCCGCCGGCGTTGCCAACGGTTTTCCAGCAGATTCGCCCTTTAACTCTGATCTCGATTTTCAGATTGAACAGTTCGCGGCCTTTGGTGAAGCGAGCTACGAGATTACCGACCGGTTGACCGCGACGGCTGGTATCCGCTATTATGACTTTAGCGAAGACCGGACAATTTCCACAGGCGGCCTGTTTGCCAATGGGGATTCAAATGTTCAGGACCAAACATCCTCTAACGGTGTCACACCACGTTTCTTGCTGAGCTATGATGTCGCTGATGATATTTCGATCAACGCACAGGCTTCGCAAGGCTTTCGGCTTGGCGGGGTGAATGACCCTCTCAATATCCCGTTATGTACGCCCCAAGATGCTGCTATATTCGGAGCATTTCAGGATTATGGCGACGAAACCCTGTGGAATTATGAGCTAGGCGTAAAGGCGCAACGCGGCGGTATAAGGTTTAACGCCGCGGCCTTCTATACCGATATCAGCGATCTGCAGGTAACGTTAGATGCCGGGTCCTGTTCCTCCCGTATCACCTTTAATGTTCCCGAGGCCCATAGCCTGGGTGTCGAATGGGAATTGGCGGCAGAAGTGTTCGATGGTCTGGAGCTAGGGCTTTCGGGTTCGCTGATTGAAGCTGAGTTTGATTCCACCGTCGTTGACGGCACCGGCACCGTGCTTGGTGGTGTCGAAGAAGGCAACCGACTGCCGTCTGTGCCCAAATTTCAGATATCGGGCGATGCGACCTATAGCTGGCCCATTGGCAGCGGTGACGCTTTCGTGACGGGTACTTTCCAGCATGTCGGTAGCCGTTTCACCCAACCCAGTGATCAGGTTGATAATCCGCGGTCCTTTGTGTCGGGATTGCCGTTCGGAGGCGCCACTGGAAATGAAGCGACAGTGGTCGATTTGAGATTGCCGGCTTATGAACTGGTGAATTTTAGCGCGGGGGTCAAATTTGATAACGAATTGGATATCACGCTTTATGTCCGCAATGTGTTTGATGTGAATGCGCTGCAATCCTTTGACCGGGAACGCGGCGGGCGCGCGCGCTTGGGCTTCCGGGTTGGTCAGCCACGGACATTCGGCCTTTCGGTTCGAAAAGGTTTCTAGGCAATCCAAAAATTATAACTGAAGGCCGGGGATGGAAATATCTCCGGCTTGTTTTGGATCGCAAGCCCTATCGATGTGCTTAATGAATCAGACGATTTTATTCTCGATTGTCATGGAAAACCACTGCAGCGCGGACGCCCATAGGGAAGCGTCCAATTTGTCCACTTCGCAACTATATCCCGGAAAACAGGGATTTATGTCGTTCATAAAAGTGGCTACTAACCTGAACAGCTCCTGACAAGGGAGTTCAGTCTCCACTCAACCGCCATCCCCTAAAAGAGTGTCACAAGCTCGGAAAATGGTTCTCGGGTAGTTTGAAAGGAAAGTGGAGATGAATACTCTTAAAACAGCAATGATCGGAACCGCTGCCGCAACTGCGTTGGCCGTTTCTGCAACACCGGCCATGGCCAAAGATTATGACCGGGGTGGTATCAGCGCCGGCGAAGTGATTGCCGGAGCCGTTGTTATCGGAGCCATTGCAGCTATTGCCAGTTCGGGCAAAAAAGATCGCTATGCCTATAATGATGGTTATCGCAACGATCGCAATTATCGCAACAACAACTATCGCCACAATAATTATCGCAAAGGTAAACGCATCAGTTCGCGCCGGGCCGTGAACAAATGTGTGCGGGCGACGGAACGTAAGGCGGGCTATTATGGCCGGGCCGACGTGACCCAGATCCGTGATGTCGAGCGGACCCGCTACGGCTATAAGGTCAAGGGCCGTTTGGCTGTCCAAAATGGCTATCGGCGCGGATATGATCGAGGCAAGTTTACTTGCTATGTCGACGGAAGACGGGTGTCAGAAGTACGCCTGAAAAATCTGAAATATCGCAGGTAAGCCTACGAAATGTAAAAAATGGTTCAGCCTGGTGACAGGCTGGACCAACTATATATAGTATATGAGTAGATTCTGGGGCACAGGACCTGCTGAAAATAGGGGTATTGTTATGCATTTTCAAAAGAAATTATCCGCCATTGCTGCATCGACGGCATTGGTTTTTACCGGATTTGCGCCAGCCATGGCAGCACCGGTTAATCCCGCACCAGCGCCTGTTAGCGCGATAGATATTGCGAGCCTTGGCTGGAGCGCCGACAGCGACAAAGCTGAAGGTTGGCGCAGCTCGCGCGGCTATCGGGGTTATCGCGGCTATGGTTATGGTCGCGGCTATCGCCGGCACCGGAACCGCGTGGACGCTGGTGATGTGTTGGCAGGGGTTTTGATCATTGGCGGTATTGCTGCCATCGCTAGCGCAGCGTCAAAGAATAAGCAGGACAGTCGATCTGATAATCGCGATTATCGCTATGACCAGCGCAATGACGACCGTCGCTATGATAATCGACGGTCTGATAGCCGAAGCGATCGCGGCACCGGCTCTATGGATACTGCGATCAACGTCTGTTCCAACGCTGCTGAACGGCAAGCCGGGAACAATGCGCGGGTTTCAGAAATACAATCAGTAGCCCGCGATGGCGCAGGTTGGCGCGTCGAAGGCGGATTATCTGGCAGCTCGCAAAGTGTATTTTTGTGTGGCGCGACCGATGGCCGCGTGGATTTCGTGCAACTGGGCGACGGTGAACTCGCTCTCGCGAACTAGACGCTAAACGGCTGTTCGGCCAAATTCCTGACGGGTGACCGGGTGCGATGCGCTTAGTCCGCCGTCCACGGCAATGGCCTGTCCATTGACATAGGATGACCGGTCGGAAGCCAGGAAGAGCGCGACCTCTGCCATTTCAATTGGGTTGGCCCCGCGGCGCAGCGGATTGAGATAACCTAGCCGGTCTTCTTTGCCTTTCTCCCGCGCTTTGTCATAGATAAACTGGGTCATCCCGGTCTCTGTGATACCCGGGCAAATGGCGTTGCAGCGGACATTGGCGGTCGCAAATTGCTGTGCCGCGACCTTGACCAGATTGATGACGCCAGCCTTGGAGGCAGAATAAGCCGGGCCACCAGCGCCAGAGCGGATACCCGCAACACTGGCGGTGCAGATAATCGAACCGCCATGACCGCTGTCAGCAATGACTTTGCCAGCATATTTGGCAGCCAGAAATGGCCCGATGAGGTTGACGCGTAACACTTCCTGCCATTCGGCCACGCTGCTGTCGAAGATACCCTCAAACCCGCCACCAATGCCTGCATTGGCGAAAAAGACATGGAGATCGCCAAATTTTTGCTCGGCAGCCTCGACGAGCATTTCGACATCGCCTTCTGAGCCTGCATCGGCTTTGATTGCGATGATGTTACCTTCAGAACCCTTAGCGGTCTCTTCAACAGCGTCGGTAAGGTCGCTGGCAATGACCTTGGCACCATGCTCGGCAAATAACAGCGCAGAAGCGCGTCCGATCCCGCTGCCAGCGCCTGTAACAATGGCTACTTTATCTTTGAGGTCCGCCATGCTTTCGCTCCTGTCTGAGTAATTTATGCGCCAGCGCGTTTCGCTGCTTCCCATCCCGCTTGCGCTAATGGTGTGACGCGGTCAGACATTTCGCCCGCCGCTGCGCTATTAGCTGTACCATCTACTACACGCTTCTGAATGCCCTGCAAAATCGCGGCAATTCTGAATAGATTATATGCGAGATACCAGTCCATTGGTGGCAATTCATCAATACCGGACTTCTCGCAATAGCGGGCAATTGCTTCTTCGCGAGATGGTATGCCCAGCGCTGCTAGATCAACGCCTTTCAAACCGCTACGGCCCTCTGGCTCCATCTCATAAGCCATTAGCCAATAAGCGAAATCGGCAATGGGATCACCTAGCGTCGATAATTCCCAATCCAGTACGGCAATGACTTTGGGTTCGTCATGAGAAAAAATCATATTGTCGAGCCGGAAATCACCATGGACAATGCCAAAGCTTTTTTGTTCGGGAATAGTCTTGGTCAACCATTCGATCAGCTGGTCCATTTCCGGAATTTTGTCGATCTCGGACAGCTTATATTGCTGCGTCCACCGGGAAATCTGGCGCTCGCAATAATTGCCTGGTTTGCCATGCCTTTCCAGCCCCAATTTTGCCGGGTCATAGCTGTGCAGCATTGCCAGCGTGTCGATCATTTCAAAATAGATCGCGCGCCGCTCATCTGGTTCCATGCCTGGCAACGTACCGTCCCACAGCGTTCGGCCATCGGCCATGCCCATAATATAAAACATGGTGCCAATGACATCATCATCGTCACACAGGCCATAGGGTTTCGCGACAGGAAAATCAGCGGGGTAAAGTCCGGCTATAACCCGAAATTCGCGATCAACGGCATGGGCAGATGGTAACAATTTCCCAAACGGCTTTTTGCGCAGGACATAATCTGCCCCGGGGGTTTCGATTTTATAAGTCGGGTTGGACTGGCCGCCTTTGAACTTTGTAATGGTCATCGGACCTGAGAAGTCTTCGACATTGGCATCCATCCATTTAGCCAGACTTGCCTCGTCCAGCTTGTCCTTGTCAGGCACTGCCATAGTGCCGGTCATGTCTTCTTGTGGGTTCATGGAAGTTCCCTCTTCCTATTTAGTTAAAAGTGATGACGGACCGTGCCGCATCACCTTTTTTCATTTTCTCAAAACCGTCATTAATTTGCTCAAGTGGAATCGTCTCGGCAACAATGCTATCCAAATCCAGCAATCCGCGCAGGTAGAAATCGACAAGACGCGGTATGTCTACCGGGAAGCGATTTTCTCCCATCAACACGCCCTGCAATTTCTTACCGGATAGCAAATCCATCGCGCTGAGTCCGACTTGATGGTCTAGCGGCATCATGCCTAGGATCGTTGCCGTCCCGCCGCGCTTTAGCGATCCGACCGCAAGGGCGCCCGATGCCGGACGACCGACGGCTTCAATTGCGTGATCAACGCCGCCTTTTGTCAGGTCCAAAATTTGTTCAGCTGCATCATCCGCCAAAGCGTCAACGACATCGGTTGCCCCGAGCTTGATCGCCAGTTCGCGTTTCTCCTGGATCGGGTCGGCGGCTATGATACGACCGGCACCGGCAATTTTTGCGGCATTTATGGTTGCCAAGCCAACACCGCCACAGCCTACAACAGCGACAGTCTCTCCCGGAGTGACATTGCAGGCATTGAATATTGTTCCAGCGCCCGTGGTGACTGCACATCCGATAACCGCGGCGCGATCAAGCGGCATATCAGGATCAATCCGCACACAAGCATGCTCATGTATCAACATTTGTTCGGCAAAAGCGGACAAATTGAGCATTTGTGCCACAGCTGATCCATCGGGCCGTGTGATACGCGGAGCGTCTTCCACCGCACGCCGAGTGTCTGCGCCCAGGCACAGTGACATCCGGCCGGAAACACAAAACTCGCAATGGCCGCAAAAAGCCGACAAGCAGGAAACCACTGCGTCGCCGACGGCCACCGTACGTACTTCGCTACCAATGGCTTCGACAATACCGGCCGCTTCATGCCCGGGTATCGCGGGTAAGGGATGCGGATAGCTGCCATCAATAAAGTGCAGATCCGAATGGCATAGCCCGCACGCGGCCGTTCGGATTAGCACCTCATGCGGACCCGGCTTGGAGATAGTAACTTCTTCAATTTCGAGCGGTTTTCCCGCTTCAACCAGGACTGCTGCTTTCATGTATCCGATCCTTTTCTATCGCGTAACGGCTAGATCACCTGAAGAAAATTCTTCCTTCATTTTGCTGCCATCGGCTGTTTCGGCATATTTGCCATATTCCATCTTAGCGACAGTCCGGTTGTGAACTTCATCTGGACCATCCGCGAGACGCAGAGTGCGTTGATGTGCATAAGCGCTGGCAAGGCCATAGTCGTTGCTGACGCCGCCGCCGCCATGGGCTTGGATCGCATCATCAATGATTTTCAGAGCCATATTAGGAGCCTGAACCTTGATCATTGCGATTTCAGCCTTGGCATATTTATTGCCGACCTTGTCCATCATATCGGCCGCTTTCAGGCAAAGCAGACGGCTCATGTCAATGTCGATACGCGCCCGTGCAACCCGCTCATCCCAAACGCTATGTTCGGAAATACGTTTGCCAAAGGCGATGCGTGATTGCAGGCGCTTGACCATTTTTTCCAGCGCCTCTTCCGCAACACCGATGGTACGCATGCAGTGATGAATACGGCCAGGCCCAAGGCGGCCCTGTGCGATTTCAAACCCACGGCCTTCACCCAATAGGATGTTGGATGCTGGCACGCGAACATCTTTCATTTCGACTTCCATATGACCATGCGGTGCATCGTCATATCCGAAGACAGGAAGATGGCGGATGATTTTTACGCCCGGTGCATCAGTTGGCATCAGGATTTGGGACTGCTGTGTATAACGGCTGCCTTCAAATGTCGTCTTGCCCATGACAATAGCGATTTTACAGCGCGGATCGCCAAGGCCGGAGGACCACCATTTGCGGCCATTGATAACATATTCATCGCCATCGCGAACGATAGCGGTTTCGATGTTGGTCGCATCCGAAGAAGCAACCGCCGGTTCGGTCATCAGGAAGGCAGAACGAATTTCGCCATTCATCAAGGGACGCAGATACTGTTCTTTCTGCTCCAGCGTACCATAGCGATGGAACACTTCCATATTGCCGGTATCGGGCGCAGAGCAGTTAAATACTTCCGATGAAAAGCCAACGCGACCCATTTCTTCGGCACATAAGGCATATTCAAGATTGGTCAGGCCGGGGCCTTCAAACTGAAATACATCATCGATATGCGTCAAATTAGGGTTGGCTGGTGGCATGAAAAGGTTCCAGATGCCTTTTTCTTTCGCCTTGGCTTTTTCTTCTTCAACAACCTGAAGGACTTTCCAGCGATCTCCGGATTCGTCTTCGGCCTGGTAGTCGGCGACTCTGGGACGGACATGATTCTCAATATGCTCGCGCACCTGATTGCGCCAATATTCCTGCTTTTCGGTGAGATCAAAATCCATGCCTATATCCCTTTTTGAAAGATTCTCGATTTAACTATGCGATTAACTTATCAGAGCCGATAGCGCTTTGCCACGGGAAACGTGCCGATAAGGGCAGATTTATTCCGCGGCTTGGTTGTTCAACTGGGCATTAGCCAACCTGTTTTCATGATCTTTTTCGCCGAGCGGAAATTTTGTGTACGCCCAAGCGCCAATCAGGGCGATCACCGTGGCCAAAAGAACATAGATTAATGCTAGATTGTCGACAATGGCGGGATCAACAGAGCCCGGCGTTGCGTTTTTGGGCATCTGAATGATCGAGATAATCTGACTTGCCAGCAAAATTCCGATGCCATTGACCACTTTCTGCATGAAGAACATTCCCGACGAAAACAGGCCCTCGCTCCTTTGACCGGTGTCAAATTCATGCTGATCAGTAACGTCGGCGATCATGGACATTGTCAGGATCATGGCAGAGATGCTTGACGCTGTGGCAACGACAAGGAGGGTAAAGAGAATGGGCAGCATCCTGGCGTCGCCCGGTGCCGGAAAAATATCGACCATTCGCAACCAATATGGCGCTGTGCCGATAAACAAGGCGGCAAGCGTTAGATATGATGCCGCTTTGGCTTTGCCAAGCCGTTTGGAGATTGGTGTGACCACCAAAAACGCCCCGACTGCGGCGACGAACAGGGTGAGAGAATAGGCAGTGAAATCGGGTTGACGGAATTCCCATACATGGGTGAAGAGATAGGGCGATAAAGCAAATACAAGCCATTGGTTCGTAAATGCAAAGACACCCGCGAGCATGAGCAGTAGGAAAGGCCGATAGCGGAAAGTTTCCATGATCTGGCCCATAGTCTCGGCCGTTGGCGGATGGCTCTTTTGGCGCCGATAATCTCCGACCACACGCTTGTGGGTTCCTAGTGCCGAGATTAAAACAGCTGACAGCATTATAATCGCGCCGAGGATAGCGTAGTTTTGGTAACCGTCTTTATTGAGCAGCCCAACAGGATAGTCTTCGCTTGGAACTAAGAAAATCGCATAGGCGAGGAACATGATCGAAAGGCCGCTGGCCCAGCCAAAAAGGAATCGAAAGCGCATGATGCCTGTTCGATCATGATAATCGCGGCTCAGTTCAGGCAGCAACGCTAAAGCCGGAACTTCAAAGGCGGAAAATGCCATCCGGACGGCCATCGCCACGCCAAACAGATAGAAAAACACTATAGTCGGACTCGCTTCGGGCGGATGCCACAAGAATATCCACGCGATGACGATGGGCAGCGCCGCGCCATATAACCAAGGATGTCTCCTACCGATTCGGGTGCGCGTTCTGTCACTCATTTGCCCAACAGCGGGGTCGATAAAAGCGTCAGCGATCAAGGCGAGTGCTATGGCAAGGCCCACCAGATCCGCGCTCAGCCCGACAACTTGCTCGTAGTAGAAAAGCAAAAAAGTCGCGAAACCGTTATCTTTTATCCCATAGGCAATAGACCCCGAGCCATAAAGCAATTTGGTTCTGGTCGGGAGCGGTTCGGCAACCACGCTCATTTGAGAGACTCTGGCAATAGGGCGTCGAGCATGCCCGGTATTTCGGGGTCCCAGCTCGCCTGACTGCCAACCAACAAGCCACCATCTACGAGTAAATGTGTACCGGTGACAAAGCCAGCAGCATCCGATGCAAAATAGGCAACTGTTTCGGCAATATCATTAGGAATGCCGGGACGCGCTACCGGTTGAATGCCCGCCGCCACTTGTCCCAAGGCCGTATTTATTTGGTTCTTCTCTTCATCATTCGCACCAAGGGTCGTTGCAAAGATATTGGTTTGAATAAAACCTGGGCAAATAGCGTTCACCCGAATTTGATATTGCGCTAACTCAGCCGCCGCCAATTTGGTAAGATGCAGAACGCCAGCCTTGGCTGTCGAATAGGCAACAGGCCCAAAGCCCGCTTGGAAGGCGCAAACCGAAGCTGTATTAATTATCGCTCCACCGCCACGCTTTTTTAGATGTGGTGCTGCATGCCGGATACCCATAGCGACCGACTTGAGCAGCAATGCCATTGCGAAGTCCCAGTCATCACCGGTAATCTCATCTATCGCATCGCGTGAGCCGCCAGCACCTGCATTGTTAAAGACAATATCAATCCCGCCGGTTTTGTCCGCAGCATAGTCCATCAGCGCTTTGACTTGATCTTCTTTGGTAACATCGCATTTCTTGAAATAAAATTTGTCGCCCAATGCAGACATCATCGCGGTGCCTTCGTCAGCATCTATATCGCCCATGACAACGTTCGCGCCTTCGCCTAAAAACAAGTCGACCGTCCCGCGCCCAATTCCCGATGAGCCGCCCGTTATCACAACGGTTTTGCCTTCAAATCGCATCCTCTGGGCTCCTGTTTTCGGGTTATTTTTTTTGAGAACATAGGCTCAGCGCGAATTGGCCGTCAATCGATTCCAGCAATATATTGACTTGCCGTTACGGAATCTGCGGCCTGCCCACATGGCCAATTATTTTTTGCATCTTTGGACAAGCGGATCATTGAACCTTGGCACCGACCTATGATAGTCAGACGTTAATCGATCAATTAAAGGAACCACCATCATGTCCGATCTTGAAAGTTTCCGCGCAGAAACTGCAGCTTGGCTGGAAGCCAATTGTCCCCCTGAAATGCGTCAGCCTGCCGTGGATGAGAGCGATATTTGCTGGGGCGGTAAAAACCCAACCTTCAAACCTGGTCAGAAAGAATGGATGGACAAAATGGCGGCCAAAGGTTGGACTGTTCCCGATTGGCCGACAGAATATGGTGGTGGCGGACTGTCGCGCGCCGAAACGAAGATATTGCTGCAGGAAATGGGCCGTCTTAAAATTCGTTCGCCTTTGTCGAGCTTTGGCATCTGGATGCTTGGGCCCGCACTGCTGCATTTTGGCACGGAGGAACAGAAGCTGCATTTTCTGCCCCCAATCGCGCGCGGTGAAGTGCGTTGGTGCCAGGGCTATTCGGAACCCGGTTCCGGTTCGGATCTTGCTTCGTTGCAAACGTCTGCGGAAGATAAGGGCGACCATTATCTGATCAATGGCCAGAAGATATGGACCAGCTATGCTGACAAAGCGGACTGGATTTTCTGTCTGACGCGGACGGATAAGTCGAGCAAGCATAAAGGCATTAGCTTCATGTTGTTCGACATGACGAACAAGGGTGTGGAGACGAAACCAATTGTCTTGATTTCCGGTCAATCTGCTTTCTGTGAGACGTTTTTCGCTGATGTTGAAGTGCCCAAATCCTATGGTGATGGTGTATCTTCAGTGGTCGGTGAAGTGAATCGCGGTTGGGACGTTGCTAAATATCTGCTGGGCCATGAGCGCAGCATGATTTCTGGCGACGGTTCTTCCGGTGCAACATCGCTCGGCTCAAAATTCGCCGATCAATATGGCCGCGACGAGATGGGCCGGTTGGATGATCCGATGCTCCGTGCGCAGATGGCGGACATGGACATTGATGTTTTGGCTTTCCGGGCGATGGCGGAGCGTTTCGGTGATACGTTCAAAGCCAATCTTTGCCATCCAGCGCAGCCCAATATGATGAAATATGCCGGAACTGAAATTAACAAACGCCGCCATGAATTGATCATGTCAGCGGGCGGCAGTGAAGTTCTGGAATGGGAAAGTGATGCTTCCAATGGCGGGTTGACTGCTCGTGGATGGCTCAGAACGAAAGCGAATAGTATTGAAGGCGGTACCAGCGAAGTCATGCTGAACGTCGTTTCTAAACAGATATTGCAATTGCCCAACGCTTGACCGCGCGGGTAGTTAAACAACCATATTAGAAGGATAAAAGCGATGCCGCTTTACTTGAATGACGACCAGAAGATGCTGCAGGACAGCGCAGCAGATTTTATGAAGGGCGAAGGTAATGTCGCTCATTTTCGCGAGTTTCGTGATAAAAACTGCAAGGACGGTTTTTCTCATGCACTATGGAAGCAGTTTGCGGAAATGGGCTTTACCGGTATTTTGGTTTCCGAAGACGAAGGCGGATTGGGCCTCGGTCATGTGGAGGCCGGTGTTGTGCTTGAAGAAGTTGGCCGCAATCTCACGCCATCCCCTTTCTTGACGACAGCCGTTGCTGGTGTCGAGGCCCTTAACGCGGGCGGTAAAGCACTGCGCGAAAAATATCTGCCTGGCATTTTGTCGGGCGACAGCGTGTTGGCGCTGGCCATTGATGAAGGTCCAAAGCACCGTCCCGATCAAATCGCCATGGCGGCGACCCGTGAAGGCAATGGCTTTAAACTGGATGGCAAAAAGCAATTTGTCGTGCAGGGCGGTTCGGCTGATACCTTAATCGTTGCGGCGCGCACGAGCGGTAGCGCCGGTGAAGACAAAGGCCTTACTTTATTTGCTGTCGATACGAGCAGCAATGGTTTGGCCAGAGACAGTGTGCGTTTAGTGGACAGCGCCGTGGCAGCCCATGTCGCATTTGAAGGTGTCGTTGTGGATGCCGATGCAGTGATCGGCGAGGTTGATGAAGGCGGCGCGGTTCTTCAGCGGATGCTGAACGCTGGCCGGGCAGGCTCTGCAGCGGAGACGCTAGGCGTTGGTGCCGGAGCTATGGATATCACCGTAGAATATATCAAAGGCCGCAAGCAGTTTGATACGATTATCGGATCGTTTCAGGCATTGCAGCACCGCACCGCGCACTTATACAGTGAGATGGAAATTGCCCGGGCCACGGTTCTGAAAGCACAACAGATGCTGGATGAACGTTCTTCCAAGGCCGAGATGATGGTGTCCGTAGCCAAAGCTAAGGCCGGCAAGGCTACCGCTCTTTCGGTACGGGAAGGTGTCCAGATGCATGGCGGAGTCGGGATGACCGATGAATATGATATCGGCCTCTATATGAAGCGTGATCGGGCGCTGTCCGAATTTATGGGCGATGCCAATTATCACACCAATCTCGTTGCTCAAATGCACGGCTATTAAAGGGACAACATGATGGATTTTAACAAGCTATTTTCGCTCGAAGGTCGTGTCGCTTTGGTTACCGGTGGTCATCGGGGTATCGGACGGATGATCACTGAAGGCTTCCTGGCCCAAGGGGCGAAAGTCTATATCTCCGGCCGCAAAGCCGACGCCTGCGAAGCTGCAGCGGCTGAAATGGGCGGCAATTGTATCTCTGTGCCGGGCGATGTCAGCACGGTGGAAGGCTGCAAGGCCTTGGCCGCAGAAATCGCGAACCATGAAGACAAGCTCGATATTCTGATCAACAATGCCGGTGTCGCATGGGGTGAGGAATATGTCAGTTTTCCCGAAGCGGGCTGGGACAAGGTGATGGACACCAATGTCAAAGGCCTGTTTTTCCTGACCCAAGCGCTGCACCCGCAATTGAAAGCAGCGGCCAGTTTTGATCGTCCGGCAAAAGTCGTGAACATCGCGTCGATCGATGGTTTCAAGGTCAACCCGTGGGAGACCTACAGCTATCAGGCATCAAAGGCCGCGGTTGTTCATCTGACCCGCAAAATGGCGTCCAAACTGGTTTCCGACGACATCATCATGTCGGGCATCGCGCCAGGTGCTTTTGCTTCAAACATGAACAAAGCGGCACGTGATCATGAGAATACCGTCGAAAAAGGTATTCCAGCGAAACGCATTGGCCGACCCGAAGATATGGCAGCAGCGGCCATCTATTTGTCCAGCAGTGCGGGCGATTATGTGGTCGGTACGACACTGATTGTCGACGGCGGCGTTGTGAACGCGGCCAATCCGGGAGCAACGATAGAGCCCTGAAGATAGCTCGGCCTTGACCTAATTGCTCCATACTGTATTATTACAACAATACAGTATGGAGATTCTTGATGACCAAAACATATCTTATGGCCTTGGCCGCCATCCCGTTCGCCCTGTCTGCCTGTTCCGCCAATGAAAATGATCAGGGGGACGGCTTTGAAATGTCCATTGATGTTGATGGCGAAGGCGGCAGTAAGCCCGACAAAGTCAAAATCGGCGGTGAAGGCGAAGACAGCAAATTCTCGATCAAGACGGACGGCTTCTCGATGGATGTCGATTTACCTCAGATATCTTTGGACAGTGACGATTTCGACATGAACAATGTTGCCCTATATCCGGGAACCAAAGTCACCGGCTTGAATATCGAAGATAAGGATGGGCAGGGGGGCAAGGTCATTTTGAGTTTTGATGCACCGACAGGCATCACCGATCTTACATCCTGGTTTGAAAAGAAAATGACGGAAGAAAATTTCGTCGTCGAAAAAGATGGTAACGCGTTATCTGGAAAGACCGATGAAGGTGATCCGTTTCTGTTGCAGTTGACCGAGAAGGCGGCGGATCAAACCAGCGGGAAGCTCCAATTCTCCGAGAGCAAATAGCGGGAGAGCGTTATTTCGCGAGGGTACAACTATTTACACAATTTCGTGGAGCTATTCAGCTTGCCGCCAAAATGCTATGCTATGATCAACAGACATAACAAAGCAGGAGCGGGATATGCGGAACATTACAAAGAAACTGAAACTAAGTGCAGCAACGGCATTTCTGGCGGTGCCGCTATCCCTAACCCCGATACTATCCGCTCCGGCGCAGGCTCAGAGCACCGGCGTTAAAAGCCTGCTCGGCAATGCGTCTGATGGTGCGCTTGATAAATTGTCGCAGCCGGGGGCCTTTTATGCAGACAAAGCGGTTCGGGTTTTACTGCCCGGCCCACTGAAGAATGCCACCAAAATATTGCGCTTCACCAGCAAGGCTGGATTGACCAAGGATATTACCAAGAACCTTAATGATGCGGCTGGTAAGGCGGCTCTGGAAGCCAAGCCGATATTCCGGTCTGCCATCGATAACCTGACGCTGACCGACGGAGTAGGTATTGCTACTGGCGGTGGAACGGGCGGAACCGAGTATCTGCGCAAGACATCCGGCGAAGAACTGGCCATCAAAGTTCGGCCACTGGTTGAGAAAGCTTTGACCGAAGTCGGAGCCTATAAACAGGTCGAAAGCCTTGGTTCTTTGTCTTCTTTGAGTTCGTTGGGCGGTCTTGATCTGTCGCGTGATGGATTGACCGATAGTGTAACCGAACAGGCGTTGGACGGCATCTTCTCTTATATTGGTGCTGAAGAAACAAACTTCCGCAAAAACCCCCTGAAAAAGGGCAAGAAGCTGCTCCAAGGCATTTTCTAGGCGCGATTTCAGTTGCAAAATGTGCAACTACTTGATCTCCGTTTTCAATTGAAACTTAACGGTTTGACGACCATTTCCTGACTATCAGTTAGACAGGAAAAGTGATGTTTGATCGGCGTTTTTGATAACAGGAGAAAATCCATGAAAACGCTTTTCAATATAGTAGCCTCCCTGACCGTTAGCACCATCATCTTGATGTCTACCGTTCAGGTTTAATACGAAAAACTCTTTCAGTCTCGGTTGCCGCTCCCCCTCCCGATAGGCACCGGGACTGTTCCGAAGGTCCGGTCCTTTCAAAATATCCCCCCCGATTAGAAAGGCCGGACCAACGGACTCGTTCCGTTGAACGATTCAGGTGTGTGATCATCAAGTGGACATAAAAGCGCAGCCCGGTTCTACGCCGACATCTGCCCTTCCGTTGCCGAAATTTCAGCCTTTCGGCATTGTTCCAGGACGAAGATATCCAAACATATGCGGTATGTAGTCCGCTTTTCCCAGTTCAATCTTCTCGCTGCGCAATATCGCATAAGCGGTCATGAGGTGGAAATAAAACTGGGCCAGCGCCCAGTCACGGGCATATTGCTCTGCGGTCAGGTCGAAAATCATACCGTTCGGAAGCTCGTGTGCGATGGATATGTCCGGGTTTGCATCGAGTGCGCCAGAGGTCAGGTCATCCAGCAACGCGATAGCTTCATCGATCCGCGTCTGGGCATCCAAGAGCGAACCGGGCCGCTCACCGGCATTCTGTCCTTCATTGATAAGGTCATCAAGAGTTTCGGGGAAAGCCTGTCCTTTAAGCCGGAATACTGCCTCTTGAGCCTGCAAACAGGCAAATCGAATCTGAGCTGATAGCGGAAACATGTCAGGCGCGAGATGCGCGGATAGCAACGCTTCGGCATCTGCTTTCGGCATTTGTGCTTCTGCCTTCTTCAGCCAGCCTGAGAGCGCTTTCAGCATTTGCGTGTAGGTCGGGACGAGCAAGTTCGTTAATGACATGGGTTTTCTTCCATCTGGATAATTGATAACGGGGCCTCAGCTCCATTCTTACCATGTTCTCTGTTGAACGCCGAGCAAGAGCCAGCCAAAATCAATTCTAAATCACTATCACAGTGGCTGATCTGTAAGAAAGGGGTTTCGCGTTTCCGGCGTTGTCCACAATCCGACAACTGTTTTTCCACAAGAAAGATCAGCATCTGTGGATAAGTCGCGCGATGCCATTTGGAGCGACTCGCAAACCCGTGTCATATACAGTTCATCGGACGGAGTTTGAATGGAACTAGCGACCAGTCAGCAATGACCCGCTGGAACGATCTAAAGCCTGAAGATAGTCGAAACGAGCATGTTGTTTTTCGCAAGAAAGATAGAATGATCTTTCGATTGATGATTGAAAAAAACCCGTGAAGCAAAGGCGCAAGCCGGAACGGATCAGGCGGACAACAATCGTCGGGTGACTGGACCAATATCGGGTTTGAACCGAAGCAATATTGCGCAAGCGATAATGCGGAAAACCAATAACCATTAACGATATTGGCCCGGAAACCGGACGCCGGAAAAGCGGACGTTGAAATCGCAAGAGGACAGCATCCCGGATCAGGCGCAGTGGGAGCCGAAACTCGAATTTATTCGAGGATCGACTCCCATTTTTTTTGGCATTTTGCGCGCTGACGCCAGCGCGGCTGCCAATTCCAACGCCGCTAGCCTTTCTCGTGGCCCGCTCATTCCGTTGCCCCCATATGGTCTTCAATCATCGTCTCCACATCCTCGATTGAGGAACAGCTTTTGGCGAAGTCGTCACACATTGCCAGAAACGCCGCCGGATCGGTTTTGCGGCGCTGCCAGAGGGTGACGTCCGCCCGCTCAATCTGTTCCACGGCCAGCTTGGGCTGTTCCAGACTATAAGTCTCTGCCGCCACAACTTCCGCGAGCTGCGCATCGTAGTCCGCTGCAACATCCCAGCGAGGACCGGCATAGTAAACCGCAGCATACATGATCCGTGCCTTTGCGCCGCTGACCTTTGATGTGCGCATCGCTTCATAAAACATCCGGTGGGTGGCTTTCCATCCGCGGGTGCGGATATCGCAATACCAGTCATGCACGACCGATGCCTTGCGATAGCGGCCAACAAACGGGCTACCGAGTATCGACCATGCAAATTTGGGAATTGACGCCCCGTCCACCTGTGCCATCGTCGGCACGCTCCATACCCATTGCGCATCATCTACAAAGGCAAAGCGATTGAGCAGCGTCATAATCCGCCCATCTTCGTCCCACTCAAATCGCGGTCTTCCGGTATAATGCGCCATGACTGTATCTCTCCGCCCGTTGTGGCTGCCCCGTCATCCATCATAGCATATCTGCCTTGCTAGTGACGGCCGTCACAGCAGGCCTTGGCATCGCCCGCTAACACAATATGGCGATACCGCTTTATTCACAGAAATATGTGGGGGGCAGCGGTATCGCACCACCGTGGGTGCTTTTGCCCCTTGGCGGTAACTTCCCTTTGGGATCGCCCGAGTTAGGCAATCCTCTGGAAGCGCGATGGTATTGCGACCCGGCCATCGCGCTTCTTAGGGACGCGCCCAAAAATTTCTAATATCTCCAATGATTTGATCATTTAAATGTAATTTTTTGTGGGTTGTGCGGCCAGTCACACTTAATTTTACATTTGTCACTATCTTATGGTTTACGGCGACTTAAGCCTTCAGCGGTGCCGCCGTAATTGTAATGGGAGTCCGGCGATCTGCGACCCGGTCGCCGGGCTTCTGTTTACAGAGCATATTGGTTTGCGAGTCCGAGTTCGCGCATATCCTATGGGATGTGATAATCACCGCAAAGCGCCGCTGCGTGGACCGCGAACATCCGGCTATATTCCGGTGGCTTGCCATTTCCCCAATCACCAATGCCATCTTCCTTCTTCCTTTTTCAATCATTTGTCGTAAGCCGTTGCGAATGATATCCGATTATTTGAAAATTGAGGATCGGAGCTGTCCTGTTGATAAAAGATAACCTTCTCATAACATTAGTGAGCTGCATATTCTTCATGGGACTGGTCGCCTGGATTTCGTGGCGCAAGACCCGCGGCAGTGTGGATAGCAAGGATGGCTATTTCTTAGCAGGGCGCGGATTGAGTAGTGTGTTTATCGCGGGCTCCCTGCTGCTAACCAATTTATCGGCGGAGCAGCTTATCGGCCTAAACGGTTCCGCTTACGGTTATAATTTGAGCAGTATGGCGTGGGAGGTCACGGCTGCCGTTGCCACGATCGCAATGGCGTTAATCTTCCTGCCGCGCTACCTCGCGGGGGCGTTCACGACCTTGCCCGAATTTCTCAACGATCGCTTCGATGCTGATGTTCGGCGGATGTCGGTGGTTTTGTTCATGTTGGGCTATGGTTTAGTAACTATCCCGTCGGTGCTTTACTCCGGTTCGATAGCCGTGATGCAGCTGTTCAACGTACCAGAAATGCTAGGCATAGGTTATTTTCCGGCGTTGGTAACGACGGTCGTTGCCATAGGTCTGATCGGTTCGGTTTATGCAATTTTTGGGGGATTAAAGGCTGTTGCGGTTTCCGATACCATCAATGGCATCGGTTTGCTGATCATCGGCATATTGGTGCCAGTGCTGGGTCTCATTGCGCTGGGGGAAGGAAGCTTTGGCGATGGCATGACCAAATTGGTCAACGATCATCCAAGCAAGCTCAATGCCATTGGAAATGCGGATGATCCGACGCCCTTTGGTACTTTGTTTACCGGTATGTTGTTCGCCAACCTGTTTTACTGGTGCACCAATCAATATGTCATCCAGCGAACATTGGGCGCAGCGTCGCTTGCCGAAGGACAGAAAGGCGTTCTTTTTTCGGGCTTCTTCAAGGTGCTTGTACCCTTCATGATGATGGTCCCCGGGGTGATTGCTTTCCACCTTTATGGTCCAGGGCTTGGGTCCATTGACCAGGCTTATCCCCGCTTGATCCGCGATGTCATGCCAGTTTATCTCGCCGGTTTCTTTCTTGCCGTGTTGTTAGGTGCAGTGTTCAGTTCTTTCAACTCGCTGCTCAACAGCGCAGCAACCTTATTTTGTCTGGACGTTTATGGTCCTTGGCGAAAAGGCAAAGCCAGCGATCAGGATTTGGTACGTATCGCGAAAATCGCTAGCGTTGTGATCGCTTTATTCTCGTTCGTTGTCGCGCCCTTGCTCTATTTTGCCGAACAAGGCCTGTGGCAGATAATTCGGATTTTTACCGGATTCTATAACATTCCGACCGTTGTGATTGTCATTGTCGGTCTCTTTACCCGGCGTGTGCCGGCCCTTGGCGCAAAGATCGTAATTGTCTTTCACGTCATCGCATACGGACTTTTACGGTTTGTTTTTGATGAGGTGATCACGCTACATTTCCTTCATCAATATGCGATATTATTCGTCGTTGAAGTCGCGATCATGCTGACGCTTGGTTATCTTCGCCCAAGAGAAACAGCTTGGAAATTCACGCTTAACGCAAAGGTTGATCTCACACCATGGCGTTTTGCCAGGCCATTAGCGGCAACCCTGTTCTCTTGCGTTATCGCTCTCTACTTGCTCTTTTCGAATGTTGGATTGGCATCAGGCGATGGCTTGAGCAGCCTCTTCTACACACTCCTGCTATCACTGATCTTGGCCAATTTAATCTATTGGGCCTGGGCCGCGAAACCCCCTGTAAGGACGGTGTCTATTTGATCAACGAGGCGAGCACTTTGCGCGTACCATTAAATGGCCTGCGCCCATGCATGACCAAAAAATTGTCGATCAGGGCGACATCGCCTGCCTCCCATTTCAAATCAAAGCTCAGCGTATCTGCCAGATCAATGGCAACCTGCATTTGATCTGCCTCGATGGCGCTGCCGTCACCAAAGCAAATGGACTTTTCAGGATTATTGCGTTCGTCCGCCCAACCGCGATAGGCGGCGATCAACTGATTGAAAAATACCCTGCGCCCATCGTGCATCACCCGCACAGCATCGAGCCGGGGCGACGTTACGCGCAACGCATCATGTTTTAGCCACTGCCATTCATATCCCAGACTTTTAAGACGGCCCTCTGCGGAAGTTATATCCTCGACACCCAATGTGCTGCGCCAACTTCGCCCCTGACCCGATTGCGCGTCATCCTGGGCCGGCATAGTATGAGTGTAGCGGACGCCTTTCTCTGCAAATTTGGTGATCAGGGCGGGGTTCTCCGCTTCCATCTTCTCGAGCAGAATATCGGATCGACATAGTGGGGTTGCTCCGCCTTCATCAGCGGCAATATTACAATAAAAGAACAGCTTGGATGGGTAAATCGGTGTTTGTGCCATTTCGTGATGGAGAAATATGCTCGTGTCCGGCGGCGCTTCATTGGCGGTGAATACCCGGGGCGTCAGATTAATCCGTACGGCATTGGAAAGCGACTCAGCATAGGGAAAATTCTCTGCTCCATAGGCCTGAACCGCCATATCGAAGTCATCGATTTTTGGCACTTGAAAACCACGAAACAATATCGCGCCAGTTGCCCCAAGGTCCCGATCAATCTGCTCTTTTTCACATGTTAAATATTCTGAAAGATCGCTGGCCGCGTTGGCCTCCACGATTTTCGGAAACGCAATTTCTTTCCATTGCTGCTGCATCATTTTAATTTCCTCAATCATATATCGGATTGAGCAGGCCGAACGCGCCTTCGCAGAATACGCCAGGATCATTGAAGCGGCGATCGGCATTCAACGCAGAGATAGCGCTCATTTCACTATCGGTTAGTGAGAAATCAGTGATCGCAAGATTCTCTTTCATTCTATCGAGGTTGCTGCTCTTGGGAATGATTGATGTTCCTCGCTGAACGCCCCATCGCAGAACAATCTGGGCCGGAGATTTGCCATGCGCTGATGCGGCATCTTGCACCACTGGTTCCGTCAAGACGCTGTCCCCCTGTCCAGCCATCTCGAGTTCAACATAAGACAATGCGGCAAGCGGCGAAAAAGCGGTAACGGCAATCTTATATTGCCCGGCCAGTCTGATGAGCTTTTCTTGGGTCAAATAGGGGTGTGCCTCAATCTGCAGCATGGCGGGTGGCGTCCTGGCATAGCTCATGAGGTCGTTGATCAGCGCGCTATTATAGTTGCACACGCCGATTTGCCGAACGAGGGCCTTTTCAACCAATTGTTCCATTGCACCCCAAGTTTCATGGAGCGGGACAGGTGCGCGTTGCATGACGGGATTGTCTGCATCTGGATCCAGCAGCCATTCGGGCGGATAGCGGGTTTCAAAGGGCACATATTCTAGCGCAATTGGAAAGTGAATGAGATATAGATCGAGATAGTCCAGTCCCAAATCAACCAGCGATTTGCGACACGCCGCTTCGACATGATCAGGATGATGGTAAGTATTCCAGAGCTTGGAAGTGATCCACAAATCCTCGCGCTTTACCAATTTTTGATCAATCGCAGCTTTCAATCCAGCACCAACCTCAGCTTCGTTGCCATAGTCGGCCGCGCAATCGAAATGGCGGTAACCCGCCTTGATCGCCTCTACAACGATATCAGCGCAATCAGCGGGAGCCACTTTCCAAAGACCAAAGCCGATTTCAGGGATTTTTTTCATTTACGTTCCTTCACTGGAAGAATTGATATCTAAGTTTACAGGCAACCCGGTTTCGATAGACTCATGCGCCGCGGCGCCGATCTCGACCGATCGTAATCCATCCCATGTTGAGATTTCGGCACTATGTCCGTTGAGCAAGGCGTCATGAAATTTGGTCAATTGGAAAAATGTCGCACCATGATGGTCACCGGCTTGCAAGGCCTCTGTCGGCGTTTCGATTGTTTCAACCAATGGTCCGCTTTTGTCGCGCGGTGACCATGTCATTTGAGCAGACGGAATAGCAACCTCAAGCTTGCCTTTGTCGCCCAGCGCATAAATTTCTTCTTGCTCCTGCGATCCCTCGGCGAACATACAGAGATCGAGAATAGCGCGCGTGCCTTTTGCAAAGTCCAAAACGACATAAGCATTGTCGAGTATATCAGGCTGACGGCCATCATAACGCTCGTCGAGATGGTTCACGTCCTGACCACCAGTTGCATATATTCGTGCGGGCTCATCACGCAATATATGCCGCATTAGATCAAAGAAATGACAGCATTTCTCGACCAGCGTTCCGCCAGTATTTTCGCTAAACCGGTTCCAGTCCCCAACCTTTTCCAAAAACGGAAACCGATGTTCTCTTATGGACAGCATTTTCACCGGACCGGTGATGCCGTTATGCATATTTTCGACGAATTTTGTAACGGGCGGCATGTACCGATATTCCAAGCCAATCCATAATAAATGCGAATGGCTCTTCGCTGCCTTATGCAAGGCCCGTGCATCTTTAACCGTGGTGCACATCGGTTTTTCGAGTAATATCGCGATGGGATGTTGCATCACATCCTGCATGATCGAAAAATGAGTGTGATTGGGAGTCGCGATAATGACGGCATCCAGTGCGCAGCTCTCCATCATGGTGGCCGATTGGGAAAAGGTGGCTGGCGCGAAGCCTTTGGCTTTGGCATGGTTCAACGATTGTTCCAATGAACCGGCATCGGGGTCACTCAAAGCCACCAGCTGCGCGCCGTCGACGAGCGCGATATTGCTGATATGCTCCCGGCCCATCATACCCGCACCAATAATCCCGTAGCGTTTCATTCTATCACTATTCTTTCAAAACCGTCCCAAATTTTATTTTTTCTATTCCCTGATATGGCGCGAAGGTAAATCACAATCGTGATTATCGCTATTTGGAACTCTTTCGGCCCGAATAGAGATGTGGAGCGCAATTGCAGTTGCGGCATGGCTCGTCGCTGTCCATATTCGGCTCTAAACTTTTCAAACAGGTCGGAATCTAAAATATGAGCAAATGGGTATTGGGGATTATCGGCGGATCTGGTCTGTATCAGCTGGATGCGCTGGAAGATGCCAAATGGATATCGCTGGATACACCTTGGGGTGAGCCATCGGACGATCTGCTTGTCGGCTATATCGGCAGCGTCAAATGCGTCTTCTTGCCACGCCACGGTCGCGGACATCGCCTTGGTCCGAGTCAATTGAATTTTCGCGCCAATATTGATGCCATGAAGCAAATGGGGGTGACGGATTTAATATCAATTTCGGCAGTAGGGTCGCTTGCGGAAGATCTGCCACCGGGTCGTTTCGTCACCGTTGATCAGTTTATAGATCGCACATTCGCGCGGGAAAAAAGCTTTTTCGGAGACGGTCTGGTTGCTCATGTTTCCGTCGCTGATCCTGTTTGCTCTCGCCTATCTGCATATGCCGTTGAGGCGGCACGCAAAGCCGGCGCAAATATTCGCGAGGGTGGGACCTATTTAGCGATGGAGGGACCGCAATTTTCATCGCGTGCGGAGAGCCATCTTTAT
Organism: uncultured Sphingomonadaceae bacterium; assembly: GCA_947493215.1. Taxonomy (GTDB): domain Bacteria; phylum Pseudomonadota; class Alphaproteobacteria; order Sphingomonadales; family Sphingomonadaceae; genus Parasphingorhabdus. The sequence goes on along the minus strand of CANLQE010000002.1, from coordinate 3,078 downwards.
CGCCAATGGGGCGCGCATGTCATTGGAATGACGGCCATGCCAGAAGCAAAATTGGCCCGCGAAGCGGAACTGCCCTATGCACTGATCGGCATGGTCACCGATTATGATTGCTGGCGAGAAAATGAAGCCCCGGTTGAAGTCGACGCAGTGATTGCCCAAATGCATAGCAATGCAGCAAAAGCGCGCGATCTGATCGCACATCTTGCCCGCAGCTTACCGGCGGAACGCGAAGCCAGTCCAATTGACAATGTGCTGGATTTTGCTCTGATTACTGATCCGTCTGCGCGTGATCCGCTATTGGTAGCCAAGCTAAAAAACGTCGCCGGACGCGCTCTAGGTTGAACAGCTCGCGCCGCCGAGCACGCAGAAGCGAGCGCAATGCGGATGATTGAGCTTTACGGTTTGAGAGGCCTCTGCCAGCGTCTCACCCATGTCAAATTGTGGATCATAGGGTAGCAACGTACATGCCGCGACGCGGGGACTTGTGTCGCCTTTGCGTTTGACGACCATGCGACTGGAGGCGCACATGATGCTCGTAGGTGCCACGTCCAGAATGTCCCAACAGGCAGTCGTGATCTCCGCAACATCGGCTTTCTCATCCATTTCAGGAAACAGGACCAAGGCCATGGGATCTTTGGCGTCTATGGACAGATTATGAGCCGCGAAAAGCGTTGCATATCCCGTCCTTCCAACGGCCTCGCTCTCGCCATCCAAATGGCGTCCGGCAATTGTCGTGCGGATATTATTCGACGCAAGCCAGATAAGACCGTCCATGGCTTTGTTCCAGCTATTGGGTCCCCGTTCGGCCTCATGCACATGTTGTGTGAAATGATCGAGGCTCACTCTTATCGTAAGTCTATCGCGGTTGGGCAGGGCTAATAGCTGTTTTTCAAACCGTCGCATCGGCCGCATGGCGTTGGATAATACCAACACCTCAAAGCCACGTTCCAAACAGAGCGTGAGAATTGCTATCATGTCGCTATTCATGAATGGCTCGCCGCCGGTGAAGGCAATTTCTCGCGTCGGCAGTCCATTATTGGCTATCTCATCGAGATAGGAGCGAACTTCATCGACCGATATATAGACCAATGCATCATTGGTTGGAGAACTTTCAATATAGCAACTTTTGCAGGCAAGATTACAAAGTGTACCGGTATTGAACCACAGGGTTTCAAGCCCGGTCATCGCCACAGACGCACGCGGTTCGCCCTTTGCTGTTACCAGTGGGTTTTGAAACTTATCTTGTGCCAGAGGCCGGGTTTCAGCAATTGTAAATGGAGATATTGTTGTCATGCTTATTGTTTCGCCCGGTTAAACCGCTTGGTTACATATCTGCGAATAAAAGCAAATGATTATGTGTTTCTGCCGGATTTTACCAATTTTCCGGGCCGTCGAAGCTAACGAATATCGGGATAGTGGTCCGCCAGTCGTTTGCGTGCGCCCAGGGCCCACATCATACCGACTTTTACGTAAATCCAATTGGCCCGCCATCGCCCCCATGCGGCTATCCGCCGATCCGATGTCCATACCCAGCGCGGGATCATTTGCGTGCGACCAAAGCGCGCTAGCTTGATGCAAAGATCAGCCTCTTCCATCACTACGACTTCTTCATCACAGCCATCGACTTCAAGAAACTGATCTCGCCGGAAGAACATGGCGTGGTCACCGAATAGCAATCGGACGCCTTTAAAAAATAGCCATGGCCGCATTAGCAAGGGGATATACCAGGTCTTTAACCAGTTATGGACGGTGGAGCCCCATCTTGTGCCGTTTGGTCCGGCGATACGGGGCGTAAAACTGGCCAATGACAATCTGGGATTTGCCATGGCCTTGCGAATTTCCGCAATCGCATCGACCGGTAGAGTTGAGTCCGCGTGAAGCACACAGATAATATCACCACTAGCCTGCAAAACGCCAAAATTTATCTGTGGCCCCCGGCCACGCTTCGGGGATGACAGAACCGTTAACCCCGCCTCTATGCCCAGCTGTCTGGTCGCGTCTTCGCTGCCGCCGTCGACCAGCAATATCTCATCAGCCGGTGGATGGAGTGTTCCTAGACACCCGATGGTTTGCGGAAGCGCTTGCTCCTCATTCAACGTCGGCACCAGGATCGTAACTTTGCTCATGGTCGGTCCATAGTCATGTTCACGCGGTCAACCAAGGCCACCGAGCAAGGTCTTCGGGCGTATCGCAATCGCTCAACGTTTCTAGCATTTTGCATGTCATGCCTTGTTCGGCCACACGCCTCAATGTTTCGGACAAAACCTGATCCGTGCTCCATGGCATATCTTCAAACAGGAATTGATAGGAATCATTTACCCCGATACAATAATAGCCTCCATCTTCTGCTGGCCCAACAACCACATCATGATCCTGCAAAGCGGTGATGGCCTGCTCTATGTGATAGTCTTTTAGGTCAGGTGTATCGGAGCCAAAGAACAGCACAGGGGCAGGCAATAACGCGGCCAACAAGCGGTCTGTCAGGTCGCCGTCAGGCTGGGCAAGGAAAGTCAAATCGCCGCCTAGCCATTTTTGAAACGCGGATTTGTCGGCTCCGGTATAGCGAATTTCGACTTGGCAGTTGCTAGATCTTAAAGTAGCAATTGTCCGTTCGGTTAATATCTTGTGGATTGCCGCCGCTCCATCCGCGCCAATGGCAGGAATGAGTCGGGTTTTGGCCTTCCCAGCATCAGGAAAGCGGGTGAATAGGACCGCTCTGCACGGATGGTGTTCCACTCGATTTTTTGCCTTTTCTAGGGGAGTTCGATTTCTTATAGACGTAAGTTCGTTCTTTAATCGACATTGATTATTTTTTGGAACCCGCTGTAACCAATATCATTTTTGGTGCGAAGTATAGAAGAATCAATTGTCTTAGGAGGATCATCATCATGAAATTTAAGCACGCGCTTATCGCCGTTGTTGCGGTGTCGCTTACATCTACGCCGGCTTTTGCCAGTGGTTCCGGCGGTCGCGGCGGTGGTGGATTTAGTGGCGGTGGTTTTTCGCAGCCCCGTGATCCTGCAAAAGAAGCCTATAGCCGGGGTTTCCGTTTGTTTAAGAAGCGGATTATTTGCAAGA